>NZ_CP110396.1:2400000-3000000 GCF_029910215.1 Paraburkholderia sp. D15 | reverse complement strand
GATCAGCCAGGGGTCCAACGCGGCGAGCCCCACCGGAATCTGGCCGGCGCTGGCCGCCGCGAGCGGCGGCGTCGAGTTGATCAATCTCGGCTTCGGCGGCAGCGCACTGCTCGATCCATTCACCGCACGCGCGCTGCGCGACACGCCGGCGGATCTGATCAGCGTGAAGCTCGGCATCAACCTGTGCAATACCGATCTGATGCGCGCTCGCGCTTTCACGCCGGCCGTGCATGGTTTTCTCGACACGATCCGCGACGGTCATCCACACACACCCCTCGTCGTGATCTCGCCGCTCTATTGTCCGATTCACGAGGACACGCCCGGCCCCGGCGCGTTCGATCCCGACGCGCTCGCCAACGGCCAGGTCGCGTTTCGCGCAACGGGCGACGCGGCCGAACGCAAGGCGGGCAAGCTGACGCTCAGCTACATCCGCGACGAGTTGCAGCGTATCGTCGAGCAGCGTGCGCGCGATGACGCTAACCTGCACTATGTGAACGGTTTGACTTTGTACGGCGAGGCGGATTTTGCCGAGCTGCCGCTGCCGGACCGGCTGCATCCGGACGGGGCGTCGCATCGGCGGATCGGCGAACGCTTCGGCAAGATCGCTTTCGGCAATGAGGGCTGGCTGCGCGGCACGCGCGGCTGACTGCGAGCCGCCGGCCGCGACCGCCACGCTTTTGGCAACGCTCACGGGCTCCGCTTACTTCGACAAGGATTTCGCCGCCATGCCCTCCACGGTCAGCAACTCGCTTCTCTGGATCTTCGACGCGTTCGAACGCGACCCGACCTACCTGCGCAAACGGATGTTCGGCAGCGATGCCGCCTATCTCGACGGCCTGCTGTGTCTGATCGCCGCCGATCGCGGGAAACCGTGGAGCGGCCTGCTCGTGTGCACGTCGCACGACCGGCATGCGGCTTTGATCGACACGCTGCCCGCGTTGCGACCGCATCCGGTGCTGGGAAAATGGCTGTACGTCCCGCAGGACGACGCAGAGTTCGAGACGACCGCGGCCGAGTTGACCGCGCTGGTTCTCGCGCGCGATCCGCGCATCGGCGTCGAACCGAAGCCGCGCAAGCGGAGCAGGAAAGCGACGCTGCTGCCGGATACGTGAGCGGACGACACGGCGCGGCGAGCACCTTTGCCAGAGGCATAAGGTAAAGACGAAAGCCTTAAACCGCCAGCCACACCACCGTCAACGACCGCACGCCCTGCGCGCCGCGAATCAACACCCCTTCGATATCCGCCGTCGCCGAGGGTCCCGTGACGAGCGCGGCATAGCGCGCGTCACGAAAATCGTCGCGCCGGTAAACGTCCTGCAAACCGTCGAGCAACTGCGCCGGGTCGAGCAACACGACCAGATGCTGGACGATGTACCCCAACGCGTTGACCACATACTCCCGCTCGCTGAACCACACCGACCCGGTCTCGGCGACCCCGAAGCGCGCACGCACCACACCGACGTCGACGTCCTGCAGCGACGCAGGCTCCGTGCCGGCGGCGAGCGCACGCGTACCCGCCACTTCCGGCGTGGCGGAAGCGACCGACGCCGTATCGCCGAAGCGTTCGCGAATCAACGCACTCACGTCGGCGGCGCTCGTTGCATCGACGCAGGTTCCGCCCATCGCCTGCAATGCGGCCGTGAAGCGCACGCGCAGATCGCCGCCCGGCGTGTCGAACAGCGGCACATCGGGCCGGGGCCGCGCCGCCGGTTGCGCCGCGCGCACCTTCGCGAGAAACGCGTCACGCGTTGCCATCTCGATCTCCTCGATTCTTTTTGTACCACGCGTGGAAGGTCAGCTTCGGCGCCTCGGGCAACTCGCGCTGCTTGCCCCAGATGTTCAGCGGGTTGTACAACACGAAATTGGGTAAGCCTCGCAGCGCGCTACCCATCGACGACACCGTCGCCCGATACAAGGTCGGACTCGCGAGCAAGCGCCCCGCCATCTTCAGCACTTCCTGCTTCACGAACGGCACTTCATGATTCGCGGCGATCACCGTGCGCCATTTGTAGATCTGCTCGTGAATGTTGATCTTCACCGGACAGACGTTCGTGCAACTGCCGTTCAGCGTCGAGGCGAACGGCAGCGCGCTATAGCGCTTCAGGTCGAAGGTCGGATTGATGATCGCGCCGATCGGTCCCGAGTACGTGCCGCCGTACGACAGCCCGCCGCTGCGCCGGTACACCGGACAGGTATTCATGCACGCGCCGCAGCGGATGCATTTGAGCGAATACCAGAAGTCCTCCATCGCGAGCCGTTCCGAGCGGCCATGATCGACTAGGATGAAATGCATCTCCGTGCCCGGACGCGGCGCGCGAAAGTGCGACGTGTACTGTGTGATCGGCGAACCCAGCGCGCTGCGCGACAGCATGCGGATGAACACGCCGAGGTCCGACACCTTCGGAATCAGCTTCTCGATCCCGATCGACGCGATATGCAGCGGCGGCACATTGGCGGACAGATCCGCGTTGCCCTCGTTCGTGCACACCACCACCGTGCCCGTTTCCGCCACCGCGAAATTGCAGCCGGTCATGCCGGCGGTTTTCTCGCGCACGAAATACGGACGCGTGTTCATCCGCTGGCTTTCCGCCAGATAGTGGATGTCGCTATTTTGCGGATCCGTGCCGATGGTGCGGCCGAACAGTTCGGCCACGTCCGCGCGCAGCTTGTGCACGGCTGGCACCACCATATGACTCGGGTCCTGATGATCGAGCTGCTGGATGCGCTCGCCGAGATCCGTTTCCATCACCGTGATGCCGCGCGGTTCGAGATACTCGCGCATCTTGCACTCGTCGGTGAGCATGGATTTGCTTTTGACGAGCGTGGTCATGCCGCGCGTCGACATGATCTCGTGGACGAGCGCATTATGTTCCTCCGCGCTCGCCGCCCAATGCACGGTCACGCCGTTCGCTTCCGCCGCCGCCGCGAACTGCGCGAGGTAGTCCGCCAGATGGGACAGCGTGTGTTCCTTGATGCCCGACGCCAGCTCGCGCAGCGTCTCCCACTCGGCGATGTGATGCGCCTGCGCGTCGCGCTTCTCGCGCAGATCCCATAGACGTTTGTCGTGAAACGCAACGTGCTCGGTCTTCTTGATGAAAGCGCCGGCGGCTTTCGCGTGGTCGATGCGGCTCATGCGCGCGCTCCGTTGAGAACCTGCGCGATGTGAATGAAACGCGGGGTCGAAGGCAGACTCGCCTTCATGCGTTCGGCGCAGCCTTGCTGATGCATCAGACACGACATGTCGCCGGACACGATGTATTGCGCGCCCGCCTGCAGATGATCGCGAACCTTGTCCTGACCCATGCGCACCGACACCGGCTCTTCCGTCACCGAGAAGGTGCCGCCGAAACCGCAGCACTCGTCGGGCCGTACCGGCTTCACGAACTCGATACCCTTCACGCCCGCCAGCAGCGCACGCGGCTTCGAGAACGGCGTACCCGCCACTTCCGAGATCGACGCTTCCTTAAGATGCCGCAGCGCGCTGCAACTGTTGTGCAGGCCGACGCGATGCGGAAACTCGGCCCACGGAAATTCGCGCGCGCCGACCACGTCGTGCAGAAACTCGACGAGTTCATACGCGCTCGCGCGGACCTTCTTCACCTCGTCGGTCTGATCGATCGCGCTCAGATGCTCGCGCACGTGATGAATACAGCTCGCGGACGGCCCGACGATGTAGTCGTAGCCCGCGAAATTGCGCGCGAACACGCGTTCGGCGCCGGCCGCCTCGGCCTGCGCGCCGCTGTTCGCCATGGGCTGCCCGCAGCAGGTCTGCTCCCGCGGATAGTCGACCTCGATGCCGAAGCGTTCGAGCAGTTCGAGCGTGGCGATCCCGACCTCGGGATAGAACGCGTCGATAAAGCAGGGGATGAACAGGGCGACTTTCATAAGCTCAATAAAAGGAAACCGCGCGCGGCGTGAAAAAACACGGGCAAGCGCGGCGGCATGGCGGGGCGCGTCCGTGCCGGGCGAACGGGGATCGACCTACTCTACTGCTGAACCGGAACCGCGGGCAGTTGGGGTATGTCCGGCTATCTGGTAAGTTTGGTCATGTTGGTCTGACCAACGAAATATAAGGAAGTCGGCGGACGGTGTCAATCGGCGGATGGGGAGCCGGGCGCGGTGGCGCCCGGAGGTGAGGGACCTGAAACGAAAGGCGATCGGCCGGGCGCCACGAACTCGCGCCGGCACACCGGCACGCGGTCAGGACACGATGTTCGTCGCCGACGGATTCGCCGCGTCGTCTTCGTAAATCTCGCGCACGTAGGTCAGATGACGCTCGGCCGCCTTGCGCGCCTTTTGCGCGTCGCGCGCGAGCACTGCGTCGTAGATCGCCTGATGCTGGGTCATCAACTGCTTTTCCATCGCGTCGTCATAATCGATCAGCCGATGGTACTGGCGCATCCCCTCGCGAATCAGCGTATGAATGCCGTGCAGCACATGCGCGAGCGCGACATTGTGGGTGGAGTCGGCGATCGCCAGATGAAACGCCGCGTCCAGTTCGGCGAGATTCGCGCGATCCTGCGACAGCGAGCCGGCCTTCAGCGCTTCGAACGCCTCGGTGATCTTTTGCAGATCGGCGGGTGTGGCGCGCTGCGTCGCGTAGACCGTCGACATCGCTTCGAGGCCCTGACGCAGTTCCAGAATATCGGCGCTGGTGCGCGGATTCTGCGTAAGCAGTTCGGCGAGCGGTTTGGAGATGATCGGCGCAGTTACGTCGACCACCGTGAAGCCGCCCCGCCCCGAGGTTTCGATGTAGCCGTCCGCTTCGAGCCGGATCAGCGCTTCACGCAGCGAGGGCCGCGATACGCCAAGCTGGGTCGCCAGATCGCGTTCGGCCGGCAGGCGGTCGCCCGGCATCAGCGCGCCGTCCGAGATCAACTGCTTGATCTGATCGGACACCACGTCGGAAAGCCGTTTGCGCGTGAAGGACGGGATCGGGCGAAATGGCATGGGCGGCGGTGGGCGAAACGCGGTTGATGAAGCGGGTTGTCGGAAATCAGGGCTGCGGGCGGGGTGGCCGGATATGCCGGGCCGCCTGCGAGGTCGCCTTGCAGGTCACCTCGCCAGGCCACCTCGAGGTCACCTCGAGGCCACCTCGCAGGCCGGGAATTATACCGGCCGGCGGTCCGCGCGAACCCGGCTAGTTCTGCTGCGCGGCGCCCGCGTAGAAGCTCGTCAGATCGCGCTTGAGCGCATGTAAGGCGCCATCGTCGAGATAGATCATATGGCCGGTCGGATAGTAGGCGATCCGTACATTGGCCTGCAGCGGCGCATCCACGCCGAGATGCGCGAGCGCGTACTCGGTCGCGAAGAACGGCGTGGCCAGATCGAAGTAGCCGTTCAGCGACATCACGCGCAAATGCGGATTCTGCCGCATCGCCTCGGCGAGATCGCCCGCCGCGTACGGCACCGCCAGATGTTCGCCCCACCACTCGCGATGCTTCCAGTCCCACTGCGTCAGCGCCTCGTCGTTGAACACGCGATAGCGGTCGGTCGGCGTGTAGTGCAGGTCCTGCGCGAGATGCTGATGCAGCGCCGCCGCGAACGCGGCCGACACGCTGGTCACCGATGCGTCGTAATCGGGCCGCTCCGATACGCCGTCGAATTCGAGGCCTTCGAAGCGCGCATCGTAGCGGCCGACGCTGCGCCCTTCGTTGCGCAACAATTCGTCGCGAAAACGCCCCGGATAAAGACGCAGACGGCTGCGCTTCACATAACCCACGTCGAGGCCGGTGAATTGCGCGACGCGCGCCGCGATCGCGTCGCGTTCGGCGTCGGGTAAAGCGTCGCCTTGCGCCAGGGCCTGCGCGTACGGTCCGCGCGCGAACGCGCGGGCTTCGTCCAGGAAGGCCGGCAGGCTGGCCGGCTTCGGCGAGATCTTGTCGTGGTACCACGCGATCGCCGCGAAGCTCGGCAGATAGCTTTCGCTCTGAAAATCCGAGCCCGGGGAAAAATCGGCGGAGTCGAGCACCGACGACATCAGGATCACGCCGTTCAGTGCGATGTTGTCCTGACTCAACCGGTACGCGAGCATTGCGGCGCGCGCGGTGCCATACGATTCGCCGAGCAGATACTTTGGCGAATTCCAGCGCTGATTCACCGTCAGATAGCGATCGATGAATTGCGAGAACGCGTCGAGGTCCTTGTCGACGCCCCAGAAGTCCTTGCCGGTGCCGCGGCCGACGGTGCGCGAGAAGCCGGCGCCGACCGCGTCGATGAACACCAGATCAGTGCTGGCGAGCAGGCTGTCGGGGTTGTCGTCGAGCACGTAGGGCGCAGGCGGCGTGATCGCGGGGCTGGCGGTGTGCGCGCGTTTCGGGCCGAACGAGCCCATCATCAGGAACACGCTGCCCGCGCCGGGGCCGCCGTTGAACAGGAACGTCACCGGGCGCGTGCCGGGCGGTTTGCTCGCCACCGTGTACGCGATATAGAACACGCTCGCGTTCGGCTGGTTGTTGCGGTCGCGCAGCAGCAGGTTGCCGGCGGTCGCGGTGTAGTCGAGCTTGCGGCCGTCGAGGCGGATGCTGTGCTGCGTGACTGCGGTGGATTCCGGCGGAATGGGGGTGGGGGTGGCGTCGGGTTTGGATGCGGACGCGTCGTGCGGATTGTCGCGTGACGCGTCGCGGGAGGCGGTGCCGGGTGTGTCGCTGCGTGGTTCGCTGCGTGGTTCGCTACGTGATGCGGCGGGCGCAGTGCGCGGTTGCGCCGGATTACGCGCCGACGTGCCGTGCGTGTCGTTAGCCTGAGGAACCGCGTTCGCATCGCCGCTGGACAGTCCGCTCGCCTCGAGACGCTGCTTCGCCGATGGCGTCCGCGCCCCCGGCGCATAAGACGCGGCAGGCGCGGCCGAATCCGACGCCGCCGAACCCGCCGTCGCCACGCTTGCCGCGCGTTCCGCCGAATCCTGTTCCGCGTTAGCCGCGCTCACATAGCCGAACGCGATCCAGGCCGCGACGCCGAGCACGACTCTCATGCGTGCCGGTGTTGTCGATCGCGCGTTAAACCGAAGGCCCATGCTGTTCCCCATCGTGATCCGATCGATCCAGGCCGCCACACGCCGCCCGTCCCCTAACCCGCCTTCCCTTCCCGCAACCCGCCGACAAACGCCACGATCCGCTCGCACGCATCGATCAGACGCGCTTCGTCGACCACGAAGCCGAGCCGCACGAACCCGTTCGCCGTTTCCCCGAACGCGCTCGCGTCGAGCAAGGACACGCCCTTCGCGCGAAACAGCTGCCACGTGAAATCGACGGTATCGAGGCCGGTGCCGCTGACGTCGACCATCATGAACATCCCCGCCTCCGGCAGCAAACAGCGCAAACCCGGCACGCGATGTAAGCGCTCGAACACCACGTCGCGGCGGCGCCGGTAGATCTCGCGCATCTCGGCGGCGATCTGCTTCTTGTTCTGCAACGCCGTCAACGCGGCCTGCTGGATGAAGCCCGGCAAGCCGTACAGCATGGCCAGCGCGAGCCGCCCCCAATGTTCGATCAGCTCCGTCGGCCCGATCGCCCAGCCGACCCGCCAGCCCGCCATCGCATGCGACTTGGACAGGCTGCCGAGCGTGACCGTGCGCTCCGCCATGCCGGGCAGCGAGGCGATGCTCACATGCTCGCGCTCGAATGTCAGCTCGGCGTACACCTCGTCGGACAGCACCCAGAGATCGTGCTCGCAGGCGAGGCGCGCAATGCGCTCAAGGTCCGCACGCGGCATCACCACGCCGGTCGGATTGCAGGGCGTGGCGAAGAAAATGGCGCGCGTGCGTGGCGTGATCGCCGCGTCGAGCGCGTCGCAATCGACGTGAAAATCCCGCGCCGCATCCACCGGCACGGCCACCAGGGTCGCGCCGGCCGCGCGCACGCAGGCTTCGTAAGTGAGGTACATCGGCTCGGGGACGATCACTTCGTCGCCGGCTTGCAGCAGACACAGCGACGCGGCGAACACGCCGTTCTGCGCGCCCGCCGTCAGGATCACGTTGGCCGCGCCGGTCACGCAGCCGGTCGTGCGCATGTGGTCCTCGGCGATCGCCACGCGCACCGGGTCGCGGCCGGACACCGCGCTGTAGTGGGTGTCGCCCGCACGCAGGGCCTCGACCGCGCGCTCGACGATCGGCGCGGGCGTCGCGAAATCGGGGTCGCCGACGCTCAGCACGATGACGTCCTCGCCGCTCGCGAACGCCTGCTGCGCGGCGCGATGAATCTCCCATGCCGACGTGCGCCGGCCCTGCAGACGCTCGACCAGATTCGAGTACTTCATTGAGCTCACCCCGTTTTCACTGGACCCGCCAATGTAAAGGGGCCGGCTCGAAACGTCCAGATACGAAGAAGCGCCACGCGGACGGACAGTCCGGGTGGCGCTTCTTTGGCGGCATGCCCGACCGCGAGTGACCCGCGCGCGCTACGCGGTCATATCGCGGCCCTACAGGTCACTACAGGTCACTACAGGTCACTACAGGTCACACCTGACGACGCAACTCCGCCGGCGGCACCTTCATCAGGTGACGATACTTGGCCACCGTGCGGCGCGCGACCAGCACGCCCTGATCCGCCAGCATTTTCGCGAGCGTGACGTCGGACAGCGGATCGCGGGTATTTTCAGCGGCGATCATTTCCTTGAGCAGCGCGCGCACCGCCGCGGCGGAACACGTGCCGCCGCTTTCCGTGCCGAGTTCGCGCGGGAAGAAATGCTTGAATTCGAAGATGCCGCGCGGCGTGGCCATATATTTGTTGCCCGTGGCGCGCGAGATGGTCGATTCGTGCAGGCCGAGTTCGTCGGCGACATCGCGCAGCACCATCGGCTTGAGGGCGATTTCGCCGTACTGGAAGAACGCCTTCTGATGCGCGACGATGCATTCGGCGACGCGCTGAATCGTATCGAAGCGCTGCTGCGCGTTACGGATCAGCCAGCGCGCTTCCTGCAACTGCTGCGCGAGCGGCGAACGGCTCGCGCCGGCCGACTGCGCGAACAGCTCGGCGTACATGCGGTGAATCCGCGCGCGCGGCTGCACCGCCGGGTTGATCGAGACGGCCCACTTGTTGCGCACCTGGCGCACGATCACGTCGGGCACGACGTAGTTGTCCTCGGTGCGGCCATAGCAGTTGCCCGGTTTCGGATCGAGCTTGCGGACCAGCGCGCAGGCCACGCGCAATTCGTCGGCGCTGCAGCCGATCTGCTTCTGCAATTCGGCCTGCTCGCGCCGCGCGAGCCGTTCCAGATGATGATCGACGATCTGCTTCGCGACATCGCGTCCCGGCGTGTCGGCGGGCAATGCATTCACCTGCAGCGACAGGCATTCGGACAACGAACGCGCGCCAAGGCCCGGGCGATCGAGCGATTGCACGAGACGCAGCGCGACCAGCAATTCTTCTTCGGTCAACTCGGGCTCGAGATCGACGCTGTCGGCGAGATCGGCGAGGTCCTGGCGCAGATAGCCGTCGTCGTCGAGCGCTTCGATGATGAAGCGGGCCACCGCGCGGTCGCGGTCGTCGAGACGATACAGACGCAGCGCGTCGTGCAGTTGTTCGCGCAGCGTCGGTTGCGAGCGGGCCCATTCGGCGGGATCGCTGCCGTCCGAGTCGCCGTTCTGGCGGCTGGAACCACGGCTGCCGTAATCGCCGGAGAAATCGCCGGGCATGTCGTCGCCACCGGAGCTTTCCATCGAATCGCTGCCGGCGGCATCGGCGGGAAGCGAATCGGGTTCGGCGGAGGCGACGGTGTCGGTGGCCGGCAGCGCGCCGCCTTCCTCACCGGGCGATGCCGTGGCGAGCGCGACGTCTTCCGTTTCCGACGAGTCGTACTCGAGGAACGGATTGGTATCGAGCGCGGTGCGCAACTCCTGCTGGAATTCGAGAGACGACAACTGCAACAGACGCACCGATTGCTGGAGACGCGGCGTAAGTGCGAGAGACTGCCGTGTGCGTAGTTCGATCGAAGGCATCGTAGTGAGGTCCCGTTGATAAGCTGAGAAATGATTCGTGACATCACTAGAGCAACTGTCGTACCAGCTTTCGCAACACGCTGTTTTTTATACGTTTCATCCTTTCAGGCCCACGAATTGCGCAGGCGCCGCGCGCCCTTTTTACAAGCGCCCGGCAAATTCCGGTCTACGTCGTGACGCGGTGCGGCGCAAGGCGACAGCGCGGCGCCTCGCTTCATTCCTCAGCCGAAAGCGCCGCGCCAGCAAGCTTCCCCGCCGATCGCGGCGCGCCGGGGCAGTGGCCGGGCACACCCCTTGCGGCCGGGCACTATGTGGACGGACGTCGGTCCTTGCATGGGAATGCGGCAGCACAGTAGCGGCAACGCGGCAGAAGCCATGCAAGAACCCTCGTCCGGTGTCGATAACGGGCCGTGACGGAACCGTAGCGGCAACGACCCCACGCGAGTCATCGGCGGCTTCGGCCGCGATCGTTCGCAGGCAACAAGACCGCAATTTTCATCAACACCCGAAGGAGAAACCATGAAGACGATCCAGATCCTCAAGGCAGCAGGCAGCATCGCTTGTGTCGCATTCGCACTGAACGCAACGAACGCCATGGCGCAGGCCAGCGCGCCGTCGGCCGCATCGGAAACCATCGGCCAGCACGTCGACGACGGCACGATCACCACCAAGGCAAAGGCCGATCTGCTGGCCGCCAAGAACGTCAAGTCGACCCATATTCACGTGAAGACCCGCAAGGGCGTGGTGTGGCTCACGGGCTCGGTGCCGTCGGCTGACGACAAGGCCGCCGCCGGCGAAGTCGTGGAAGCCGTGAAGGGCGTGAGCAGCGTCAAGAACCACCTGAAGATCGCCGCCGAATAAGATCCGGCGACGGCGGAGCGCAGCCGGCCCTGGCCGGCGCCTCCTGCCAGGGCTTCAGCACGGACAGGAAAGCCGTCCGCCATCTGGCGGACGGCTTTTTTTCGTCCCGGCCGGCGTCGCGCACCTGCCCGCAACGGGTATGGGATAATCGCGAAGTTTGCCCGGAGCGCGGCTCAAAAGGTTGATCGCACGGGCGCGTGAGGGCCCCTACTCCCGTGGCCCGAGTTTTTCCGCGTGTTCAGGCCGCGTGTTCAAGCCGCGCGCCAGGTCCGTATTTTCTTCCCGCGTTTTTTTCATCGACAACCACAATGCCCGCATACCGTTCCAAAACCTCCACCGCCGGCCGCAACATGGCGGGCGCGCGCTCGCTGTGGCGCGCCACCGGCATGAAAGACGAAGACTTCTCGAAGCCGATCATCGCGGTGGTCAATTCGTTCACCCAGTTCGTGCCCGGCCACGTCCACCTGAAGGACCTGGGCCAGCTCGTCGCGCGCGAGATCGAAGCCGCCGGCGGCGTGGCGAAGGAATTCAACACCATCGCGGTCGACGACGGCATCGCGATGGGCCATGACGGCATGCTGTACTCGCTGCCGAGCCGCGACATCATCGCCGACTCGGTCGAATACATGGTCAACGCGCACTGCGCGGACGCCATGGTCTGCATCTCCAACTGCGACAAGATCACCCCGGGCATGCTGATGGCCGCGATGCGCCTCGACATTCCGGTGATCTTCGTGTCCGGCGGTCCGATGGAAGCCGGCAAGACGCGCCTCGCGAATCCGAAGACCGGCACCATCGAGTTCAAGAAGCTCGACCTGATCGATGCGATGGTGGTCGCCGCCGACCCGAGCTATTCCGACGCCGACGTCGCCGAGGTGGAACGCTCCGCCTGCCCGACCTGCGGTTCGTGCTCGGGCATGTTCACCGCGAACTCGATGAACTGCCTGACCGAAGCGCTCGGCCTGTCGCTGCCGGGCAACGGCACGGTGGTGGCCACGCACGCGGACCGCGAGCAGCTCTTCAAGCGCGCGGGCAGCCGCATCGTCGAACTGGCGCGCCAGTACTACGAGCAGGAAGACGCGTCGGTGCTGCCGCGCGCGGTCGGCTTCAAGGCATTCGAAAACGCCATGACGCTCGACATCGCGATGGGCGGCTCGACCAACACGATCCTGCACTTGCTGGCCATCGCGCGCGAAGCCGAGATCGACTTCACGATGAAGGACATCGACCGTCTGTCGCGCAGCGTGCCGCAGTTGTGCAAGGTCGCGCCGAACACCAACAAGTACCACATCGAAGACGTGCATCGCGCGGGCGGCATCATGGCGATCCTCGGCGAGCTGGACCGCGCCGGCAAGCTGCACACCGACGTGCCGACCGTCCACGCCGCCAGCCTGAAACATGCGCTGGACCAGTGGGACATCGTGCGCACCGGTGACGAAGCCGTGCGTACGTTCTACATGGCCGGTCCGGCCGGCGTGCCGACCCAGGTCGCGTTCAGCCAGAACACCCGCTGGCCGAGCCTCGATCTGGACCGCGCGGAAGGCTGCATCCGCTCGTACGAGCACGCCTTCTCGAAGGAAGGCGGCCTCGCCGTGCTGACCGGCAACATCGCGCTGGACGGCTGCGTGGTGAAGACCGCGGGCGTCGACGACAGCATTCTGGTGTTTGAAGGCAATGCGCACGTGACGGAATCGCAGGACGAAGCGGTCGAGAACATCCTGAACGACAAGGTCAAGGCCGGCGACGTGGTGATCGTGCGTTACGAAGGCCCCAAGGGCGGCCCCGGCATGCAGGAAATGCTCTACCCGACCAGCTACATCAAGTCGAAGGGTCTCGGCAAAGCCTGCGCGCTGCTGACGGACGGCCGGTTCTCGGGCGGCACGTCGGGTCTGTCGATCGGTCACTGCTCGCCGGAAGCGGCAGCGGGTGGCGCGATCGGCCTCGTGCGCAACGGCGACCGCATCCGCATCGACATTCCGAACCGTTCGATCGACGTGCTGGTGTCCGACGAGGAACTCGCGCGCCGCCGCGAAGAGCAGAACGCGAAGGGCTGGAAGCCGGTCAACGTGCGTCCGCGCAAGGTGTCGGCGGCTTTGAAGGCGTACGCGAAGCTGGTGATGTCGGCGGACAAGGGCGCGGTGCGCGATCTGTCCTTGCTCGAGGATTGATGACGAACGGTTGACGTTCTAACTTGGTCCATTGGTCCGGGCCGCTTGGCCCGGACGTGAAAAAGCCGCCCCGTTTGGAGCGGCTTTTTTGCTTCTACCATCTCACGTCACGCGCCTGTATCGGATCGGCGCGAACGGTTATCGCTTCGCCGCCGCATACTGATCGCGCAGATCGCGCACGCGGTCGTGATTCTGCAGCACGCCTTGATACTGCCGCTCCACGATCGCACGTACATCCACCGGCAGATCCTTCTCCAGCGCTTCGTGATAGTGCTTCTTCGCGACGTCCTCGCCCTTTTCGCATTCGGCGAGAATCGCGTGATCGCTGCGGTCCGTCACGGCCGATTTCACATCGACCCAGCCGCGATGCAACGCACCCGTCACGCTGCCGCCCGTTTCGGGCTTGCCGCCTAGCGCCTGCACGGCATCCTGCAACTCGCGCGCGCCGCGCGTGCAATCTTCCGCGCGCGACAGGAACAAGGTTTTCAGCTGCGCGTCGTGCGCGTCCTCGGCTGCCTTGCGGAAACCCTTTTCGCCATCCTTCGACGTTTCGACCAGATCGTTCAGTACGGAAACAACGTTCGTAGCCATGTAAACCTCCCAGGTTTCATTGATCGTGGAATCCGCCGGTCTGCATCGCGCCGTAGGGGTACGGTGCGCATGCACGCGACCGGCGGGGTTCAGTGTTCTCTTCGCATGACGCGTGCCCGGCTGATGCTCTGCAACATCGCGCGACGTTCGTCCGCGCGCGCCGCTGCCAATCTTGCCGACGCGCGTAAATGTTGCCCGGCGCGTTCCTGCTCGATGCGCTGAAAGCCCCGTCCCAGCGGGCTTTCAAGAATGGCACGACGGTTGCTTTATCTCCTGCGCCCGCGCGGTCTCGAATCCGCTCGACGGGCAAACGACAGGCATGAAAAGAAGCGAAAAGAAGCGCCGCCGCAGTGCAGGAATTCATAACAACAGGCAGGCAATAACGACAGGGAGTGTCACCATGAAGACGAAGATCAGGAGCGCGGAATTTCTCGTCGCCGTCGCCATCATCTCGTCGGCCACCGTGATGCAGATACGCGAACATCTGCGCCAACCGGATGGGCAGGCCGCAAGCGAGGAAAACGCGGCGACGTCATGCGGCGCGATGCACGAAGGTCTGATGCCGGCGAGCTGCGAAGCGACACGCGATGAACGCAATACACGCGATGCCGGCGCTACGCGTCATGCACGCGACCAGCGTCAGGTGGACCGCGCGCCGCAACCGCGCGTCACGCCGCGTATCTGGGTGTAGTGAATGGAATCCCATGACCCAAGCAAACGGCCCGACTTGAAGTCGGGCCGTTTGCTTTTGCGCGGGAAAAAAATCGACTGGAGAAACACAACCTCAAGCATGCTTCTCCGCGTATTCGTTCAACGGTACCGGCTGCTTGAGCGGATCGAAATCGGCCCAGCGCCCCTGCTGCCAGCGGCCCGTTGCCCGTTCGATCGCCACCCCGCCCGCCTCACGCAAGACGCGCGCGGCGTCGAGCTGATTGTCGGGCGACACGTGCACCGCGACCAGCACGCCGGAATCGCGCGTTTCCGCATGAAACGGCGTGTGATGGCCGGACGTGCCGCCGCGCGTGCGCACCATCGCGCCGACCAGCGAGCCGACGTAGGCGCCGACACCCGCCGCGATCAGCGACACGATGATCGGCGCGGAAAACGCCGCGAAAATCGCCACGCCGACCACCGCGCCGGCGACGGCGCCGAGCGTCACGCCCATGCCGGCGCCCTTCGGCGCCTCCTTCGAGTTGGCATCGGTGGCGGAGTCGCCGCCAATCGGATAACGCGCGTGCTGCCCGCGCGGATTGACGAAGAACAGGGTCACGTCTTCCTCGACGAACCCCGCGTTGAACAGCTTTTGCGCCGCGTCTTCCGCGGCCGGAAAAGTGGTGAAACGTGCTGCGACGATGAGTGACATACGGCCTCCTTGCATCGTTTGCATGTGCGTCGTTGATTTACCTCGATGGCGGGCGCTTAAAGAGCAAACTGCGATCAAACTGCGATCAAGCTGCCGCGCCGCGATCCGGTTCCATGCCTTCCACCCGGAACAGTCCGCTATGCAACACTACGCCCTCGCCCGCGTTCAGGTCGAGCACTTCCGCGCATACCGAACGGATGCGATTGCGGCCTTTATCGAACGCGGACATCAACGCGGATTCGAGCGCCGAATCGGCGCCAAAATGATCCTCCAGGGCCTCGGCGGTGATCGCGCATTCGACCGCTTCGCCGTCGACCCGCGCCATGAAGCGCACCGTCAGATTCGCGCCGTCGAACGAGGGTTTATCGTCGGAAAAAGAGATCTGCATAAGAGAGTCCTCGTAGGCCGGCCGGGGCAAGATCGCGTTCATGACGAACCCTTCATGGCGCCGGCGAGTTGCTGCGCCATCGCAAGATGATGCTGGATGGTCGGCAGCGCGTGCGCGGCGGCCGCCTTCAGTTGCGAATCGGTACCGCTCTGGCTTTCCTGCTGGAACAGGTCGACCGCGCGCTGGTGCGCTTCAAGACCGATCTGTTCGACGTACGCCTGATCGAACTGGCGGCCCTTCAGCGTTTGCAGCTTGCCGACCAGCGCGGCATCGGCCGAAGGCGTCGCGGTGAAACCCTTCTTCGCGACCAGCGCCGCCATGCCATGCGACAGCTTCGTGTGATCGACGATCATCTGCCGGGCGAATTTCTTCACGTTCGCGTCGTTCGAATTCTTCAGCGCGAGTTTGCTGGCCGCGATTTCGGTCGCGTCCGCCTGCGACGCGTCCTGCACGAATTGCTGGTCGGCGGGCGAGAGTTGCGTGGCGGCGCTGGGGGCATCGCTGGCGGGCGCGTCGCTCGCCTGCGCGTGGACCGCGCCGATCGACGCCACGCTGAAGCCCAGCGCGGCAGTCATCACTTGTAGGGAATACCGGAATTTCATGCATTTTCTCCCTGGTTCGACGGGTTGACCGAGCCGTTTGCCTCGTGCCTTTCCTGCTTTTCGTGCCCTTCCTGCCGCACGCATTGCGCGTGCGGCGCAAGTTGCACCGCACGCCGCGCCACCTATGCCTACGCCGCCTTGCGCTTCGCCAGTTGCGCGATCAACGATTTGTTGAACGCCGGCAGATCGTCCGGTTTGCGGCTGGTGATCAGGTTGCCGTCCTCGACGACTTCCTTGTCCACCCACGTGCCGCCCGCGTTGCGGATATCGTCCTGCAGGCTCGGCCAGCTCGTCAGCGTGCGGCCCTGCACGATGCCCGCCGATACCGGCAACCAGGCGCCGTGGCAGATCACCGCGATCGGCTTCTTCGCGCCGTCGGCGGCTTTGACGAACGCTTGCGCCTGCGGCAGCAGACGGATCGCATCGCCGTTCACCACGCCGCCCGGCAGGACGACCGCGTCGTACTCGTTGGCGGTGGCCTTGTCGAAGGTGGTGTCGACATCGACCGCATCGCCCTTGTCGACGTGCTTGAAGCCCTGGATCTTGCCAGGCTTCGCAGAGATGACGTGGACGGTTGCGCCTGCGTCGAGCAACGCGCGCTTCGGTTCGACCAGTTCAGCCTGCTCGAAACCGTCCACGGCGAGTACCGCGACCTTGTAGCCCTTCAGCGTGTCTGTCTTTGTGCTGCTCATGCCTGCTCTCCTTGCTCGTGTGGGGCCGGGGCGCGTGGCCGCGCGGTCCCATCGTTAACATGACGGGTCAGCAAAAGGTGTGCCCGTGAGATGAAGCGGTGCGGACCGCCGGCTCTCCGCTTTTGCTACAGGCCGTGCGGGTCGTCGTCGAGACCGTCGTCGTCATTGGCGAGCGGATCGACCACCCGGTCGGGCTCGATATCGCGATCCGGCGTCAACGTGGAATCGCCGTCGGCCGCGGCGCGCTCGCCAGTGCCCGCCCGGTCCGTATCGCTGCCGAGTTCGCTGTCGCCGGTTTCCAGCGCGTGGTTGTCGAGTTCGGTATCGACGTCGAACTCGTGACGCTTCGCGCCGGCGACGTCGCTGCCGCTGTCCGACGAATCGCTCGGACCGAGCGCGCCTGTCGTGCCGGCCGTCTGTTTCACCACCTGTTGCGGCTCTTCGTCGGGGTTTAGCGTGCTGCTCATGGCGCTCTCCTTCATGGGGTTCGGGGTCATTCAAAACCTGCAAGCAAGACCCGCCAGACGATCGGGCAGTCCACCTGCACTGTCTGCAAGCGAGTTCGCAAGGACCGTTCCGCCTGGCGTTCGGGCGTTCAAATGCCTGGGGGCCGCGTGGCTCATTACGTGCGTACCGCTTCCTTGCCTCCTTGCCTCCTTGCCTCCTTGCCTCCTTGCCCTCCTTGCCCTCCCTGCCTCCCTGCCAACTCGTTCACGCGCAAACACGCCGCCGCACGTCCACACTTCACATCTAGCCCAGACGCCCGGGTGCATCGCGCCGGACCGCACCCGCCAAGCCGCCAACCCGGCACACCCTGGGCACCGGCTTTGCTTGTCACGCATTCATCAGCGCGAATGCGCTTACCGGCTTGAACGGGCTTGCAACTTCTACCCACAACAACCATGACCGAGACAACCACTTCGCCTGCGCGCCGCGCATCACGCGCAAAAGCCGCCGCGACCGCCGACGCCACTGCCGCCGCGAACGCGCAAGCGCCGCAATCCACCGCCGCGCCCTTGCCGCCCGGCCTGCGCCACGCCGACGACAGCAAACCCGGCTTCACCCGCAAGCGCGAGAAAGACGGTTTCGCTTATTTCAACGCGGCGGGCGAACGCGTCGTCGATGAAGAACACATCCAGCGCATCAACGCGCTGGCGATTCCGCCCGCTTATGAAGACGTGTGGATCTGCCCCGACCCGCGCGGCCATATTCAGGCGACCGGCCGCGACGCCCGCGGACGCAAGCAGTACCGCTATCACCCGCGCTGGCGCGAGACCCGCGACGCCGACAAATACGAACGCATGGCCGCGTTCGGCCGCGCGCTACCGAAGATCCGCGCCCGCGTCGCGCGCGATCTGAAGCTGCCGGGCATGCCGTGCGACAAGGTGATCGCCGCGATCGTGCAGTTGCTCGATACGACGTTGATCCGGATCGGCAGCGTCGAATACGCGCGCGACAATCAGTCGTACGGATTGACGACGCTGCGCAAGAAACACGTGAAGATCGAAGCGGGCCGTTTGCGCTTCAAGTTTCGCGGCAAGAGCGGCATCGAGCACGACGTCACCGTGAACAATCCGCGCATCAAGCGGATCGTGCGGCGCTGCGCCGAACTGCCCGGCCATGACCTGTTCCAGTATCTCGACGAGGACGGCACGCGCCGCACCGTCGGCTCGGCCGATATCAACGACTACCTGCGCCGCGCGAGCGACGCGGACTTCACCGCGAAGGACTATCGGACGTGGGCGGGCAGCGTGTATGCGCTGGCCGCGCTGCGTCGCCTGATCTGCGGCGATGCGGCCGAGGCGCGCCGTCACATCGTCGCGATGGTGAAGGACGTCGCCGTGCTGCTGCGCAATACGCCGGCCGTATGCCGGCGTTGCTACATCCATCCGGCGGTGATCAGCGCGTTCGAAGCCGACGAGTTGCAGACGCTGCCGCCCGGTCAGGCGCGTCGCGGTCTGCGTGTGGACGAGGTGGCGTTCGCCGCGCTGCTCGCTCATGCGGAAAAGCGCGCGGCGAAACTCGCACGCGCAACCGGCGCGAAGGGACGCAAGGTGCGTGAAGCGGCGGTCGCCGAGAGCATCGACGATTCGTTGACGCGACTGTTGAAGAAGTCGCGTGCGGTGCGCAAGGAGGCGGGTGGTAAAACAAACGACAAAAACGGCAACGGCAACGGCAACGGTAACAGCAACAGCAACGGTAAAGCCGCAACGACACGCGCCGCGCGTCCGGCTGCCGGCGTCACGACCAGGAAGTCAACGGCGAAGCTTGCCCGGCCGCTTGCATCGTGATGCATCGTGACCATCCATAAAAAGCGGCGAGGGTCCGCGCCAGGCGAACCATCGCCGCATCCGCGTCGTGCAACGAATACAACCTTTACCGGTTGAAGTTCCGTCGCGGTCGAACGCAGCCTGCTGCCCTATCCGTCACTGCCCCTTCGTGTCGCTGCTCGCGTCGGCGCCGGGCGTGTTGGTCGTATCGGTCATCGGCTTCTTGGTCTTCGACATCTTCGACTTGGTGGTGTGATGCATCTTCATCGAGCTGGAACCGGAGCTCATTGCTCCACCCGACGAAGGCTGGTTGCCCGTGGTCGGCGCCGCCGTCGCCGCGCCGTGCGCGTCGCCCGGGCCGCCGCCTCCGCCGTTGCCGCCGTTACCATTGCCGCCGCCCGACTGCGCGAGCGCCGCGCCCGATACCGCGATCAGTGCCGATGCCAGCAATGCCTTTGCCGCGTTAGTTTTGAGGTAGTTCATCGAAATCTCCCTGGTGAATGAAAAGAGAACGCGCGCCGCGTCATCTCAAGCCTGACGCGCGGCATGCGCTGTCGTCCAACAGCGCCGCAAGGGCCATGCCTCCTGAGCCGACGTGGGCCCCGGCATGTCGCTTCACATCGGGAAAGCGTGGGAACGGCGGTTGCTGAACCTCCACTACATCCAACCCGTAGGGAGACACATCATGCTCAACCAGTCACAGACACAAGCCGGTATGACGCAGGGCCAGGGCGCCCGCATCGTCGGCAAGGGCAGCGCGAGCGCGGACGGCCCCGGTCCGGACGTGATGGCCGCGGCGACTCTCGACGGCAACAAGGTGCTCAGCAGCGACGGCGAAGACATCGGCAAGATCAAGGACATCATGCTCGACGTCGGTTCGGGTCGCGTCGCGTACGCGGTGTTGTCGAGCGGCGGCTTTCTCGGCATCGGCGACAAGCTGCTGGCGATTCCGTGGCACGCGCTCACGCTCGACACGCAACAGAAATGCTTCGTGCTGAACATGAGCGCCGAGCGCGTGAAAAACGCGCCGGGCTTCGACAAGGATCATTGGCCGGCCATGGCCGATCAGACGTGGGCCACCTCCGTGCATCAGTACTACGGCAGCGAGCCGTACTGGGGACGCGGTGCGTACGACACGCGCGACGATCTCGGCGTCGGCGATATTCCGGCGGGCTCGTCGGATGCGCCCGAAGCGGGCGGGCTGAAGCTGTAACCATTCGCCTGTTTCCGGATGCGCCGGTTCGCCGCGGTCATGCCGCGCGGCGACCGGCGCGTTTCGCTTTCCGAACGTTCCAGACGCTCCAGGCGTTCCAGGTTTTCCCGAAGTTTGCCGAGCTTCGCCGAGCTTTACCGAGCTATACCCGCCTTCGCCGGCCACCCCGCCGGCACCGACGACCCGGAGACCTCACCATGGCTGCCAGGAAATCCCCCCGCAAGACCGCCGGCAAATCCAGACGATCCGCCGGACACTCGGCCACCCACCCCGCCACGCGCGGCAAGGCGGGCCGCCCGCCGCGTCAGCGCCACGCGCAGGCTCATGCCGCGCGGCGCGCGAAGGCATCGAAGTCGTCATCCCGCGCGTCAGGACCAAGCACGAAGCGCACGAACAAGTGGTCCCATCATGTGATGGAAACCAGCGACGCGATGGACGTCGAACAGGACGTTTTCAAATCCGGCAGCGCGGAGGAGATCGCTCAGTCGCTGAAAAAATCCTCGACGCGCAGCCGACGCCGCAAAGGCACGCCATTCCAGTCCGCGATGTCGATGCTGAATTTCTACATCAACCGCGCCGGCAGGAATCTGCCGAAGACCCGTCGCGCGACCTTGCAGCAGGCCAAGCGCAAGCTGCGCGAAGCCTTCGGACGTGCGCCCTGAAACGGCTCGCCTGGTCCCCGCGTTGCGCCTCTCGCCTGCCCCTCGCACACGGCTCACGCGCACCTCAAGCGCCCTCTCCTCCAACCGGCCACGCGTGCACATCACCCGCACGCCGGCCCTCACCAGATACTCATGCACGAAACTTTGTGGTTTCTGATCGTCGGCGCGGTACTCGTTTTCATGGGCCTCGCCGCGACGACCCTGCGGCGCCTGCCCGTGAGCGCCGCGATGTTCTACCTGCTGACCGGCTACCTGCTCGGCGCGCCCGGCATCGGCCTGCTCCATCTCGACATGGTGGAAGACGCGCGACTGCTACGCATCATCACCGAGGTCGCATTGCTCGTGTCGCTGTTCGCGATCGGCCTGCGTCTGCGACTGGGTGTTTTCGAGCGGCTCTGGACCGTGCCGCTGCGCCTCGGCTTCCTCGCGATGCTCGCGACCATTCCGCTGCTGACGCTGTTCGGCGTCTACGTATTGCGTCTCGACTGGGGGCCCGCGCTACTGCTCGCCGCGATCCTCGCGCCGACCGATCCCGTGCTCGCGCACGACGTGCAGGTGCACGATCCCGGCGACCACGATCTGCTGCGCTTCGCGCTCTCCGGCGAAGGCGGTCTGAACGACGGCATCGCGCTGCCGTTCGCGCTGCTCGGCCTCGCCGTCTGCGCGGCGCCGCGCGGCCATGCCGCCTCGCTGCTGAGCGTCGAGCTCGCCGGTAGCATCGTGGGGGGCGTGGCGGGCGCGATCGCGATCGGCGGGTTGCTCGGCTGGGCGACCACGCACGCGGTGACCTGGCTGCGCACCCGCCACGCGCAGGCCTTAGGCCTCGAAGGTTTCTTCGCGCTCGGCCTGATCGAGTTGTCGTTCGGCGCCGCGCAACTCGCGCACACCTACGGCTTTCTCGCGGTGTTCGCGGCCGGCGTCGCGATGCGCCGCGTCGAGCACCGCGCGAGCGGCGGCGTATCGGCGCGCAAGGCGATCGGCACACTCGATCCCGAAGATGTCGACGCGACCGCCGCACATCCCAGCAAGGCCCACGCGTACATGACCGAGTCGGTGCTCGGCTTCACGATCGAACTGGAACGCATCGCCGAAGTCGCGGTGATGGCGATGGTCGGCAACGTGCTCGCGAATCTCCAGGTGCCGCTCTTCACATGGCAAACGGTCGCGCTCACGGTCGCGCTGTTCGTCGTCGTGCGGCCGGCATCGGTGGAATTGTCGCTGCTCGGGTCGAATGCGACCCACACGCAACGCCGGCTGATGAGCTGGTTCGGCATACGCGGCATCGGCTCTTTCTATTACCTCGCCTATGCGCTCGAAAACGGTCCCGCCGCCGACGTCACCCCGCTCGTGCCATTGACGCTCGCGGTAATTGCCGCATCTGTAGTAATTCATGGTGTATCGGCCACGCCGCTAATGAATTGGTATCACCAGTTGCGTAAGCGCGACAATTGAATTGAAACGCACGGCATTGCGGCACGCCAGCGAACGCCCACGGGCGCTTATGCAGGCCGCAATGCAATGTGCATGCGCCATTGCGAGTCAATGTAAGTCGACCTCAATTCCGTTTCAAACCAACGGCTTAAACATTCGCATACAAATGCGAATGCCGATGCGTTACGCATTGGTGAAAAAATGAGTCACCACGCCGTATTAGCTGAATACGAAAAAACCCAAAAGCGAGGCTAGTCGCTTCAGGCGTTCTTATCTAAGATAGCCGCAACCTCATTGCCGAGAGCGCGACGTCATCGATGCGAAAGTGCCGGGTCATTTTTTCCGTCCACAACGAATGCCACGTATAAATGACGGATCGTGGCCCGGGTCGTCGCGGCTTGCCGCGTGCGTACCGGCATGCATCGCGCTTAGCGCGTTGATCGCCGCCGTCTCGCTGACGATCGGCGTGGCGAATGCGGCGAATGCGGCGAATGCGGCGAATGCGGCGAATGCCGCGAGTGCGATAACCACAGTCACGACCACAACCGCGAGCGGCAGCACTGCCGCCCCCGCCGCGACACCGCATCAACCCTCCTTCGCGCTCTACTACGGCAAGAATCCGCCGGTCGAATTGCTGTCTGCGTACGACGCCGTCGTGGTCGAACCCGACAGCGGTTTCAATCCGCTCGCGCACGCGCTGCCGCACACCACCTGGTTCGCCTACGCGAGCGTCGGCGAGGTATTGCCCTCGCGCGACTACTACGCGGCGTTGCCGAAGACCTGGCTCGCGGGTCACAACGAGGCGTGGGCTTCGCGCGTGATCGATCAGAGCCAGCCCGAATGGCCCGCCTGGTATGTGGAGCACGTGATCGCGCCGTTGTGGAATAAAGGCTATCGCGGCTTTTTCCTCGACACGCTCGACTCTTATCAACTGGTCGCCAAAACGGACGCGGATCGCGCGACTCAGCAAGCCGGCCTGATCGCCGTGATCCGCGCGATAAAACAGCGTTATCCGGATGCCAGACTGATCCTGAATCGCGGCTTCGAAATTCTGCCGCAAATTCACGACCTCGCTTATGCGGTCGCATTCGAGTCTTTATATCGCGGCTGGAATCAGGCTCAGCAACGCTATGTCGAAGTCCCGCAGGCCGATCGCGACTGGCTGCTCGGTCAGGCGAAAACGATCCGCGAGCAATATGGACTGCCGGCGATCTCGATCGACTATTGCCCGCCCGCCGACCGCGCGTGCACCCACGACGCCGTGACGAAAATCCGCGCGCAAGGCATCGTGCCGTACGTGACGGACGGGGCGCTCGCCACCGTCGGCGTGAGCGCGGTCGAACCGGTGAAGCGCCGCATCCTCGTGATCCAGGACCCGCCCGCGCGCACCGATCTGAACGTATCGCCCGGCGTGCGTTTTCTGGCGATGCCGCTGAACTATCTCGGCTACCGCATCGACTACGCCGACGCGCGCGCGCCGCTGCCGCAGGGCGATCTGCGCGAGCGCTACGCCGGCATCGTGCTGTGGATGAACAACGACGTGCCGCGCGCCAACGACTATCGCGCGTGGCTCTCAGCCCAGGTCGACGCGGGCATGCCGATCGCCGTGTTCACGTCGTTCGGCGCGCAGCTCGATCCCGCGCTCGCGCAGAAGCTCGACCTGCAGGTCGTACCGGGGCAGCCAGCCAACGGCAAGCTCGAAGTCGAATCGTTCGACCCAAAGCTGATGGGCTTCGAGATGAAGCCGCGCCCGGACCCGCACGACTACACCGCGGTGCGCGTCGGGCCGCATAGCCGCTCGCTGCTGCGGCTGCGCTCCGGCGACTTCGTGATCGATGGCGCGGCGCTCACGCCGTGGGGCGGCTACGCGATGCGGCCGTTCGGCGTGTTCGATCTCGGCGCGGTCAATCAGGCGCGCTGGGTCACGCAACCCATCGCGTTCCTGCAAGCGGCGCTGCGCCTGCCCGCCGACATGCCGGTGCCCGACACCACCACGGAAAACGGCCGCCGCCTGCTGATGTCGCATATCGACGGCGACGGTTTCGCGTCGCGCTCGGAGTTCGTCGATCACGGCACGCCGAACACCGACGCGTCGCCGCAATATTCCGGCGACGTGCTGTACCGGCTGCTGCGCGATTCGGGCATGCCGACCACGGTATCGCTGATCGAAGGCGAAGTCAGCGACGAAGGACCGTACAAGGCGTTCGCCGCGCATCTGCGCACGCTCGGCCGGCGCATCTTCGAACTGCCGAACGTGGAAGTGGCGACCCACACCTACACGCACCCGCTGCAATGGATGCGCGTGACCGGCCTCGGCATCTCGAACGACAAGGACGTGCCGACCGAGGGCGGCAGCCAGACCAGCAGCACCGGCCTGTCGATCGACATTCCGGGCTACCGCTTCAGCATCGACCGCGAGATCGGCGGCTCGATCGGCTACCTCGACAAACAGGTGTCCACCGCCGCCAAGCCGGTGCGCATGGTGCTGTGGAGCGGCGACTGCCAGGTGCCCGCGCCGGTGCTGAAGGCCGCGTACGAAGCCGGCGTGCTGAACATGAACGGCGGCGACACGCTGATGACGAAGAGCTACCCGAGCTGGACCGCGATCGCGCCGCTCGGCGTGATGAAGGACGGCTACTTCCAGGTGTTCGCGCCGAACCAGAACGAAGAGCTGTACACCGACCTGTGGCATGGACCGTACTACGGCTTCACGCGCGTGCTCGAAACCTTCGCGATGACCGATCAGCCGATCCGCTTCAAGCCGATGGACATCTACTACCACATGTTCTCCGGTACCAAGTTCGCGTCGGCCCAGGCGTTGCAGCAGATCTTCGACGCAGTGCTGCGCCAGCCGGTCAATCCGGTGTTCACCTCCGAATACGCGCGCAAGGTGCTGGACTTTCTCGACATGAGCATCGCGCGCGACGGCTCGCGCTGGGTGGTGCGCGACGCCGGTCAACTGCGCACCGTGCGTCTGCCGGCCGGCAAGGTGCCGGACATGGCGAGCGCGACCGGCGTGGCCGGCTATCTGCCCGGACCGGGCGGCACCTACGTGCATCTGACCGGCGGCGAGGCCAGCTTCGCCGTGATCGACGCGGCCGCCGCGCCGCGCGTGCCCTATCTCGCCGACGCCAACGGCCGCCTCGATCATTTCGAGCGCACGCCCGGCGGCTTTTCGTTCGACCTGCATTCGCGGATCGCGCCGCAATACCGCCTCGCCAATGCGGGCGCCTGCCGCGTGAGCCGCCGACCTCTTTCCAACGACGCCCACCACCTGCATGTCGACGTCGCCTGCGACACCTGAACGCCAACGGCTGTTTTCTCCAGCCGTGATCCTCGTGCTCGGCGCCTTGACGGCGCTGATGCTGGTGCTCGCCTATCCGCGCGAGAAGCTGGAGGCGCGCCTGCTCGGCGGCGTGAATGCCGACGGCCTGACCATCGCTTATCTGGAAGCGTGGCTGCGCATCGATCCCGACAATGCCGACGTGCTGTCCGAACTCACGCGCGAGTACCTGAAGGGGCAGCGGATCGCGGAAGCGTCGCGGATTCTCGACCGTCTGCAGCAATCGCGCGATCCCGCCGCGCGGCAAGGCGCACTGGCGATTCGCGTATCGATCGCACAGCAGCGCCTGTACGCGCTGAAGAACGACGACCCCGCGCGCGCGGCCCGCATGCGCGAGCTCGACGCGTTGCTGCGCGAGGCGGTCGATTACAGATGGGACAACGAGCAGCTTGCGCTGCTCGCGCGTCAGGCGCGCGGGCTGAACGACAGCGACCTGGCCGCGCGTTATTACCGGCAACTGGTGCAACGCGACCCGGCGCATGCGAGCGGCTGGCTGGTCGACCTCGCGCAGACGGAGCTCGGTAGCGGCCGCTACGCGCTGGCCGCCGACGCGTGGTTCGACGCGCAACGCCACGCCGGCGACCTCGACGAGCGGCGCGCACGTTTCATCGCCGGGGTGAAGGCCTTGCAGGCCGGCAACGATCCGGTTGCCGCGATTCAGGCCGCGAATGCGCATCTCGGCGACCTTGCCGACGATCCCGCCACGCTGCGCTATCTGGCCAATCTGGCGCTGGCCGCCGGGCGGCCGGATCTCGCCGAGCAGTATGTGAAGCGCCTGCTCAAGATGTCGGCGGTGGCGCCGGAAGGGCTGCGGCTAACGGCAATGAAATCGAAGGGGGATTCGGCTGCGCGTGTTGCCACCGGCCCATCAGCCGCATTGCTGAGGAGCGAGTCACCCACGACGCTGGCCGACGGCGCCACGGTCGACTATCGCGGCACGCACGGCGTCTGGCAGCGCGCGGCATGGTATCGGCTTGGGCCCGGGCCCGCGCATCGCGCGCGTGAATTGCGCCACGCCGTGCTGAGCTATAGGCCGTCCGATACGCTGAGCGAGCGCGGCCGTTTCATCCGGATCGCAGCGAGCACCACGTCGCCCACGCCGGCGACAACGACATCGGCAACAACACCGTCGGCGACGCCACCCGCTCCCGCTCCCGCCACCGCCTCGAACCCGGCCTCGGCCGCCCCCGCCGAAACCGACCACGAACTCGCGTACCGCGTGTTCCTCGCCAACGGCGACGTCGCGAACGCGCAGCGCATCGCCCAGGCCGCGCTCGACCAGGACCCGCGATCGGCGCTCTGGCGCGGCCGTCTCGCGCAGGTCGCGGAATGGAATCATCAGCCGCAGGTGGCGCTGCGCAATTACCTCGCGCTCGCGCAGACCGGCGGCGACGCCAATGCATGGCAGCAGGTCGCGCGGCTCGCGCCCGGCCTGAACGACAACGCGGCCGTACTGGCCGTCACGCTGCACCAGTCGGAACAGCAGCCTGACAACCTGAAACTGATCGACGCCGTGGTGTTCTCGTACGAACAGCTCGCCGATCCGGACAGCGCGCTGCGTTTCCTGCAAGCGCGCATGCACGGCGCGCAACGGCGCGCGGTGATGGAACGCTACGCGCTGCTCGCCGAACGCAAGGGCGACGACGACCTCGCGCTGCGCTCATGGCGCGATCTCGAACGCGAGTACGGTCCCAACGGCGCGTATGGCCTGAAGATCGCCACCCTGCTCTACACGCGCACGCAGTTCGATGCCGCGCTCGCCGCGATGAACGAAGCGAAGCCCGCGGCACCCAACACCGACGGCGACTTCTGGCGGTTCTACGCGCTGCTCGCCAACACGGTCCAGCATCCGCACGAGGCGAACCAGGGCTATCGCGAACTGATCGCCGGCGGCAAGGCCGATGCCGACGACTACGAAGCGATGACCGGCTTCTACAGCGATTCGCCGCTCGACGCCGGCCGCCTCGCCGAATTCGCGTACCGTCACGGCGGCCCGCCGCGCGCGTTGCCGCAGGCGCTCTACAACTATCAGCGGGCCCGCGCGTGGGGCCGGATTCGCGCGCTGCTCGCGTCGCTGTCGCCGGACGAACTCAAAGCGGCGGAACAGTCCGCGACCTTCCTGCTGGCGCGCGCCGACTACGAACGGCAGACCGGTTCGATCGACGACGCCGCGCGCGACATCAAACGAGCGGCCACGCTCGCGCCCGACAGCACCGAGGCCCGCGCCGCGTATCTGTGGATGCTGATCGATCGCGGCACCGACTACGATCTGCGCAACGCGATGCGTGCGTACGGCGGCGACGCCGACAACGACCCGCAACTGTGGGCGCCCTACGCGGCGGCATCGATGCGTCTCGGCGACGGCCGCGCGGCGCTGCACTATCTGCACAGGCAATCGGCGCAGGCCGCGCAGAGTCCGCTCTGGCGTCTGACCTACGCGGATGCACTGGAGTTGAACGGCCGCATCGACGAAGCGTGGCAATTGCGCCGCAACGTATGGCTCGAACTCGCGCGCCGCCGCCGCGATCCGCAGCACGCGCCCGCGCTGCCCGCCGCCGAGCAGGACGATCTGCGCGGCCGCTACGTCGCGCTGACCACGCTGTTCGACAACGGCGACCGCTCGCGCGCGGTGCTGATCGAGATGCTGCGCGCCGACCGCGCGGGGCAAACGGACCCGCAGACGGCGGCCACCTCCGAACTCGGCGACATCGGCATGCTGCCGCCCGCGAAGCAGGATGCGATCAGGAAGGAACGTCTCGTCTACACCGCCATCGCGCGCGAGGCGGCGATCTCGTGGGCACAGGTGCAGGACGCGTCCGACATGGAACGCGCGTGGCTGGAGAAACAGTACATCCAGCGCAGCACGCGGCCGGTGTATGCCGAAGCGCAACTGGCAATCAACGAAGGCGACGTCAACGAACTGTCGCGTCTGCTCGATACCTTGCCCGATCTGATTCCGCGGCAGAACAAGGTCGATGCGCAAACGCTGACCGGCCGCAATGCCGATGCGCAGACCACCGCGTTCGACTCGCTCACCAACCTGCCCAACGACAGCGTGATGCACGGCCAGCTGCACGACCGTCTGCTGAGCAACGCGCAGTCGGTCGCGCCCTCGGTGCGCTACAGCGACCAGGGGCCGTTGCGCTTCAGCGAGGAATCGATCACCGGCGGCGTGCGGCTCACGCCATCTCAGGCGTTGCAACTGCGTTATCGGGAACGCGATCAGACCACCGACGCCGGCTCGCTGCCCAACGCGCCAAAGCACGACCGCCTGCTCGAAGGCGTGTATTCGCACAAGGGGCAATACGACGAGGAGCACGTGATCGTCGGCCGCCGCGAGGCGTTGAAGGACTTCGTGACCGCGCGCGTGGAAGGCACTTATGCAGTGAACCCGAAACTCACGCTGACCTATGCGGCGGGTTACAACCAGGCGGCCACCGAAACCACGCAGCTGACGGTGGCGGGCGTGAAGGATCTTGCTTCGGTCGGCTTCAATTACCGGCTCGACTCGCACTGGTTCGGCGGCGGCCGTTACGAATACGACCGTTTCCACGGCCAGGACCGCTCGTCGCTCGGCGACGGTCACCTGGTCGAGTTGAACGCCGGCTACAAGATCAAGGCCGATTATCCGGACTACACCGTCCGCGTGGTGTTCTCGCACGGTCAGTACAGCGCCGACGGCACGCCGGGCGCCGCGCTGCAGAACATTCTGCCGGCCGGCACGAGCTTCAACGCGCAGGCCTTCATGCCGCAGACCTTCACGCAGGGCGGCCTGCTGTTCTCGTTCGGCGACGACCTGCCGGAGAACTACTCGAAGGGCTGGCGGCCGATGTTCTCCGCCGGGCCGCTGCGCGACTCGCGCGCCGGCTGGTCGGGCCAGGTGATGGCCGGCCTGGTCGGCAGTCTGTTCGGCGGCGATCAGGTGCTGATCTACGGTTTGTATCAAGGCGCGTCGTCGAATCATTCGACCTCGGTGAAGGAACTCGGCGCGCGTTATCAATGGCTGTACTAGAGGACTGGAGAGCAAGATGGATCAAGCAAAACAGAGTCGCAGAACCCAGCGGCCGCGCCTGCGTGCCGCGTTGCTGTCGATCGTGCTCGGCGCTGCGCTGGGCGCGACGCTCGGCGGTTGCTCGGTGATCGACCGCAGCACCGCGCCCGCGTTCTCGAAGAGCGACACGTGGGCGATCCTGCCGATCGCCAACAACACCGAGACGCCGCAGGCGGGCCAGCGTGCCGCGTCGATCGCGCAAAGCCTGCTGAGCGCATACGGTTACGCGAATCTCACGCGCTACCCCGCCAGCCCCGACGACGAAACGCTGTTCGATCCGGCCAAGCCCGACGCGCAGCAGAACGCGTTGAACTGGGCACGGCAGCAGAACGCCCACTACGCGCTGACCGGCGCGGTCAACGAGTGGCGCTACAAGGTCGGCGTGGACGGCGAGCCGGCCGTCGGCATCACGCTCGAAGTGCTCGACGTGCAAAGCGGCAAGGTGGTGTGGACCGGCACCGGCAGCCGCACCGGCTGGAGCCGCGACGCGGTGTCCGGCGTGGCGCAGAAACTCGAACGCGAGTTGCTGAGCCCGCTGGCGCGCTAACGGTTTGTCCTTCGACATCAGGAAGCCTTCGCCATGAACACGCGTGCTCCGGATCAACTGGCGTCGCCGTCGCGGCACAAACGCCGCCAGGCGCAAAGCGTCGGCGCGGGCTCGTGGTGGGCGCGCCTCGTCGCGCCGCCGCGCGGCTCGGTGCGCCGGCGCGCCGTCACCACGCTCGAATCGATCCTCGCGACGCTGCTCGCGATCGGCCTGTGCTGGCTGTTCCGGCCGCATAACCCGCTGCTGATCCACGTCGGCTTCGTGTGGATCTGGATCGTGCCGATGATCCTCGCGCTGCGCTACGGGTCGATCGCCGGCACGTTCTCGGGGCTGATCCTGCTGGCCGCGTGGTACGTGCTCTATCCGGGCGCCGATCCGGCCACGCTCGGTTCGATCGCGCACACGCTCGCCGAGCCGCAGGCGCAGACGCAGCCGTTTCCGGTCGGTTTCTTCTTCGGCGGCTTCGTGTTCACGCTCTTGTGTGGACAGTTCGGCGATGTCTGGATCACGCGCCTGGGCCAGGCGCGCATGGCCAACGACTACCTCGCCGAACGGCTCTCGATCCTCACGCGCAACCAGTTCCTGCTGCGGCTCTCGCACGAGCGTCTCGAACAGGATCTGCTCGGCCGCCCCGCGACGCTGCGCGATACGCTCGGCCGCATGCGCGCGGTCACGCTGACGCAGGACCCCGGCAACGCGCAGCGCGGCGTGGTCGATCTGCGCGGCGCGCAGCAGTTTCTCGATACCGCCGCGCAGGCGTGCCAGCTCGAAGGCGCGCGCCTCTACGCGTGGCGCGACGGCGCGCCGCACGCCGAAGCGGCCGCCTGGATCGGCACCGCATTCGAACTCGATGCACAGGACCCGCTGGTGCGCGAAGCGCTCGAAGCGCGCACGCTGGTTCACATCGAATCGCCGACCCAGCAGCAGGCCGCGCAAAGCCGCTACATCGCGTGCGTGCCGTTGATCGATGCGCTGAAGCAGCCGGTCGGTTTGCTGGTGATCGAACGCATGCCGTTCCTTGCATTGACGCGTGACAACCTGCAGTTCCTGCTGGTGCTGTGCAACTACTACGCGGACGGCGTGCAGCACGCCGAAGTCACGCGCGACACCTTGCAGGCGTTCCCCGATTGCCCGTACGACTTCGCGCTGGATTACGCGCGGCTCGTGCATCTGCATCGCGATACGAAGGTGCGCTCGTCGCTGGTCGCGCTGGTGTTCGACGACCGCACGACCAGCACCACCTGGTACGAACACGTGCTGCGCACGCGGCGCGCGCTCGACGTGCAGTGGGCGCGTCATCACGGCGGTCAGCGCGCGATCCTGACGCTGATGCCGCTGTCCGGCGAGGGATCGATCGACGGTTATCTGCTGCGGATCGAAGACAATCTGCGCGCGCAATACGGTGTCGACTTCGAGTCGGCGCGGATCGCCGTGCATGCGATGGTGATCGCCGACGCGGAACCGGTGGCCGCGTTGCGGAATCTGCTGGAGCGCTGCGATGCGCGCGTCTGACGCGAACGCCAACGCCGCACGGCCGGCGGGCGACGCAGACGCGGCGCGCGTGGAGGGATCGGGTTCGGGCAACGGCTCCGGCCCGGCCTCCGGTGACTCCCGTCCGCACGCCTCCGGCGCTCGTGCGTTGTCCGCGCTGCTCGCGGCCCTCGCCGCACTCTGCGGCATCGCGCTGCAAATCGCGGTGTTCGCACTCGCCACGCGCGGCGCGCCAGATCCGTCCGCGCAATGGCTCGGCACGCTGGCGACGGACGCCCCCTCCAGCGACGCCGCGCATCTGAACACGCACACGCTGCTGCTCTGCCTGCTTGTGCAGGCTCTCGCCGCGTTGCTCATCTCGTTCGCCATCGCGCGTGCGATGCCGCCGCGCTATCGCGCGCCGCGTCGTGGCCTGTTCGCCGCGCTGTGGTTCCTGAACTTCGCGGTGCCGGTCGGCGGCGTCGCGTGCACGCTTGGCGCGCTGGCCGTCGCGCGGATTCTGCCGCGCCCCGCCGATCGCCCGCCGGTGGTTCAGGTCGAGGAGCCCGAGTTCGCCGCCAACCTGATCGGCAACGTGTCGTACGGCCGCGGCGCGCGTCTGAAGGCCGAGTTGCAGAACGCCGACGCCGGCACCGCGTTTCGCATGACCGCATTGCTCGCCATGCAGTCGATGCCCGCGCGCACCGTCTCGCCGTTGCTGCAAGGCATGCTGGCCGATCCGCTGGACGACATCCGCCTGCTCGCGTACGGCATTCTCGACAACCGCGAGAAGGCGCTCACGCAGCGGATTCTCGTCGAGCGGCCGAAGCTCGATCGCAAGCTGCACCCCGAGCTGAACGACAGCGACCGCCGCCGCGCGAACAAGACGCTCGCCGAGTTGTACAGCGAACTGATCTACGAACACCTCGTGACCGGTGACGTCTACCGCAACGCCGCCGATCAGGCCGACGGTTTCGCCGTCGCGGCGCTCGACGCCGATCCCGACGACGCGTCGCTGTGGCGTCTGCGTGGCCGCCTCGCGCTCGACCGGCGCGAACTCGACGACGCCGACACGATGCTGCAACGCGCGATCGACTGCGGGTTCCCGCGCGAACGGATGCTGCCGTATCTCGCCGAAGCCGCCTATCTGCGCCGCGATTTTGCACGCGTGCGTCGGTTGCTCGGCGAGATGGACAGCCATGCGGGCGGCTCGACGCTGCACGCGGTGCTGGCGTTCTGGCAGGGACGCGAATCGCGCGACGCCCCCGATCCGCGCGTGCTGCAAGTGGCCGAACTGGCGCACGGCGGCGCTGCTCGATCCGCTTCCGCTTCTGCTACCGCTACCGGCGCCCACGCGCCGAAGACCGGCGATGCATCCCGCGCCGCGCGCGACGGCACGCCGCCGTCAGGCTCCTCGTCGAGACGCTCATCATGACTGCATCCAGAACCGCGAATCCCGCGGCTCAGAACACCAACGCGAACACCAACGTTGCGGCCTCGCCAACCTCGATCAAGCTACCGCGCGCCGCGCGCGCCGATATCGCGCTGCTGCTCGAAGGCACGTTTCCGTATGTAAGCGGCGGCGTGTCGAGCTGGGTCAACCAGATCATCCGCGCGTTTCCGGAGTACTCGTTCGCGCTGTGCTTTCTCGGCAGCCGCCCGCAGGACTATCCGAAGATGTCGTACGCGCTGCCCGACAACGTCGTGCATCTGGAGAATCACTACCTGTACGACTTCGCGCCGCCGCCGCTGATCCATCACCAGGCGGGCGACCCCGCCGCCTTCATGCAGGCCGGCCAGATGCACGACAAGCTGCGCAATCCGGCCATGCGTCAGGCGGCCGGCCGCATGCTCAAGGACATGCTCGACGATCTGCGCCCCGGCGGCGCACTCGGCGAAGAAGCATTCCTGTATTCGAAGGAGTCGTGGACCTATCTGACCGACCAGTACCGGCAGTTCTGCACGGACCCGTCGTTCGTCGATTATTTCTGGACCGTGCGCATCATGCACAAGCCGCTGTGGCAACTGGCGCGGATCGCCGAGGGGCTGCCCACGGTGAAGATGTTCCATACGGTATCGACCGGTTACGCGGGTTTTCTCGGTGCGCTGCTGCGCTATCGGCACGGGCGTCCGCTGCTCGTCTCCGAACACGGCATCTACACGAAGGAACGCAAGATCGATTTGTTCCAGAGCCAGTGGATTCGCGACAACCGCAGCATTTTCGAGCGCGACGTCTCGCAGATCGGCTATTTCCGCGACCTGTGGGTGCGCTTCTTCGAAACGCTCGGCCACGTGTGCTACGACGCAGCCGAGGACATCATCGCCCTGTACGAAGGCAACCGGCGGCGGCAGATCGTCGACGGCGCGCCCGAATACAAGACCGCCAATATTCCGAACGGCGTAAACCTGCCGCGGCTCGCGCCGTTGCGCGCGCAACGCGGCGCGCAGGTGCCGAAGACGCTGTGCCTGATCGGCCGCGTGGTGCCGATCAAGGACATCAAGACCTTCATCCGCGCGATGCTGACCGTGGTGCGCCAGATGCCCGAGGCCGAAGCGTGGATCGCCGGCCCCGAGGACGAGGACGAGTCGTACGCGAACGAATGCCGCGCGCTGGTCGAGAGTCTGGGCTTGCAGGACAAGGTGAAGTTTCTCGGCTTCCAGAAGATCGACGAATTGCTGCCCAGGTGCGGCGTGCTGGTGCTGAGTTCGATTTCCGAGGCGCTGCCGCTCGTCGTGCTCGAAGGTTTCGCGGCGGGCGTGCCGTCGGTGACGACGGATGTCGGTTCGTGCCGTCAGTTGATCTACGGTCTCGATGGCGAAGACGCGGCGCTCGGCGCGGCCGGCCGCGTGGTGCAGATTGCCGATCCGCGCGCGCTCGCCGAGGCCGCGCTCGATCTGCTCGACGAGGACAACTGGCACGCCGCGCAGAAAGCGGGGATCGCACGCGTCGAGCGGTTTTACACGCAGGATCAGATGGTCGGTTCGTATCGCGAGCTGTATGCGCGGCTCACCGCGCAGGCCGATCTCGACGATGCGGCGCAAAGTGCGGCGCCGGCGGCTCCGGCCGCGTCGTGACACGGCCGCGCGGTCGAACCGCGACCTGTGCGTGTGCGTGTGCGTGCGCGTGCGTGGAACGCCGCTGATTCGACGCAATACACACGCTAAACGCAACACGCCAGTCAAACGCTTTACAAACGGAACGCATTGCCATGGCCGGAATCGGGTTCGAACTGCGCAAGATGCTCCGCCGCAATACGCTGCTGGGGCTGATGCAGGCTTATACGTACGCGGGGCTGATCGGCGCGGGCCCCTGGGTGCTGTCGATCGTCGGGATTCTGCTGATCGGCGTGCTCAGTCTGCCGTTCGTGCTGCCCACGGGGCTTATCACGCAGTTCCAGGTGTCGGTCACGTATCTGATTTCGCTGTCGCTGATTCTGACCGGCCCCTTGCAGCTCGCATACACGCGCTTCACGTCCGACCGTCTGTTCGAGAAGCGCGACGACCTCGTGCTGCCGAACTATCACGCGGTGGCGTTCGTCGTCACGGTGGCCTCGGCGGTGCTCGGCGCGCTCGCCGTCGTGCTGCTGTTTCCGCAGCAGACCGTCGCCTACCGCCTGCTGATGCTGGCCGGCTTCGTGGTGATGAGCAACATCTGGATCGCGACGATTTTTCTGTCGGGCATGAAGCAGTATGTGTCGATCATCGTCGTGTTCTTTATCGGCTACTCGTTCACGACGATTGCCGCGCTCGCGCTGAACCGCTATGGATTGACGGGGCTGCTGTCGGGCTTCGTGAGCGGCCAGACGATCCTGCTGGTCGGCCTGCTCTCGCTGATCTATCGCGACTACCGCAGCGATCATTTCATTTCGTTCGAGGTGTTCTGGAAGCGATACCGTTATCCGTCGCTGATGTTGACCGGCTTGCTGTACAACCTCGGGATCTGGGTCGACAAGTTCATGTTCTGGTACTCGCCGGGGACGGGTCAGCCGGTGATCGGGCCGTTGCGTGCGTCGATCATTTACGACATTCCCGTGTTTCTCGCGTACCTCGCGATCATTCCGGGCATGGCGGTGTTTCTGATGCGCATCGAGACCGACTTCGTCGAGTATTACGACGCGTTCTACGATGCGGTGCGCGAAGGCGCGTCGCTGCAGCATATTGAACGCATGCGCAACGCGATGGTGGAGGCGCTGCGTAACGGCATCTGGGAGATCATCAAGGTGCAGACCATCGCCGCGATGATGCTGTTCGCCGCCGGCACCGTGCTGCTGTCGTGGCTGAAGATATCGACGCTGTATCTGCCGCTGCTGTATATCGACGTGATCGCCGCCAGCATGCAGGTCGTGTTCATGGGCACGATCAACGTGTTCTTCTATCTCGACAAGCGCAAGATCGTGCTGTGTCTGGTGGCGGGCTTCGTCGCGCTGAACGTGATTTTCACGGCGATGACGCTGGCGTTGAATCCGGCTTTCTATGGCTATGGATTTGCGGGCGCGTTGCTGGTGGTCGTGCTGGCGAGCCTGTATCTGCTGGATCGTAAATTGGAGTCGCTAGAATACGAGACCTTCATGCTCCAGTGAGGGCGGCTTTGAGGTCTGCTTCTCGCGATGACACCACCCGATAATTCGCCCCGCACTTCGACACCCCGTTCGACCCATCGCGCGCGGACGAGCGCGGCCAACTCGCTGTTCGCTTTTCTGAAGGCATTGCCGCTCGGCGAGCGGCTGATTGAGGGCGGCCTCATGGCCGTGCAGGCGGTGGCCGGCGCCAGTCTCGCCTTCGCGATCGGCCGCGCGCTGCATACCGAGCAGGCGTTCTGGGCCGCGATTACCGCGATCGCGGTCAGTCAACATAGCTATATCGACACGCGCAATCTGTCGCGCGACCAGTTCATCGGCGCGATGGTCGGCGGACTGTGCGGGCTCGTGGGCGCGTTGGCCGGCGGCGGATATTTCGCGGCTTATGCGGCGACGGTCGGCGTGGCGATCGTCGTGTGCTGGGTGTTGAACGTGGGCAGCGCGGCGCGGCTCGGTGGTATCACCGCGACCATCATGCTGCTGGTGCCCGGGATGGGGCCGCCTTGGGACAAGGCGCTGCTGCGGTTGGGGGAAGTGACCTTGGGAACGGTGTGCGCGCTGTTGATGGCGTGGGCGATGGGGAAGGTTGGGCGGAAGTGGTTTGGGGAGGTGGAGGACGTTAAGAATTGACGCGCACGCCGCTCAACGCGGAACAGTTTGCCGGTAATGACGGAAGGTGCGGTAACCGAAGAAGGTGAGAGTTCCGGTCAGGATGGTGAAAACCAGCCAGTAAAGAAGGAAAGACAGCATTTCCATATCGTCCGGATTCGCCAGATCGTCGTTACCGGTGATCGACAACGCGAAGCGTATGAAGCTGTCGATGAAATCGGGCATGTTGAACGGCAACAGGCTGAAGAGACAGGTCAGATACCATCCGCCAATCACGGCGATGACCACCAGCACTGCGATCAGTAATAGTTTGATGGTGATTTGTCTGGTCATCGTTGATTCGAGTGGTTGCGTCCGGCTCACTCGCTTTGCCCCTTTTCGTCCCCCTCCTCCCGCCGACGCCGATACCGCCCAGGCGTCACGCCGACGCTCTGCTGAAACGCCTTGCCGAACGCCGCTTCCGACTGATAGCCGACCATCTCGCCGACCTCGGCCGCGCTGCGCTGCGTGCGGCGCAGAAGATCGCACGCGATCGTCATGCGGATCTGCGTGAGGAAATCCATCACCGTCATGCCCGCGCGCTCGTTGAAGTGACGCGCGTAGGTCGCACGCGACATTGCCGCGACGTCCCCCAGTTCCGCGATGGTCCATGCGCGTTCCGGCGCGTTCAGCATGCTTTGCACCGACGCGCCCAGACGTGCGTCGGCGAGCAGCGTCAACACGCCGGAGCCCGACGCGTTGCGTTCGCCGTGCACACGCAAGGCCATGGTGAACAGCGCGTGGCTCAATGCGGTGACGATGGCGAGCGCGCCGGGTTGCCGTCGTTCCGCTTCGGTGCGCATCAGGTCCGTCACGGTTTGCAACGAGTCCAGCGCTTGCGTGCCTTCGAGCGAGACGTGGAATGGATCGGGCAACGCGTTCAGCAGCAACGCGGATGAGCCTGGCGCGTAGAGAAAGCGGCCACACAGGAGGTCGACATCGGCCGCGCGAGTGTTGGTGGTTTCATGGTTGGCGCTGGCTTTTGAGTTGCCGTTGCTTTTACCGTTACCGCTTTGCCGCACCGGCAGCATGCCGTCGTGACTCTGCGTGATCGGCGTCGTCACGCTGGACCTCGCCACGTCCCGCACGCGATGCGCGGCGCCGCGTGGAAACAGCACGAAATCGCCAGTACGCAAGGGCAACTCCGTGCCGTCGTCGGCCTCGATCAGACAGGCGCCGCCGAGCACCAGATGAAACGGCGCGATGCCCGCCTCAAGCGGCCCGTGATCGATGTCGAAGCCGCCCGACAGCAGGCAGCGCAAGTCCAGGCTTGCCTGCGGCCGGGCCAGATCGAGCAGTCGGCTAAGCATGTCCATGAGACGATCCCGCTAAAAGTTGAGCGAAACGAGTATTCAGGATATCGCGGCGCGGCGCAATACTTGTCTCACGACGCCGGCACCCGCCGACGCGCAACAGACCAAGGAGCACTGCCATGTTGAACTGGATCGAGTATCGCAAGGAATTGTTCGGCCGTATCGGCGAGATCGGCAAGCTGTCGCCGGATACGCTCAAGGCGTATCAAACGATGTCGGGCGCCGGTCAGAAAACCAACCTGCTCGGCGCGAAGACGCGCGAGTTGATTGCGCTGGCCGCCGCGGTGAGTTTGCGCTGTGACGGTTGTATTTCCGTGCACACCGCCGAGGCGCTGAAGCACGGCGCGACGCGCGAGGAAATCGCCGAGGCGCTGGGCGTCGCGGTGGCGATCAATGCGGGCGCGGCGATGGTTTATTCGGCGCGGACGATGGATGCGGTGGCGGCTTATGCGCAGGATGCGGTGGAAGCGGTGAAGTAGCCGGCCGCCGTTAGTGCTGGAAATTGGGATTTTCTGCCAGGAACGGTCGCGTGTCTGATAAGGCACGCGACCGTTTTCGTTTGTGACGGTTGTTGACGGTTTGCGGTGCGACAAGCGCGAATTGTCGCATCCATTTTCTCGTGGTCGACAAAGTGACGCGAGTCCGTTGTGGTCGGACTTCTCCGCGGAAGTGAAGTGCCTCAACACATAAGGACCCACGACCGACAGCGCATATCCTCAGTTAACACGACCCACAGCGTATAGACGGTTCGATTCAATTGCCTGGAATCGCCTCCTCCTGATCCTTTGGAGGCAACCCATGCCGGTGTCCTGCTCTTTCCGTCTCAACGGTCAACGCATGTCTGTCTTACTCTGCCCAGGTCTTGGTGGAATCGCTGCTTTCTCAGGTGACGGCATCTATGTTGACGACCCGAGCGCGACAGCGAAAAAAGATGAGGGGCCGCTTCCAGCCGGAACTTATTTCATCGTCGACAGGGAGAGCGGCGGCCGTTTAGGTTGGTTGCGCGATACGATTGCGAATACTTTTACACATACCAGCCGTAGCGGGTGGTTCGCCCTTTATCGAAACGACGGTCTGATCGACGACTACACATATATCAACGGCGTTCTGCGTGGAGAGTTTCGTCTGCATCCTGCCGGCCGCACTAACCAAAGCAAGGGATGTATAACGGTGCACAACCGATTTCAATTTGAAAAACTTAGAACATTTCTGAAGTCACAACCACGGGCCGTTATTCCTGGAACTAACATCAGCTATTACGGAACAGTCAACGTGCGATGAAATCCTTCCTGATCAAACTCGTTCTATCCGTCGCGTTGACCATCCCGATTGGCTGGACGCTAGGCTTCTTTGACTGGTTCTGGGCACTTGCGCAAAGCCCAGCAGGACATTGGGTACTCGCCCAGGCGTCGAGACCATTCGATCTGGTCGACGGCGAGCGCGCCGACGATCCCCTCGTGCTAGTCATGCTGGTTTTGAGTTTTGCCATCGCAGTGCTGGCAGTGTGGAGCGCGCCCATTGCGATACGTGCGTTTCGCCGTGCACGCGAGCGAAAAAGTTAATCATCGGGAGACTAATCTCACAGGAGAAGCCGCACGCACCCGCAGCTTCTCCCTCACCATCCTCAACTCCCGTGCCGCGCTTCCTCCAGCTGCTTGCGCCGCACTTCCCCCTGCCGCTCCAGCATCCACCCCGGATACTCCGCCGGCAACGTGCTGACCCGATCGAGTTTCGTCAGCTCATCGGCGGACAGTTCGACCGACGTGGCCGCGATATTGTCGTCGAGCTGTTCGACCTTCTTCGCGCCGACGATCACCGACGTCACCACCGGCTGATGCAACAACCACGCAAGCGCGATCTGCGCGACCGAGACGCGCTTCGCTTCAGCGATCTCGCGCATCACGTCGATGCAGTCATACGCGCGCTCGCGGTTGACCGGCGGAAAGTCGAACGTCGTGCGACGGCTACCCGCCTCGCCCTGTTGCTCACGTCCATACTTGCCGCTCAATAGCCCGCCCGCGAGCGGACTCCAGACCATCAACCCGAGCCCTTCGCTTTGCAGCATCGGCACGAGTTCGCGTTCGAGGTCGCGCCCCGCCAGCGTGTAATACGCCTGCAGCGTTTCGAACCGCGCCGCGCCCAGCCGCTCTGCGATACCGAGCGCCTTGACGATCTGCCACGCAGCCCAGTTCGATACGCCGACGTAACGCACGTGCCCGTGCTGCACCAGCGTGTCGAGCGCACGCACGGTTTCCTCGATCGGCGTCGCCGGATCGAAACCGTGGATCTGATACAGGTCGACGTGATCGAGTTGCAGACGTTGCAGACTCGCCTTCACGCCGTCGATGATGTGATAGCGCGACGCACCGCGCGCGTTCGCAAACTCGCCGGTCTGGCCGAACACCTTGGTGGCGACCACAACCTGGTCGCGCGGCACTTTCAGGTTTTTCAGCGCCTGACCGGTGATCTGTTCGGAGAGACCGCCGGCATACACGTCGGCGGTATCGATGAAATTGATGCCCGCGTCGAGCGAGCGGCCGACCAGCCGCTCCGCGTCGGCTTGCTGGAGATCGCCGATCTGTTTCCAGATGCCGTCGCCGCCACCGAACGTCATCGTGCCCAGACACAGTTCTGAAACAAAAATCCCGGTACGGCCTAACTGGTTGTAACGCATCGTCGAACTCCATCGTGGTTGGGGGATGGGTGAGGCGTAGAGAGTACTGCAATTGATGCAAGTCGGCAGGGAGCGCGGCAGCCGGCGACAGTTCGTTAAAACCCTGTTCCCGCTTCCCAAACACGCCCCCAAGAAAATCTGCCAGACTGCCCCCAACACCACCACCCCACGCCAACCGTCCAGCGACTCTGGATATGCCACGCCGAGCCCCCATCTACGCAGGCATGACTTCGGAACCGACCACCGCCGCGCCCGACGCGGCCAGAACCCGCAAGAAGCCGCGCAAGGCGGCGTCGGCGGCGGGCATGTCCGCGCCCTTAACCACGCTAGCCGCGGTAGCCACAGTAGCCGCCCCCACCGCCACCGCAGCGCTCGACACCTTCCACCCCGCCGTCGCCAACTGGTTCCTGAAAACCTTCCCAGCCCCCACCGGTGCGCAGGCCGCCGCATGGCCTCCCATCCGTCACGGCCGCTCGACCCTGGTCGCCGCCCCGACCGGCTCCGGCAAAACCCTCACCGCCTTCCTCTCGGCGCTCGACGACCTCGTCCAGCAAGGCCTCGCCCACGGCGGCGCCCTACCCGACGAAACCCTGGTGGTCTACGTCTCCCCGCTGAAGGCGCTCTCCAACGACATCCGCATCAACCTGCAAACGCCGCTGGCAGGTATCGCCGCCGAACTCGCCGCGCTCGGCCTGCCGCCGCTCGACATCCGCACCGCGGTCCGTACCGGCGACACGACCCAGCAGGAACGCAACGCGATCAGAAAACGCGCGCCGCACATCCTCGTCACCACGCCCGAATCGCTGTACGTGCTGCTCGGTTCGGACTCCGGCCGCCGCATGCTCTCGACGGCGCGCACGGTGATCGTCGATGAAATCCACGCGCTCGCGAACAGCAAACGCGGCAGCCATCTCGCGCTCACGCTCGAACGGCTCGACGCGTTATGCGGCCGCCGTCTGCCGCGCATCGGCCTGTCGGCCACGCAGAAGCCCGTGAGCGCGGTCGCGCGTTTCCTCGTCGGCGGCGCGAGCCTCGACAGCGACCAGCAAGCCGATTGCGCGATCGTCGATGTCGGCCATGTCCGCGAACGCGATCTCGCGCTGGAACTGCCGCCCGTGCCGCTCGAAGCGGTGATGCCCAACGAAGTGTGGGAGCGCGTCTACGACCGTCTCGCCGAACTCGTCGCGATGCATCGCACCACGCTGATCTTCGTCAACACGCGCCGCATGGCAGAACGCGCCGCGCGTCATCTGACCGAGCGGCTCGGCAAGGAAGCGGTCGCCGCGCACCACGGCAGCCTCGCGAAGGAACATCGCTTCGACGCGGAACAGCGTCTGAAGCGCGGCGAGCTGCGCGTGCTGATTGCGACGGCCTCGCTGGAACTGGGCATCGATATCGGCGACGTCGATCTGGTCTGCCAGATGGGTTCGCCGCGCGCGATCGCGCCGTTCCTGCAACGCGTTGGACGCTCGGGCCATCACGTCGGCGGCATGCCGAAGGGGCGGCTGTTTCCGACCTCGCGCGACGATCTGATCGAATGCGCGGCGCTGCTCGACTGCGTGCGGCGCGGCGAACTCGACGCGCTGCGAATCCCGCGCGCACCGCTCGACGTGCTCGCGCAGCAGATCGTCGCCGAAGTGTCGAACGCCGAATGGAGCGAAGACGCGCTGTTCGACCTGATCCGCCGCGCCGCGCCCTACGCGGACCTCGCGCGCGACCAGTACGACGCCGTGCTGCGCATGCTCGCCGAGGGCTACACGGGCCGCAACGGCCCGCGCGGCGCCTACGTGCACCGCGACGTGGTGAGCGGCACGCTGCGCGGCCGGCGCGGCGGCAAGCTGGTCGCCGTCACGTCGGGCGGCACGATCCCCGAAAACGCGGATTACGCGGTGGTGCTCGAACCGCAGGCGCTCAACATCGGCACGGTCAACGAAGACTTCGCGGTCGAAAGTCTCGCCGGCGACGTGTTCCAGCTCGGCAACGCGTCGTATCGAATTCTGCGGATCGAGAGCGGCCGCGTGCGCGTCGAGGACGCGCAAGGCCAACCGCCGAACATCCCGTTCTGGCTCGGCGAAGCGCCGGGACGCAGCGACGAATTGTCGTTCGGCGTCGCGCGGCTGCGGGAACAGATCGATGGGCTGCTGGATGTGCCGGGCAACGTAGAAGACGCGAACGAAGCAACCGCCCCGCAACCCACTTCTCTCGACCGCGCGATCCATTGGCTCGAAACCGCGCTCGGTCTGAACACGGACGCCGCGCAACAGATTGTCGATTACCTCGCCCGCGCCCGGTCCGCGCTCGGCGTCCTGCCGACTCAAAACGCCCTGGTGATGGAGCGCTTCTTCGACGAATCCGGCGGCACCCAGCTCGTGATTCATGCGCCGTTCGGCAGTCGCGTGAACCGCGCGTGGGGACTCGCGCTGCGCAAGCGCTTCTGCCGCACCTTCAATTTCGAGCTGCAGGCGGCCGCCACCGAAGACGCGATCGTGCTCTCGCTGACCGGCAGCCATTCGTTCGTGCTCGACGACGTGTGGCGCTATCTGCATTCGAACAGCGCCGAATATCTGCTGATCCAGGCGCTGCTCGACGCGCCGCTGTTCGGCGTGCGCTGGCGCTGGAACGCGACCACCGCGCTGGGCCTGCCGCGTTACACGGGCGGCCATAAAACCGCGCCGCAGTTGCAACGCATGCGCAGCGAGGATCTGCTCGCGAGCGTGTTTCCGGAGCAGGCCGCGTGTCTGGAGAACATCGTCGGCGAACGCGAATTGCCGCGCCATCCATTAGTCGACCAGACGGTCGACGATTGCCTGCACGAGGCGATGGACAGCGACACGTGGCTCGCGCTGCTGCGCCGTATCGAACAGGGCGACGTGCGGCTGATCGCGCGCGACCTGCCCGCGCCGTCGCCGCTCGCCGCCGAAATCCTCACCGCGAAACCGTACGCGTATCTCGACGACGCACCGATCGAGGAGCGCCGCACGCAGGCCGTGCAGAATCGCCGCTGGAGCGATCCGGAAAGCGCCGGCGACCTTGGCGCGCTCGACCCCGACGCGATCGACAGCGTGCGCGACGAAGCATGGCCGCAAGCGCGCAGCCTCGACGAAATGCACGAGGCGTTGACGGGTCTCGCGTGCGTGACCGAGGCCGAAGCCGAAACCGAAACCAAAACCGACACTACGACGGACGCCGAGGCAAACACGCAGGCGCAGTGGCCCGCATGGCTCGCTTCGCTAGCCGCATCGGGCCGCGCGACACGTCTTCAGGTCGATGCGGACACCGCCCTCTGGCTGCCCGCCGAGCGCCTGACCTGCTTCCAGGCGCTCTACCCCGACGCGGATGCGACCCGCTACACGCCCTCCATCGCCGCACCCAAAGGCTTTGCCGACACATGGACCGCCGACGACGCGCTCGTCGACGTCCTGCGCGCCCGCCTGACCGGCTTCGGCCCGCTACCGGTCGAGACCATCGCGAAGCCCTTGGGTTTGCCGGCGGCGTCGGTCGAACGCGCGCTCGTTCGTCTCGAAGCGGAAGGCTATGTGATGCGCGGCCGCTTCACGCCGCATGCCGGCAACGACGAATGGTGCGAACGCCACCTGCTCGCGCGGATTCATCGCTACACGGTGAAACGGCTGCGCCGTGAAATCGAGCCGGTGGAACGACACGATTTCATGCGCTTCCTGTTCGCCTGGCAGCATCTGACGCCGGACACGCGCGGCGAAGGCCGCGACGCGCTGGCCGCCGTGCTCGAACAGATGGAAGGTTTCCAGGCCGCCGCCGGCGCGTGGGAAGACGACCTGCTGCCCGCACGCGTGAAGGCCTATTCCAACACTTCGCTCGACGAACTATGCCGCGCCGGCAAGATCGTCTGGACCCGTCTGACCGACCGGCCCCGCAGCGCCGCCGGTCCCGTGCGCAGCACGCCGATCGTGCTGCTGCCGCGCGCGCAGGTGCGCGTCTGGAGCGCGCTGATCGACGGATCGAAACCGATGGAACTGTCGGCGCGCGCGCAAAGCGTGTACGACGCACTCGCCCGGCACGGCGCGATGTTCTTCGACGAATTGCTGAGCGAAGTCCGTGTGCTGCGCATGGAACTGGAGAACGCATTAGGCGAACTCGTCGCGGCCGGCCTGGTGAATTCGGATAGCTTTGCCGGCTTGCGCGCGTTGCTGAAGCCGGTCGCGAAACGCCACGCGTTCGCGAGCAACCGGCGCTCACGCGCGAGCGCATTGATCGGAGGAATGGACGATGCGGGGCGCTGGGCGCTGGTGAGCCGCCCCGGGACGACCCCACTGCCGCCCACCCCGGAACGCCGCCGGCAATTGCCGCCCGACGTGCTCGAACACGTCGCGATGACCTTGCTGCGCCGCTACGGCGTGGTGTTCTGGCGTCTGCTCGAACGCGAAGCCGACTGGCTGCCGCCATGGCGCGATCTGCTGCGCGTGCTGCAACGGCTCGAAGCGCGCGGCGTGATTCGCGGCGGCCGCTTCGTGAACGGCCTTGCGGGCGAACAATTTGCATTGCCCGAGGCCATTCCCGTCTTAAGGGAAACGCGCCGTCATGCGAACGATGGTGCTTTTATGTGTGTCGCCGGCACCGATCCGTTGAATCTGGCTGGGACTTTGCTCGTCGGCGAACGCGTGCCGGCCGTGGCCGGCAATCGCGTGCTGTATCGCGACGGCATCGTGGTCGCGACGCTGGTGGCGGGCGCCTTCTGGTTCGCACCGCCGCTGGCGGACGACCCGGTCGAGCGGGAGCGGGCACGCAGCTGGCTAGCGAGGAAGTTCTAGATTTCATGGACCGCCTTGCCAGGACGTCGCATAAAACATCGAAGCAATTTTGAAGCAAGCCTAAAGACGATGGACCATTAGCCCGTTATTGTTTATAAGCCCGAATAGCAGCCGCTTCGCTACAATGAGGCCAGTCTTAAGTATGATGAAGACTGTATGCCGCCTCCCGCCTTCACGCGGCCACCGGCACACATCGCCCGGGGATCACATGAATGACGACCAACACGACCAGGTGCTTTTTGCGCAGTTCGGCACAAGCAGCCCATGCTGGCGTCTGTCGACCGACAGCAACGCGCTCGAACTCACGCCCGTCACCGGCGAAGTGCCCGCCAATGTCGCCATTCCGCTGAATCCTCAACAAGCGTCGCAAATCCGCTGCCTGACCGGCATTACCTCGCATATGGTGGTCGACGTGCGCCTGTTCGGCGAACCGTTGCGTCTGCATCTGGTCGGCAAGAAAATCAGCGGCAATACCTGGGCCGGTACGGCCTGCGCGTACGACGACACCGAATCGGTCGCGCGCGATCTGATGCACGGCCTGTCGTTCGCGGAACAGGTCGTGTCCGAAGTGAATTCGGTCGTCGTGATCGTCGATAAGCACGGCCGGATACAGCGTTTCAATCGGCTCGCCGAAGAACTCACGGGCGTCAAGGAAGAACAGATCGTCGGCCGCAACGTGTGGGCGCTGTTCATGTCCAGTGAAGACGGCGCGGCCTCCAGCCAGAACATTGCCGGTTTCTTCAATCGCGGCGTGTCGTATGAAGTCGAACGCAAAGTTAAAACGGTGCACGGCGAACGGCTGTTTCTGTTCCGCAATAAGTTCGTGCATAGCGGCAGCGGCGTCGAGGAACAATTCCTCATCTGCTCGGGCACGGACATCACCGAGGAACGGCTCGCGCAGGAACGTCTGATCGAACTGGCCAATACCGACGGGCTCACCGGTCTCGCGAATCGCAACGCGATCCAGGACAAGATCCGCGTCGCGATCGAGGAAACGGCGCCCGGCGAGGAAGTCGGCATCCTGTTCCTCGATCTCGACAACTTCAAGAAGGTCAACGACCACTACGGTCACGTGTTCGGCGACCGGCTGATCCAGGACGTGTCCTCGGCCATCGCCACCTGCCTGAACGAGGGCGACGTGCTCGCGCGTCTCGGCGGCGACGAGTTCATCGTGCTGGCGGCCAAAGGCACCGCGCACGAACTCGAAGGCACCGCGCAGCGCATTCTCGAACGTCTGCGCACGCCGTTCGCGCTGGGGCTCATCGAGGTCTACACCGGCTGTTCGATCGGCATCGCCCGCTATCCGGAGCATGGCGACAGTCTCGAATCGCTGATCCGTTCCGCCGACACCGCGATGTACGTCGCCAAGGACGAAGGCAAACGCACGCATCGCGTGTTCTCGCCGGACATGAACCGCCGCGTCGCCGAGTTCATGTGGCTCGACACCAATCTGCGGCGCGGGCTCGACGAAGGCCAGCTGACCTTGCATTACCAGCCGAAGCTCTCGCTCGCCACCGGCGTCGTGCAAGGGGCCGAGGCGCTGGTGCGCTGGAATTCACCGGAACGCGGGCAGATCATGCCGACGGAATTCATCCGGTATGCCGAGGAATCCGGGCTGATCGGCGTGCTCGGCCGCTGGGTCATGAATACCGCCGCCAAACAGGCCGCGCAATGGAAAGCGGCCGGCTTCAATCTGCGTATCGCGATCAACGTGTCGGCGCGGCAACTGGCGGACACCGCCGTGGTGCGCCACTTCACCGAGGCGCTGCGCAACGCCGATCTCGACCCGTGCCTGATCGATCTCGAACTGACCGAAAGCTGCCTGATCGAAGACGAAGCGGCGGCGCTCGAACTCATCAAGCAGTTCCGGCTGCTCGGCGCGCAGGTGCATCTGGACGACTTCGGCACCGGCTATTCGTCGCTGTCGCAACTGGGCCGGATTCCGCTCGACCTGATCAAACTCGACCGCAGTTTCGTGCGCTCCATCAACACGGACACCAAGGCGCAGGCGCTGGTGCGTTCGATGGTCGCGGTGGCTCAGGAGCTGAACCTGAAGGTGGTCGCCGAAGGCATCGAGAATGAAGCGGAAGAGGTGTTCATGAAAGGGCTCGGCGTCGACTACGTGCAGGGCTTCATGTACGGTCAGGCCATGCCGGCCGCCGAATTCGAACGCTGGCTGCAGGACCGGCAGAAGCTCAGGTTGATCGCCTGAGCTTCCGCCGCGTTTCAGGCAAAGTTCGCCGCGCTCGAAGCCGTCTGCCGCAGATTCGACGTGCGCCGGTTTTGCAGCGTCACCAGCCGCTCCATGAACGCGAGGTCCTTCTCCTCGATCGTGAAGGCGGCGTCCACCCAGTCCTCGGTAATCTCCATCAATTCCGCCCGCGAGAGTTGCAGCACGCGCTGACGCGCGCGCAGCATCGCGCGGATGCCGTTCATTTTCGGCTTGAGCGTATCGATGAAGGTGCGCGTGGCCAGATAAGCGTCGCCGGGTTCGAACACCTGATCGACGAGACCCTTGGCGTAGTGCCATTCCGCCGTATGCGATTCCCCCACGCCGATCAGTTCCTCGGCGAGCCGCATGCCGGCCTTGCGCGCGACCAGCGAATACCCGCCCATGCCGGGAAACAGGTTAAACGCGATCTCCGGGAAACCCAGACGCGCATCGCTTTGCGCGAGCAGGAAGTGATGCGCGAGCGCCGCCTCGAAGCCCCCGCCGAGCGCGGTGCCCTCGACCATCGCGATCGATATCGCACCGGTGTCGAAGCCGCGCGCCGCCGCATGCACGCAATCGACACAGGCGCGCGCATAGGCCACCAGCGCCTGACGCCGGCCGGCGCGGATCGTCTCCGCGAAAAAATCGAGGTCGCCGCCGACGTTGTACATCGACGGAATCAGTGAGCCTGTCACCCAGAAATCGATCTGCAATCCCGACTCTCGTGCCGCCTGCGCGAGACCGAGAATGTCGTGCACCAGATCGAGGTTGAAGCAGGGTCGTGGTTGCGCGCGCAACATCATCCACATGACGTTGCGTCCTTCTTCGTAGTACGCCGAGATTTGCGACAGGTTGCCGGCTTCGATGAACGGCCGGCAGGCGTGGTGGCTATGCAGATTCATTTTGAGCGGTCCTTTAAGGTTAAACACTGGTAATGCAATGCGAGCCTAAAGCAGACCTGAAGCGGATGGGTGCGGCGTTACCAACAGATGAATGCAGTCGTCTATTGAATTTACGGAAGATGGCGTCTGGCCGACGACGTGCACGGTCCACGCACGATGACGAACGCGCAAAACGATTGCGCACGGAAGATGGGCGACGTTGCACCGCCGATGAGCGTCGCGCCGCGAATCGAGCGCGGAACAGGCGGAGGGCAAAAAGACAAAGGGCAAAAGACAAAAAGGCCATGCCCTGGCCGAATGGGAGTGAAAAAGAAAGAGCGCCCGCTTAAGTCATCCATTCGAAAATGGTGACTGGCGGGCGCTCGAATTTCGAATTTCGAATGGCGGCGCAGCGGATAAGCTATTCAAATTGAATCGTTAAGCGCCGCGGTCATGCTGACGCGGCGCGGTCATGCCCGACGCGCCGCGTAGATCGTCACGGCGCGGCGGCGATGACGTCGGCCACCGCCGCCGTCAGCTTCTTGCCGTACGGCACATGCAGGAACTCGTTCGGGCCGTGCGCGTTCGACTTCGGTCCCAGTACGCCGCACACCATGAACTGCGAGCTCGGGAAGCCCGCCTTCAACACGTTCATCAACGGAATCGTGCCGCCCTGCCCCATGTAGGCGACGTCGGCGCCGAAGTGTTGACGCGACGCGTCGTTCAACGCCGTGGACAGCCACGGCGCGAGATCGGGCGCGCTCCAGCCGCTCGCCGCGCCCGCGTCCGGTTTGAACGTCACCTTCGCGTTGTACGGCGGATCGACTTCGAGCAGCGCCTTCAGGTCGGCGACGGCCTTCTCCGCCTCGACCATCGGCGGCAGACGCAGCGACAGCTTGAATGCGGTGCGCGGACGCAGCACGTTGCCCGCATCGGCGAGTGCGGGCATGCCGGCCGCGCCCGTCACCGACAGCGACGGACGCCACGTCGAGTTGAGCAGCGCCTCGCGCGGATCGGTGGTGGTGGGCAGCACCTGACGACCCTCCTGCCCGCAGGCCCACGGCAGTTTCTTCCAGACGTCGTCGCCGAGAATCTTCGCGGTGGCTTCCGCTTCGCGCAGACGGTCGGCCGGAATGTCGACGTGGAAACCCTTCGGCAGCAGCGTGCCGTTCGCCGAGTCTTCGAGACGGTCGAACAGTTGCCGCATGATGCGGAAGCTCGATGGCGCGATGCCGCCGTAACCGCCCGAGTGAATGCCTTCGTCGAGCACCTGCACTTCGAGGTCGCCGGCGACGAGGCCGCGCAGCGAGGTGGTCAGCCAAAGCTGGTCGTAATTGCCCGCGCCCGAGTCGAGACACACGACGAGTCCGACCTTGCCGAGACGTTCGCGCAACGCATCGACGTACGGCAGCAGATCGTAGCTGCCCGACTCCTCGCAGGTTTCGATCAGACCGACGCAGCGCGGACGTTCGACGCCTTGCGTATCCAGCGCCGCGAGCGCGGTGATGCTCGCGTAGATCGCGTAACCGTCGTCGGCACCGCCACGGCCGTAGAGCTTGTCGTTTTCGAGCTTCGGCGTCCACGGACCGAGGTCGTTGCGCCAGCCGTCGAACTCGGGCTGCTTGTCGAGGTGACCGTACAGCACGATGGTTTCGTCGCTGCCGGAACGAGTAGCGGGCGTTTCGAAGAAGATCACCGGCGTGCGGCCCGGCAGGCGGATCACTTCGAGCTTGAGACCGCGCACGGCCTGCTGCTCGGCCCACTGCGCGGCGTCGGTGATCACGCGTTCCAGATAGCCGTGCTTGACCCACTCGGGATCGAACGCCGGACTCTTGGCCGGCACCGCGATGTAGTCGGTCAGCGCGGGCACGATCTCGTCGTTCCATTTACGGTCGACGAATTCGCGGAGCTTGTCGTGGTCGATGTGTGGGGTCGTTTCGGTCGGTTGGGTCGTATCGTCGGAGATCATGATGGCGTCCGTGGCGGATCTGGTCGGTCGAAACGGACATGATAGTCCCGATGCGGGATACGCTGAACCCCTGGCGGCATCCAGACGGACGGACGCCCTGGTCATTCACCGCGATGGCGAACGATGTCCGCGCGGCCATCGCACAGCCTTCATCCGATCCTCGCGCAATTGCTGCGCGCCCCGCGCAATCGCGCGACAATCGTGGCTTACGTGGCAGGTAAGGAGCAGCCCATGGCGGGCAATGTTGTCGTGCAGATCGTCGCGGCCGTACTCGCGCTGACGCTCTATTTTCTGCCGGCCGTTCTCGCGGACCGGCGCAAGCGCCACGACGTGCTGACGCTCGCGCTCTTCAACGCGTGCCTCGGCTGGACCGGTTTCGGCTGGCTGCTGGCGCTGTACTGGTCGCTGCAACCCAATCCGCCGAAAAACATCGCCGGCGAGGTCGTCGCGACACGCAAGATCGTGCGGATGAAGGCGTTTTCGAGCGCGCTGCTCGCACGCGTGCAGAGACGGGCGACAGCGCGGGACGGTGTGAAGAAGTGAAGCGTTAGAGGCGAGTACAGCGAGAAGTAAAACCGGAGCGGTGTGAGAAGGCTCGGTGCAACTGTCACGAGAACGCGGCACGCGTTCCGACGCGGCCATGTCCGTTCATGACCGGCAGATTCAAGCCGCGCGGCGTCCCACGCGGTTCCATTGCACGGACGCGGCCGGGATCGAACGCGGTTCGGCGCGCACGCTGGACGGCGCGAACATCTCGCGGCGCAGTTCGCCGTGATCGTCGAACCACTCGCAGATCAGCCAGTCGCCCGGATTGAGCGCCACCGGCCCCGCGTACGTCACCGTCATGCGCGAGCCGCCTTCCTTCAACGTCACGACGTCGCCGACAGCAAAACTGGCGGCGGGCGGAATATCGAGTGCCTCAATGGTAGCGGTGAGCATATTCAATCCCTTGGGAACCGTTGAGCGGTATTCAGTCGCTGCACCGGGTTTCTCATGTGCAACTTACTGAGGGAAGCCTCTAAAGTCCGGCCAGATTAACAATCGAATTTATTCGAAGCAAGTGCTTTTTAATGACATCGTTTTCAGTGGAACTGCAATAGGTTTCGCATGGCGCGTTACCGCACATAAAGCAGGGAAAACCCTTCAATCGCCCGCCAGGCATGACCCTTATGCGGCACCGCATGATCGAAAGAGTTACTGTCGATTACCCTGGTTTGCAGTAGAAAATGCGGGTTGTCTTTCATCATATTTAAAACGCTTACAGGATTTATTCGGCGTTTATTTATGACCCACGTCAACCTGCATGCCGAGATTACCTATGAACGCAACGCTCATCGGTAAATTCACGCTACGCGCAATTATGGTTTTTAAAATCCACAATAAGCTGGCGGATAGGTTCGGCCTTCACCCGTTCGCTGGGAATGCCTGATGAAAACGCTCACTGAAAACGCTCATTGAAAACGATTACTCGCGCATGATTTTCAAGCCGGCTGCGCGACGCGCCGCAACGCATGCTGCTGATGCCGCACCAGCAACACGCTCAGGCCGATGCATACCACCATCAGCAGCGCGTTGATCGCAAGGCTGAACTGGAAGCCGTGCGCGTAGGCGCTTGCCGTCGAACGGCTGCCGATCGCGGCGAAGAACGCGCCGCTGATCGCCGCGGTGCCGAACGCCGAGCCGATCTGCAAGGTCGACGACACCACGCCGGACGCCAGCCCCGCCTTCTCCGGCACCACCTCGAGCAACACGATACGCACGATCGACGGCAGCAACAGTCCTTGCCCGATGCCCGCGAGCACCAGCCCGCAGTAAAACGGCAACGCCGGCGTGACGGACTGCACGGACGACCAGCCGATGATCGCGAAGCCGACCGCCATCATCGAGAAGCCGAGCGTCAGCACATGACTGCCGATGCGCTTGACCACCGCCGGCGACGTCAGCGGCCCGGCGACGAACCCCAGCGCGAACGGCATGATCGCGATGCCGGACGCGAGCGGGCTCCAGTGCAGGCCGGTTTGCAGAAAGATGCCGTAGGTCAGGAAAAACGCGCTGTTGCAGTAGAACAGGAACGCCAGCACGAGCCCGAGTGCGAACGCCGGATTACGGAACAATTGCAGATCCACCAGCGGATCGCCGCCCTTGCGCTCCACGCGCCGCTCGGTGGCGATGAACAGCGCGAACACCGGCACCGCGAGCGCGAACATCACGAAGGTCCAGGCCGGCCATCCCGCTTCGCGGCCGTGCGTCATCGGGTAAATGATCAGCAACAGCACCGCCGAGAGCAGCGCCGAGCCCTTCAGGTCGATGGCCGCCCGCGTGGCCGGCTGATTCTCCGGCACGAACTTCCACGTGCCGATGAACGCCACGATGCCGATCGGAATGTTGAGCAGGAAAATGATCCGCCAGTCGAGCCCGAACGGGTGATAGGTGATCAACGCGCCGCCGCCCAGTTGCCCGACGATCGACGACAAGCCGAACATGAAGCCATACAGGCTCATCACCTTGGTTTGCCGATGCACGGGCACGACCGCGCGGACGGTGGCGAGCACCTGCGGCGCCATCACCGCGGCGGCGATGCCCTGCACGATCCGCGAAATCACCAGCATATGGCCGCTGGTGGCGAAGCCGCACAACGCCGACGCGACCACGAACGCGGCCATGCCGGTCATGAACATGCGGCGCCGGCCGTACAGGTCGCCGAGGCGGCCGCCCGTGATCAGCAGCACCGCGTACGCCGACGCATAGGCGGAGACGACGAGCTGCAACTGCGCGTCGGTCGCGTTCAGGCCGGTGTGGATGGACGGCAGCGCGAGATTGACGATGAAGTAATCCAGCGGTGCGAGAAACGCGCCGACGAACAGCACGGCCAGCGCGAGCCCCTGATGCCCGCCCTTCGCCTTGTCCAATACCGCCGGAGCGGACTTGATCGCTTCGCTATTCATGACTAACCGTTCAAAAATTAGGCAAAAAAATTTAGACGACGGCGCGCATCGCAACATCGACGATGCGTTCCAGCGCGTCTTCCTCATGCGCGACCCGGCCCATCACACGCAGCCCTTGCATGATGCACAGCAGGAAATCGCCGACCGCTTTTTCGTCGAGCGTGGAATTGAAGACGCCGCTGGCCTGCCCGCGAATCACGGACGCCGCCAGCAACGTGGCCATGCGCCGGTGGATCGCGGCGACACGGGTACGCGTTTCCTCGTCGTCCTGCTGCATCTCCAGCGCGGTGTTGGTGATGAAGCAGCTCCGCTGACCGTTCAGCGCGCAGGCGACCCGCGCGTAGTGCAGCAAAGCGTTGCGCAGCGCCTCGTCGGCCGGCACCGGCGCGTTCAGGCGCTCGGCGAGCCGCGCGACCGAACCTTCCGCGTAATGGTCGAGCGCGGCCAGCAGAATGCCGTGCTTGTCGCCGAACACGCCGTACAGACTGCCGCGCAGGAGGCCGGTGGCCTTGCAGAGGTCGTCGATCGAGGTGGCGTGATAGCCGTGGTTCCAGAACACCTGGCTCGCGCTCGCCAACACCGTTCCGGTATCGAACTCGCGCGGCCGGCCCCGCGGACACACGCCGCCCTTCTTCGCCGATTGATTGGGATTGCCGGGTTGCTTCATGCAGCGAATATTATGACTACCCGTTCAAGAAATCAAGGGCGAGTTTTCGTAGCAGGTCTTCAGCAGCGAGTTTTCGTAGATCAGGCGGCGCGAGATCCGGCCGCCTGCGAGCCAGGCGATAAGCCGCACGGCTTAGCCTTGCTTGCCCCACTTCTGCTCCGCCCCGGCAAACGACTGATTGAGCTCGTTGCCGCTCGCCGCGTCTTTCGTGTAGCCGAACGTGCCATGGTCATGCAATTCGTTCGCGGCACGCAGAAATGCGCCCAGCGCCGCGCGCGCCAGCGACCCGCCCACGCTGACCCGCCGCACGCCGAGCGTGCGCAGCTCGTCGAAGCTCAACACCACGCCTTGCAGGCCCATCAGCACGTTGACCGGCTTGTCCAGCGCGTTGACGACCGCCGCGATCTCGTCGCGAGTCTTCAGGCCCGGCGCGTACAGGACGTCCGCGCCCGCTTCCTGGAACGCCTGCAGGCGGCGGATCGTGTCGTCGATATCCGGGCGGCCGTTCAGATAGTTTTCCGCGCGCGCGGTCAGCGTGAACGGAAACGGCAGCGCCCGAGCCGCTTCGACGGCAGCGCGCACGCGTTCCACCGCAGCGTCCAGCGAATAGATCGGGGCGTCGGCGCGGTTGGTCGCGTCCTCGATCGAGCCGCCGACCACGCCCGCCGCCGCCGCCTGGCGGATGGTTTCCGCGCAAGCTTCGGGCGAGTCGCCAAAACCGTTTTCCAGATCCGCGCTCACGGGCAGATCGGTGGCGCCGACGATCTCGGCGAGATGCACCATCATCTGCTCGCGGCCGATGGCGTTGTCGGGCAGGCCACGCGTGAATGCGTAGCCGGCGCTGCTGGTGGCGAGCGCTTTGAAACCGGCGAGCGCGAGCAGGCGCGCGGTGCCGATGTCGTACGGATTGGGGATGATGAAGGATTCGCCGGCGGCGTGATACGACTGGAATTGCCGTGCTTTGTCGGATTGCGTTGTCATTGACGGTTCCATGCAAGACCGCCGGCCCGGCAGACATGACCGCGGCGCGGCGGTGAATCGTTGGGTGGACAAGCTGTACAACGAAAAGCGGAACAACAAAAAGCCGGCGGCGGGCAATGCCCGCTCGCCGGCTTGTCATTATGACAGCGCGGCTGAATGCGTGAACTCAGGTTTCGAGTTTCGCGTCCATCGTGATGTCGGCCTTCAGCACTTTCGAAACCGGACAACCCGCCTTGGCGTCGGCGGCCGCCTTCTCGAACGCGGCCTTGTCGCCGCCGGGAATCTTCACCGTCACGTCGAGGTGCACCGCGGTGATCGAAAAGCCGCCGCCGTCCTTGTCGAGCGTGAGGGCCGCCGTGGTGGCGATGCGTTCCGGCGTGATGCCGGCCTTGCCGAGTTCCGCCGACAGCGCCATCGAGAAACACCCCGCATGCGCGGCCGCGATCAGTTCTTCCGGATTCGTGCCGATGCCGTCCGCGAAACGCGTCGCGAACGAATACTGCGTGTCTTTAAGGACGCCGCTGTCGCTCGAAATCGTGCCCTTGCCGTCCTGCAGACCGCCTTGCCAAACTGCCGATGCCTTGCGCTTCATCGTCTTTCTCCCATGCAACGTCGTTGCGGTTAGTGCCCATGCCGCGGGCGGGAAACGGACTTCATCATAGGCGCTTCCGTGTGATGGTGTCGTGAAGTGCCACAACTTGAAGCGCGTCGACGGGTGCGGTGAGGCGCGGCTGTGTTCGTATGACGTAAAAGGTGCTGCGCCTAGTCCGCGGACGGCTCGGCGAACGGCAAATTCTCCTGCCCGATCGCCCGCATACCGAACACGTTCAGCGTCATCGCCACCAGCGCGTAATAGCCAAGCAGGCCGACGAGATTGATCACCACCGTATGTCCAAAACGCTCGACTGCCTGCGCGTACGTCGCGTCCGACACACGCTTCGAGTCGTACAACTCGCTCGCGAAATCGTGGATCAACGCGTCGTCGGCGTCGGCGAATTCGGGACGCTTGCCCGCGCGGAGCGCCTCGGCATCCGCCTCGCGCACGCCGGCCTGCAGCGCGATCGGATAGTGGATGTACCACTCCGCCTGCGCCTGCCAGCGCGCGGCGGTCACCAGAATCGCCAGTTCCGACAGGCGCAGCGGCAGGCCGGTCTGGTAGCGGCAGAATGCGCCCAGCCGCTGCGCCTGCTGGGCGAGTTCGGGACTGTGGATCCAGCCGAGAAACGGGCCGTTCAGATTGCCGCGCGGACCAGACAGGATCTCGTCGAGCACGGCTTTCTGTTCGGGCGTGGCGTTCGTGGGGTCGAACGGAGGGAGGCGGTCGGTCATGGCGTGGGTCGTGGCGTGGGTCGTGGCGTGGGTTGGAGTGGCGGAGTGGCGTGCGTGGAAAGCGCGGCAGCGGCGGTGAGAGCGATAAGCGACATCGGCAACATCAAGCGCCTGCCAGTGCCGCGCCGATCGCATCCGTCAACCGCCCGGCGATTTCGTCGATATCGCTTGCCGTGCAGATGAACGGCGGCGCGAGCAGCACATGATCGCCGATCTTGCCGTCGACCGTGCCGCCCATCGGATACACCATCAGGCCACGCGCAAAGGCCTCGCGACGGATCGCCCCGTGCAGTTTCAGGCCCGCGTCGAACGGTGTCTTGCTCGCGCGATCCTTGACCAGTTCGACACCGACGAACAGCCCGCGTCCACGCACGTCGCCGATATGCGGATGCTGCGCGTAATGCTCGCGCAGGCGGCCACGCAACTGCTCGCCGCGTGCGAGCACGTTGGGCAGCAGATGCTCGTCGGCGATCACGCGCTGCACTTCGAGCGCCGCCGCGCACGCGGTTGCGTGGCCGATATAGGTGTGCCCGTGCTGGAAGAAACCCGAACCGTCGACGATCGTCCGGTAGATCCGCTCGCTCACCAGCGTCGCGCCGATGGGCTGATAGCCGGCGCCGAGCCCCTTCGCGATGGTCAGCAGATCCGGCGCCACGCCGTCCTCCTCGCACGCGTACAGATAGCCGGTGCGGCCCATGCCCGACATGATCTCGTCGAGAATCAGCAGCACGCCATGGCGGTCGCACACCGCGCGGATCTTGCGGAAATACTCGCGCACCGGCGGCACCGCGCCGGCCGTGGCGCCCACCACCGTCTCCGCGACGAAGGCGGCCACCGAGCCGGCGCCGAGTTCGAGGATCTTCTGTTCGAGTTCGTCCGCGAGACGCTGCGCGAAGGCTTCTTCGGTTTCATCGGCGCGCTGCTCGCGATACGCGTAACACGGACTCACGTGATGCGCTTCGATCAGGATCGGCAGGAACGGCTCGCGGCGCCATGCATTGCCGCCGATCGCCAGCGCGCCCAGCGTATTGCCGTGATAGCTCTGCCGACGCGCGATGAAATGCCGGCGCTGCGGCTCGCCCTTCTCGACGAAGTACTGACGCGCGAGTTTCAGCGCCGCCTCGATCGCCTCCGATCCGCCCGACACGAAGTACACGTGCTCCAGCCCGGCCGGCGCGCCGTCGACCAGACGGGCGGCGAGTTCCTCCGCCGCCTCCGTCGTGAAGAACGACGTGTGCGCGTACGGCAATTGCTGCGACTGCCGCTTGATCGCGTCGATCACGCGCTGGTTGCTGTGACCGAGACACGAGACCGCGGCGCCGCCGGAGGCGTCGATATAGCGCTTGCCGGTGGAATCGATGATCTCGATGCCGTCGCCCGCGACGGCGATCGGCAGCGACTGTTTCGGCGAGCGATGAAAGACGGTGGACATGGTGATCGGGTTCCTGGTGGGGAGTGGAGCTTCGGGCCTGGATTCAGTTCTGGATTCGGTTGTGGGTTCAGCTAGCGGTTCCGGCGCCGCGGTCAGCGGATCGAGTGGCAGCGGCGGCAATCCTGGAGCGAGCGACAAAAGTCTCGAACTCGCCCTGCGCCTGCCGATAGACCTTCATCGCAACGCCGTCTTCGCGGATGTCGAATAGCGCGGTGGCGAGGGTGTTTTCGTCGTCGGGATCGTGCGGGTCGTCGCGATAGATCGGCAAACCCGACGGCGCGCGATCGTGCAATACGTCGAGCAGCGCCGCCGGTTGCACGGGACGGTTCAGCGAAGACACCAACGCATCCACACGATGTTGCCGGTCGCGCGACGAGTCCGTGACGATCTGCGCTTCGGCCGCGCAGCCCGGATGAATCAAATGATTTGCGTGACCGGTCACGGTCAGCGGTTCTACGGGTTGCACCGAACAACGCCGCGCGCTTGCCTCGACACTGAAGAGTCGCGGATCGCCCGCGCCGCCGAGCGTGTGATGGAAGCCGCTCGCTTTCGGTGTATCGCGCAACAGCATGAGCGCTTCGTCGAGCGAACCGCAATCGAGCACCGCACGCGCGAGCAGCATGCGCGGCACGCCGGCCGTCGGCACACGGATACGTAGATTGTTGATGGCCTGCACGATGCCGGCGCGATTGACCGCGAAGGTATGTCCCGGCAGCGAGCCCGGATAGTAGAAGCTGACGAAGCCGGGTTTGCCGGCGGGTTGCACGTCGACCAGCACGCAGCGCTCGCGTAGAAACGGATCGCCGTCTTCGTTGTGCGCGATGAAGCGCGTGTTGTTCAGGTTGGCCGCGAGTGTGGTGCAACCGTCCGGCGCGTTGTGGATCAGTTCGCCGCGGCAGTTCCATAGAAACAGGTCTTCGGCCGGCCAGCTCAACGCCGAGGCCATGCCGTCGAGTTCATCCAGCAATGCGGGGCAATGCGCGTGTGACGCATCGCGCAAGCGCTGTACGAACGATGCGCCACGCCAGCGCCGTACTTCGCGCCATGCGCGGCTTTGGTCCATGTAGTCGTCGAAAACTGGACGGGCGAGTTCGCCCAACTGACGGCCGATTTCATAGGGCGTGCCGCTGACCTGAATTACTTTTGCATCCTGCTTCGACACCACGGTTTGCATCCATTCAACAATCGATACGTATTTATACGTCAATACAACATTTGTTGTCAAATGGCGTGTGTGTGATACGGACGGAGCGGTTGTGCTCCACCGCGGAACTCGGTTCGGTGATCAGGCGAGATTTCGGCGTTCAGCGCCAGGCTGACTCAGATGCATGCAACGCCAGCGAACACAACAATCAGGCGACGTAAGCACCCTTCGCATGCAACGACTGCTCGGCAATCGCAAGCTGCTCGACCGCATCGCTGCCTTCCAGCGCCAACAAATGCGCAACCAGCGACTCAGTGATCGCGGTCGCCGCCACCAGCGACGGAAAGAACGACGGACTCTCGTGCGAGAAGATCAGCACCTTGTCGGCATTCAGCGCGATCGGCGACACGGCGCTGTCGGTGATCGCGATCAGCTTGCTGCCTTTTTCCTGCGCGGCTTCGGCCACGCGCGCCGCCTCGACCGAATACGGCGCGAAGCTGACAACGACGGTTGCACTGTCGCGTTCGATCGAGCGCAACTGCATTTCCAGCGTGCCCGCCTCGCCGTTGATCAACGACACGGACGAACGGAACAGCCGGTATTCGTAGACGAAGCCGAACGCGACCGCGTAGCACGAACGGAAACCCGCGACATGCACGTGGGGCGCACGACGCAGCACGCGCGCGGCGTCCACGATCATGCGGCCGTTGTGCGCGGCGGTGACGTCGAGATTGTGTTGTTGCGCGGCCAGCAGATCGTTCGCCAGCGCGTCCTTCGACTTGACCAGCGAGCGGGCGCGATTGGTCAGCGGTTCGGGCCGCGTGCGCACGCGCGCGACGAACAGATCGCGCAGTTCGTTCCAGCCGGGAAAACCGAGTTGCTGCGACAGTCGCACGAGCGAAGCCGGTTGCACCTGCGCGCGTTCGGCCACCTTGCGCATGGACGACACCGCGACTTCGTCGGGATGATCGAGCAGGAATCCCGCGCCCATCTGGAACTGCGGACTCAGTTCGGAGAAGCGGGCGCGGATCACGGCGGCGAGCTGGTCGAAACTGTCTGGCATGCGGGTTTTCCGTGGCGGCGGTTAAGAATGAGATGACAACAAATGTTACCACTGGGGGTGTTGGTGCCAACAAGGGTTAGCACCCGTTTTCACCCTTCGCTATCCCCTCGCCAGCGGCAAACTCCCCAACCTCTCCAGCACAATCCCCTTCATCCCACGCGGCGCCGGCAGATCATCGAGCATCGCCGGCCAACGCTCCTTCGCCGCCTCGACCGCCGCCTTCACCGCGGCCGTAGCAATCCGCTCCGCCACCCCCGCCGCGCGCGCCATCGCCTTGTAGTCATCGAGCGTCTGCACACGCTGAGCCTGGTCGATCGCGACATTCGTGCCGTACGTCGCGAACCCCGGCAACGCCGACACGCAAACGATGTCGTAAGCCGGCGTCAATTGCGGATGCAAGCGATCCGCATACAGCACCGAAAAGTTCTTCAGATGCGCATCGCTATTGCCGATCAGCGTATTCACCGTCTGCCGCACGAAAAACTCACGGATGTCACGCGCACCGCGCGGACTCAACGCCTTGAGAAAACGCACCAGCACCTGGTATTGATCCGCCTTCGCATATTTGGCGCTCGGCATGCGCCCGAGCATCTGACACGCATCCTCCACGTGAATGCGTTCGTTAGCGCGCCGGTCGTAACGCTCGACCGCGAGAAACGATGTGGCACTGCCCGCGACCTCCGCCAGCCCGTCGATCGCGATCGCCGACAACGGCATCGGCTCGCACGCGGCCACATCCACACCCGCCGCCTTCGCGAGCTGCATGGCCACGTATTCGTTGAACACCTGCGAGTCGTCGTTACGCGCGGGCAGCTTCGCGATCACATCGGAGAGCGTGCCGTGTCCCGGCATCGTGTAGCGCTTGCCCTTCTGCACGGTGGATAGCGCGAGCTTGTTCTGCACGCCGGAGACCGATGCCGCGCCCTCGGCCGCGCCTTCGATCACACTCATCTCGACATTGTCGGCGCCGCCGGTTACGCCGAACGTGCGCGCGTACTCGGGGATATCGTACGGATCGCGCGGCGGCCGCACGACCACCGCGCCAGGCAGATCCTCGCCCGCTGCGGACAACACGCCGAAGTCGTCGCGATCTTCGGGGTTATGGCGTGTCGCTTCGAGCCGCTGACGCAGCTCGCTTTCGGGAAGCAGTCCGGCAAAAAACGGCGGCAGCCTGCCGCCCGTGTTGTAAAGCGCGGGATGAAACGGATTCGCGAAAATTTCGGCCGCAATGGCCGGCGAGCCCGGCACGGCCATCGACAGGGACAACGTCGGCTCCGCATCCGCGGCCTTGAACGCCTCGGACGGCACGAACCGGCAGTGTCCGCCAAGCTCGCACAGATAGCCGCAAAGCTGGCCGTACAGCAGAACTTCCAGATAGCGGGGACGCGGCGCGCTGTTCACTTGCGCCCCTGCAGGAATAGCTCAGCGGCGCTCTTCGCGTCGAGATCCGGGCCGGCGCCCTTGCCCTCCAGCACCTGCGTGACCGCCGCCAGATGCTCCTTCGGCACCAGCACCCACTCCGCCTCCAGCCCGGCGGCCAGCGCTTCCAGCGTCGAACTGCGGGCGTCGTGCTTGCCGGCGAGCGTCGCGGACAGGTTAGAACGCGCGATGCCGAGCAACTCGCCCAAGGCGGTTGTCGATATCGCGCGCTCGCTCAGCAGCAATTTAATCTGGGGCAGGAATGACATATCATAATTTTTAGCCGAAATTTATGATAAATCATACGCTTAAATCCAAACCGGTTGCAAATCTCGCCGCCGCAGCCATCAAAGCAGCGCGACGACGCGCACGTCCCCCTGCTCGGCCGAGGCCACCACCTTCTCGCCAATCCGCCGGAACGTGATCGTCACCGACGCGTCGCCGACGCGCAGATCGCCCACTTCGAGCCAGTCGATGCCTTCGGGCAGCATCGGCTGTTCGATCAGCACCTCGCGCCGTTCGGCGTCGATCGTGATGCCGAGGCAGGCTTCGAGCATCATGAACGGCGAACCCGCCGCCCATGCCTGCGGCAGGCACGCGACCGGATACGCGGTGGGCGGCTCGCCGCGCCGGCGCGGGAAGCCGCAGAACAGCTCGGGCAGACGCATATCGAAGTTCACGGCCGCCTGGAACAGCGCCTGCAAAAGCCGCACGGCCGCCGCCTTGCCGCCGTAACGCGACAGGCCGCGCGCGCACAGCGCGTTGTCGTGCGGCCAGACCGAGCCGTTGTGATACGCCATCGGATTGAAGCGCGCCTGGCTTGCGGCCAGCGTGCGCACGCCCCAGCCGGTGTGGAACAAGGTGGAATCGAGCGCGCGCACCACCGCTTCGCCACGCTCGCGGGCCGGCAGTCCGAACGCCAGCAGATGCCCCGCATTCGACGCCATCACGCGGCACAACTCGCCGTGGCCGTCGAGCGCGATGCCGTAGAAGCCGGACTCTTCCATCCAGTACTTTTCCTCGACGCACTGGCGGATCTTCTTCGCGCGTTCGCGGTACTGGTCGGCCGGGTCGTGCAGGCCGCGCAGCTTCGCGAAGTGCGCCATCGTGTCGAACGCGGCGCTCGCGTAGGCCTGCACTTCGACGAGCGCGATCGGCCCGTCGGGAAAGCGGCCGTCGGCATGAAACACGGAGTCGTGACTGTCTTTCCAGCCCTGATTCGCGAGACCGCCGTCCGACTCGCGCTGGTAGTCGAGCAGGCCGAAGCGGTTCTTGTCGCAGACGCCCGCGACCCACGCCGCCGCGCGCTCCAGCGCCGGCCACAATTCGTCGATCAGCGCGAGGTCGCCGGTGCGGCCCACATAAGCGCCTGCCAGCACGATGAACAGCGGCGTGGTGTCGACGCCGCCGTAGTACAGCGCGAACGGCACCTCGCCGGTGGCGGCCATTTCGCCCTTGCGCATCTCGTGCATGATCTTGCCGGGCGCGGCGTCGCGGAACGGCGAGTTCTCGCGCGCCTGATGTTCGGCGAGAAAACGCAGCACGCCGGCGGCCAGTTGCGGCTGCAGCCACAAGGTCTGCAACGACGTGATCACGGCGTCGCGGCCGAACGGCGTGGAGAACCACGGAATGCCCGCGTACGGATACGGGCCAGTGGCAAGGTCCGTGGTCAACAGCCCGAGATCGGCGAGCGAACGGTCGATCCACGCGTTGAACAGCGGATTGCTCGAACGCACGCGCGCCGTCACGCGACGGCGCTCGCGCATCACCAGATGCGCGTCGACGAGCGCCGCGCGCACCGCCGCGCGGCCCACCCGCGGACGCTCCGCATCGATCTGCGACAGATGCGCCTCGCTCAGCGCATGCATGGGCTGCGAGACGTCGGCGGCAGGTTTGTCGGTTTGCGGTACGACCTTCACCGCCACCGACAGATAGATCGACACGCACGCCTGCGCGGGCAGCTTCACCGTATAGTCCGCGCGATCGGCGAACAGTTTGTCGGGCTCGGGCGAGAACGCGATCTGCACGTGGCGCGCCACTTCGTCGAGGCCGATGTAGTTGAGCAGCACCTCGCGGTTCTCGACGCGCGCGGGTTCGACCCGCCCCTGCTTGTCGCGCTTCAGGCCGCGCACTTCGAACATGTCGCGGAAGTCGCTGGCGAACGAAATGGACAGCGGCACGACGGCGTCGCTGGTGCCGTAGTTGGTGAGTTCGATCGCTTCGTTGAGCACCGTGCCCGACAGCACGCGCACGCGCTCGACGTGAATCACGCCCTCGGGCGTGCTGTCGCCGCCGAGCGGCGGCAACGGACGGTTGGTCAGATGCGCGGTGAACGACGTGTTGTCGCTGCTGACGCTGCCCGAGAGCAGCGACGGCGCGCGCCCGCCGAAGGTCAGGCGCAGTTGCGACAGCACGCGGGTGTCGTTGACGAACAGGCCGTCGTCATGACCGGTGATGTCGCCGAGGGGATCGTTGACGATGAAGGTGTCGCCGGACTTCAGCACATGCTGGGCCGCGCTCGCGACGTTGAGGTTTTCCGTCGGGATGAATGCGCCGTCCGGCTCGGATTCGTGATGATCGATTCCGCCCGACAGGCCGCCGAGGGCTTCTGGCTGCTGCATCAGAGTCACTCCTATGGATTCGCTTGTGCGTTCAGTGTCACATTCGGATACCGCTGGTACTGCCCGATCGCTTCCGATTGTAGAGGGTCTGCCCGCGTCAGACGAACTTATCGCCGCGGAGTTTCGGATTATTTTCCGTGGCATGGGACATGCAGAGTGCGCTGGGTCCAGGCCACCGTGGCCTGTCGTGGTCCGCTGTGACGCGCAAATGAAAAAGGCGCGATTGCTCGCGCCCTTTCTGCCCGCTTGCCTTCTCCGTTAAACGAAGCAGCAAGCGACATGTTTTATCGGCTCGTCGCCGTGCGTTTTTAACGCTTCGCCAACGGCTTCGCCTCACGCTGCGTTTCGCCGACGAACAGCTGACGCGGACGGCCAATCTTCTGTTCCGGATCGGCGATCATTTCGTTCCACTGCGCGATCCAGCCGACCGTGCGTGCCATCGCGAAGATGCAGGTGAACATCGCGGTCGGAATACCGAGCGCGCGTTGCACGATGCCCGAATAGAAATCGACGTTCGGGTACAGCTTGCGCGACACGAAGTACTCGTCTTCCAGCGCGATCTTTTCCAGCGCCATCGCCAGCTTGAACAGCGGGTCGTCGTGCAGGCCCAGTTCTTCCAGCACTTCGTGGCAGGTTTCGCGCATCAGCTTCGCGCGCGGATCGTAGTTCTTGTACACGCGGTGGCCGAAGCCCATCAGCTTCACGCCGGAGTTCTTGTCCTTCACCTTCGCGATGAACTCGGGGATGTTGTCGACCGAGCCGATTTCTTCCAGCATGTTCAGCGCGGCTTCGTTCGCGCCGCCGTGCGCCGGGCCCCACAGACACGCGATACCGGCCGCGATACACGCGAACGGATTCGCGCCCGACGAACCCGCGAGACGCACGGTGGAAGTCGACGCGTTCTGCTCGTGGTCCGCGTGCAGGATCAGGATACGGTCGAGCGCTCGCACCAGCACGTCGTTGACCTTGTACTCCTCGGCCGGATTGGCGAACATCATGCGCATGAAGTTCGCGCTGTACGACAGATCGTTCTTCGGATAGACGAACGGCTGACCGACCGTGTACTTGTACGCCATCGCCACCAGCGTCGGCAGCTTCGCGATCATCCGGACCGCGGAGATATCGCGGTGCTGCGCGTTGTTGATGTCGAGCGAGTCGTGATAGAACGCCGACAATGCGCCGACTGCCGCGACCAGGATCGCCATCGGATGTGCGTCGCGACGGAAGCCGCGGAAGAAGAAGTGCATCTGGTCATGCACCATCGTGTGCTGCGTGACGGTCTTGACGAACTCTTCTTTCTGCTGCGCGTTCGGCAGTTCGCCCTTCAGCAGCAGATAGCAGGTTTCGAGGAAGTCGGCGTTCTGCGCCAGATTGTCGATCGGATAACCGCGATACAGCAGCTCGCCCTTGTCGCCGTCGATATACGTGATTTCCGAATTGCAGGCCGCCGTCGACATGAAGCCCGGGTCGTACGTGAACTTGCCGGTCTGGCCGTACAGCTTGCGGATGTCGATCACATCCGGCCCGAGCGAGCCTTGATAGATCGGTAGTTCGATCGTCTGGTCGCTGTCGGAAAAGCTCAGCGTTGCGTGTGTCTTCGAGTTCATCTAGACGTTCCTTTTACTTTCACATCGCACACGTGCCGGCATGCGCGATCGTCATAACGTGATACGAACGGGTTGGCATGCTCAGGCTCCGCTTCGCATTCTAAGGTCCAGCGCCCGTGCGATTGCGACGATTGGCCGCAACAATCCATCTCCGCTGGCGCAACATTCGTTGCCTGCCGATCCGCTCCAACACCCGCTCCATGGTTGCACGCGCAAGCTTCGTGCAATAACCGCACGACTGCCAGCCAAATGAAAGTTAGAGCGCCTGCTGCAACAATGTTTTGCGGCGCCCGGGCTGCGGCGGCGAGATCCATCTGAGATACTGGCTCTCGTGTTTTGCTTCCCCTGCTGAACACAATGCTGTCTTTGGCCCACCGGCATACGGTGGGCCTTTTTAATCAGCCAGAACAAAGGAAGGACCCGATGAACGCCTCTCTCGAAACGCTGTTTCCCGACCACGTCCATAGCGAAGACAACGTCGTCTCCGCGCTGAATCATCAGGACATCGTGGTCGCGTTATCGGCGGCGCTGAAGACGCAGGACGTGGCGGTTTTGCACATGCTCTATCCGCGCACCGATGCGCGCACGCATCGCAGCCTCGACATGCTGGTCGACGTGCTGCATGGTCACGGCCTGCACGAAGTCGCCGATCTGATCGCGCAGGAAGCGCATTACCTGCTGTTCAAGGACCCCGTGAAAGCGTGGAAAGCGTTTCACGAGATCCGCAACGATTCGCTCGCGATCGGCGTGCATCTGTACTATCACGGCCTCGTCGGCGAAGCGGCGGAACTCGCGCTCGACAAGGACGCGCACCGCAAGGCCTGAACTCAGCCGGCGTTCGTCGCGCCGATGAACTCGTGAACGAAGCGATTGAACGCCGACGGATGCGCGAGGTTCATCCCATGCGACGCGCCGCGCACCGTTTCGCGGCGCGCATCCGGCAGCCACTGCTGGAGCGCGTCCGCCGCGCGACGAAACATCAGCGGACTCTTCTCGCCGTCGATCAGCAGCACCGGGCAGCGAACCGCACTGGCATCTTCCTGCACATAAGCCGGCAACGGATCGCGGAATTGCCGCGCGAGCGTGTGCGCGTTGTCGGTCGCCATCTGCCGGAAACCCGGCGTGCTCATCGCCCAGAAACCCGGCCGGCTCACCGAATCGACGAATAGCTGCAAGCCCGCTTCCACCTCGCCCGTTTCGATCAGCTGCGCGGCTTTGGCGCGTAACGCGTTGACCGTTTCCGGCAGACTCGCGGGCGGGCGCCCGGCGATCTGCAACGGACCACCCGGATCGGCAAGCGTCAAGGTCCGCACCTGCGCGGGATGACGCCGCGCGAAATGATAGGCGACACAACCGCCGCGCGAATGACCGACGACATGCGCCGGCCCCATGCCGAAGCGTTCGATGAATTCGGCCACTTCATCCGCATGCTCGCTCCAGCTGAACGGCAAACCGGCTTCGGTATCGGTCACCGGCCAGTAATGCGTGAGGCTGACCGCCACGCAACGATAGTGCTTCGACAAGCCCGCGAGTTGCGGTTGCCAGTAACGGTAATCGCACAGCGAGCCATGCACGAACAACAGCAATTCGCCTTCGCCGGCTTCGACGTAAGGCATGCGCAAACCGCTTTGCAGTTCGATAAAGGAAAACGACGACGGGGGCGAAGCGGAAACGGATTGATTCACGGGTGGTTCACGGACAGCGCGGCGGCACGCACAGAGGGCATGGCCGGCTTCAAAATTGAATTGAAAAAAGGAACGCGTCGGGAACGCGCTCGCGTCCCTGCAAATGGGACGCGTGGCGTATTGTCACACAGCCGTTGAAAGCGCGTGGCGGCCCGTGATGCCGCCAACTCGCGGTTTGGACTTCAGGGAACGTCAGACGAGGTCAGTGGGCATTCAACTTCAGCCTCACTCGTACGCGAGTTCGTCGAGCAGACCGGCGCTTGCGGCCGCGCCCGCACCACGTACCGCGCAGGTCAGCGGTTCGTCGGCCACGCGCACGTCGAGACCGATTTCATCGCTGAGCCGGCGGCTCAGGTTGCCAAGCAACGAACCGCCGCCCGTCAGCACGATGCCGTTGTGCGCGATGTCCGTCACCAGTTCGGCCGGCGCCTGTTCGAGGCCGCGCTTCACCGCGCCGATCACCTGGCGCAGCGGGCCCTCGATCGCGTCGGCGATATCGTGGTTGCTCAACTGGACCGTGCGCGGCAGCCCATCGTCGACGCTGCGGCCGGTGGCATTCATATGCTCGTGCGGCACGTCGCGCACGGCCGAGCCGATGTTCTTCTTCACGTGCTCGGCGGTCTGCTCGCCGAGCAGCACGCCGTACAGATTGCGCACGTAGCTGACGATCGCCATGTCGAACGCGTCGCCGCCGACGCGGATCGAGCCGTTGTACGCCATGCCGCCGAGCGCGATCACGCCGACTTCGGTGGTGCCGCCGCCGATGTCCACCACCATCGACCCGGTCGCTTCCGACACCGGCAACCCCGCGCCGACCGCCGACGCCAGCGATTCGCCGATCAGACTCACCTTCCACGCGCCAGCCGCGACGGCCGCTTCCTTGATCGCACGCCGCTCGACCTGGGTCGCGCCGGCCGGCACGCACAGCGTGAACGCGGCACGCCGGCTGAACAGCGGCCGCGGCCGCGCCATGTCGACGAATTGCCGGATCATGTGTTCGGCGGCGGAGAAGTTGGCGATGACGCCGTGGCGCATCGGCCGCACGGCTTCGAGGTTGCGCGGCGCGCGGCCGAGCAGTTGACGCGCCTCGGTGCCGACCGCCGCGACGCGCTTGGGTCCGGCCGTGGGGTCTTTCTCGAAGCAGACGACCGAGGGCTCGTTGAGCACGATGCCGCCGTCGTCGGTATAGATCAGGGTGTTGGCCGTGCCGAGGTCCACCGCCACGGAATGACGGAACAGTCGATCGAAAAGCGGGTAATGCGGCGTCGGTTTGGCCATAGGAAGGCTCTGTTGTGTCGTTATCCGCCCATTCCGGGCAGTCTGAAAGTGCGCCCCCGGTCACCCGAGCCAGCTGGCACGCCCTTGAGGACGTGATGCGGTCCGCGCGGCGGGGGTGATTTTCATGCTAATGAGCAGTTAACGGCAAGCAGACAGGATTCTTTAGGGCCACTTTTCAATCGGGGCCGTGTCAGCCGCGCGACAACGGGCTTCGCGCGCCCAGCGCGCGCTCCAGCGCCTCGTGACCGAGCGCGACGCCGTCCGCGTTTATCGTATGACCAATGCCGGGCAACGCGTACGCGTCGACCGGGTAGCCGGCGGCATTGAAGGCGTCCGCCGCGTGTTCGAGTTCGCGTACCGGAATCACTTCGTCGTCTTCGCCGTGGATCAGCGTGAGCGGCGTGCCGTTGCGCGCGACGATCGTCGAGGCGAGCCGCCCCGAGTAGGCGACCACGCCGGCCGCGCCTTCCGCGCTAGCCGCCACGTGGTGCAGCGACATGATCGAACCTTGCGAAAAGCCCACCAGCGCAAGCCGGTCGAAAGCTAGCGCGTAACGCGCCAGTTCGGCGTCGAGCACCGCGCGCAGCGCCGGATAGGCCGCGCTCACGCGGGCCACGCGGTTGCTCTCGTCGACATCGCGCAGGCTGAACCATTGACGGCCGCCGAAGCCGCCGTCGAACGGATCGGTGCCGTCCAGCGATGCGAACGCGACGTCCGGCAGACTCTCGCTCCAGATGTCGGCGAGCGGCATCAGATCGCGCGCATTGCTGCCGACGCCGTGCAGCAGCACGACGAGCCCTTTCGCCGGCGCCGTGAGCGGTGCGCGCCGCCAGCCATGTTCGAATTGCTCCCAGGTCATGTCGCGTCCTTTGTGTGGTTGATGAATCGTGGTTGTTCGTTGGTTGTTTTTTATATGCCACTGGAGCGTGTGCATGCAGCGCGTGGCCCTCGGCATGTGACGCTTGCGGTGCTTACGGCGTACGCATTCTGCTTCAGCCGCGAGCATACGCTGGCGGACAGGATTTCGCCGCTTCGTTCTCGCCGCTTCGTTCTCGCCGCTTCTGTTTCGCCCCTGCCCGCTCCACCTGCCCGCCCCGCCGACACCCGCGAATGATTGCAGGTATCCTTTGACCAGCATGCGGTCGCCCCGCCGGGCCGTTGCACTTCGTCGCCGCACCTCGAACTGGAGAGTCCGTTGAGCCAGCCCCCGTCAGCGCCCGCCGCCTCGTCCTCGCCCGCCGCCCCACCTGCACCGCCCGCGCCGCCGCCACCGCTGCAAGGCGGTCAACTGGTGCTGGCCACCATCGCCGTCGCGCTCGCCACCTTCATGAACGTGCTCGACACGTCGATCGCGAACGTCGCGATCCCGACCATCTCGGGCAACCTCGGCGTCTCCGTCGATGAAGGCACGTGGGTCATCACCGTATTCGCCGCCGCCAATGCCGTCTCGATTCCGTTGACCGGCTGGCTCACGCAGCGCATCGGCCAGGTGAAGCTGTTCGTCGGTGCGATTCTCTCGTTCGTGCTGGCCTCGTGGCTGTGCGGGATCGCGCCGACGCTGCCCATTCTGCTGCTCGCGCGGATCTTCCAGGGCGCGGTGGCCGGTCCGCTGATTCCGCTCTCGCAGGCCATTCTGCTCGGCTCGTATCCGAAGGAGAAATCGTCGACCGCGCTCGCGCTGTGGGCGATGACCGCGACCGTCGGCCCGATCGCGGGCCCGGCGCTCGGCGGCTGGATCACGGACAGCTACAGCTGGTCGTGGATCTTCTACATCAACATACCGGTCGGCATCTTCGCGGCCGGCGTCACGTGGATGATCTACCGCACCCGCGAATCCCCCACCCGCAAACCGCCGATCGACGTGGTCGGCCTCGGCCTGCTGATCACCTGGGTCGCGTCGCTGCAGATCATGCTCGACAAGGGCAAGGACCTCGACTGGTTTTCCTCGCCGGTGATCGTGATCCTGGGCATTACCGCGCTGATCAGTTTTGCGTTCTTCCTCGTGTGGGAATTGACCGAGGAGAATCCGATCGTCGATCTGCGGCTGTTCCAGCAGCGCAATTTTCTCGGCGGCACGATCGCGATTTCGGTCGCGTACGGCGTGTTCTTCGGCAACCTCGTGCTGCTGCCGCAATGGATGCAGGAGTACCTGAACTACCGTTCGGTCGATGCCGGTCTCGTCACCGCGCCGCTCGGTGTGTTCGCGGTGCTGCTCGCGCCGGTCATGGGCCGCGTGCTGCCGCGCTCGGACGCGCGCGTGATCGCGACGCTGGCCTTCGTCGGCTTCGCGATCGTGTTCTACATGCGCTCGAAGTACGTGATCGAGATCGACACGTGGCACCTCGTGCTGCCGACGCTGCTGCAAGGCATTCCGATGGCGCTGTTCTTCGTGCCGCTGACCTCGATCATTCTGTCGGGTCAGCCGCCGAACCGGATTCCGGCGGCCGCCGGTCTGTCGAATTTCGCGCGGGTCTTCTGCGGCGCGGTGGGCACGTCGATCGCCGGCAACGAGTGGAATAACCGCACCGTGCTGCATCATGCACGGCTCACCGAACAGGCCAGCGTGACCAATCCGTTGTTCAATCAGCAGATCGATTCGACCCAGTCGCTGCTGCATCTGAATACGCAATCGGCGCACGCGCTGTTCGATTTCACCGTCAACACGCAAGCCGCGATGATGGGACTGAACGACATCTTCTTCGTGTCGGCGATTATTTTCGTGCTGATCATTCCGCTAATCTGGATCACACGACCGGCCAAAGGCGGCGGCGGACCCGATGCGGCGGGCGCGCATTAGCGGAAATACCGCGCGGGCGTGTCGCCGAACGCATCGCGAAACACCGCGATAAACGACGACACGTCCTGATAGCCGACCTCGAGCGCCACCTGCGTGACGCTCGCCCCGGCACCAAGCCGCTCCAGCGCAACCAGCAGGCGCAATTGCTGACGCCATTGACCGAAGGTCTGCCCTGTCTCCTTGACGAACAGACGCGCCGCCGTGCGCGACGTCACGCCCGCGCCCGCCGCCAGATCGTCGAGCACCGCGGACTGCGCCGGATCGCTGCCGAGCGTATCGGCGATCTGCCGGATGCGCGAATCGCGTGGCCAGTTCAGCCCTAACGGCGCGGCGCGCAGATGCGCGAGGCGATCCAGCAGCACATGCAGCAGACGCTCGGCGGGCGCGTCGAAGGGTCGATCGTGGGGAATCTCGGCGGCAGCGGCCAATAACGCGTCCACCAGCGGATCGATAACCAGCGCGCCGTTTTGCTCCGCCGACGAGCCGGGCGGCGGCAGCGGCATCGATGCCGCCTCGTCGCCGGCATACAAGGAATCGAAGCGCACCGGCCCGCCCGCATGCAGACAGTGCAGCACGCCCGGCGCCAGCCAGACCGCGTGCCCGGACGGCACGACCCAGCGCTGCGTCTCGGTGCGCACCGTCAACACGCCCGCGCCGGCGTGGATCAGCCGCGCGCGCCGATACGCACGCCAGGGTTCATCGAGCGCGTCATGGCTCTCGCGGATGACAAACGGCGTGTTGCCGACGAAGTCTGGATCGGGGCCTGCCATTCGGTGTCCGTTTTGCCCGGTTATTGATGGAAAGGCAGCGAGATTAGCATATCGGCGGACCTGGCCCCTTCTGCGTCGACCCCATCCGGCCACCGCCCGCGCGATGTGCCATTTGCCGCCGCTTGCCAGTAGAATCGCGCCTTCAACGGTCCGAGCCCATGAACTACGCATCCATCCTCGAACAGATTCACCGCGATCTGCGGCCTTATCTGGGCACCGGCAAGGTCGCCGACTACATCCCCGAACTCGCGAACGTCCCCGCCGACAGTTTCGGCATGGCGATCGTCACGGCCGCGGGCGAGGTGTTCCGCACCGGCCAGGCCGATACGCGCTTCTCGATCCAGAGCATTTCCAAGCTGTTCGCCTGCACGATGGCGTTCCGCCTGCTCGGCGACGCACTCTGGCAACGCGTGGGACGCGAGCCGTCGGGCAACGCGTTCAACTCGCTGGTGCAACTCGAAGCGGAGCACGGCAAGCCGCGCAATCCGTTCATCAACGCGGGCGCGCTGGTCGTCACCGACGTGCTGTGCCGCCGCTTCGTGCAGGCCGAAACCGCGCTGGTCGAATTCATGCGGCGGCTGACCGGCGAGATCACGATCGACTACGACCTGCGTGTCGCGCAATCGGAGTTGCAGCACGCGCACCGCAACCGCGCGATGGCGCATTTCATGGCGAGCTTCGGCAACATGGAGATGCCGCCGGAAGTGGTGGTCGACGCCTACTGCCGTCAATGCGCGATCTCGATGAGTTGTGTCGAGCTGGCCAAGGCGGCGTTGTTTCTGACGAATCACGGCGTGGCGCCCGCCACCGGCGAGCGGATCCTGGACACCAGTTCGGCCAAGCGGCTCTCCGCGTTGATGCTCACCTGCGGCACCTACGACGCCGCCGGCGACTTCGTCTATCGCGTCGGCTTGCCGGCGAAAAGCGGCGTGGGCGGCGGGATCGTCGCGGTGCTGCCGGGCGAGATGGCGGTGTGCGTGTGGTCGCCGGGACTCGACGCGAACGGCAATTCGCTGGCCGGCGCGCGTGCGTTGGAGCAGTTGACTACGTTGACGGGGCAGTCGATTTTCTGACGGCCAGGCCGTCCGCGCGCGACACGCTCACGCTTCGGAACGGCGCTCAAAGCCTGGTCGAATGTCCTACGATGGTTTCTGGTTTCGGCTTCGTGTCGTCAATAGCCCTTACGCCGGCAGGCTATCGAATCGCATCTGCGCCGGCGGGACGGTTCAACCGGGAGTCAAGCATGAGCGATAAACCTGCAGTGGTTCTGGTACACGGTTTCTGGGGTGGCGCGGCGCACTGGGCGAAGGTCATCGTCGAACTGGCGCGCAAGGGCTACACGTCGATTCACGCGGTCGAATTGCCATTGACGTCGCTAGCCGACGACGCCGGGCGCACCCGCAAGATGATCGCGCAGCAACAGGGGCCTGTCCTGCTGGTCGGTCACTCGTACGGCGGCGCCGTCATCACGGAAGCAGGCGATCAGCCGAACGTGGCCGGGCTCGTCTATATTGCCGCCTTCGCGCCCGATGCGGGTGAAAGCCCCGGCGGCATCACCCAGCAGCATCTTCCGGCCGCGGCAGCCAATCTCGCGCCGGACAGCGACGGCTACCTGTGGATCAAGCCCGACAAGTTTCACGAGAGCTTCTGCCAGGATCTCACGCCGGACGAAGCGCTGGTGATGGCGGTCACGCAGAAGGCGCCGCTTGCCAGCACGTTCGGCGACACGATCACGGCGCCGGCGTGGAAGAAAAAACCGTCGTGGTATCAGATCTCCAGCGAGGACCGGATGATCGCGCCGGAGAACGAGCAGAGGATGTCCGCGCGGCTCGGCGCGAAAAAGGTGATCACGCTTGCGGCGAGCCACGCGTCGCTAGCGTCGATGCCGGCCGAAGTCGCGGCGCTGATCGACGAAGCGGCCCGCGAGTCGGCTCGGCGCTGACGGCTGCGAGTCGCTGCAAAGGTGCCGCGCGCTACTGCGATTTGCTGCGCGTTGCCGCAACGGGGCGTCTTATCCAAGCCGCCCCGTCTTCATCCCCCTCACCACTCAATGGTTATCGCGCGGCACCCCGACCTTCTGCGCGACCTGCTGATACTTGAGCGCGGGCTCCAGCACCATGCCCTGCGCGAGTTGCCCCACCATCGCGCGCTGCATCTCCTGCCACGGCGTCTGACTGGCCGGAAACCGATACCCGCCGGCAGCGGCCAGCGCGGCGCGGCGCTGCTCCAGCTCGGCGGCATCGATCAATACATCGGCGGTGCCGCGCGCCAGGTCGATGCGCACGCGGTCGCCCGATCTGAGCAGCGCCAAACCACCACCCACCGCCGCCTCCGGTGACGCATTCAGGATGGAAGGCGAGCCCGACGTGCCCGATTGACGGCCGTCGCCCAGACACGGCAGCGTATGAACGCCGCGCTTGATCAGATACGCGGGCGGCTGCATGTTGACCACCTCGGCCGCGCCGGGATAGCCGATCGGGCCCGCGCCGCGCATCACGAGAATCGTGTGTTCGTCCAGCGCGAGCGCGGCATCGTCGATGCGCGCGTGATAGTCCTCGGGACCGTCGAACACTTCGACGCGGCCTTCGAACGCCTCGGGATCGTCGGGATTCGACAGATAGCGGTTACGGAATTCGTCCGAGATCACGCTCGTCTTCATGATCGCGCTGTCGAACAGATTGCCGCGCAGATTGATGAAACCGGCTTTACGCAAGAGCGGCGCGTCGAACGGATAAATCACCTTCGGGTCCAGATTTTCCGCGGCCGCGCAGTTCTCGCCGATGCTTTTTCCGTTGACGGTGACCGCATCCGGATGCGGCAGCCGGCCGGCCTTCATCAGTTCGGCCACCACGGCCGGCACGCCGCCCGCGTGGAAATAATCTTCACCGAGATATTCGCCGGCGGGTTGCAGATTGAGCAGCAAGGGCACGTCGTAGCCGACCTGCTGCCAGTCGTCGTTGGTGAGCTCGATGCCGAGATGCCGCGCGATCGCGTTCAGATGAATCGGCGCATTGGTCGAGCCGCCGATCGCCGAATTCACGACGATGGCGTTCTCGAACGCCGCGCGCGTCATCACGTCGGACGGCTTCAGATCGTCGCGCACCATCTGCACGATCCGCTTGCCGGTTTCGAACGCAAGCTGGCCGCGCTCGCGGTACGGCGCGGGAATCGCCGCGCCGCCCGGCAGTTCCATGCCGAGCGCTTCGGCAAGCGAGTTCATCGTCGACGCGGTGCCCATGGTGTTGCAATACCCCACGGACGGCGCCGACGACGCCACCGCGTCCATGAACTCGTCGTAGTCGATTTCGCCGGCAGCGAAGCGCTCGCGCGACTTCCACACGATGGTGCCCGACCCGGTGCGTTCGCCGCGATGCCAGCCGTTCAGCATCGGCCCGACCGACAGCGCGATCGCGGGAATGTTGACGGTCGAGGCGCCCATCAGCATCGCCGGCGTGGTCTTGTCGCAGCCGATGGTCAGCACGACGCCGTCGATCGGATAGCCGAACAGCAATTCGACGAGGCCGAGATACGCGAGGTTACGGTCCAGCGCGGCGCCGGGGCGCTTGCCGGTTTCCTGAATCGGATGAACGGGGAATTCGAGCGGCACGCCGCCGGCCGCCACGATGCCGTCACGCACGCGCTTCGCGAGTTCCAGATGATGACGGTTGCACGGCGACAGATCCGAGCCCGTCTGCGCGATGCCGATGATCGGTTTGCCGGCCTGCAACTCCGCGCGCGTCAGCCCGAAGTTCAGATAGCGTTCCAGGTAGATGGCCGTCATGCCCGGATTGCCCGGGTTGTCGAACCACTCCTGCGAGCGCAGATGCTTTGCGCGGCGGCCATGGGACTCGTTCATCGTCTCTCTCCGTCGGAAGCCGGCGGCCTGCAGCCAGTGTGGCGGCACGCGGCCGGTCAGGTTGGCGGGCGTCCCGGTATGTGAAGCGCGGGCGCCCGCATGGATGGTTGTCTCGACCATCGCATTGTGCAACGTTATCGTTTCCGTCGTCGCGCCAACCTGCATCGAGCTGCATTGTCCGGCATCGACCTGCAACGCGGCCACTCACGGTCGCGTTGCAGGCGTCGACTTCCGTTCGATGCCGCGGCCGCTTACGCTACCCGCGTCGCCAGTTCCGCCAGCACGCTGCGAAATTCCGTCGTGCCAATCACGCGCTCGTGCGCGCCGTCTTCGAAATCGATCCAGCCCGCGTTGAAGCCGTCGAGCATCTCGATGCGCGGCGCCGGCCACGTCGCGCCCTGTGCCTGGAACGCCGCTTCCCACTGCTCGCGCGGCACCGGTCGAACGCTCACCTCGCGGCCGAGCACGTCGGCGAGCAAAGCGGCAATGTCGTGCTGCGAATAACGCCGCGGCCCCTCGATCTCGATGATGCGGCGCCCCTGCCACGATTGAACCAGCGTGTCGGCAATCGCCTTGCCGATATCCGCGGTCGCCACCATCGGGTAAGCGCGCTCCAGCGGTTGCAGGAAACCCGGCATCGCACCGGTTTCGCGCGCGGGCGCGATGTCCCACAGCGAGTTCTCCATGAACCACGCCGGCCGCATGATCGCGGTCGCGATCGGCGCCGGCAGTCCGGCGAGCGCCTGCTCGAGAATATGCACCTGCGTGATGAGGCCGAGCCCCGACTCCCGCTGTCCGCCGATCGACGACAACGCCGCCACCCGCGCGGGCTTTGCCTGGGTCAGCGCTTCCTTCAGCACCCTGGCCGTCGCGTGCGCATTCGGATAGCCCGGCTGCGGCGCGAAATTCGGCGCGACCATCACGAACACGCCTGACGTGTCCGCGAATGCAGCGCCGAGCGCATCGGCATCCTCGAACGACGCGATGGCGACCTCGGCGCCGCGCTCCCGCCACTGCGCAGCCTTGGCCGGATCGCGCAGCACCGCGCGCACCGCATGCCCTGCGGCCAGCAGCGCACGCGCCGCCGCACCGCCAACCTGCCCTGTCACACCCGTGATCGCATACATGTTCGCTACTCCTCGAATACGGCCGATGCCGCGTTGGCCTGCATTCTCGGCGTATCGACGGTATTTCACGAGAGCATGAATGTCATTTGTTTAATGCCATCAAGTCATTGCGTCATGGCATCGCGAAGCTGAACGATACGCGCCCCCGCCGCCATCAGTAGTCATACACGTGCTCGACCGTCAGCCCCATCGCGGGCGCTTGCGCCAGCAGCTTCGACAACCGGCCGACCGGCGTCAGCAAGGCCACGCGCCGCGTCGCGGCGGGCATCGTGAGCGCTTGCTCGAACAGCACGCGCCCGGCATCGGCCGGCAGCTTCGTGCCGTCGCCCACCCAGACGGTGACGAGAACCGGTGCCGATGCGCCGTTGCCGGCGATGTCGTCGATCGTCACGCCTTGCTGCGCCAGCGCCGTGGCCGCGATGCGGAAATCGAAGTAGCGCGGCAGCGCCAGCAGCGCGCGCCCATCGGGCAGACGTCGCAGCACGCTGACGCGCGCGGGCGGCGTCCAGCCGTCCGGCAGGCGATCGACCACCACGTCGGTGGTCATCAATGCCGGCGTGTAGGCCGCGCGGGTCGCCTTTTCGATCAGCTTGCCGTACACCGCCTTGACCGCGTATTCGCTCGTGAGCGCATACCGCCGCTCCCACTTGCGCACGAGGCCCGGGCCCCAGAACGGCACGTCGGTCCACAGATGCCGGAGCCGCGAGCCGAAATCGAACAGGTACCAGGGCTCCTGGCGGATGAAGTCGACGTAGTCCTGCGCCGCCTGCGCACCGAACCGGTCCTCGTCGGTGAGCCGGCCGCCGTCGAGCAGCCAGCTCGCCCGTCCGAGCGTGTTTTCGTACACGGCCCGCAGCGCGTATTCGACCGTGGTGCTGGTCGCGATCACGAGAATCATCACGTGATAGCCGAGGTTCAGCGGATAGCGATCGTGAAGTTGCTCCGTGGTGACCGTGCGGTAGCTGGACCAGAGCTGGCCGATCTGCCCGATGAACGGAAACGCGTGCGCCGGTTCGCGTTGGACGATGCGCGCGTATTCGGCGGGACTATGGACCAGATACCACTCGGGGAAAGTCAGCAGGGTTTGTTCGACGTCGCGCCGCGCGTCGGGCGGCACCACGCTGCCGTTTTGCGGCGCCTCCGCGAAAGCAAGGGCAACCGCGAAAATGAAAGCGGATACGCTCGCCAGCAGCATCGCGATCAGCGCGGCGGCCTTGCGTGCAAGGGTGCGCGTCATGCCGGCTCTCCGTGACGCACGAACGCAAGCAGCAGATTGTCCGAGGGGTCGCCTTCCTGCGCGAGGCGCAAGCCGGTATGACGGAAACCCGCCGCCTCGATACGCGCGATCCACTCGTCGACGCTGGCGAAATGGCGCAACTCCTTGCGGTTGGTCTCCCACGATTCGCCCAGGCCGGCATTGAACACCGTATGGGCGAGCGCGACGAATGCGTCCATGGCGGGCGTCGTCACGTCGTGGTCGCGCACGATGAAATAGCCGCCCGGCCGCGTGATGCGCGCGATCGATTCGAGAAACGGCATGAGCCGTTCCGGCGCCATGTGATGCAGGCCGACGAAACAACTGACCAGATCCGCGCTCTGGGCCGGCAACGCAATGGGCGCGTAGTCGTTGAGCGGCACGCAATCGCCGATGCCGCGCAACTGTCCGCGCTCGACGATATCGACAGGGCTCATGCCGGGCGAAACATCGTTGACGAGGGTGACGCTGCCGGTCAGACGCAGATGTTTCTTCATCGCCCGCACGTAACGTCCGGTCGTGCCGATCTCGACATAGTCGCGCAACGCCTTGTCGCCGATCAGCGTGGCGGCCTGGCGGCCCATCTCGGCCTTCTGCGTCGCGAGCGACGGCAGTGCGTGCGTGAGCATCGCCAGCGGCGGCGTGATCGACTTCAGACCGGTCTGGATGCCCCGGTAGATCGCCTCGTCATTGTCCGCGTGCCGGTCGGTCTCCTGGCCGATCAGCATGTGCAGACGATCCTCGGGCAGCACGTGAAAGATGTTCTGCAGGAACGCGTAGAAGCGGTCGGCCTCGCGCTCGTCGCGGTAGATGGTGGCGAAGAGCGAGGTGGCGGGTGTGCAGGCCGCGTGAGTGGATGCGTGCGTGGATGCCAGAAGCGAGATCGTATCGTGCGCGACGCTCGGTGCCGTCGCCAAGGCCGATGCATTCGACGTGGCCGATGCATTCGATGCGCCCGCAAAAACCGGCGCGTAATACCGGTCCCACAACGCACCGCGCAGCCGGTACCGCGGGTCCAGTTCGGCCTTCAGCGCGAACATCTCTCGCGCGCGCGGATACGCGCGATGAAACTGCGCGCCGGTCGCATGCAACTGATACGGCAGGTAGTAGGTCCCGCCCGCGGCCAGCACCGCGTCGATAAGTTCGCGAGTCCACACGGCCACGCGCGCCTTCGCGCTTTCACGCGTACGTTGCTTGTAATACAGCACGAACGCGAAGGTCTCGCCGCGCGCCCACGCCATCACCGTGCGGTCGTCGCCGAGTGCATGACGCACCGAAATATTGACGACATTCACCCGATGCTTCGCGAGGATCGCGCCCATTGTCCGCGCGAAATCGCCGACCGCATCGGCCGGCACGAAGTACTCCTGCAACACGTACGTACGGCGCGAACGTCCGACGGGTTCGAGCTCCGCGACATCGTAGCCGGCTTCGTAGTTGCGCCAGTGCACCTTGGTGCCGAGATGCAGCAGCGGATCGTACAGATACTCGCGGCGGAACTTGCCGAGCGGCGTTTCGGTGATCGCCCAGAGCAGGTATTTCGCGATCCAGAAACCTCGCGAGAGCGGTTGCAGCCGCGGTGCGGTGGCCGGGGCGTCGGTCACGGTCCAGCTCACCGCGCGGCCATGGGTGTAATGCGGCGGGTACAGGTCGAAGTTGTGAAACACCACGTCCTCGTGACCGCGCACATTGGCGTCGAACCACGCCTTGTACTGGACCGTGTTCATCTTCCGGTCGCTGCGCGCGACCCGCGTGTTCGACGCGAGTTCGAGCTCCGCCTCGACGATCACGCCGATGCCGCCGTAACCGCCGATCGCCGCGCTGAAAAACCGCGCATTGTGCGTGGGCGACGCTTCGACGACTTCGCCGCTCGCCAGCACCAGCGTGATCGAACGCACCGAGAGCACGACCGGGCCGAGCCCCATGTAGCGCCCATGCGCATTCACCGACAGCGCGCCGCCGACCGTGAAGTTCGCGTAGGTCTGCATGATCTTCACCGCGAAGCCATGCGGATCCACGAAGCGCTGGATATCGCTCCAGCGGATGCCCGCCTGCACGCGGATCAGACCGGCCTGCGGGTCGAAGCGCAGCACGCGGTTCATCTGCCGCATGTCGAGATGCAGCGTGCCGGGGCTGGCCGTATGGCCGCCCATGCTGAAGTGCCCGCCGCCGACCGACACCGGCAGGTCCGTGCGGGTGAACACGTCGACCACGTCCTGCGTCGAGTTCGGCGTCACGATGGACAGGACCGGAATACGGTTGAGTTGCGTAACGTCGTTGACTGTCGTCATGGCGCGTGTCATCCGGCGATGTTGACCTGGAGATAATCGGCGCGGCTCGACGGATCGGCACCGAAACGGTTCGGATGATCGGCGCCGCGTTTGAGCAGTTGCACCAGCACCCAGAGCGGACCGATCACGGGCACGATCGCCGCGAACAGCGCATTGCCGCGCCGGCCGATGTCGTGAAGCCGCTGGGTGGCGAGCGCGATGGCGATCCAGATGAACAGCAGCGCGAAGAGCCCCGAGCCGGCCGCGCCGAACGATTCGCCGGCCAGCGTGCCGAATGCCGTGCAGACGAGCGCCGCGATGACGACGCGCGTCAACCACTCGCCTCGCGTGATGCGGCCATGCGGGAGGAAGAAAGCCGAAAGAAGAGGAAGGTATCGCATCGTGACGGGGGATTCAGGTCCGGTTAGTCATTCACGCATTCATACATTCATGTATTCACGCTTTCGCGCGGCGGAAATACGCAGTGGCGGGTCGCCGGAACAGCAGAAAGGCGAACAGCACGAAGACGAGAAACGACGGCAAAAGCGGCACCAGCGAGTGCGAGGGCATGGTTGCCAGAGAAATGATGTAACCGGCCAGCGTCGCGCCCACATACAAGGTACGTCCCCACTGCCGGCCCTTGAGAACGGCGATTCCCGCGACGATGCAGAGCACCGAAACGATCAATCCGATCAGAATCGTCACGCCGGGCGGCACGCGGTATTCGCTGAGCACAGCGAGCGTTATCGGGTTTGACAGCATCAGCGGCACAAAAATGAGATTCGCCGCATCCAGCACGATTAACAGCCATCCGACGATGGTCAGCGAAACCGGTCTTTTGATCGTTATTGCTTCGGGAATCGTGGTCATTGAAATACCCCCTGGCGCGGTTGTCGCGCGAAGTTCTTTTTTTCTCGATCGACGGGATCGATAACCCGGATTGAATGCAACCGCATTATGACCATGTCCCGGCGGCTTGACCAGTTATGCCGATCGGCTTTCGATCCGGTATCGGAACGCGATACCGGACGTATCGGCAGTCGACGCTATCGGCTTGATCTTTCCGGCATTTGATCGCTGTACTATCATCGCCGCGGTGTTCAGGCATTGAATCTGGATTTACGCGGGTCGCGCCATGAATTAAGGAAGTGTCATTCGAATCGAGCGCGCGTCCCACGTGAAGAGACGATTAATTTATCTGTTTTGCCGCGTCGATCCATTACTCCAACCCGCTCGTCCCAATGATTACTCAACCCCTGCTTTCCTCATTCCGCCGATATTGCCGTTTTGCCATTCCCGCACTGTGCATTGCCGCGCTGAATACGCCCGTCTTCGCACAGCAAGGCGCGGACGGTGACGCTTCGCCAAGCGTCGCGTCGAAAGTGCCGGGCATCGAGATCGCGAAGCTTTCGGCCTTGCCCAAAGCGCCGGCTTCGGCATCGTCGCGGCGCGATTGCCAAACGCTGACCAGGCTCAAAAGCGAAGGCGGAAAGATCGCCGACGCCCAAGGCTGGGGTGTCACCGGCGAAACAAGACTCGGCAGCTATGACGTGGTCAGCTTCGCGGGCAAATTCGAGGCGGGCACCAGCGGGTCGTGCGATATCGATGCGGGCAACGTCGCGCTTTTCCGCGGACGTCAACTCGTGGCGCTCGTCTATGCGGCCAGTCATTCGAAACAGACCATCAGCAATATCGTGACCAGTCCGGTCAACGGCGGCATCCGCATTCTCGACGGCGATCTCGTGCCGATGCCGGTCGCCGATCTGCGGCTTGCGGGCGGCAACGCGATCGAGGTCGATCCGCTGCCCGCTGAAGATCCGATTTGCGATGGCCGCGGCGCAGCGCCGAACGTGTACGGGCAATCAGTGCGTCAGGCTCGCAAGACACTGATCGCGCAGGGATGGACGCCGGTCAGATCGACAGCCAGCGACCCGCTCGCGAAAGAGCTGCGCGCAAGCGGAATCGTCGAAGTCAGCGATTGTGCTGGAACGGGATTCGCGTTCTGCAGCTACTACTACCGCAAAGGCAACATCGAGTTGAACCTGACGAGCTTCGGCGACGGCGACGCGCCGACGGTCAGCGACTACGGCGCGATCTGCGACCGGTCGCGCTGGCATCATCGATAGGCGCCGACCAGCGCTGTGGTCTCGGTGCTATCGGTGCTATCGGTTCAGCTTCGCCGCAGGGCCGAACCGCGCAATTCCTTCAGCCGATAGCCCACGAATTTTTCGCCCCGCGAACACCAGGCAACCGGTTGCCAGGCCGCTTTTTGAATAGAATCGGGCATCCCATTTCGAATCCCGATACCTATGACCGAGGTCACCCGGCTGATCGCCACCATCAAACGCAAGCTCAAGGCGGCCGGCCTGACCTATCGGGATGTTGCGCAGGCACTCGATCTGTCCGAGCCGAGCATCAAGCGGCTGCTGTCCGAGGGACGTCTGACCGTCGATCGGCTCGCGCAATTCTCCGAATTGCTGTCCATGACCATGTCGGAGTTGCTGATGGAAGCCGAGGCGCCGGTCACACTGCTTCATGGACTGAGCGCCGATCAGGAAGCCGCGCTGGTCGCGAGCGAAAAGCAGCTGCTCGTCACGGTATGCGCGCTCAGTCACTGGTCGATCGACGATATCGTTTCGGCCTACCGGTTGTCGGAAGCGGAGTGCGTGAAGTACCTGCTCGTGCTGGACCGCATGGAGATCATCGAACTGAAACCCGGCAACCGCATCCGGCTGCGCGTGGCGCGAGATTTCGACTGGCTTCCCGATGGGCCGATCCGGAATTTCTTCCTTCAGCAGGCGTTGCCGGACTTCATGAAAAGCCGCTTCGATGTGCCCGGCGAAGTCATGGGATTCGCTCACGGCATGTTGACGCAGAGCGCGTACGAGCAGTTGCAGATCGAGATGCGCAAGCTGCGCGCGCGGTTCTCGGCGCTGCACGATCAATCCGTCGATGCACCGCTTGCCGACCGGCGTGGGACTGCGCTGCTTCTGACTGCGCGAGCGTGGGAGCCGGAAGCGTTCCGATCGCTTCGACGCGCGGAATCGGAACCGCCATCGGCTTCGTCCGTTGCGTGAACTCATCGCGCGGTTGATGCAACGCCGTTCATCCTCGAACGCCAGGTAACACGAACCCAATCGATTTCACGCTTTGGAGCGGCCACCGGATGCGGTGGCCGCTCGCTTTGTCACGTCCGGATGCCGATTCTTACGTTTCGGAAAGCTTCGGTGCATCGCCGGGTATCGCGAAAAAAACTTTGACAAACTATCTTTAGATATATATCTTACGATGCATCTTAAGACATACATGGAGCACTCAAGATGCGTCACCACCATCGTTTTTCCCGCTCGCACCATTCGGACGACAGCTTCCACGGCCATCCCCAACGCGCGTCGTTGCATGCGCTGTGGCACGCGTTCATGCGTGATGCCGACTTCGCCGGTTCGGACGGTTCGCGCGGCCCGCGTGGCCGTCACGCGTTTCATGACCACGCGGATCACCACGGCCGCCGCGGCCATGCTGACTCGCACGGCGACGCCCACCCCCACGGCCGTCACGGCCACGACCGCTTCTCGCTGCACGCGCTTTGGCATGCGATCGGCCGCCATCACGAGCATCGCGGCGGCGACCGTGGCGGGCGCTTCGGCGGCGGCGGTGGCGGCGGTTTCAACGGCGACGGCGAAGGTTTCCCGCGCGGCCGCAAATTCACGTCCGACGACCTGCAACTGCTGCTGCTTTCCCTGATCGACGCCCAGCCGAGCCACGGCTACGAATTGATCAAGGCGCTCGAAACGCGCTCGAACGGCTTCTACACGCCGAGCCCCGGCATGGTCTACCCGGCGCTCACGTATCTGGAGGAAATCGGCTACGTGACGGTCCAGCTCGAAGGCAATCGCAAGCGCTACGCATTGTCGGAAACGGGCCGCGACTATCTGAGCACGAACCGCGATCGCGTCGAACTGATGTTCGCGAAGCTGAATCACTTCGCCCGCAAGATGGATTCGGTGCGCCGCGCCTTTGCCGGTGAAGAACCGGCCGACATCAGCGAAGGCGGCTGGCTGCCCGAGCTGACCGAAGCGCGCCGCAAGCTGAAGAATCTGCTGGTGCTCCGAGGCAACGCACCGGCGGAAGAACAACGGCGTATCGCCGTGATCCTGATGCGCGCGGCACGGGAAATCGAAAGCCATCCCAACCCCGCCAACCCCGACACCCCCAATACCGGCAGTCACGACCCGAGCGGCGAGCCAGGCGACGCAGCACCGAAGCCCTGACATCGCGCCACCCGTCCCCGCGCGCATTCGCGCCGGGGGAACGCAGTCAGGCGCCCACGGGCGCCACGCCAACCAACAGGAGCATCACCCTATGCAGACTCATGATCACCGAACCGACCTGGCCGTCCAGCGCGTACGGCATCCGCTGAAGTTCCGCCTGCTGCAGGTCAAACAGGTGCAGGCGCTGACGCCGCATCTGATTCGCGTCACCTTCACCGGTGACGACCTGCACGACTTCGTTTCCGCGTCGTTCGACGACCACATGAAGGTGTTCTTCCCCGAACCCGGTGCGGACAAACCGGCGTTGCCGGAAGCCGGACCCGACGGTCCCGTGTTCCCGGCAGGCCAGCGTCCGGTCGCGCGCGATTTCACGCCACGACGTTTCGATCGCGAAGCGCGCGAGCTCGACATCGAATTCGCGATGCACGAAGCCGGTCCCGCCGCCACGTGGGCGGCGCAGGCCAAGCCCGGTCAATATCTCGGCGTGGGCGGCCCGCGCGGCTCGCTCGTCATTCCGACCGGCTTCGACTGGCATCTGCTGATCGGCGACGACACCGCGTTGCCGGCCATCGCCCGTCGTCTGGAAGAACTGCCGCCCGGCACGCGCGCCGCCGCCGTGATCGAAGTGGCCGACGCGTCGGCGCGCATCGAATTCGACACGCGCGCCGAGCTGCATCTGGTCTGGTGCTATCGCAACGACACCGGCTATCGCGGCGAACCGCTGCTGCAGGCGGTGCGCGAAACCTATCTGCCCGAGGACGGCGAAGGCTACGTGTGGGCCGCAGGCGAAAGCGCGACGATGCGCGCGGTGCGCTATCACCTGTGCACCGAACGCGGCGTCGACAAGTCGCGCATTCGCGCGGCGAGCTACTGGAAACAGGGCGCCGCCGCCGTCCACGAAACACTCGACGACTGAGCCGCCGCACCACGCGCCGCGCACACTGTATTGCGCGGCGCGAGACGACACGGTTGCGGCGCGTTTCGAACCCTCATCAAAGGACATCAATCGATGTACTCACTCAGCAATCGACACGAGCGCCATCTGTTATGGCTGCTCGCGCTGACGCAGTTCACCATCATCATGGATTTCATGGTGATGATGCCGCTCGGTCCGCAGATCATGCACACCTTCGCGATCACGCCGGCGGCATTCGCCACCGCCGTATCCGCGTATTCATGGTGTTCGGGTCTGTCCGGACTGTTCGCGGCGACCTATATCGACCGCTTCGACCGGCGTCGTCTGCTGCTCACCGTGTATGCGTTGTTCGCGTTGTCGAATCTCGCGTGCGCCCTCGCGAACAGCTTTCCCCTGCTGCTCGCGGCGCGCGCCTTCGCGGGCCTGACCGGCGGCGTGCTCGGCTCGGTGATCATGGCGATCGTCAGCGACGTGATTCCCGTGCATCGCCGGGGCGCCGCGACCGGCACGATCATGACGGCCTTCTCGCTCGCGGCGATCGCCGGCGTGCCGGCCGGCGTGATGCTCGGCGCGCATTTCAACTGGGCCGCGCCGTTCTTCCTGCTGGTGGCGCTCTCGCTCGTCGTATGGCTGGTGGGTTTCAGCCAGGTGCCTTCGCTGGCGCAGCACTTGAGCCGGCGTCCGCCGCCGCTCGCCGAAGTACTGCCGGACTTGTGGCGGCTGCTGAGCAATCCGCGCCATCTGAATGCGTTCGCGCTGACCTTCATGATGATGGTCGCGCACATGCTGGTGATTCCGTTCATTTCGCCGGTGCTGGTCGCGAATCACGGCGTGCGCCCCGAGCAACTGTCGTGGCTGTACATGGCGGGCGGCGCGGCGACTTTCTTCACCTCGCGCCGGGTGGGCCGGCTCGCTGACCGTCACGGCACGCGGCGCGTGTTCCGGATCTTCGCGGTACTGTCGTTCCTGCCGGTGCTGTTCGTCACGCATCTGCCGGCGCTGCCGTTTTACGCGCTGGTGATCTTCTTCCCGTTCTTCATGGTGCTGCTGTCGGGGCGGATGGTGCCGATGCAGGCCCTGTTGACCACCGTGCCCGAACCGAGCCGGCGCGGCGCCTTCCTCAGCGCGAACAGCGCATTGCAGGCGCTCGGCACGGGTTGCGGCGCGTGGATCGGCGGCTTGATGCTGAGCAATTCGGCGACGGGACAGATCGAGGGATACGGAACCGTCGGCTGGGTCGCGGTCGGCATCGCGTCGATCGGGTTGTGGTGGGTGGCGCGGGTGCGCGGTGCGAGAAACGATGCGCCGCCTGCTAGCGCGATGCCCGCGGAGGTGGTTGGAGAAGGTTAAACAGGCAGACAGTTGAATGGCTTCATCGAACGGTGCTGCGATTTTGCAGCACCGTTTTTTTGCTTGGCCGAAGCCGCTAAAAGCGGGAAGCCAGTGCTTCGAACCGAAACGCCAGCGCGAAGCCTCGAATCAATCCGTCTTCCCCGTCAACGCCTGCCGCGCGGCCTCGCCTTTCGCATGCGACGCCGAGTAGAACACCCACGCCCGGCCAATCACGATCTTCAGCATCGCGATCACCGGCACCGCGAGAAAAATCCCCGCGACGCCGCCGAGCTGATCACCGGCCAGCAGGCCGACGATCACGAGGAACGGACTCACCTCCACGCCTTCGCTCATCAGATACGGATTGAGCACGTAGTCCTGGAACAGCCGGTACAGCGCGATGAAGATCACCAGCCACAGCAGATGCGCATAGCCGCTGAACACGGCAACCACCAGCGTGATCGCCACCGCGCCGAGCGGCCCGGCGAACGGCACGAATTCCAGCAGACCCGCGCTGACCGCGAGCAGAAACGCGTACGGCACACCGAGCAGCGTGAACGCGACGCCGTAGCAGATCAGCGTCGCGAGCGAGAGGAACAGCAACGCGCGCACGTACTTCGACAGCAGCACGTTCAGGTCCGTCACGATCTCCGCCCACAGCACGCGATGCCGGTCCGTCAGCAGCGCGAGAAACGAGTCGCGCATCTGCGGGCCTTCCTTGATCAGCAGAAAGCTCAGGATCGGAATCAGCACCAGGTAGATCAGATTGCTCGCCGCATGCACGACGCCCAGGCCGACGCTGCGTGCCATCGGCACCGCCTTGTCGGACCCGGTCTCGATCTGCTCGCGCACGAAATCGACGATCCGCTCGCGCAACGGTTCGAGAAAATGCGGCAGCGGAATGCGATTGGGCACGTCGGACTTCATCAGTTGCGGCAACTGCGCGAGCAGATGCGTGGCCTGATCCTGCAACTGCACGCCGAACAGCGAGCCGACCACCGCGATCACCGCGACCACCACGATGAACACCAGCGCGATCGACGCGACCCGGGGCACGCGACGCGGCCGGACCCGCTCGACGAGCTGCACCATCGGATAGATCAGGTAACTGAAGAACACCGCGAAGACAACCACCAGCACGGTGGATGAAGCGGTATAGATGACAAAGAACAGCAGCGCGATCAGTAGCGCGGTCCAGACTTTCCTGGCGGTGGTGACATCGAATCCCAGCATGAAGCTTCCTCGAATAGACGATGAGATCCGGCGCCTCGCCTGCGCCGGGAGCATCGGACAACGATATCCGTCGGATCGAACCGGCGCCGGCGACGTGCAGCGACGTGCATTCAAAGGCCGGCGCCTCGACCCCGGTGCTTCAGGCGCTTAGCGCTTTATCCGTAGCCGCCAGGCGCCGCCACCGGCTCAGCGTTTCATCCGGTCACGCACCGCATCCGCGACCTCGCCGGCCTTCGACTGCACCTTGCCGGCGAGCTTTTCCGCCGCGCCTTCGGCTTGCGTGGTGCGATTGCCGGTGACCTTGCCGATGGCTTCCTTGACGGAGCCCTTGACCTGCTTGGCCGCACCTTCGACACGATTCTTGTCCATGACGGTTTCCTTGTAAAAGCGGGGTTGCCCGTGGTTGGGTTGGAGTCCAACCCAGACTTCGTCAGCACGGTTCGTTCCCGGGGCGCTGGTGCCGCCGTCGCCACCCTCGCCGTCGCCACCCTATGAGCAACGCCTGAAGGAAAGCGTCGCCACAAACAGGGGAAGGACACCGTTACTTCGACCTGGTCCCCTTGCGGCGCGGCGCGCTGCCGGGCGTGAGACCGAAATGTCCGCGAGTCTGCGCCCACACGATCGCCTCGCCACGGCTATGCACGTCGAGCTTCGCGTAGATCGTGGCGACATGGTTGCGCACCGTGTTCGGCGCGAGCCCCAGTTCGCGGGCGATTTCCTTGTCCGCGAGTCCGTTGCACAGACAGGCGAACACGTCGCGCTCCCGCGCGGTCAGATCGGCGAGATGACCGCCCGCGTCCGGCGCATTCGCGCGGCGCACGTTGACGAGCTTTTCGATCAGCGTCTGGCTGAACCACGAGGCGTCCTGCATGACCGTTTCGATCGCGTTCACCAGTTCCATCTCGGAGCGCTTGCGCTCGGTGATGTCGAGCAGCGTCATCAGCACGCAGTCCTTGCCGTGGATGCTCACCGCTTCCGCCGACACCAGACAGTTCAGCGATTCGCCGCCGTGACTGCGCACCGAGAACTCCACGTTGCGTATGCTGCCCGACTCCTCCAGCGCTTCGCTGATGCGCGCGCAGGCGTCGTCGGTCCACAACGGACTCTGATCGAGCGGCTTGCCGATCAATTCCTCGGAGCCGAAGCCGGTCGTCACCGTAAAGGCGTCGTTGATGTCGAGCGTGGTGTAGTCGTCGGCGACGAACAGCGCGGTGGCCACCGGCGTCATGCGGAACGACTTCTCGAAGCGCTCCTCGCTCTGCCGCAACGCGCTTTCCGCGCGTTTGCGCGGCTCCAGATCCATGAACGTGAACAGCATGCAGGCTTCTTCGCCGATGTCGATCGGCTGGCCGGCCACGATCACGAACTTGTTGCCGCCATCGGGCAGGCGCAGCAAGGCCTCCATCTGCGGAATCGTCGCACCCTGGCTAAGACGCTCGACCGCCAGCTCGCGCGTCTCCGAGCCTTCGAACACGTCGAGTTCGTACACCGAGCGGCCGATCACGTCGTCGCGCGCATAGCCGGTCATTTCCAGAAAGCCCTGGTTGACCTTGATGTAGCGCTGGTCGCTCAAACGGCAGATCACCGCCGGCGCGGGATTCGCGCTGAAGGCTTTTTCGAAGCGCTTCTCCGCGCTCGCCCATTCGCTCGCGTCGTGCAGGATCAGCGCGAGACAGTCGGGTTCGCCGCGCGCATTGGTCAGCACGAGGCTGCGCACGCGATGCACCCAGTTCACTTCGTCGTCGTGCGCGGGAAAGACTTCGACCACCACGTCGCTGAAGCACTCGCCCGCGACCACGCGTTCGATCGGATAACTGCCTTCCGGCAGCGGATGGTTGTTGCGGTAACGCAGGCGAAAGCGCTCGCGGTATTCGGTGACGTCGGCGCCGAGTTGCGCGATGTCGTCGATGCCGTGCATGTCCAGCGCGGCCTGGTTGGCCCACACGATAGTCTGGTCCGGTTCGACCAGAATCACTCCCTCGGTGAGGCCGGTAATGATCTGCTGCAACTGACGACGGTCGGTCTGCGAGCGCAGCACTTTGTCGTCGGGCGGCGGGGCCTCGTCGGTGGTGGGAGATTGCACCAGGGGATCCGGTGCAGCGGAAGTCGTGTCGGTCATTGTCTGATTGTGCACGCCCGAGCCGGGCGCAAAAGCCTGTCCAGACCGAAGAATCGCTGAAATCGCGGCGTTGCGCCAATCGCCAATGCACCAGTTGGGCTGATGCAAGTGCACCATGTGCAAAACGGGCCAGATCGGCCCCATCGGGAAGTCGGCAAACTTCTCGCTTTCGTGCGACCGGATGACCGATCAAGGCGGTCTTATCCGGTAAAAAGTACTGCGCAGAGGACCACGGCGAGCGCGTGGTCCTCCGCGTGCCTCAAGCGCCCAATCCGGCGAGCGGGTGCGCATCCCGCTTCCACGGCGACGCGAGGAAATGCCGGACCCGCTCGGGCCGCACCTCCGCGAGCGTCGCGGGTGCCCAACGGGGCTTGCGGTCCTTGTCGATCAACTGCGCGCGCACGCCTTCGCAGAAGTCGCCCTCCTCGATCACGCGCTGGACCACGCCGAGTTCCATCCGGAAGCATTCGGCGAGCGACATCTGGCGGCCGCGCAGCAGCGCCTCGCGCGTCACGTAGAGCATGGTCGGCGAGTGACCGGTCAACGCGTCGTACGCGAATTGCAGCCATTGACGGACTTCGCGCGGCGGATCGCGTTCGAGATCGTGACGCAGCGTCGCGACGATCCGCTCGACGCTCGAACGCCGGTCGAAGTGCCGCAGGATCAATTGCGTGAACGGCCCGAGCGCCGCGTGCGGCACGATGTTGCACGGCGGCTCGAACACGCCGCGCAACGCGGCGAGCAGGTCGCCGTCGTGCGGCATGCGTTGCAGGCGTTCCTCGAAGCTCGCGAGCCAGTCGGCCGGCACGCACAGATCGGCAAGCTGCAGGCGCAGCGCATCGGCGCCGGACAGGGTCGCGCCGGTCAGACCGACATACAGTTCGAGTTCCGCCGGCATCACGCCGAGAAAACGCGTCGCGCCGACATCGGGCAGAAAGCCGATGCGCGTCTCCGGCATCGCGATCTTGCTGCGCTCGGTGACGATGCGCAGCCGCGCCGCCTGGCCGAGCCCCATGCCGCCGCCCATCGTCACGCCGTCGAGCAGCGCGACCACCGACTTCGGAAACGTGTGCAGCGCGTAATCGAGCCGGTATTCGTCGACGAAAAACGCGAGCCAGCGGGCGTCCGCGTTCTTCGCGAGCCGTTGCACCTCGCGCACGTCGCCGCCCGCGCAGAAGCCTTTCTCGCCCGCGCCCCGGAGCACCAGCGCGACGATGCCGTCGTCCTGACGGCAGTGTTCGACCAGCACCGCGAGTTCGCGCACCATCGCGTGCGACAACGCGTTCAGCACGGCCGGCCGGTTCAGCGTGACGATCGCGACGCGATTGACCACGCGAAACAGGATCTCGCGCTCGGCTTCGGCGGGCGCGCCGGCGTGCGCAGCGGCTTTGGCGATGACATTGATGACATTGGGCACGGCGCTCATCGCGTGGGCTCCTGGCCGGCGGCAGCGGAGTGGGCGGAGTGGGCGGGTTGTGCCGATTGCGCGCCCTGCGCCACCTGCCAGCGCGGCGCGCGTTTTTCCAGGAACGCGTTGACGCCTTCGCGCTGATCGGCGCCGTCGAACAGATCGACGAAGCGCTCGCGCTCCAGCGCCAGCGCCGCACCGCGCGGCACGCCGTTGCGCGCCTGATGAATCAGTGTCTTGCTGAAGCCGACCGCCTGCGGGCTGAGCGTCGCGACCCGCGCGGCCATGGTCAGCGCAGCCTCGCGCGCCGCGCCCTTCTCGACCACTTCCTCGACGAGGCCGATGCGCAGCGCGGTCGCCGCGTCGACCCGCTCGCCGGTCAGGATCATCCGCTTGGCCCAGCCTTCGCCGACCAGCCACGGCAGCGTCTGCGTGCCGCAGCCGCAGGGCAGCAACCCGACCGCCGTCTCCGGCAGCGCCAGCAGCGCGTGCTGCTCGGCGATCCGGATGTCGCACGCCAGCGCGCATTCGAGACCGCCGCCCATCGCGTAGCCGTTGATCGCCGCGATCACCACCGGCCGCGCGTTCTGCAACGCCTCGAACGCCGCACCGAAACGCGCCGCCGCCACGCGCGCGACGTCGCGGTCGCCGTCGGCGAACGTGTTCAGATCGGCACCCGCGCTGAAGAACTTCGGCCCATCGCCGGTGATCACGATGGCGCGCACGCGCGGCTCGTTGTTCAGCTGTTCAACGGTCTGCTGAAGCTGCAGCAAACCCTCGGGCGTGAACGCGTTCGCGGGCGGCCGCCTGAGCGTGAGCAGCGCGAGCGCGCCGTCATGCGCGTAGTCGAGTTCGATCATCACGCGGTCCCGTCCTTGCCGTCCTGACGATACAGCTTGATCACCGCCGAAAAGTCGAGACGTCCCGCGCCCTTCGTGCTCATCGTCTGATAGAGCTGCTGGGCGAGCGCGCCGAGATAGACCGGTTGACGCGCGCTTTTCGCGGCATCGGTGGCGAGGCCCAGATCCTTGAGCATCAGGTCGGTGCCGAAGCCACCGGTATAGCCGCGCGTGGACGGCGCGGTCTCGATCACGCCCGGCATCGGGTTATACGTGTCCGAACTCCAGCAGCGCCCCGTCGACGTATTGATGATGCCGCCCAGCACCTTCGCGTCGATGCCGAGCGCCTCGCCGAGCGACATCGCCTCGGCCACGCCCGCCATCGTGATGCCGAGCACGAGGTTGTTGCAGATCTTGGCGACCTGGCCGGTCCCGGTGTCGCCGCAATGCACAATGTTCTTGCCCATCGCGGAGAGCACCGGCTTGACCTGTTCGTACGCGCTCGCGCTGCCGCCCACCATGAAGGTCAGCGTGCCGGCCGCGGCGCCGCCGGTGCCGCCCGAGACAGGCGCATCGACGAAGGTGTTGCCGTGTTGCGCCGCGAGTTCGGCGAAGGCCTTCACGCTGACGGGATCGATGGTGCTCGAATCGATGATCGTCACGCCTTTGGCAATGCCGGCCAGCACGCCGTCGTCAGCGCTCAGCACGCTGCGCACGTGCGCGGCGGCCGGCAGCATGGTGATCACGCATTCCACGTTGCTCACCGCTGCCCGCGGTGAAGCCGCCGCCTGCGCGCCCGCGTCGACCAGCGCCTGCACCGCTTGCGCGTTCAGGTCGAACACGTTGACCGCGTGGCCGGCCTTGAGCAGGTTGTGCGCCATCGGCGCGCCCATGTTGCCGAGTCCGATGAAACCGATTTTCATGATGTCGTCTCTATGTTGTGGCGGGCCGTTCGGATCACGCGATCAGCGCAGGCTGATGGTCGTGTTCACGCCGTCGTTGACGGTGTCGTCGTCGAACCAGCGCGCGGTGACGGTCTTGGTCTGCGTGTAGAACTGCACGACCTGTTTGCCGTACGGACCGAGGTCGCCGAGTTTCGAGCCGCGCGAACCGGTGAAGCTGAAGAACGGCACGGGCACCGGAATCGGAATGTTGATGCCGACCTGGCCGATATCGATCTCGCTCTGGAACTTGCGCGCCGCCGCGCCGCTCTGCGTGAACAGACCCACGCCGTTGCCGAACGGATTGCGGTTGACGAGCGCGATCGCCTCGTCGAGCGTGGCGACGCTCAGCACCACCAGCACCGGCCCGAAGATTTCGGTGCGGTAGATTTCCATTTCGGTCGTGACGTCGGTGAACACCGTCGGGCCGATGAAGTTGCCCTGCTCGTAGCCCGGCACCTTCACGTCGCGGCCGTCCAGCGCAAGCGTCGCGCCTTCCTTCACACCCGCTTCGATCAGGCCGAGAATGCGTTGCTTCGCCGCGCGCGACACCACCGGCCCGATGTCCGTGTTCGGCTCGCTGCCCGCGTTGACCTTGAGCGTCTTCGCCTTCGCGACGATGTCCGGCACCCACTGCTGCGCGGCGCCCACCAGCACCACCACCGAGGTCGCCATGCAGCGCTGTCCGGCCGCGCCGAAGCCGGCCCCCGCCAATGCGTTCAACGCCTGCTCGCGGTTCGCGTCGGGCAGCACCACCGCGTGGTTTTTCGCGCCCATCATCGATTGCACGCGCTTGCCGTGTTCGCTGCCGAGGCGGTACACATGCGTGCCGACCGCCGTCGACCCGACGAACGACACCGCCTTGACCAGCTCATGCGTGCACAGCGCGTCGACGACTTCCTTGCCGCCGTGCACGACGTTCAGCACGCCCTTCGGCACGCCGGCTTCGAGCGCCAGTTCGACCAGTTGCATGGTCGACATCGGGTCCTGTTCGGACGGCTTGAGCACGAAGGTGTTGCCGCAGACGATCGCCATCGGGAACATCCACAACGGAATCATCGCGGGGAAATTGAACGGCGTGATGCCGGCGCACACGCCGATCGGCTGACGCAGCGTGTACGTATCGACGCCGCCCGCGACGTTCTCCGCGAATTCGCCCTGCTGCAGGGTACCGATCGAGCACGCGTGCTCGACCACTTCGAGACCGCGGAAAATGTCGCCCTCGGCATCCGGAATGGTCTTGCCCTGCTCGGCGCTCAGCGTCTTCGCGATGCGCGGCATGTGCTCGCGGATCAGCGCCTGGTACTTGAGCATGATGCGCATGCGCGCGCCGATCGGCGTGTCCTTCCACGTCTTGAAGGCGGCGTGCGCGGCGTTGATCGCTTCGTTCACTTCCTCCGCGGTCGCGAACGGCACGCGCGCGAGCACTTCCTGCGTGGCCGGGTTGACGATGTCGCGCCACTCGGCGCTCTTCGATTCGACGAACTCGCCGTTGATCAGCAGCTTGACGGTGGCAGCGTGTTGCCCCGCCTGGTTCGAAGCAGTTGCGTTCATGCTGAAACTCCTGTGCGATGGCCGCGCGGCGGCCGGACAATCAGACAATCGGACAATCGAAAATGGCTGGGAACGAAGGAACCGACGAAGGACTCAGCGACGAACTCAGCGCAGGTCCGGGAAATCTTCTTCCCAGTACTCGCCAGGCAGGCGCGCGGGTTCCGCGGCGCGCTCCATTTCGCGGCGCCGCAACTCGACGCGGCGAATCTTGCCGGAGATGGTCTTGGGCAGATCGCTGAACTGCAGCCGCCGGATCCGCTTGTACGGCGCGAGTTTTTCGCGCGAGAACGCGAACACCGCACGCGCGAGTTCGGGGCCGGCTTCGTAGCCGTGGCGCACGGTGACGAAGGCCTTCGGCACGGACAACCGCAGCGCGTCGGCGCTCGGCACCACCGCCGCCTCGCCGATCGCCTCGTGCTCGATCAGCACGCTTTCCAGTTCGAACGGGCTCAGGCGATAGTCGGACGATTTGAAGACGTCGTCGGCGCGGCCCACGTACACGTAGTAACCGTCGTCGCGACGCAGCGCGACGTCCGACGTACGGTAGAAACCGTTACGCATGGCGTGCGCGGTGGCGTCGGCATTGTTCGCGTAGCCGGTCATCAGGCCGAGCGGACGCGCGCCGTTCAGCGGCAACGCGATCTCGCCCTCGGTGACGGGTTGATCGTCGGCATCGAGCAGTTCGATCCGGTAACCGGGCAGCGGACGGCCCATCGATCCGGCCACCACCGGTTGACCCGGCGGATTGCCGATCTGGCAGGTGGTTTCGGTCTGGCCGAAACCGTCGCGGATCGTGATGCCCCACGCGTGCTTCACGCGTTCGATGATCTCGGGGTTCAGCGGCTCGCCCGCCCCGACGATCTCGCGCAGCTTCACCGGATAGTCGGCGAGCGGTTCCTGCACCAGCATGCGCCACACGGTGGGCGGCGCGCACAGCGTGGTGACGTTGAAGCGCACCAGCACGTCGAGCGTGTCTTTCGGCACGAAGCGCGGGAAGTTGAACACGAACACGCAGGCCTGCGCGTTCCACGGCGCGAAGAAGCAGCTCCACGCGTGCTTGGCCCAGCCCGGCGAGCTGATGTTCCAATGAATGTCGTCCGGTTGCAGGCCGATCCAGTACATCGTCGACAGATGCCCGACCGGATAGCTTTGATGCGTGTGCTCGACGAGCTTCGGCTTCGACGTGGTGCCCGACGTGAAGTAAAGCAGCAGCGGATCGGTGGCGAGGGTGATGCCGTCGGGCACGAACTCGGGCGACATCTCGTAGGCGGCGCCGATATCGAGCCAGTCGTTATGCGGCGTGCCGACCGAGATGCGCGTGAGCGGCACATCGAGCGAGTCGAATTTGGCCAGCTCGGCGCTGTCGACCACGACGAATTTCGCGCCGCCGATCTGCACGCGGTCGCGCACGTCGTCGGCGGAAAGCTGGGTGGTGGCGGGCAGCACGATCGCGCCCAGCTTCATCGCGGCAAGCATCACGTCCCACAGTTCGACGCGGTTCGGCAGCATCAGCAGCAGACGGTCGCCGCGCCCCACGCCGACGCTGCGCAGGAAGTTGGCCATGCGCGACGAGCGCTCCGACATCTGCATGTACGACAGACGCAGGCCGTCGCCGGCCGGGTCGTCGACGATCCACAGCGCCGGGTTGTGATTCTCGCGTGCGATCACGTCGAAGTAGTCGAGCGCCCAGTTGAATTCGCCCAACGCCGGCCACGTGAACTCGCGGTATGCCCGGTCATAGTCGGTTCGATGGCGCAACAGGAAGTCGCGCGCGTCGAAAAAACCTTTCGCTGCTGTCATCGTCGTCTCCAGTTTTTTGCTTTATCGCTGCCCCGTGCCGTGCCGCGTGCATTCGCGTCTGCGTTGACATTTCGCCTCCGCATCCGCGCGTGCCGGCGCGGCAACGGTCAAACCCGCTATGCCGACCGCCGTTCAAACCGGGGTTCAAACCGGGGTTTAAACCGAGGTTTAAACATTACGCGCAATCACCATGCGCTGCACTTCGCTGGTTCCCTCATAGATCTGCGTGATGCGCGCGTCGCGGTAATGCCGCTCGACCGCGTAGTCCTCCAGATAGCCATAGCCGCCGTGAATCTGGATCGCCTTCGAGCAGATCGCCTCGGCCGCCTCCGACGCGAACAGCTTCGCCTGCGACGCCTCGGAAAGACACGGCAGCCCTTCGGTGCGCAAGCGCGCCGCGTGATGCACGAGCAGCCGCGCGGCATTCAGTTGCGTGGTCATGTCCGCCAGCATATTGGCGACGCTCTGATGTTCCTTGATCGCCTTGCCGAACTGCACGCGTTCGCTCGCGTACACGCGTGCCGCATCGAACGCGGCCCGCGCGATGCCGACCGCCTGCGCGGCGATGCCGATCCGGCCGCCCTCGAGATTCGACAGCGCGATCCGCAAGCCGTCGCCCGGTTCGCCGAGCAGGTGATCCTCGGGCACCGCGCAATCGTCGAGCGAAATCGGGCAGGTATCGGACGCGCGAATGCCGAGCTTGTGCTCCGGCTTGCCGACGTTGAAGCCCGGCGTACCGGTCGGCACGATGAAGGCCGACAGCCCGCGCTTGCCGCGCTCCGGGTCGGTGACGGCGAACACGATCGCGATGTCGGCGCGCGCGCCGTTGGTCACGAACTGCTTGCTGCCGTTGATGATCCATTTGCCGTCCCGCAGCACCGCGCGGGTGCGCAGATTATTGGCTTCCGAGCCCGCCTGCGGCTCGGTCAGACAGAACGCGCCGATGCTGCGGCCGCTGGCGAGATCGTGCAGATAGCGGTCCTGCTGCGCCTGGCTGCCGAAATTCAGGATCGGCCCGCAGCCGACCGAATTGTGCACGCTCATCATGGTCGCGCACGATGCGCAGCCGGCCGCGACCTCTTCGATGGCGAGCGCATACGCGACGTAGTCGGTGTACGAGCCGCCCCATTGCGCGGGCACGATCATGCCGAGCAGGCCGAGTTCGCCCATCTGCGCGACCACTTCGTCGGGCAGGCGCCCGTCGCGATCCCACTGCGCGGCGTGCGGCGCGAGTTGCTCTGTCGCGAAGTCGCGCGCGGCGTCGCGGATCATGCGTTGTTCGTCGGTGTAAAGGCTGTCCATGGCGCTCGATCCTTTCGCGTTTCCCTGATCGATAAGTGTAGGCAAGCCGCTGGACAGGTTCGATGCTCAGCCCGATCATTCTGGCTGAGCGCATTTGCCATACTGATACCATGCGAAACCGCTTCATGCCGTTCATATAAGGGTTTGGCGCATTGCAACAAGACATCACAAGGAAAACGTTGAGCGCTTTTGCCAGATTGACCTGTATCCGATGAAAAACGACAAGGGCACGATTTCGGTCGGCATGGTCGGGGAAACCCTCGCGCTCGCGCGGGCCAGCGGCTTCGACGCGACGCCGCTCGCCGAGGCGGCCGGCATCGCCGCGCCCATGCTGGCGTCGCCGAAAAGCCGCGTGTCGGCCGCGCAATACGGCGCGCTGTGGGCCGGCATCGCACGCGCGCTCGACGACGAGTTCTTCGGCCAGGATTCGCATCGCATGAAAAGCGGCAGCTTCGTCGCGATGACGCGCACCGCGCTCACCGCGCGCAACGGCGAGCAGGCGCTCAAGCGCGCGGTCGGTTTCATGCAGCTGGTGCTCGACGACCTCGGCGCGCAGATCGACATCGATGCGCAACGGGTGCGGCTCAGGTTCGTCGTGCGCGACGGCGCGAAGCCGCCCGCCATGTTTGCCTATGCGACGTGGTTCATTCTGGTTTATGGCTTGCTGTGCTGGCTGGTCGGGCGCCGCATTCCGCTGTTCGAAGCGCGCTTTCGCTGCGCCGAGCCGCCCTCCGCGCGCGAGTACCAACTGATTTTCTGCGACCAGATGCACTTCGATCAGGCCGAGTCGTACGTGGATCTGTCGCCCGCGTTTCTCGCGCTGCCCGTGATCCAGACCGCCAAGTCGGTCAAGCCGTTTTTGCGCGACGCGCCGGCCAGTTTCATCGTCAAGTACCGCAATGCCGGTTCGCTGGCCGCCCGCGTGCGCAAGCTGCTGCGCGCGCTGCCGATGTCCGGCTGGCCCGCCGCCGATCGCATGGCGGAACGTTTGAACGTGGCCGAGGCGACGATGCGCCGCCATCTGAAGCAGGAAGGCTATACGTATCAGTCGATCAAGGACGATCTGCGGCGCGACATCGCGATCGGCGAGTTGCAGGACACCGACCGCACGATCGCCGACATCGCCGCGTCGGTCGGCTTCGCCGAGCCGAGCGCGTTCCATCGCGCCTTCCGCAAGTGGACCGGCATGCGGCCGACCGACTACCGCCCCGCCGCCGTGCGCGGCGAGCTTACGCGGCGCGCGGAATCGGTGGAATCGGACTAAGCTGTAACGAGCAGGCCTGCCTTTCCAGAGGGTGCGGCCCGCGCCGTCCGGCTTCCCGTCGGCGCGGCGCGGCGGCCGTCAGCGATGAGCACGTCATTACGTCTCCCGTTCCGGCAGTCCGGCGTGCGCGTGCCGCTGATCCGCGGTGGCGTCGCGGGCCGGTTGATGCGCGGCTTGACCGCGCTCGGCGTGCTTTTGGCTGTTGCGTTCGCGTGGTGCGAAGCGGAGGCGGCGCAGCGAGCGGAGACGGTTGAAGCCTTAAAGGTCGTCGTGGTCGGGGTGGCGTCGGCAACAACAACAACGACGGCGAGCGTGCCGGCCGCGCCGCGCCGCGTCGTGGTGATCCCCGTGGACGGAGCGATCGGTCCGGCCAGCGCCGACTTCATCGTCCGCAGCCTGCAGCGCGCCGCCGATCAGCGCGCGCAACTTGCCGTGCTGCAACTCGATACGCCCGGCGGCCTCGATACCTCGATGCGGCAGATCATCAAGGCGATCCTCGCGTCGCCGGTGCCGGTCGCGACGTTCATCGCGCCGAGCGGCGCGCGGGCCGCGAGCGCCGGCACGTATATCGTCTATGCGAGCCACATCGCGGCGATGGCGCCCGGCACGAACCTCGGCGCGGCGACGCCGATCCAGATCGCGATGGGCGGCGCACAACCGCCGGCGGGCAGCAGCATGCCGGGGGCGCCGGGTACACTTCCGCTCGACACCCAGTCGACCGAACTGCGCAAGCAGGTCCACGATGCGGCCGCCTACCTCCGCGGCCTTGCGCAGCTACGCGGGCGCAACGCCGACTGGGCCGAGCGCGCGGTGCGCGAAGCCGTCAGCCTGTCGGCCGGCGAAGCGTTGGCGCAACACGTCGTCGATCTGAACGCGCGCGACGTCCCCGACCTGCTGCGCCAGCTCGACGGCCGCACCGTGACGACCGCCGCCGGCGACATCACGCTCGCCACCGTTCACGCGCCGCTTGTCGTGCTCGAAGCCGACTGGCGCAGCCGCTTCCTCGCGGTGATCACCGATCCCAACGTGGCCCTGGTCTTGCTGATGATCGGCATGTACGGACTCTTCTTCGAATTCGCCAATCCCGGTTTCCTGCTGCCCGGCGTGGCCGGCGCGATCAGCCTGCTGGTCGGCCTGTTCGCGATGCAGATGCTGCCGGTCAACTACGTCGGCCTCGGCCTGATCTTTCTCGGCATCGCGTTCCTGATCGGCGAGGCCTTCCTGCCGACCTTCGGCTCGCTCGGCTTCGGCGGCGTGGTCGCGTTCGTGATCGGCGCGCTGATGCTGATCGACACCGACGTGCCCGGCTACGGCATTCCGCTGCCGATGATCGCCGCCGTCGTCGCATTCAGCGTGTTCTTCGTGCTTGGGGTCTCGCGGCTCGCGCTGCGTGCCCGTCGACGGCCGGTGGTGACGGGCGGCGAGGCGCTGATCGGAAGCGTCGGCGTGGTGCTCGACGGCGGCTTGACCGCGGAGGATGACGGGGCCGCCGCGCCTGTCGATGCGGACCCGGGTTCGGGCCGGGGTTGGGACCGGGGTTTGGACCGGCTTCCGCTGCCGCTAGCGCCGTCGGCGCCGGATTCGCCGCCGTTCGCGGCGCCGCTCTCCGGCTGGGCGCAGGTGCACGGCGAGCGCTGGCGCGTCTGCTGCGCAACGCCGCTCGCGGCGGGCCACGCGGTGCGCGTGACCGCGCGGCGTGGCCTGACGCTGACCGTGGTGCCGGAAGAACGACAACCGCAACGGCCAGCGGAACGGCACGAACAACGACGCGAACAACGAAACGAACAACGAAACGAACAACGAAACGAACAACGACAGGCAGCCCACCCATCGGGAGAACGCTCATGATCGGTTTCACCTTCGGCTTCAGCAGCATTCTCATTCTGCTGGTCGCCGCGCTGATTGCCTCGTCGATCCGGATTTTCCGCGAGTACGAACGCGGCGTCGTCTTCATGCTCGGACGCTTCTGGAAGGTCAAGGGCCCGGGCCTCGTGCTGATCATCCCGGTCGTGCAGCAGGCCGTGCGCATGGATCTGCGCACCGTCGTGTTCGACGTGCCGCCGCAGGACGTGATCACGCGCGACAACGTGTCGGTGAAGGTCAACGCGGTGGTGTACTTCCGCGTCGTCGATCCGGAAAAGGCGGTGATCCAGGTGGCGCGCTATTTCGAGGCGACCAGCCAGTTGTCGCAAACGACGCTGCGCGCGGTGCTCGGCAAGCACGAACTCGACGAACTGCTGGCCGACCGCGAACAGTTGAACGCCGACATCCAGAAGGTGCTCGACGCGCAGACCGACGCGTGGGGCATCAAGGTATCGATCGTCGAGATCAAGCACGTGGACATCAACGAAACGATGATCCGCGCGATCGCCCGTCAGGCGGAAGCGGAGCGCGAGCGGCGCGCCAAGGTGATTCACGCGGAAGGCGAACTGCAGGCCTCGCAGCATCTGCTGGAAGCCGCGCAGACGCTGGCGAGGCAGCCGCAGGCGATGCAGTTGCGCTATCTGCAGACGCTCACGACGATCGCCGCCGACAAGAATTCGACGATCGTGTTTCCGCTGCCGATCGATCTGCTGAGCGCGGTGCTGGACCGCTTCAGCCGGCCGCCGCCCGCGTGAGCCTCGGCGGATCGAACGCGCGCATCGGCGTGGCATAGGCGTCGCATTGACGTGGGATGAATTGATCCAGCGTCGGAAACAGTGCATTGCTTCGGGCCGCATTACTCGACCTGTAGGGCAAAAACTAGAATGCGGCATTATTTTTAACGCTCCCCGGGAGCTCGTCATGAAAATCGCATCCCTCGCTGGACTCGGCGCGTTGTTGACCGCCATGAGCATGAACATCGCCTTCGCGCAAACGCCGGCGCATTCGAACGACCCGTCGGCGCCGAAAACGCGCGCGGAGGTCAAGGCCGATCTCGCCGACTGGCTCGCCGCCGGCTACGATCCGCTCGACTGGATCGACTACCCGAGCAATGCCCAGCGCGCGGGACGCATCGTCGCCGCGCGCCGTGCGCAAGCGGCCGGCGCGACGGTGACGCAGTGATCGCGCGGTAGGCACGCGGTCGGCACGCGGTCGGCACGCGATAGGCACTCGGTAGGCATACCGCAATCGGGCAACCGCCGCGTGCCGGCCACGCGGTGGTCGCGCCGGTACGCGCGCGTTCCTTTCAACACCCCGCCCACAACTTCGTAAATCCACTTGCCGCGCCGCCCCTCGCGCTGGCAAGGTATCATCTCGCCCCTCCGGCATGCCCCGCAGAGGGCCACCGCCTTCGTCCCAACCACAACAAACGCTTTCCGAACGACGAGAGACTCGCCACATGGACGCCATCAAACGCTACTTCGGCTTCGAAGCCGCCGGCACCAACCTGCGCACCGAAGTGCTCGCAGGGTTCACCACCTTCCTGACGATGGCCTACATCATCTTCGTCAACCCGGCGATTCTCGGCGACGCCGGCATGCCGAAAGAGGCGGTGTTCGTCGCGACCTGCATCGTGGCCGCGCTGGCCTCGGTGATCATGGGTCTGTATGCCAATTACCCGATCGCGCTCGCGCCCGGCATGGGTCTGAACGCGTACTTCGCGTACACGGTGGTCAAGGGCATGGGCTTCACGTGGCAGGCCGCGCTCGGCGCGGTGTTCATCTCCGGCTGCCTGTTCCTGATCGTCACGCTGTTCCGCGTGCGCGAGGTGATCGTCAACGGCATTCCGCATTCGATACGGATCGCCATCACCGGCGGTATCGGCCTCTTTCTCGCGATCATCTCGCTGAAGACGGCCGGCGTGGTGGTCGGCAATCCGGCCACCCTCGTGACCCTCGGCGATCTGCACAACCCGCATGTGATTCTCGCGGTGATCGGCTTCTTCGCGATCGTCACGCTCGACTATCTGCGCGTGCGCGGCGCGATCCTGATCGGCATCGTCGGCGTGACGGTGCTGAGCTTTTTCTTCGGCGGCAATCACTTCAACGGGATCGTCTCCGCGCCGCCGTCCATCTCGCCGACGCTGTTCCAGCTCGACATTCGCGGCGCGCTGTCGAGCGGCGTGCTGAACGTGATCCTGGTGTTCTTCCTCGTCGAACTGTTCGATGCGACCGGCACGCTGATGGGTGTCGCCAATCGCGCGGGGCTGCTGGTGGAAGGCAAGATGCACCGCCTGAACCGCGCGCTGCTGGCCGACAGTACCGCGATTCTCGCCGGCTCGATGCTCGGCACCTCGTCGACCACCGCGTATATCGAAAGCGCGTCGGGCGTGCAGGCGGGCGGCCGCACCGGCGTCACCGCGCTGACCGTCGCGGTGCTGTTTCTCGCGGCGCTGTTCTTCGCGCCGCTGGCGGGCGTGGTGCCCGGCTACGCGACGGCACCGGCGCTGCTCTACGTGTCGTGCCTGATGCTGCGCGAAATGCTCGACCTGCCGTGGGACGATGCGACCGAAGTCGTCCCGGCCGCGCTGACCGCCTTGCTGATGCCGTTCACCTACTCGATCGCCAACGGCGTCGCGTTCGGCTTCATCTCGTACGCGGGCCTGAAGCTGCTGACGGGTCAGGCGCGCAAGGTCAAGCTGGTGGTGTGGATCATCGCCGTGATCTTCCTGTTCCGTTATTTCTATCTCGGCAGCGAGTGAGCGGGTAAGGAATAAGCGAGTGAGCGATTAGCCAGCGCGTCAGGCCGTCAGCGCGCCGCGCCGTTCGACGCGCGCCGAAGACGTGCCGCCAAAGCAGCGCGCTCCCACCTGCATCCGCGAGCTTTTTTTGGGCGGCGCCCGTTTGACACGGGCGCCGTTTATCATCCGACGATCGATAAAAACGCTCGCCCCGCACCCAGGAGCCCCGCATGCCCTATCCGCGCGAAACGGATCGCTATACAAAGCCCGCCATCTTCTTTCACTGGGCGATTTTTCTGCTCGTCGCGCTCGCCTATCTGGCGATCGAAATCCGTGGCCCGAAAGGCAGCGACAGCCGCGTGTTCTGGAGCAACGTGCATTTCTGCGCCGGCAATCTCGTGCTCGGCCTTGCCGTGCTGCGGCTGTTATGGCGTCTGTGGGCCGGCGCGCCCGCCGAGATCGACACTAACCGGCTGCTCGCGTTTCTGGCGCGCGCGGCGCATCTCGCGCTGTACGTGTTTATCTTCGCGCAGCCGCTGCTCGGTATCTTGATGATCAATGCGGGCGGCCATCCGGTCACGCTCGCGTGGGTCAACGTGAGTTACACGCTGATCGGCGCGGACCCGGCCGCGCGGCCCTTGCTCAAGGGCGCGCATGAATGGCTCGGCAATGCGTTCTACTGGGTGATCGGCCTGCACGCGCTGGCCGCGATCGCGCATCACGCGATCTTCAAGGACCGGACGCTGCGGCGCATGATCTGACGCTCGCGCCGTCCGGGTCCGCTCCAGGCCGGCCCGTTCCCGCGATGATTCCGGGCGCCGGTTTCGAGGGCCGGCTTCAGTTCCGCCAGTTCGCCTCGTAGAAGCGCACGTAGCCGCTTCTCAGCACGAGGCACTGCGCGCGCGTTTCCGACAGCAGACGCCGCGTGGCGGCTTCGATCCGCGCGCGATGCGCGTCGAATGCGCCGACCATGTCTTCGAGTCGTGGCGATGCGGCGCCGAAATGGTCCTCCAGCGCTTCAGCGGTGATCATGCATTCCACCCTTTGCCCATCGACCATGGCCGGGAAAGCCAGCGTGAGTTCGCGGCCGGAATATTCGGGAGATTCGTTCGGGAACAGGATCTGCATGGGAGTCACCTGCAAGGTTGGGCGCCGCGCATGAATATCGCCGGGTTATGCGCATGCCGGTTGCGACTGATCGCGCCTGCCGCTGCTTCCTCCTTGTCCAATGCGAGCGACGCGGGCTGATCACCTGACGATGTCCGCCGCGCGCTGCGCGGCTTGCGAAAGGTGATTTGATTCACTCTAGACGAGTTCTGGCGCGGCGCAAGTTTTCCTTGTCGTTGGGTTGATCGAGCGCTAGTTGTCAGGTTGCCGTTTGCTTGCCGCGTGCCTGCTGCGTGCCTGCCGCGTGCCTGCTTCTGGTGCGAGGCGCGGTTTTTTTGCGGTGTGCCGCGCGGCCCGTGCAAGGTTTTTCTTCGCCGCGCGCAATCCGCTTCGTCCTGTAATATCGGTCTTGAGCCGCGGCATGCCATGTTGCGTTGCGGCACCGATCGCGGGCAACGCACCCGTCGAATCCGATTACCGGAGACAAGCTTTGACCCATCGCCCTGCCTCGCCGGCCAGCATCGGCCGGCCAGACGTCATCGCGCAAGCTCACGCGCGCTCGCTCGAGATCGGGCTGCGCGCGTCGGAAACGCCGGACTTCCATCCGCTGCGCCAGCTCGCGTTGCGTGAGCTGGTCGAACGCAATCAGTCGTTGTACACGCACGCGTTGCCGGTGATGGAGACGCTGCACGCGCAGATCGTCGACACGCAGAGCATGGTGCTGCTCACCGACAGCCAGGGTGTGATCCTGCATAGCCTCGGCGACAGCGACTTCGTCGAGAAGGCCAATCGCGTCGCGCTGTGTCCGGGCGTGTCATGGGCCGAGGCGGATCGCGGCACCAATGCGATCGGCACCGCGCTGGTCGACGGTCAGCCGACCGTCGTGCACGGCGGCGAACACTTTCTGCATGCGAACCGGATTCTCACCTGCTCGTGCGCGCCGATCGCCGATCCGTTCGGCCGCGCGATCGGCGCGCTCGACGTGAGCGGCGACACGCGCGGCTTTCACAAACACACGCTGGCGCTCGTCAGGATGTCCGCGCAGATGATCGAGAATCATCTGTTCTCCAATCAATTCGCCGATGCGATCCGCGTCCATTTTCACGCGCGCACGGAATTCATCGGCACGCTGTTCGAAGGGCTCGCGGCGTTCGCGCCGGACGGCACATTCCTGTCGGCCAATCGCAGCGCGCTGTTTCAATTCGGCCAGCCGCTGGCCGAACTGCAACGCCAGCCGATCGACGCACTGTTCGGCATCGCGTTCCCGAAGCTGATGCAGCGCATTACGCGCGCGCCCGGCGACAACATCGAACTGACGTTACCGAGCGGCGTGCGCGTGGTGGCGCGCGGCGAGTATGCGGCGCCGCGCTATGTGGGGTCGCTGGACGATGTCGCGACGGCGGGATTGGGCGCATCGCGCGGATCCGGCGCGGGTGCGTCGTCGAGCTCGCCAGCTGCGGCGCTGGCGCAGTCGCGCGGCGAACCCGCTCCGCCCGCCCCCCTTGCGACGCTCGACACGCTCGATACCGGCGACGCCCAGATGGCCGCGGTCCTTCGCCGCGTGGCCAAACTGCGCGGCCGCGATATTCCGATTCTCGTGCTCGGCAAAACCGGCACGGGCAAGGAGTGGCTCGCACGTGCGATCCATCACGATTCGCCGCGGCGTAGCGCGCCGTTCGTCGCGCTGAATTGCGCGTCGCTGCCGGATACGCTGATCGAAGCGGAACTGTTCGGTTACGAAGACGGCGCGTTCACGGGGGCGAAGAAACGCGGCAGCGTCGGCAAGATCGTGCAGGCGGACGGCGGCACGCTATTTCTCGATGAAATCGGCGACATGCCGCTGGCGCAGCAGGTGCGGCTGATGCGCGTGCTGCAGGAGCGCACGGTGGTCCCGCTCGGCGGCACACGCGCGATTCCGGTCGATCTGCGGATCGTCTGCGCGACCCACCGCAACCTGCGGGAGATGATCGAGGCGGGCACCTTCCGCGAGGATCTGTACTACCGGATCAACGGACTCGTCGTGACGCTGCCGGCGCTGCGCGAGCGCAGCGACCTCGCGGCCCTCGTCGCGCGGATGCTCGCCTTGCAACCGGAGGCGGAGCGTTTGCCGCGGCGGGTGTCGGCGGCGGTGCTCGAACGTTTCGCGCAATGCCGCTGGCCGGGCAATCTGCGGCAGATGGCCAACGTGCTGCGTACCGCGAGCATCATGGCCGAGGGCGCGGAGCAGATCGAACTCGACGATCTGCCCGAGGATTTTCTGCAGGATTGCGACGATGCGGTGTCGCCGGTGTCTGCCGCGGCTGCGGCTGCGGCGACGACTCCTGGAAGGATGGAGGACTGGCAGGCCACGTTGATCGCGCAGACGCTCGCGCGGCTCGACGGCAACGTGTCGGCGGCCGCCCGCGAGTTGGGATTGGCGCGTAATACGGTGTACCGGTATTTGCGACGCGGCGGCACGGTTCAATGAGGCGCTGTTTTTAAAGCGCTTCGTTGAACCGACTTACAGAAGCGATCCGCCGAAGCGGTTCGTTCAAGCGCCACGTCGAGTACCGCGCATCGAAGCGCTGCATGGCGCGCGCACCGTGTAAAGTGTGACGCACCCCGTCACAGACCCGCACGATGTCCGATTCAACCCGCCCGCCGATGGTGCTCGTCGAACCGCTCGGCCAACGTTTCGAAGCGCCCGATTCGCTGACTCTCCTCGAAGCCGCCGGCTTCGCGAATCTGCGCCTGCCGCGTTCGTGCCGCAACGGCACGTGCCGCACGTGCATGTGCCGGCTGACCGCCGGACGCGTGCGCTACACGATCGAATGGCCCGGCCTCAGCCGCGAGGAAAAGGCCGAGGGCTACATCCTGCCGTGCGTGGCGATCGCGGAAACCGACCTGGTGATCGACGTGCCCGACGCGGTCGAATCGACGCCGCGTTAGCGCGAATTGCGCATGGCCGCGGCGATTTTCTTGTCGGTGGTGTACTGGCTCAGCGCATAGACCGACCAGATCGCGGCCGGAATCCAGCCGATCACCGTGAGCTGCAGAATCAGGCAGATGATCCCGGCGATGGGACGGCCGATCGTGAAGAACTGGAACCACGGCAGGATGATGGCGAGCAGGAGACGCATTCGGAATTCCTTTTTTGTTGACGGGTAACGATTAGCGTGGGGGATGCATGACGACGAGCATGACGACGGGCGCGATGAAGGACGCGATGAAGGCGCGCGTTCAGTCGATCGCCGCGAAGCGCGGCACCTTCACGCCGTCGACCTCGACGAGTTCGAAAAACACCGACGCCGGACGCGTCCAGATCGTGCCGTTGGCCGCTTTGTACACGATCATCGTGACGCTGGGATCGGACTCCAGCGTCGCCTCGCAGACCCGTTCGTAGAGGCCGCCTTTGTAGTGCCGGTAATGCATTGTTCGGGGATTCCTTGTTGGCGTGTGGTATCTGATGTTGCCGGTTGACGATTGCCGGCCGCTTGCCGTTACCGGCCGCGCGGCGCATGCCTGAGGTTCAACCGCCCTCTTTCATCTGCTTCAGAATCTTGTAGACGGTAGCGCGTCCCATCGTCAGCACGGCCGCCACGTAGTTCGCGGAACTGCGTCCGCGAAACGCGCCTTGCGCGTGCAACGCCTCGACGATCTCGCGCTTGTGCTCGCGCGTGAGCGCATTGATGCCGATCTGCCGCTCGCGCAGCCACGTGTGCAGATACGTGTTGATGCGGTCCTGCCAGTCGTCGCGGAACAGATCTTCCGCCGGCGCGTCGCTCAGCGTGCCGCCCTTGATGAACAGATCGAGCGTCGAACGCACATCCTCGAACACGGCGATGTTGAAGTTGATGGACAGCATGCCCGCGGGCTTGCCCGCGTCGTCGAACAGGATGTTGCTCACGCAACGCATGCGCCGCCCGTCCCAGTTCAGCTTCTCGTACGGCCCGATGGTCTGGCCGCGCGCCGCGTAGTGCACCTCGTCGAGCACCGACGGACCGCCGACTTCCAGCTTCGACAGATTGTTCACGAGATACACGATGGTCTGATCGCGCAGATCGTGGATCACCACCTCGGCGCACGGATAGAACAGCGCCGCAATGCCGTCGGCGATGGGCGCGTAGCGCTGCAGCAGCAGATCTTTGACAGGAGACTCGGTTGTCTTGCGCATGGAAACGTGGCTGAGGAACGGAAAAGGCCGGCGGCCTCGCGCGGCAACTCGCCATTGTAGCCATCCGGCCCCGGGGCCGCGAATTGCCCTTTCAACGCCCTCTCCCCGCCCTCCCCCGGCGGCGATTTTTGACCGCGTGGCAAGCCGATTTTTTTCGTGCGATAACAGGCTCTACCATTTCACGGAGCAACCGATGGCCACGCTCGAAGCGTTTCGCGCCGTGCTCGACGACGAAGGCACGCCCGAAATCATCCGCAATCACATCATCGATTCGTTGCAGTACACGCTGCGCAACCACGGTCAGATTTTCACCGCGAAGGAAGTCGAATGGCTGGCCGTCTGGGACGACGCCCGCATTCCGCTCGCGGCGTCGCGCGAATTGCAGAAGCGCGTGGCCGAATCGTCACGCTGAGGCGCCGCCGGGCAGACCGGTGCCGCGCGCGCCCCGTTGGGCCGCGATTCGTGCGCAACGAGGCGAACCCGCCCGATGCGGCGTGCCGTCCATGCAAGGCGCCTGGCGCGCACTGCCCCGCATCCCCGCAAAGCCCCGCCAGACGGGGCACTTGCCTTCGCGCGGAAGTTTTTGCTATCCAATCCGGCCCATTTAGGGCATCATATTGGAATAGCTGCGGCCTATAAGTTCGGTGGCAGCGGTAGCCGATACCATGCAGTGCGCGGCGCAACAAGCGCAGGTCACATCCAGATAGCACCCCGGGCAGCATCGGCCGAGGCAAGATCAGGCAGTCCCGGGCAGTTTCAACCCCGTATCTCCGCACCACCCCCGACTGTTCGACCGCCGCTTTCCGGCGATCCCGTCACTCCGGCAATGCGCCGCCTGCATTCGCCGTCGCGAGTTGTGCAGCTGAGTGTTCAGCTTTTACGCGCCCACGGTCTGAGCGACATCAGCGCGTTTCTTCTCCATCGAATCCGCGATTTTGCGCGGCGCGCTCAAGCCCTTGCCACCGGGCCTGTGCCAACCTTTTTCCATGGCGGCGCGCCCCGAGGGTGCTGCGCCGCCCGGCCCGCCATGCCGCGCTTAACACGCGTGACATGCCGGCCACGTAATACAGGACATGTGTCTCATGATTTCAGCTGTCAAGACGTACAAGGGTTATGAAATTCATCCGCTCGTCTATCCGCGCCGTCCGGCGGACGGCCAGACGAGCCGGAACGCGGATGCGGGCTACGACGCGTCGGTGCGCATCTGCCGCGTGGGCGCCAATGCGGCGGCCGACGGCCGGGTGTTCCGCCTGCAGTACCTGTTTCCGTTCGACGGCACGGGCAAGGCGCGCATCGCGTGCATGGCCCACGCCCAGCAATTGATCGACGGTCGCGTGGACGGTCAGTCCGTCGCCGATCTGTAAAGACTGTAAGCGCGGTCATCGGCGTGAATGCCGATGCCGCTGGCAGCGAACCCACGCGTTAGCTGCCGCCGAATTTCCCGCTGTGCCGCCCGGCGTCGCCGGTGGACCAGCAACCGTTATCCCATCGACCAGGAGTTATGCATGGCGAAAGAAGAACTGCTTGAACTTGACGGTATCGTCGACGAAGTACTTCCGGACAGCCGTTACCGCGTGACGCTCGACAACGGCGTCGTGGTTGGCGCTTACGCGTCCGGACGCATGCGCAAGAATCACATTCGTATCCTCGCAGGCGACCGCGTGACGCTGGAACTGTCGGTCTACGATCTGACCAAGGGCCGGATCAACTTCCGTCATAAAGACGAACGCGCAAGCGGCGGCGGCGGGGCACGTCCCGCACAGGCTCGTCGGCGTTGATACGGCGTTGATGCACGGTTGACGGGGCGTTGACGTCCCCGCGTCATTGATTTGCCGCATCGATTTACCGCGTCGATTTGCCGCTTTACCGATTCGCCGGTGGTCCCGTTTTTTAGCGGCACCGGCGTTTTGCATTTCCGCGCGGCCGCTTCGCTCATGCGGCTCATGCGGCCCGCACTGCCTCACTCCCCGAACACCGCCCCAAGATCGTCACCGGCGGCGCTTCTGCGCACCTGCGCGACTACCCGCTCCTCCAGTTCCGCCAGATGCTCGCGCATCGCGGCGAGCGCCACCGGCAGATCGCCCGCGTCGAGCGCCTCGATGATGCGCAGATGCTCGTCCGCGGAACAGGCCGACCCCTTCGACGGATCGAACAGCGCCTTGTAAAGCTCGGTCTTCGCGACGAGTTGCCCGACCAGCCCGAGCAGTTCCGTGCCGCCCGCCAGTTCCGTCAGCAGCACGTGAAACTGGCCGGCCAGGCGCACCGATTCATCGACCGCGCCGGTTTTCGACGCCTTTTCCTCGGCGCGCACGTGCGCGCGCAGACGACGCTTGTGCGCGGCGCTCAGCTCGCCACACAGCGCCGCGACGATGCCCGCCTCGACGATCTGCCGCGCCCGATACACCTGGCGGATGTCGTCCTCCGACGGCGACGGCACGAACGCGCCGCGATTCGCCTCCAGCACCAGCTTGCCCTCGAAACCCAGCCGCGCCAGCACCTTGCGCAACGCGCCGCGCGTGCAGCCGAACGCGGCCGCCAGATCCCGTTCGACGAGTTGCGCGCCCGGCCGCAAACGCCCCTGCAGCAAGGCCGCGGTGATCGACGCATAAATACGTGCCTCGACGCCGCCGTCGTCGTCGATCGGGCTGCTGCGGGGTGCGGGCGTTGACGTGCCCTGGGATGAAGAACGCGGGGAGCGTGAGGCCATGGTTCGAGTGGTGCGTGACTGGGAGTAAGCGCGCGGATGCGTGCGAGCACCTGAAAACATCTGAAAACACGCACAGGCATCGCCCGGCATTCTAGCGGCGGCGCGCGCCGCGCGCCATTCATCCGCACCGTTCGCCGGCGTCTTTCGCCGATGCCTCGCGCTATACCGGACATTGCAAAAATGGTTAACCATTTTAAGTTAATATGGTTGACCAAAAATCGCACTCCCCGTTCAAGGTCCATCGTGAATTCGCCCTCCCGCAGCCGCCCGGCCTCCCCCGCCTCCCCTCCCGTGAACGACGCCGCCCGCGCGCTCAGCTTGCGGGATCTGCTGTGGCTGGGCGCGATCGTCGTGATCGGCGTGAATCTGCGGCCATTGCTGACGTCGATCAGTCCGTTGATGGGCACGATCCGCGCCGCCACCGGCTTGAGCTTTTACGGCGCGTCGCTGCTGACCAGTTTGCCGGTGATCGCGATGGGCATCGGCGCATTCGGCGCGGGCGTGTTGACCCGCGTGCTCGGCGAGACGCGCGGCGTCGCGCTCGGTCTGCTGGCGATCGCGCTGGCCTGCGGCGCGCGCTGGGCCACCGCCAGCGGCGCCGCGCTGCTGATGACGGCCGGGCTCGCGGGCATCGGCGTCGCGGCGGTACAGGCGCTGCTGCCGGCCGTGATGAAGCAGCGTTTTCATGCACGCGTGCCGCTCGCGATGGGCGTGTTTTCCGCGTCGATCATGGGCGGCGGCGGGCTCGGCGCGAGCGTGAGCCCGCGCGTCAGCGCCGCGCTGGGATCGTGGCATGCGGGCCTCGCTGTGTGGGCGCTGCCCGCGATCGTCGCGCTGATTGGCTGGCTGGTCTTGAACCGGACCCTGCCGGTGCAGGCGGGACAGGCGCCGCACCGGGCCACGATGGCGCCTGCCCACGTCAACACCAGCGTCAATGCCAGCGCCAACAGCAGCGCGAACAGCAGCGCCAACGCTGCCGTGCCGCTCTGGCGCACGCGCCGCGCGTGGACGCTCGGGCTGTTCTTCGGCATCGTCAACGGCGGATACACGAGTCTGGTCGCGTGGCTGCCGGCGTTCTATCAGCAGCGCGGCGTCGGCGTCGCGGCCAGCGGCGCGTTGCTGGCCGGCATGACGGTGTTCCAGGCCGCGGCGGCCTTGCTGCTGCCGCTGGCGGCCGCGCCGTTCCGCGACCGTCGTCCGTGGCTCGCGCTCGGCCTGTCCGCGCAGTTGACCGGGCTGCTCGGCCTGATCCTGTGCCCCGACACGGCCGCGTGGTTCTGGGTCGGCATCGCGGGCGCCGGGCTCGGCGGCACGTTTTCGCTGACGCTCGTCACCGCGATGGACCATGCCGCCGACCATCGCCTGGCCGGCAAGCTGGTCGCCTTCACGCAAGGCGTCGGGTTCGTGGTCGCCGCGCTCGCGCCGATGGTGGCCGGCATGGTGCGCACGTGGAACGGCGGTTTCGGCGGCGCATGGATCATGCTCGCGGCCTGCGTGGTCGCGATGCTCGCGCTCAGCCTGGTGTTTTCGCCGCGCAGCTATACGCGGTGGCATTGAGCGGCACGCATCGGCCGGCTCCGTTTCGACTTCGCGAGGGCGCATCACGCGCCTTCCTACACATCCGGCGATTTCTCCTACACACAAATAGAAACGCCTGATTGCTTATCGTCGCCAGGAAATTTAATCTCCTGATCAAGCTAAATCATCCACTGCCTGGCGACTTCCCTGCAACGGCCTCCTGTCACCGCGAACGGATTGTTTCGTTGCGCGCTGTGACCTTCCATGCAGACTGAAGAGAGCCTCCGTCGCGGAAGTTACCGGCAGTGATTAGTTAGCCATCCTGATGTGCACGCGAATCGATGACATCGCGAAGACGTCGGGCAGCGCATGCATTGCCATCGGTAACCAGGGGTTCAAGACAGATGCACGACAACACACAACGGAACGCGCGGGAGACCATCCGCCACACCCACGCAGCGCATCGCACGCTGCGTCCAAGCACCATGATCGGCTCGATCACCTCGATCACCACGCCACGCCGGGCGTTCGCCGGCGCCACCGCGCTGTCGCTATCGCTATCGCTCGCGCTCGCCCTCGGCGCGTGCGGCGGCGGCAGCATCGGCGAAGCGAGCGACAGCGGCGTCGAAACCAGTTCGCCCGAGGCGCACGCGGATGTCGAGGCCGCGACGCTCGCCGCGCAATCGGCCACGGTGCCGCTCGCGCTGTCGCTGAAGATGAACACCGACGGGCTCGAAACCAATGCCAGCAACGGCCGTTTCATCGTCAAGTATCGCAGCGGCAGTGCGGAAGGCGGCTCGACCTCGGCGGTGCAATCGCGTTTGCAACGGCTGTCGGCGGCTTTTCCGTCGAAGGCGCGGCATGTGCGCCGCACCGGCGTCGGCGCCGATGTGCTCACCACCGAACGCAAGCTGAACATGAAGGACGCGAAAGCGTTCATGCGCGCGATCGCCTCGGACCCGAACGTCGAATATATCGAGGCGGACCGCGAGATGTCGACCGCGATGGCGCCGAACGATCCGGACTACACGAAGCAATGGAGCCTGAGCTCGAACCAGAAAGCCGGCAACAGCTATCCCGGCATTCGCGCGGAAGGCGCATGGGATCTCGCCAACGGCGCGGGCTCGGTGATCGCGGTCGTCGATAACGGCGTGACCAGCCACGGCGATCTGAATCCGAACATGCTGCCCGGTTTCGACTTCCTGTCGCCCAATCGCGGCGGCAACGGCACCAACCCCGGCGTCACCACGGAAACCTGCGTGGTCGACTGGCACGGCACACACGTTGCCGGCATTGCGGCCGCGCTGACGAACAACGGCTACGGCATCGCCGGGGTCGCGCCGAACGCGAAAGTGCTGCCCGTGCGCGTGATGAACGCGTGCGGGCGCGGCTACACGTCCGACATTGCCGACGGCATCGTATGGGCGGCGGGCGGCACGGTGTCCGGCGCGCCCGTCAACGCGAATCCGGCCAAGGTCATCAACCTGAGCCTGGGCGGCCTCGGCGGCTGCGAAACCACGTTGCAGAACGCGCTCGACTTCGCCGCCTCGCGTGGCGTCACCGTGGTCGCGGCAGCCGGCAACAACGCGACCAGCGCGACCAACTTCTCGCCGGCCAACTGCCGCAATGTAATCAGCGTCGGCGGCAGCAATCGCTGGGGGTCGCGCTGGGTCGATTCGAACTTCGGGCCGACGGTCGATCTTGCCGCGCCCGGCGATTCGATCTGGTCGACGTATAACAACGGCACCCGCACGCCTGGAACCGAAGGTTATGCGTTCGCCTCGGGCACCTCGATGTCCGCGCCGGCGGTAAGCGGCGTGATCGCGCTGATCCAGTCCGTCGCGCCGACGCCGCTGACGCCCGCCGAACTGCGAACGTTGCTCACGCAGAACGTGCAGCCGTTTATCGGCAAACTGGACCAGCCGATCGGCACGGGCATTCTGGACGCGACCGCGGCCGTCGTCGCCGCCCGGCAAGGCCGGATTCCGGCCGCGGCGAACTTCAGTTGCAGGCAGAGCAGTCAACTGATGCACGTGTCCTGCACGGATCTGTCCAGCGCGCGCGGCGCGCCGATCCGTTCGTGGGTCTGGAACTTCGGCGCACCGGGCGGAGATACCGCGTCGACGAAGTCGACCAACCCCGAACTCGATTTCGAGCAGCCGGGCACCTATGAATTCACGCTGACGGTAACGGACGCGAACGGATTCGTGAGCAAGGTGACCCGCCGCGTCGACGTTGCGCCGATGCTGGTGACCGACATCACCGACGCCTTCGACAGCGTGCGTTTCCCGATGAATGCATCGGACAAGCAGTATTTCTCGGTGTCGGTTCCGCCCCAGCCGTTCAGCAAGATGGTGCTGGTGGGCGCGAAGAGTCTCACGTTCACGCTGGCGCCCGATAACGCGCGTGACGTCGCGACCTTGTCGATGAAGTTCGGCACCGCGTCGATGGTCAATCCGGCGTGCACCTCCGTCATGGCGGGCGGACAGGCGGCGGTCTGCACGGCGGCACGGCCGACTTCGGGCACGTACTACGTGATGGTCAGTTCCCCGGCGCCGATCGGCAACGTGTCGATCAAGGCGGTCATGGAGTCTTACTTCCCCTAAGCACGCTGCACGCCGCAAGAGCCTGAATCGAATCCCGTTCCCGCGCATGAAGAAATGCAGCGATGCAGAAACGCGGGAACGGGATCGATGCGCGTGCAACCGAACCAGTCGATCGCCATCGCCATTCATCCCACAGCTGCACTCACGCAGTACGGAGACGACGTGTTGAAACAACGCATTTCTCCCGTTCACGACGATGCAGCGCTACTGAAACTCGACACGCTGGTCGCCAACGCGGACACGCATTTCGCCGCGCAACGCATGCAGGCGGCGATGCGTGCCTACGCGGAGGTGCTGGTCCTGTTCCCGCGCTACGCGCATGCGTTGCATCGCATGGGCCTCGCTTGCGTGCATACCGGCGAGCTCGATCGTGCGCGCTATTTTTTGGAGCGGGCCTTGAGCGCCGCGCCGGAACGCGCCGCGTCATGGGAACACGCGGGCCTCGTCGCCGCGCTGCAAAACGATCACGCGACCGCCGCACTGTATTACCGACGCGCGCTGCATGCAGGCGGCGACACAGCGTCGCTGCATCGCAATCTCGCGGATAGTTTGCGTATCGCGGGGAAGCTTGCGGATGCGCTCGGTCATTACAGGCGAGCGCTCGAAATCGAACCGCGCCTGACCCATGCGCATCACCCCAATCATGCGCACCACGCACATCATGCGCATCACTCGTTACGCGCCGCCGCGCGGCTCTGCACGCAACTTGGCCTGCACGACGAAGCCGCCGGCTACTGGCTGCGTGCATGGGCGCTCGATTCATCCGCGGCGCAAGACGGCCTCGCCCTCGTTGCGGCGCTGATCGACGCGCAACGCGACAACGAATTCGCCGACGTTCTCGCGCGGCTCCGCGTTCGTTTCGCCGGCGACGCCGAGTCGCTGAAATCGCTCGCGGTCGTGCTGAACAATCACGACCGTTTCCGCGACGCGCTCAGCGTCGCGAGACAAGGACTCGCCGTCGATCCCCATCACGCGCTGCTGCATCACAACGCGGCGAGCGCACTCAGCATGCACGGCGAACTCGCCGACGCGTTGCCGCACAGTCTCGAAGCGGCCAGGCTGTTGCCGGATAACGCGCATCTGCAGTTTCATCTGGCTGGCGTACAACTCGGCCTCGGCGATTTCGCAGCGGGCTGGGAGCGGTATCGATGGTTCTACGCGCTGCCCGGTTCGTCTCGCCAGCGTGTGCATGCGCCGTTTCCCGAGTGGCAAGGCGAGACGGTCGCCGGCACCCGCTTCCTGCTCGTCGGCGAACAGGGACGCGGTGATGAGATCCAGTGCCTGCGTTTCGCCGCGTGGTTGCATCGGCAAGGCGCGACGGTCGACGTGCTGGTCAGTCAGCCGGTCGCCGCGCTCGCGTCGGGCATGAGCGGCGTGCGGACCGTCTTCACCACGCTGCCGCCCGGTCCGTACGACTACGGGTGCCACATGCTGAAAATGCCGCAGCGCATGCGACTCGAATGCGCGATGCTGCCCATCGCGATGCCGTACATCGCCGTGAATCCGCGCAAGCAGCGCAAGTGGCACACACGTCTCGAAGCGATCGCGCCGCGCGGCACGAACGCCTGGCGCATACGCATCGGGATTGTCTGGGCCGGCAATGCCGCGCATCCGCTCGATCGTTTTCGCTCGCTGCATCCTGACACGTTGAAACCGCTCTTCGAATGCGTGGACGACGTCGCGTGGTTCTCGCTGCAAAAAGGCCCACAGGAAAACGATATGACGGCTTGCACGTATCGCCATCTGTGCATGCTCGGGCCGGTCATCCACGACTTCGCGGACACGCTCGCGATCCTGCATTCGCTCGATCTGCTGATCACCGTCGACACCTCGGTCGCTCATCTGGCGGGCGCGGCCGGTTTGCCGGTGTGGACGCTGATACCCGCGTACGGCGAATGGCGCTGGCTTGCGGGGCGCAGCGACAGCCCCTGGTATCCGTCGATGCGTCTGTTCCGCGCGCGCGAACCGGGCACGTGGGCGCCGGTGATCGACGAGGTGATCGAAGCGCTTCACGCGTGGCGCGATGCGCCGCTTCGGTGCACGCCGTCCGCATGCCCCGAGCAGGTGCAGACAACAACGCAGGACGCCCCGCTCGATACGCTCGATACGCTCGATACGCTCGATACGCTCGATACGCTTGAGGCGCCTCAAGCGCCGAGGCCGCCAGCAACGCGAGCTACAGGGCAGGCAGCAGCAAAAAAACCGGCGCAAACCCTATCGCAAACACCCAAGCCGTCGTAACGGCACCCGCTTCACGACCACCCACTCATTGGCATGCCAGTTGCTTTACAGCTACCAGTCGTCGCCCAACCTCCCCCATGCTGCGTGTTCTTCTCGTCACCGATACCGATAAGCCGATAGGCGATCTCCGCGACACCCTTGCCCGCCTCGGCTACCAGATGCTGGCCGGCACGGCGACGCCGCAAGCACTGCATCGCGCGGTGGAAAGCGAGCGGCCCGACGTGATCATCGTCGATACGGAATCGCCGTCGCGCGACACGCTCGAACAACTCGCGGTGATGAACGCGACCGCGCCGCGTCCGGTGCTGATGTTCAGTCACGACGCCAATCAGCAATTGATCCGCGACGCGGTCGGCGCGGGCGTCACCGCGTATCTGGTCGAAGGACTCGCGACCGAACGGCTCGCGCCGATCCTCGAAGTCGCGCTCGCGCGCTTCGCGCAGGAATCGCAATTACGCGAGCGCCTCGCGCATGCCGAAAACGAACTGGCCGAACGCAAGCTGATCGACCGCGCCAAACGTCTGCTGATGGATCAGCAGAACCTCACCGAACACGCCGCCTACGCCACGCTGCGCAAACGCGCGATGAATCAGGGCGTCAAACTCGCCGAGGTCGCCCGTGCGATGCTCGCGTCGGCCGATACGTCCCAATGAAGCGCCGCCTATGAACTCTCTCCTTCCTTCTGGCGCAGCGTCGCCGGCTCTCGAGAAGACGCATCTGCGGCTCGGTTTCGTCGCGCTTGCCGACGCCGCGCCGCTGATCGCCGCGAAGCTGCTCGAATTCGGCCATGCGCACGGACTGACGCTCGAACTCTGCCGGCAGCCGTCGTGGGCCGCCGTGCGTGACAAACTGCTGTCCGGCGATCTCGACGCGGCCCATGCGCTGTACGGCCTCGTCTACGGCGTGCAACTGGGGCTGGGCGGTCCGCGAACCGACATGGCCGTGCTGATGGTGCTCAACCGCAACGGTCAGGCGATCACCTTATCGAAGCGGCTCGCCGCCGCGCTCGCCGAACAGCGCACGCTGCCGGCAGCCCTCGCTACGCTCGGCCGCAAACCCGTGTTCGCGCAGACCTTCCCGACCGGCACGCATGCGATGTGGCTGTATCACTGGCTCGCCGCGCAGGGCGTGGACCCATTGCGCGATATCGACAGCGTCGCGATTCCGCCGCCGCAAATGGTCGCCGCGCTCGCCGGCGACAAACTCGACGGCCTGTGCGTCGGCGAGCCATGGAATACGCAGGCGGAAGCCGAAGGCGTCGGCGAAACGGTGGCTTATACGAGCGAGGTCTGGCCGGATCATCCGGAGAAAGTGCTGGCGTGCCGGCGCGATTTCGTCGACCGCTATCCGAATACCGCGCGTGCGCTCGTGCAGACCGTGCTCGAAGCGAGCCGCTGGCTCGACGGCGCGGGGCATCGCGACGAGATTGCGCGCTGGCTTGCGCGGCCGGATTACATCGGGATCGATGCGGCGTTGATCGCCGCGCGGCTGGGTGGCGATGGTGGGGCATCCGCGTCCGCGTCTGCATTTGCGCGTGAATCCGCGTCTGCTTCGACTCGACTGCCCGTGCGTTTTTTCGACGACGGCGCGGTGAACTATCCCCACCCTGTCGAAGGTGCGTGGTTCCTCGAACAATTCGAACGCTGGGGCATGATCGACGCGCGCACCGACTATCACGCCATCGCCGCGCAGATCAATCAAACGCAGTTGTATCGCGAAGCCGCCGCGCGCGTGGGCGTTGCGATTCCGTCGGCGGAAATGCGGCGCGTCATGCCGAAGTAGGCAGCCACGCCCCGCACCTCACATCGGCTCGCCATGCAAGCGCGAAGCTTGCGGCATCCGCTCGGCTTGCGGAAACAACACGCTGACCACCAGCCCGCCACCGGGCGCATCGCTCAACGCGATCAACGCGCCATGCACGCGCGCGATTTCCCGCACGATCGACAAACCGAGCCCGCTGCCTTCCACCGCCTGCGTCGCTTCACTGCGATAGAAGCGCTCGAACACCGCATCGCGTTCGGCAACCGCGATCCCCGGCCCGTTATCGATCACCTGCAGCAACGCCTGCCCGCCTTCGCTCGCGATACGCACGGTGATCACCGCGCCGTCGCCCGCATAACGGATCGCGTTGTCGATCAGATTGCCCACCAGTTCCGCGAGCAGATCCACCTGACCCATCACCTCGATGCGCGTGTCCTGTTCGAAGCCCAGGTCGATGCCGCGCGAGCGCGCCACCGGCGACCAGTCGAGCGTCACGCTGCGCGCCAGCTTGTGCAACGGCAGCGCGGCGTGTCTGACCGTGTAGCCGCTGTCCGCGTCGAGCCGCGACAACGACAGCAACTGCTGCACGATGCGCACCGCCTGCTGCACCGCGCCGTTCAGACGCCGCAGATGCACGCCTTGCCGGCGATGGCCGGCGCTGAGCTCCGGCTCGCCCCCGCCGTCGATATCGCGCAACGCCAGTTCCGACTCGGCCTGAATCACCGCCAGCGGCGTTTTCAATTGATGCGCGGCGTCGTTGAAGAAACGCCTGCGCGAGGACTGCATCAGCTGCGTGCGGCCAATGTACTGATTGATCGCATCGACCAGCGGCGTGACCTCGCTCGGCAGACCGGCCGTGTCGAGCGGCATCGGATCGTCCTCGGCACGCGCCGCCACTTTCGCCGACAGGCGGTTCAACGGCCGCAAACCCCGTGCGACACCGAGCCAGACGATGCCGAGCGCCAGCACCACCAGCAATCCTTCCTGCAGCAACGAGCCGGTCAGAATCTCGCGCGCGAGCGCCTGACGCGGCTCGATCGTTTCGCCGACGCGCACCAGCACGACCCGCGTCTGCGCGCTCGGCACGTCGTGCACCGGCAGCCTCAGCATCGCGACGCGCAGCGGCCGGCCGCGAAACTCGTCGTCGTAGAAGCGCACGCTATAAGGTTCGCCCGGCAGCTTGCGCGGTTCCGGCAGATCGGGATAACCGGTTACCACGCGCCCGCCCTCCTCGCGAATCTGATAGTAGATGTTGCCGCCGCCGTTCGATTCGAACATCTCCAGCGCGAGATACGGCAGATCCACTTCGATCGCGCCGTCGCGCAGGCGGATGCCGTCGCGGATCGAGCGCAGCGAAAACTCCAGCGTGCGATCGAACGCGTCGTGCGCGGCGTTCATCGCGCGTTGATAGGTGAGCCACGCGTCGAGCGCGAGCAACAGCAGCAGCGGCAGCAACAACCACAACGCCACCCGAACGCGCAGATTCGGCTGCGTCATGCGCCGCGCGCCTCCAGCAGATAGCCGAGACCGCGCAGCGTGACGATGCCGACCGAACTGCGTTCGAGCTTCTTGCGCAGACGGTGCACGTAGATCTCGATCGCGTCGGCGTTCACCGATTCGTCGAGCCCGAAGATTTTCTCGGACAAGGTGTCTTTGTTGATCGCACGGCCGTTGCGCAGGATCAGCACCTCCAGCACCGAGCGTTCGCGCGGCGTGAGCGCGAGCGCTTCGCCGTCGAGCGTGAAGCCGCGATCCACGCTGTCGTACTGCAAGGTGCCACACTGCGCGCGCTGCGGTTCCTGCCCGTGACTGCGGCGCAGCAGCGCGCGGGCGCGCGCTTCGAGTTCGGTGAGCGCGAACGGCTTGGCGAGATAGTCGTCCGCACCGAGGTCGAGACCGCGCACCCGCTCTTCCACCGACCCATGCGCGGTCAGCATCAATACCGGCACGGCGTTGCGCCGCGCGCGCAAACGCCGCAGCACTTCGAGACCGTCGAGTTTGGGCAGGCCGATGTCGAGAATCACCAGCGCGTAGTCCTGGGTGCGCAGCACGTGATCGGCGGATTCGCCGTCGTGCATGCAATCCACCGTGAGTTTCGCGCCTGTCAGCGCGTCGGTCAGCGAGCGGGAAAGAACCGGATTGTCTTCGACGAGCAGCACACGCATGACCAGAATCCCAGGGAAATCCATGAGGCGAATCCGGCCATTGTGACGCAAATCGCTTAAAAAATGAAAGCGTTCAGAAAGCGCCCGTCTCTTACCATTCGCCTACACAAAACCAACACGATGTTTTCTGGAGGAAGACGTGCACAACCCATTCAAGGCGCTCGCCATTGCCATCCCATTCGCCGCGTTCGCGGCAAACGCAGCCTGGGCGGCCATTCCGTCCGGTTACCCGGGCGACTATCAGAGCACCGTCGACGGCGCGAAAAAGGAAGGCAAGCTGATCGTCTACTCGGTCACGGACACCGCGCTGGTGCGCCCGCTCATCAAGGATTTTGAAAGCCTGTACGGCATCAAGGTCGAGTACAACGACATGAACAGCACCGAGCTGTACAACCGCTACATCAGCGAGAACGCGGCGAGCAGCACCAGCGCCGACGTGCTGTGGAGCTCGGCGATGGACCTGCAGGTCAAGCTCGTCAACGACGGTTTGATGGCCTCGTACGAATCGCCCGAAGCGAAGCATCTGCCGCAATGGGCGCAGTATCAGAAGCAGGCCTACGGCACGACCTACGAACCGCTCGCGATCGTCTACAACAAGCGTCTCGTGCCGGCCGGCGAAGTGCCGCAAACGCGCGCCGATCTGATCAAGCTGCTGCAAGGCAAGCCCGAGCAATTCAAGGGCAAGGTCACGACCTACGACATCGAAAAGTCGGGCGTCGGCTTCAACTATCTGACGCAGGACGCGCGCGTGAACCCGCAGGTCACGTGGGATCTCGTGAAGGCGATGGGCGCCACCGGGCCGAAACTGCAGTCGAGCACCGGCGCGATGATGGAGCGCATCTCGTCGGGCGAGAACCTGATCGGCTACAACATCCTCGGCTCGTACGCGCTCACCAAGGCGAAGAAAGATCCGTCGATCGGCTATGTGTACCCGAAGGACTACACGCTGGTGGTGAGCCGTCTCGTGACGATTTCGAAGAAGGCGCAAAGCCCGAATGCCGCGAAGCTGTGGGTCGATTATCTGCTGTCGCAACGCGGCCAGACCTTGCTCGCGAATCAGGCGGCGCTGTTCTCGATCCGCTCGGACGTCGACGGCGAAACCTCGATGGCGGGTCTGACCAGACAGCTCGGCGATTCGCTCAAACCGATTCCGATCGGCGCCGGCCTGCTGGTCTATCTCGACCAGTCCAAGCGGCTCGAATTCCTCAAGCAGTGGCAGCAGTCGATCAAGCGCTAAACCCGCGCGCGTGATCGTCGCGGGCGCGCCGACCCGCGCGGCCGCCGCGCCCGCGTTCATTTCCATCACTTCCTGTCGATATGCGGCGCTTCAGCCGCAGGGGGACACTCATGCTTTCCACTAGCGCAACCGGGCCGCGCGACGCCGCGACGCGCGCGGCCGACGGCCGCTCGACCGGCACGCTGCCGCGCGCTTCGTTGCAACCGTTCGCGGGATTGCTGCGCTGGCTCGTCGTCGCGGTACTGACCATCGCGGTGGCGCTGCCGCTCGGCTTCATCCTGCTTCAAAGCGTGTTGAGCGCGCCGTTCTTCGACGCGAAACGCACGCTCGGCCTCGCCGGTTTCGAATTCATTTTCACCGACCCGGATTTCTGGTCCGCGCTGAAAAACTCGTTCGTGATCGCGGCGGGGATGCTGTTCATTTCGATTCCACTCGGCGGCATTCTCGCGTTCCTGATGGTGCGCACCGACCTGCCCGGGCGCCGCTGGCTCGAACCGCTGCTGCTCACACCCGTGTTCGTGTCGCCGATGGTGCTCGCGTTCGGCTACGTGGTCGCGGCCGGACCGGTCGGCTTCTACTCGGTGTGGTGGAAGGAGCTGTTCGGCACGGCCGAGGCGCCGTGGACCGTCTACTCGATTCTCGCGATCACGGTGATCGTCGGCCTCACGCATGTGCCGCACGTGTACCTGTATTCGTCGGCGGCGCTGCGCAATCTCGGCTCGGACGTGGAGGAAGCGGCGCGCGTGGCCGGCGCGCGGCCGTTGCGCGTCGCGCTCGACGTCAGCCTGCCGATGACCCTGCCCGCGCTGCTGTTCGCCGGCGTGCTGGTGTTCTTCCTCGGCTTCGAGGTGTTCGGCCTGCCGCTCGTGTTGGGCGACCCCGAAGGGCACCTCGTGCTCGCCACGTATCTGTACAAGCTCACCAACAAGCTCGGCGTGCCTTCGTATCACCTGATGGCCGCGGTCGCGGTGTGCATCGTCGCGATCACTTTTCCGCTGGTGCTGCTGCAACGCCGTCTGCTGAAAAGCGCGAACCGCTTCGTCACCGTCAAGGGCAAGGCGGGACGTCAAACCGTGTTGCCGCTCGGCGCGTGGCGCTGGGTCGCGCTCGCGATCGTCGCGCTGTGGCTGCTGCTCACCGTGTTCGTGCCGCTCTCCGGCATCACGCTGCGCGCGTTCGTCACCCACTGGGGCGAAGGCGTGCCTCTCGCCGACGTGCTGACGCTCGCCAACTTCACCGAGCTGTTCGAGCAGGACAACCTGGTGCGCGCGATTCTCAACACGCTCGGCATCGGTGTGTTGGGAGGCGCGCTGGCGGTGGGCTTCTATGCGCTGGTGGCGTTCGCGGGACATCGCCGCAACGACTGGGCGACCCGTCTGCTCGATTACCTCGTGCTGCTGCCGCGCGCGGTGCCGGGCCTGCTCGCCGGTCTCGCGTTCCTGTGGATCTTCCTGTTCGTGCCCGGCCTGAAGGAACTGAAGAACTCGATGTGGAGCATCTGGATCGCGTACACGGTGGTGTGGCTCGCGTATGGCATGCGGCTGATTCAGAGCGCGTTGCTGCAGGTCGGCCCCGAACTCGAGGAAGCGGGACGCAGCGTCGGCGCCACGCGCTCGCGCGTCAGTCTCGACGTGACGCTGCCGCTCGTGCGTTTCGGTCTGCTCGCCGCATGGCTGCTGATCTTCATGATCTTCGAGCGCGAGTACTCGACCGCCGTCTATCTACTCTCGCCCGGCACCGAAGTGATCGGCGCGCTGCTCGTGTCGCTGTGGGCGACCGGCGCGGTCGATCAGGTCGCGGCGCTTTCTGTCATCAACATCGCGATGGTCGGCGCCGGACTCGGCGTCGCGCTGCGCTTCGGAGTGAAATTGCATGGATAAGCTCTCGGTCGACAACCTCTTTCTGAGCTATGGCGACAACCCGATTCTCAAGGGCGTGTCGTTCGATCTGAATCCCGGCGAAGTGGTGTGTCTGCTTGGCGCGTCCGGCAGCGGCAAGACCACGTTGCTGCGCGCGGTGGCCGGCCTCGAACAGCCGTCGTCGGGGCGCATTACGCTGGACGGCAAGGCATTTTTCGACGGCGCGCAGCGCGTCGATCTGCCGGTCGAGCAACGTTCGCTCGGGCTCGTGTTTCAGTCGTACGCGCTGTGGCCGCATCGCACGGTGGCGCAGAACGTCGGTTACGGGCTCAAGCTGCGGCGCGTTTCCTCCGCCGAACAGAAAAAGCGCGTGCAGGATGCGCTCGATCAACTCGGCCTCGGTCATCTTGCCGCGCGCTATCCGTATCAGTTGTCGGGTGGACAGCAACAGCGCGTCGCGATTGCGCGCGCGCTGGTCTACAACCCGCCGGTGATTCTGCTCGACGAGCCCTTGTCGAATCTCGACGCCAAGCTGCGCGAGGAAGCGCGTGCGTGGTTGCGCGAGCTGATCGTGTCGCTGGGTCTGTCCGCGTTGTGCGTCACGCACGACCAGACCGAGGCGATGGCGATGTCCGACCGCATCCTGTTGTTGCGCAACGGCCGCATCGAACAGGAAGGCACGCCGGCCGAACTCTACGGCGCGCCCCGCTCGCTCTACACCGCGGAATTCATGGGCAGCAACAACCGCATCGACGCGCGTGTCGCGTCGGTGGACGGCGAGCGCGTGACGCTCGCGGGCGACGGCTGGCAACTGCAGGCCCACGCACGCGAAACGCTGAGCGCGGGGCAGGCCGCGCAGGCGGTGATCCGGCTCGAGCGCGTGCAGGTCGCCGACGGTCCCGGCGCGAATCGTCTCGAAGCCGAACTCGTCACCTCGATGTATCTCGGCGACCGCTGGGAATACCTGTTCCATTGCGGCGATCTGCGCCTGCGCGCGTTCGGCCACGTGCCGCGCGCGGCGGGCCGTCACTGGATCGAGTTCCCCGCCAACGACTGCTGGGCATTCGCCCAGGCGAGCTGACACGCAGGTCGCGTGCGAACGTGCGAACGCGCGAACGCGCGAACGCGCGCATGACCGCAACACAGAAAACCAACCACAGGAGACTGTTGATGAAGTGGAGTATCAGGAAGACGACGTTCGGCGCGGCCCGCGCGAGCCTTGCCGGATTGGCGGGTATGGCGGGAATAGCCGGTCTGGCCGGTTTCGCGGCGAACGCTCACGCGCAATCGAGCGTGACCTTGTACGGCATCGTCGATGCGGGCGTCGAATATGTGAACCACGCGAGCGCCGACGGCGGCGCGGCGCGGATGGTGTCGGGCGGCAAGAACACGTCGCGCTGGGGCCTGCGCGGCGTCGAAGATCTCGGCGGCGGACTGAAGGCGATCTTCCAGCTGGAGAGCGGCATCAACATCGCGAACGGCCAGTTCGACGACAGCGCCGGCGCGATCTTCGACCGCCGCGCGACGATCGGGCTGAAGAACCGCTTCGGGCAGATCACGCTGGGCCGCAATTTCACCACCACCTACGACTACATGCTGCAGTTCGACCCGATGGGTTACGCGCCGAATTATTCGTGGGCCAGCTCCTCCACCGCGACCGGCGGCCGCAAGGACGGCCTGTTCTCGCGCTCGTCGAATGCAGTGCGTTACGACGGCATGTTCTCCGGCGTGAAGATCGGCGCGATGTATGGGTTCGGCAATGTGCCGGGCAGCATGAAGACGAGTTCGAAGTACGACTTCGGTCTCGGCTACGAGAATGGTCCGTTTGCCGGCGTCGTCACGTTCGACCGGCAAAACGGCGCGGGCAACAGCGTCACGCCGATCGATTCGACGAACTACATTCAGGGGATTCACGCCGGCTTGAGCTACGACTTCGGCGCGGTCAAGGCGATGGCGGGGTACCGGAATTACCGGCGCACGTTCCACAGCGCCGCGCCGACGCAGCGCAGCGACATGTACTGGCTGGGCGGGCAGTACGACGTGACGCCGTTTATCTCGGTGTTCGCGGCGGTGTATCACCAGGACATCAAGGACGCGAGCGACGCCGATCCGACGCTGTTCTCGTTGCGCGGGCAATACGCGTTGTCCAAGCGGACGGTGCTTTACGTCGCGGGCGGCTACGCGATGGCGAAGCACGACAATGCCGTGAGTCTGTCGCGCGATCTGACCGGCGCGGCGGATACGCAGACCGGCGTGACGGCGGGGATTCAGCACCGGTTCTGATGGCGTGCGACGACGGGAGAGACACGCGTCGCCGCCGGCGCATCGTCTTTCCGGAAAGAACAAAGCGTGCCGGGCAGTCTCTCGCCCGGCACGCTTTGTCTTGCAACCTGCCCTTCAGCGCATCACACCGACATCAGAAATTGAAGTTGTCGATATTGCTCGAATCGAACGTCGTCGGCGGTCCAAGAATGATTTCGCCTTGCGCGCCAATGGTCCGTTTGCCGAGCTTGCCCGCATCGAACGATTCGCCTTCCTTGCCGGTGATCGTGCCCGACGCCAACGCCGCCGCCGCGTACGCCGCCAGATAGCCGAGCTGGTTCGGGTCCCACAACTGGAACGCCTTCACCGTGCCGTTCTTCACGAACGCCCGCATCTGGTTCGGCGTGCCGAGCCCCGTCACCGCGACCTTGCCCTTGCTCGACGACGACGAGATATAACGCGCCGCCGCCGCGATCCCCACCGTGGTCGGCGCGACGATCGCCTTCAGGTTCGGATACGCCTGCAACAAGCCCTGCGTTTCCACGAAGGATTTCTGATCGTCGTCATTGCCGTAGGCGATCTTCACGAGCTTGATCTTCGCGTACTCGGGCTTCTTCAGTTCCTCCTGCATCCACTTGATCCAGGTGTTCTGATTGGTCGCGTTCGGCGTGGCCGACAGAATCGCGAATTCGCCCTCGCCGCCCATCAGTTTCGACACGAGCTGAATCTGCCCGCGGCCGATGCCCTCCGCGTTCGCCTGATTGACGAACAGCTGGCGTCCCTCCGGCGCCGTGTCCGAGTCGAAGGTGACGACCTTGATGCCTTGCGACATCGCCTTCTTCAGATACGGCACGACCGCATTCGCGTCGTTGGCCGCGATCACGATCGCGTCCTGCCGTTGCGTAATCAACGTGTTGATGTATTGCACCTGCGACGACGCGCCCGCATCCGACGGCCCCACCACCTTGCCCACGCCGCCGAATTCCTTGATCGCGGCCATGCCGCCGTCGTCGGCGATCACTTCGTACGGGTTGTTGATCTGCTTCGGCACGAAGGCGATCTTCAGGTTGCTCTTCAGCCCGGCGGCGGAGGCCGCGCAACTGATCGCGAGCAGCGCGACGCAAAGCGCGGCCGCGCCGGTGTGACGTAGAGGTTTGAGCATGACGTGTCTCCTGCTTGTTGTTGGACGTGACGGTGTCCGGGTTATCGGTCGTAAGACGTTGTTTTCGCAGACAGGGATAAAACGTTAACCGGAAGAAGCGGACCGCGCGATGAAGCGCCGGTCGCGCGCCGCGCGCCAGCGCGCCACCAGATTCGGAATCAGCACCGAGGCCAGCAGCAGCACGCCGGTGACGATGGTCAGCGTTTCGCTGGACACGTCGTCGAGTGTCAACGCGTTTTTCAGCACGCCGATGATCAGCAGCGACAGCAGCACGCCGATCATCGAACCGCGTCCGCCGAAAATGCTGACGCCGCCAAACAGCACCGCCGCGATCACCGACAACTCGAAGCCCTCGCCGTTGTCGCCGCGCGCGCTGGTGAACCGCAGCGTATAGACGACTCCGGCCAGCGCGCTCATCGCGCCGGACAGCACGAAGAGCCGCAAACGCAGTTTGGCGGTTTCGATGCCGGAGAACGCGGCGGCGGTCGGATTCGCGCCGATCGCATACAGGCTGCGGCCGAACGCGGTGGCCTGCAGCAGCACGGTAAACAGAACCGCGCCGACGATCACGATCGCGAACGGCAACGGAATGAAGCTCGCGCCGACCGTATCCATGCCGAACGCCGTGTACGCCGCCGGGAAATCCGCGACCGCCTGATCGCCGAGCAGCACATAGGCAAGCCCGCGAAACAGCGCGAGCGTGCCGATGGTGACCGCGAGCGAAGGGAGATTGAGCTTGACGATCACGAGCCCGTTCAGCAACCCGGCCAACGCGCCCGCGATCAGCACGAGCACGATCACCACCGGCATCGGCAAACCCATGTGCCACAGCACGCCCATCAACGCGCTCGACGCGCCGAGCACCGACGCCACCGACAGATCGATCTCGGCCGCGACGATGATCAACGTCATCGGCAATGCCATCAACGCGATCTCGGTCAGATCGGCAAGCACGTTGCTCAGGTTCGCTCCCGTCAGAAACACCGGCGACAACACCCGGCCAAGCACCAGCGACAGAATCAGCACGATCACCAGCAGCACTTCCCACTGCAGCGGGGTTTCGCGTTTGCGCGTGAGCAGCGCGGAATCGGGTTTAGCCATGGTCGCGTTTCCTCATCATGCGTTTGGCGACGGAGCGCGCGAGCAGCGTGTCGGCGGTAATCGCCGCGACGATCAGCGCGCCTTGAATCGCCTGCTCCCAGAACGGCGACACGTGCAGCACGACCAGCGCGATGCTGATCACGCCGAGCACCAGCGCGCCGAGCGTGGCGCCGAGTATCGTGCCCACGCCGCCGGTAATCGCGACGCTGCCCACCACCGCCGCGGCGACCACCTGCAATTCGATGCCCTTCGCGGTGCTCGCGTCGACGGTGCCGAAACGCGCGAGCCACAGCGCGCCGGCGAAGCCGGCAATCGCGCCGGACAGCAGAAAACCGGCCATCACACGGCGCTCGACATTCACGCCGGCGAGCCGCGCCGCCTCCGGGTTCGAACCGATCGCGTAATGCTCGCGGCCGCCGCGAAACTGCTTCAGATACATCGCGAGACCGAGCAGCACGACGATCGCGATCAGCGCGAGCGTCGGTATGCCGAGCAAGGTGCCGGTCGCGAGCCGCGAGTAGGCGTCGGGCAGACTGGTGGCGTTGATCTGGCCGCCGTGCACCCATGCATAGTCGGCGCCGCGAAAGATGTACAGCGTGGAGAGCGTCGCGACCAGTGACGGCACACGCCCCACCGCGACCAGCAGCGCATTGATGCTGCCCGCCACGAGGCCGATCGCGAGACCCGCGCCCAGCGCGACGACGACCGGCATATGCGGAAACGCGACGTACAGACTACCGACCGCGTACGCGCTGATGCCGACCGTCGAGCCCACCGAGAGATCGATGTGGCGCATCAGGATCACGACCGTCATGCCGGCGGTCAACAGACTGATGATCGACACGTTGAGCAATACGTCGCGCAGATTCTGCAGATTCAGAAACTGCGGCTTCGCGAGCCCGGTACCGGCGATCAGCAGAATCAGCACGACGAACAGCGTCGTCTCGCGGCTCTTCGCAAGGCCCGCGACGAAACCGCCAGGCGTGCCGCCGTTGCGTTTGACGATGCCCGGCTGCACCGGCGCGGGATGAGTGGACGAGTGGCGCATCATGCTGCGTTCCCCAGCGGCGCCATCTGGCCAAGCGCCGCGCCCATGATGCGTTCCTCGTCCGCATCGGCACGCGCGATGTCCGCGCTGATCCGTCCTTCGTGCATCACCAGCACACGGTCCGCCATGCCGAGCACTTCCGGCAGTTCGCTCGAAATCATCAACACCGCCATGCCGTCGCGCACCAGTTCCGCGAGCGCGCCGTAGACCTCCGCCTTCGCGCCGACGTCGATGCCGCGCGTGGGTTCGTCGATGATCAGCACCTTCGGCCCGGTGGCGAGCCATTTGCCGAGCACGACCTTCTGCTGGTTGCCGCCCGACAGCGTGCCGACCGGCGCATTCGGATCGCCCGCCTTCAGACGCAGACGCGAACCCCATTGCTCGGCGAGCCGCGTCTCGCTGCGCGTCGAAATCAGCCCGTGTTTGACGAGGCGACCGAGCACCGTCATCGAGGCATTGCGCGCGATGCTCAGCTCCAGCGCGAGCCCTTGCTGACGACGATCTTCCGGCACCAGCGCGAGACCCGCGCGCACCGCGGCGGCCGGCCGGCCCGCGGCAAGACGTTCACCCGCGATCCAGATCTCGCCCGCATCGAGCGGATCGATGCCGAAGATCGCCCGCGCCACCTCGCTGCGCCCCGCGCCCACCAGACCCGCGAGCGCGACGATCTCGCCGGCCCGTACGTCGAAGGAAATGTCCTTGAATACGCCGACGCGCGTCAACCCGCGTACCGACAGACGCACCTCGCCAGGCGGCCGGTCGGCCTTCGGGTAGAAGGTCTCCAGATCGCGGCCCACCATCTTCGCGACGATCGCCTCGGTGGTGAGATCGGCGGTCAGACCGTCGAACACTTTCGCGCCGTCGCGCATGATCGTCACGCGTTGCGTCAGCGCAAACACTTCGTCGAGTCGGTGCGTGATGAACAGGATCGCCACATCGCGTTCGCGCAGCTTGCGCACGATCGCGAACAGCCGCTCCACTTCGGGCAGCGACAACGCGGCGGTCGGTTCGTCCATGATCAGCACGTTCGCGTTCAGCGACAACGCCTTGGCGATTTCGATCACCTGCTGGTCCGCGATCGACAGTCCGCGCACCAGCTGGTCGGCGCGCAAGTCGACACCGAGCGACGCGAGCAGCCCATCCACCTCGCCGCGCATCGCGTCGTACTGAATGCGGCCGATGCGGTCCACCGGCTGCCGTCCCATGAAGATGTTCTCGGCGATCGACAGATCGAAGAACAGCGTGGGTTCCTGATAGATCACCGCGAGTCCGGCATCGCGCGCCTCGGCGGGTGTCGCGAAGCGGCGCGCCACGCCGTCCACCAGCAGTTCGCCGCTGTCGGGCTGATGCACGCCGGCGAGGATCTTCACGAGCGTGGATTTGCCCGCGCCGTTTTCGCCGAGCAGCGCATGCACTTCGCCCGGCCACAACGACAGATCGCCTTCGGACAGCGCGCGAACCCGCCCGAACGATTTGCTCGCCCGCCGCAATTCGAGCCTCGGCACCGCGGATGAAGATTCCTGCACTGCGTGTCTCCCTGATTTTTCGACAACACTTGCGTCAACACCGCGCGGCGTCAGATGCGGTAGCAACGTTCCGCGTTGCGCCGGAACAGCGCGTCCTTCTCCGCGTCGCTCGCGCCACCGACGATCGCCGCATACGCATGCCACAGGTCGGCGTACGAACCGAACAACCGGTCGACCGGAAAGTTCGACGCGAACATGGCGCGCTCAACGCCGAATGTGTCGATCGTTTCGAGCACGTACGGACGCAGGCTTTCTATCGTCCAGCGATGATCGAACATCGCGAGACCGCTGATCTTGACGGCCACGTTCGGGCAGGCGGCCAGCATGCGCATGCCGTCGCGCCACGCCCGATAACCGGCGACGCTGTCGCGGTCCACGAACATCCCCGCGTGATTGACGATCAGCAGCGTGTCGCCGTGCGCGCGTGCGAGCGCGGCGGCCTCTTCCATCTGCGACGGATAAAGCTGCAGATCGAACGACATGCCGTAGCGGCGCAGCAGCGCGAAATGCTCGCGCCAGCGCGGCTCGCGCATGTAATGGCGGCCGACGTAATCGAACAGTCTGGTGGCGTGCACATTGAGAATCTGGCGGATGCCGCGCGTGTTGGCGAATCCCGCGTGCGCTTCGAGCAGCGCGGGCGCATCCGGCGCGGACAGATCCACCGCCGCGACGATCGCGTTCGGCATGCCGCGCGACCCGGCGCGCTGCGCGACGGATTGCAACCAGCGGGTTTCCTCGACCGGATCGGCGGGATCGTGATTGGCCTCGACGTGCACCAGCTTCAGCACCTCGATGTCGCCCGCTTCGTTCAGGAGATCGTCGAGCAGATAGTCGTGCTTGAGGTCGCGCGCATCGCCGACGAAGGACACCCCGGGGTTGTCCAGCCACGGATAGCGATGCGTCTTCAGATCCCACAAATGGATATGTGAATCGACCACCTGCATGCGACATCCTCCGTCCGGTGAAGATCGTTGCGGGCGCGTCGGACGACGCGCGCGCGTCAGCTCATCGAGTTCAGCTCATCGAGTTCAGATGAAACACGGGTTCGAGCGGCTGTTGCCGCGGCGTGTGATCGGGCGTGGTCTGCATGATGTCGGCCATGTAATCCCACCATTTGCGCATCACGTCGAGCCGCGGCAGTTCATCCATGGTGTGCTCGCTCGTGCGCGTGAGCACGGCGAACAGATGATGCGAGTCTTCGTCGAAGAAGATCCGGTAGTCGCGCACGCCGGCGTTGTGCAATGCGTCAACCAGTTCCGGCCAGATTTGCGCATGACGTCGTTCGTATTCCTCGCGCATGCCGGGGTTGAGCACCATCCGGAAAGCGATTGTCTCCATTGCGGCCTGTCTCCCGTCGTCTGTCGGGCGCTTTTGCTGCGAAGCGTTCAAGCGTCTGATGCGACTATAATTCCTGCGTCGATAGCATCAATCCGTTGTTGGGATTGGGCGATCCACAAACCGAATCGCACCGAGCGAGCCATGAGCCAACACTCCGCTGCCGTCGCACTCGTCAACCGGCTCAAATTCAAGCATCTTGCCCTGCTCGTCGCCCTCGACGACGCCCGCAATCTCCACCAGGCCGCCGAGGCCGTCAACGTCGCGCAGCCGAGCGCGAGCCGCATGCTCGGCGACATCGAGGAGGCCTTCGGCTTCCTGCTGTTCGAGCGCAACGCGCGCGGCATGACGCCCACGCCGCTCGGTGTCGTCACCCTCGCCTACGCGCGCCGCGCGCTCGCCGAGTTGACCCGCTTCGCCGAAGATCTCGACGTGAAACGCCGCGGCGGACACGGTCAGTTGACCGTCGGCGCGATCATGGGCGCCGCGCCGGATCTGCTCGCCATGTCGGTCGCCGCGCTGAAAACCGAGAGCCCGCTGCTGAACGTGCGCATTCTCGGCGAGACCAGCGACCAGGTGGTGCAGTTGCTGCATCGCCGCGAAGTCGATCTGGCGCTCGGGCGTCTGACCAATCCTCTCCAGCACAACGATTTCAGTTTCGAGCCGCTGGCGCGCGAGACCCTGCTGCTGGTGGTGCGTGCCGTGCATCCGCTGGCCGGGCGCACGCGCATCACGCTCGCCGAACTGATCGACTGGCCGTGGGTCGCGCAACCGGTGACCAGTCCGGCGCGCGTGCTGTTCGAAGAGGAACTGGCACGCGCGGGGCTGGCCACGCCGGTGAATCTGACCGAATGCGCGTCGATCTTCGCGACGCTGCAATTGCTGGAGAATTACGACGCGGTGGCGATGCTGCCGGAGTCCGTCGTACGCGATCATCTGCGCGGCAAGCTGCTGGTCGCGTTGCCGCTGGAAATCGGGAAAAGTCTCGCGGGCTTCGGCATTCTCACGCGCAAGGAAGAAGCGCTCGCCGAACCGGCGCTGCGTTTCATCGACCTGTTGCGCGGTTTCTCGCGCAAGCTCGCGCGCGACGATGCGGCGTTGCCTGCCGCGAGTGCGCCGGCAGCGGCACCAGCGGCGGTTGCCGCGTCGAGTTCCGCTCAGGTGAATTGACAGCGGCATCGCGCGGTCGTCGTGTGGTTATTGCAGGTTGACGAACAAACCGCCGTCCACCAGCAACGCGGCGCCGGTCACATAGCGCGCACGCTCCGACGCGAGAAACACCACGCAATCGGCGACATCTTCCGGACGGCCGAGACGCCCCAGCGGAATGCGCTTTTCGAAGTAGGCTTTCTTCGCTTCGTCGGCGAGATCTTCCGCATTCAGATCCGTCGCGATGGTGCCGGGCATGACCGAGTTGCAGCGAATGCCGTACGGCCCCAATGCAACCGCGCACGACTGCATCAGCGAATGCACGCCCGCCTTGGTCGGCGTGTAATGCGTCTGCATGCCGCCGCCCACCAGCGCGCTGATCGAACTGGTCGCGACGATCGCGCCGCCGTTGCCCTGCGCCTTCATCTGCTGCGCGACCGCTTGCGTGACATAGAACGCGCCGTTCAGATTGACCGCGACCGTCGATTCCAGCACCTCCGGCGGCATGTCGAGAAACGCGTGGAACGGACAGATGCCCGCGTTGCTCGCGAGCACGTCGACCTTGCCGAACGCTTCCACCGCATGGCGCACCAGTTGCTGGCCCGTCTCGCGGGCGGCGACATTGCCTTCCACCGCGATCACGCGCCGCCCGAGCGCCTCGATCTGCTCGACCACTTCCGCGACGGCGGAACGGCGTCCGTACGATGCGTCGTTGTCGCCCCAGTAGTTGATCGCCACGTCCGCGCCTTCGGTTGCGCATGCAACGGCTATCGCGCGGCCGATGCCGCGCGAGCCGCCGGTGACGATCACGACCTTGTCCTTGAGCAGCACGTCATTCTCCCTGTTTGAAATCCGTCGCATCGTTCGCATCGGCCATTCGTACCGTCAGCACCGTTAGCACCGTTAGCACCGTCAGTAGCGTCAGCACCGTCAACCCCATCAGCGCGGATACGGCCGCACCAGCGCGCATTCCGGATTCAGCCGCACGCCGAATCCCGGCGTATCCGGCACCTTCATGCGGCCATTTACCGGCACCGGTTCATCGAGCAGCAGCGGGGTGAACATCGGCACGACCTCGTCGGCTTTCGGCGCCATCATCAGGAACTCCGAGAACGGCGAGTTGTGACGCGTGACGACGAAGTGATAGCTGTACACCGACGAACCGTGCGGCACGACCATCACATTGTGCGCATCCGCTAGCGCGGAGATCTTGATCAACTCGGTGATGCCGCCGCACCAGCCGACATCCGGCTGGATCAGATCGCAGCACTGCATCTCCAGCAGCATGCGAAAACCCCAGCGCGTCGCTTCGTGCTCGCCGGTCGATACCATCATGCCGCGCGGCACGTTGCGGCGCAGTTCGGCGTAACCCCAGTAGTCGTCCGGCGGCAGGCACTCTTCGATCCACTTCAGGCCGTACTCGTGTGCCCCCTGCGCGAGGCGGGTCGCGTACGGCACATCCAGACTCATCCAGCAGTCGTACATCAGCCAGAAATCGTCGCCGACGCGCGAGCGCATGTCGGCGAGTTTGTCGAGGTTCTGCTTGAGGCCCGCTTCGCCTTCGGCCGGACCGTGCTGCAACGGCAGCTTGCCGCCGATGAACCCCATCTCCTTCGCGAGATCCGGCCGCGCGCCCGTCGCGTAGAACACGAGTTCATCGCGCACCGGGCCGCCCAATAGCTGGTACACCGGCTCCTTGCGCACTTTCGCGAGCAGATCCCACAGTGCGAGATCGACGCCGGAAATCGTATTCAGCACCACGCCCTTGCGGCCGTAGTACAGCGTCGAGAAGTACATCTGATCCCACATCTTCTCGATGTCGGTCACGAGCTGCCCTTCGAGAAAGCGCGCGAGATGCTTCTCGACGATGAACGCGCCGATCTCGCCGCCCGTGGTCACCGCGAAGCCGACAGTGCCGTCGCTCGCCTCGATCTCCACCACCAGCGTGCCGAGCACGTTGATCCCGAACGACTGGCGGCTTTGCCGGTACTCCGGATAGCGCGCCATCGGCGTGGCAATGTGATCGTCGATCCAGTGACCGCCGGGCTGATCGTGATAATCGGCGCCGCCGCCGCGGACGATGAAGGCACGCACGTGCCGGATGGTAGGCATGGCCATGAGGAAGGCTCCGTGATGAATGAGTACGTCGGCGACGATGCAGCCGACCCTGCGCCTAACGGGCGCGATGCAATAAGTGTTGGAATGCGTCGCGCGACTCGCCTGGCTCGCGGCGCAGCAACGTGCCGATCAGCAGCGCGGCCAGCAGGCTCGAAAGGCCGAGCACGACAAGTCCCGCCGACGTCGACGCAAACGCGCGTTCGGCGGCGGTGCGCAGACTCGGCGCGATAAAGCCGCCGAGCCCGCCGAGCGAGTTGATCAATGCGATGCCGCCGGCGGCGGCCGCGCCGGTCAGATAACGCGTGGGGAAGGTCCAGAACAGCGGCTGCGCGGCGATGAAACCACTGGCCGCGCAACACAGCGCGAGCAAGCCGAGCACCGGGCTATGCGCGAGTCCCGACACGCCGATGCCGAGCCCCGCGAGCACCAGCAGCGCGACCGCCCAGCGCCGGTGTCCGCCGGTACGATCCGCGCGACGCGGCACGTACCCGGTGACGGCCAGCGCGCACAGCCACGGCAACGCGGCGACGAGCCCCACGCGCAAACCGACCGACGTCCCGAGCAACGCGGCGACCTGTTGCGGCAGATAGAAGATCACGCCGTACACGCTCATCTGGATCAGCAGGTAGATCAGCGAGAGCAGCAGCACACGACGATCCGCGAGCGCCGCGAGAATGCGATGCGGTCCGTGCGTGGCGGCAGCGCGCGCGTCGTCGTCGAGCGCGGCACGCAGACCGGCGCGCTCGTCGTTGTCGAGCCATTGCGCGTCTTCGGGTCGATTGTCGAGATACCAGAACGCCCACACGCCGACCGCCGACGCCAGCACGCCCTCGATCAGAAACAGCCATTGCCAGCCGGCCAGACCCAACGCGCCATGCAGTTCGAGCAACGCGCCCGATAGCGGACTACCGAAAATAAACGCCAGCGGCGCGCCGAAATAAAACACGCCGACCGCACGCGCCCTCGCCCGCTGCGGAAACCAATGGGTCAGGTAATAGATCACGCCGGGAAAGAAACCCGCCTCGGCGACGCCGAGCAGAAAGCGCAGCGCGTAGAACGTCGTGGCGGAATGCGCGAGACACATCGCCGCCGAAACGAGCCCCCACGTGACCATGATGCGGCACATCCACGCACGCGCGCCGAATCGATGCAGCAGCAGATTGCTCGGCACCTCGAACAGCGCATAGCCGACGAAGAACACGCCCGCGCCGAACGCGAAGGCCGCATTCGATAGACCCGTGTCGTGCTGCAACGCTTTCTGCGCGAAGCCGATATTGGCGCGATCGAGAAACGCCAGCACGTACATCAGCAGGAGAAACGGCAACAGCCGGCGCATGACCTTGCCATTAACCAAGTCCAGCAACTCCTGTGACTCCAGCGACTTCGGCGTGACGCTCGCGTGCGGGTCCATGTCGTCTGTCTCCATCGCGGCGCCGGCCTGGCGGCGGCGCCGTATTTTTGTGCCGGGGACGGCGTACGGCGGCATGCGATCGACGGCGCCGGGTCGAGCCGCCTGCCGATGCGCCGTGACGCTAAGCCACGCTCAGTACGTCGCGCGACCGCCCGACAGATCGAACACCGAGCCCGTGCTGAACGCGCAGTCTTCCGACGATAACCACAGGATCAGCGAAGCCGCTTCCTCCGGTAACAGAAAGCGGTTCATCGGAATCTTCGACAGCATGTAGTCGATGTGCTGCTGCGACATCGAATCGAAGATCTCGGTTTTGGCGGCGGCGGGCGTGACGGCGTTGACGAGAATGTTCTTCGTCGCGAGTTCCTTGCCGAGCGATTTGGTCAGACCGATGAGCCCGGCCTTGGACGCGCTGTAGTGCGACGCGTTCGGATTGCCCTCCTTGCCGGCCACCGACGCGATATTGACGATGCGGCCATAGCCTTGCTTGAGCATTTGCGGCACGACCGCGCGGCAGGTCAGATACGGGCCGATCAGATTGACGTCGATCACGCGGCGCCACACGTCGGGTTCGAGTTCCCACGTCGTGCCGTTGCCGCCGGTGATGCCCGCGCAGTTGATCAGCACGTGGATCGCGCCGTGGGCGGCCACGGTGTGTTCCACCGCTTGCGCCACGGCCGCTTCCTGCGTGAGTTCGACGACGACGCCGGTCACCTTGCCGAGTTCGCCCAACTCGCGCTCGCTGCGCGCGAGGCGCTCCGCGTCCACGTCCCACAGCGCGACGGAGGCGCCCGAATTGAGCGCGCGCTGCGCCACCGCATAACCGATACCGCGCGCGCCGCCCGTGATGACGACTACGCGTCCCTCCAGATCGATCCGATTCATCGCCGTGCTCCTGCGGCAGGCCGTGTCGGCGCGCCGTCATGTCGTTATAGATGGCTGGGGTGCCGGCGGCCTGTCCTGACGTTCGCAGCGTGCCGCGCTGCTCTCCATCTGGTACGGCTGCCTGCTGTCGAGCCAATATACGAGCGCGGTGATGCGCCAACAATCCGAGTATTGGAGGGGGTGATAACAAAAGTGGATCGGGAAGCGGGAGGTCGCGTGAGACTTCGTTGCGCAAGCGGCTCTAAAAACGCTGCTGGGGCCGCGCGGTCCCGAGACAGACCACTCCCTCTTTAAGCAGCATCGCGAAGATGTGGGATGAGGATCTCACCACGCCGTCCATCTCGTTCGCCAGGCTATCGAGTAGCGAGGGCTCTCCTGGAGCCCCGGCTCGTCACATACATCGACAAGCTTCATGCGTGGGCAGTTTTTTCTGTCCGTGCAGCTTTTGTCGTAGTCTTTCGTCCTGATGCTGCTCGTTTCACGCCTTTCGGCGCTCGTTCAGCTTTGGCAGGTTGTGGGTCTAACACCGCTACGGCAGTTGGAACCGTCGCGACCGTCAACCTGACTCCAAGCGCCCCAACCAGTTTAACTACCGTGTCAAACCGCGGTTTTGCACCGTCTGCCAATGATTTATAGAGGCTTTCTCGCTGGACGCCGGCGTCAGCCGCTACTCTTGTCATGCCTCTAGCTTTGGCAACGTCTCGAAGCGCGGCAAGCATCACTTCATCGTTCCCAGATTCGAACGCATCGTTCAGATACGCAGCGATCGCTTCTTCGCTGTCGAGGTATTCCGCAGCGTCAAACGGGGTAATGTTAGTTTGGCTCATTGCTTTCGCTCCTTCCTGATTTTGCTCCACAGCGTCTTTGCCGCAGCGATGTCAGCGTTCTGACCGTTCTTGCCGCCTCCATCAAGCAGCAGGTAGACCGTCAATCCATCTCGCACGTAGTAGAGACGAGTACCGGCTCCCAAATGAATTCGCATCTCCCAAACACCGTCGCCGACATCATGACAATCACCAAACAGTCCGTGCTGAGCGCGGTTGATACGAGCAACGATCGCGCCCTTCAGCGTTGCATCCTGGATACCTAGAAGCCACGCCCGGAATTCGTCGGTCTGATTTATTGTGTTCATCTTCCAACATCGAATTTGCATGTAATGGATTCGGATGCGCTTCGTCCGAACGCTTGACAAAGTGTATCCGAAACAACACGCATGAACAACTAACATTTTGTTGTCAAGTCCGCGATTCGGCGTGCGAACGCGAAGCCGCAGGTACGCCTCCCCGAAAAATTAGTATCACTTCCAAACGTAAGTTGAACTCAGCCCACCTTCCATGCATGCGGTTCGGCCCGGTTGAAATTCTGACGCCCTTTTCTGACGCCCCTATTCAATCGAACCTTTTTTGCGCTGCTATGCTCTGCTTTTCGGTTCGCGCTCATCCGCAACCGCATGGAGCCTCGCCATGCTACGACCCTTCAACCAACTCTGCGAACCCGCCGACAAGTCCCTGCTGGTCGCCGCCGACGCGGGACACGCGACGCTCACCGGCAGCGGCACCTACGCGATGCCCTGGCACTGGCACGACTGTCTGATGTTTATCCTGCCGAGCCACGGCGCTGTCGAACTGCGCCACGAAGACCGCCGCGCGGGCACCTGGCTGTCGCAGGACCGCTTCGCGGTGGTCCCCTCGGGCCGCGCCCATCAAACCCGCGCCGGCTGCGCGACGCACACGCACGTGGCCGTCTACGTGACGAGCGACGCCCTGCACCAGCTCGACACCGGCGTCGGCTCGCTCAGCGAATTCCGCCGCCGCACGCGCACGCCGATTCTGGTGCGCCGCACCGCGGCAATCCGTACCCTGCAGGAACTGTCGCTGCGCAACGATATGAACGGCTACGGCGCCATGGCCACCCGCCAGGCGCTGTCCTCGGCGCTGCTGATGCAGTGCATCGGCGAAGTGATCGCCGGCAAAACCGAGCCGGGCACCTCGCCGCGCGAACACGGCATGGCGCTGGTCGCCGACCTCGAAGCCTTCGTGACCCGCAACGCCGACCAGGAGATACCGCTCGACACGCTGGAAGCGCGCTTCGGCATTTCCCGGCGCCACATCACGCGTCTGTTCCGCGAAGGCAAGGGCATCTCGATCGGCGAATTCCAGCAACGCGCGCGCTATGACAACGCCTGCCGCCTGCTCGCCGAAACCGATCTGCCGATCGGCGAGGTGGCGTTTCGCGTCGGCTTCGAAAGCGGCGCGGCGCTGGCCCGCGCGATGCGCCGCATCGGCGGCCATTCGCCTTCCGAGCTGCGCGACAGCATGGCCCGTTCGGTCAAAAGGTAAGGCCCGCGCGGCCGCGCGGCGCGGCGTCGATCCCCGTAATCTGACCGGATGGAAACACATCCCCCGGTCGGCGGGGCTCACACCGTTATGTCCTTGCGTCATCAAGCCGAACTCGTCAGCGTGTTCTCAGCCGGCCCCGGCGGCGGCAATCCGGCGCCCATCGTGGTCGACGCCGCCGGCATGTCCGATGCCGACATGCAAGCCGTCGCGCAACGCTACGGACACGAAAGCGGCTTCGTGCTGCCCGCCCCCGCCGGTTCCCGCTGCGATTACGAATTCCGCTTCTGGGTCCCGAACCACGAAATGTCGATGTGCGGCCACGCGACGGTCGGCGCGGTCTGGCTGCTGCATCAGAACGGATGCCTGACGCAGGACCGGCTCACCGTACAAACCCGTAGCGGCGAAGTCGCCGTCCGGATCGACGGCTTTGGCGGCGCCGACGCGGCTGTAGAAATCTCTCAACCCGTCGGCCTTGTCGAACCCTTGCCGCTGCCGGAACAACACCGCGATGCGATCCTTGATGCGCTCGGTATCGGCGCCGCGCAACTCGCGCCCCTGCCGATTCAGAACGCCAGCACCAGCCGCGTCAAAACGCTGATTCCGCTCGCCAGCCCCGCGATACTCGACGCCCTGCAGCCCCGCTTCGACAGGATCGAAGCGGTGTGCGAGCGGATCGGCTCCACCGGCCTCTATCCCTACGCGACCTTCGACGCCGGCCGGCAGATCTTCGACGCGCGGCAGTTCCCGCGCGCGTCGGGCTATCCGGAAGACGCGGCCACCGGCATCGCGGCCTCCGCGCTGTGCTTCGGCCTGCTGGCCAACGGCATGGTGGAAGCGTCGTCGCGCAGCATCACCGTCAGACAGGGACGCGCGATGCAACGCCCGTCGCAGATCTCGGTGCGCTTCAGCATCGAGTCCGGCCGCGTGGACGGCTGCTGGCTCGGCGGCCCGGTTTGTTTCGAAGCGCGGATCGGGGCGCCGTCATGACCGCATCGGCTCCATCGGCCACAGCGGCCACAGCGAACACGTCGATCGCCGCGCGGGTCGCGCAACTCGGCATGACGCTGCCGCCCTCACCCGCGCCGCGAGGCGCCTACACGGGCGTGGTCGTTCATGGCGGCATCGCCTATGTCAGCGGCCAGGTGAGCCGCATCGGCGATCAGGTCGTCGCCGGCCCCGTCGATCACGCGACGCCGCCCGACGTGATCCAGCTCGCCGCGCGCACCTGCGTGCTGCGCGCGTTGAGTGCGCTCGACGCCGCGCTGCCAGCCACGATGGCCGTCGATCGCGTGCTGTTTCTACGCGGCTTCGTCAATGCCGTGCCCGGCTTCGCGCATCACAGTCAGGTGCTGGACGACGCGTCGTCGCTCCTGCACGAGATTTTCGGCGACGCCGGCCGTCATGCACGCTCGGCGCTCGGCGTCGCGAGCCTGCCGGGCAATGGTCTGCTCGAAATCGAACTCACCGTCGCGCTGAGCGCGCGGCCTGATGTGAACGCGACCGCCGGCACCGCTGCAAGCTCGACTGAAAGTGCGACTGAAAGTGCGACTGAAAGCGCGACTGAAAGCGCGACCGCTGGCACGACCACGAGCACGACCTAGCGCAGTTTCATAACAAAACGAAACGCCGGACCGCCGCGCGAACGGCCGCTCCGGCGCACTCACTCACCCTTGGAGGAAACCATGAATCGTCGTCAACTGCTGCAACTCGGCCTCGCCGCCGGACCCGCCGTCCTGTTGTCCCGTTCCGTGTTCGCGGCCGATGCCGAACTCGTCGTCGGCTCCAACGTGGGCGCGCCGCCGTTCGCCTTCAAGCAGGGCGATACGTATTCCGGTTTCGACGTCGAAGTCTGGAGCGAAGTCGCGAAAGGACTGAACCGCAAATGGCGCCTCCAGCCGATGGAATTCGGCGCACTGATCCCCGCGCTGCAAACCCATAACATCGACGTGATCGTCTCGCAGCTGTTCATCAAGCCGGAGCGTCAGCAGGTGATCGATTTCTCGACGCCCTATTACAAGAGCGGTCTGATCGCGCTGACCCGCGCCGACAACACCAGCATCCACTCGCCGGCCGATCTCGCCGGCAAGCATATCGGCACGGAGACCGGCACGGTCGCGGTCGGCTATATCAAGGACCACGTCAAGGACGCGACGCTCGACCAGTTGCCGAGTATCAACAACGCCCTGCTGGCGCTGGAAGCGGGCCGTACCGACGCTGTCGTGTACGACAAGCCGCAACTGCTCTACTACGCGAACACCGCAGGCAAGGGCAAGGTCCGCGTGGTGCAGCCGCCGCTCGAAGGGCTCGATGTCGGCATGGGCTTTCAGAAAGGCAGTCCGCTGGTCGCCGCGGCCAACGTGCAGCTGGCCGCCATGAAGGCCGACGGCCGCCTCGCGGCGCTCAACCGGAAATGGTTCGGCGAGGCATCGGCATGAGTTTCGATTGGGCGGCAGTCACCGCCGCGCTACCGGATCTGCTGCAAGGTCTCCGGCTGACGCTGCTGATCGCGCTGGCCGGCCTCGCGGGCGGCGTCGTGCTCGGCATCCTGACCGGCGTGACGCTGACCTACGGCAGCCGCTTCGCGATGTTCCCGGCGCAAGCGTACGTGGCCTTGATTCGCGGCACGCCGATCGTGGTCCAGGTGATGTTCGTCTATTTCGCGCTGCCGATCATGATGAACATCCGCATCAGCGCGACCAGCGCCGCGATCATCACGCTGATCGTCAATTCGGGCGCCTACAACGCGGAGATCATCCGCGGCGCGCTCGACGGCGTGCCGAATGGACTGCGCGAAGCCGGACTGGCGATGGGCCTGCCGTTTCACAAGGTGCTCGCCCATGTGATCGCACCCATCGCGTTCCGGCGCGCGTTGCCGGCCATGGGCAACCAGTTCGTCAACCTCGTCAAGGACACGTCGATCTTTCTCGTGATCGGCGTCGGCGAACTGACCCGCCGCGGTCAGGAAATCATGGCCGAGAACTTCCGGGCCGTGGAAATCTGGACCGCGGTGGCGGTTATCTATCTGCTCGTGATCAGCCTGCTCGCGCTGAGTCTGCGAGTGCTCGAACGGAGAGTACGGTTGCCATGAGCATGATCGAATTCCAGCAAACCTCGAAGCGTTTCGGCCCGCACGTCGTGCTGCAACCGCTCGATCTGACGATCGAGCCGGGCGAGGTCGCGGTGATCGTCGGCCCGTCGGGTTCGGGCAAATCGACGATGCTGCGTTGTATCAACGGTCTCGAAACCATCAGCTCCGGCGACCTGCGCGTCGACGGCATCAGCGTGCAGGGCCCGGCGCGCGACATCCGGCGAATCCGCCTCGAAGCCGGCATGGTGTTCCAGCAGTTCAACCTGTTCCCCAACCTGACCGCGATGCAGAACGTGATGTTCGGCCCGATCCGCGCGCGCGGCCGCAGCAAGGCGGAAGCGCGCGAGATCGCCGCCGCGCTGCTGCAGAAGGTCGGTTTGTCGGAGCGCATGCAGCACTACCCTTCGCAGCTTTCCGGCGGCCAGCAGCAGCGCGTGGCGATTGCACGCGCCCTTGCCGTGCAGCCGAAGCTGATGCTGTTCGACGAACCGACCTCGGCGCTCGACCCCGAATTGCGCCAGGAAGTTCTCAAGGTCATGCAGACGCTCGCCGGCGAAGGCATGACGATGGTCGTGGTGACGCACGAAATGGGCTTCGCGCAGCGCGTGGGTTCGCGCCTGCTGTTCATGGAAGGCGGCCGCGTCGTTCATGACGGGCGTCCCGTGGAGATGCTGTCGGCGCCGCCCGGCGAGCGCTTCCGCGAATTCCTGCAACACGTTCATTGAACTCTGCGCGGGTATCTTCAGCGATACCTTCGTCGATACCTCCGTTGATACTTTCGCGACTTACGACCGCCCGCCACAGGAGTGCGCCGTCAAGATGACACCATCACGTTTTGAACACGATTACGGCTTTCGCCGCGACGCCGTCCGGCACGACAACTGGCGCGATGCGCCGTGGAATGTCTGGGCCTTCCGGCATGTCCATGAACTGATTCCGACCGCGCGTATCGTCGCCACGTCCGGTCTCGCCGAAGAACCGAAGGCCGACGCCGACGCGCTGACGCAACACGAATTCACGTTCGACGGCGAACGCCGCACGGTGGCGTCCGTGCTGCGCCAAACCTCCACCGACGCGATCACGGTGATGCGCGCCGGACGTTTCGTCGCGGATTTTCACGCCCCGCATTTCACGCTGCAAACCCGGCACATCATGTTCTCGGCCAGCAAGTCGGTCGCGGGACTGCTCGCCGGGATGCTGGTCGGTGACGGTCTGCTGGACCCCGACGCTCCGGTTGCGCATTACGTGCCGGAACTCGCACGTTCGGCTTTCGGCGATGCGCGCGTGCAGCACGTGCTGGACATGCGCACCAGCCTCGACTTCAACGAGGACTATCTCGATCCGGACGGCCTGTACGCGCGCTATCGCCGCGCGGGCCAGTTCGATCCGCCGCGCGAAGGCGAACCGCGGCAGACGGTGATCGAGCTGCTGGCTTCGCTGACGAAAGGCGCGGGCGACCACGGCGGCCCGTTCCACTATTGCTCGCCGAATTCCGACGTGCTGGGCCTCGTGATCGAACGCGCGTCGGGCGAACGCTACGCCGATTTCGCCGCGACCCGTTTGTGGCAGCCGCTGGGGTTGCGCCACGACGGCTGCGTGACGGTGGACATCGAAGGCACCGCGCGCTCGGGCGGCGGCCTGTGCATGGCGGTGCGCGATCTGGCGAGGATCGGCGAACTGGTCCGTCTGGGCGGCATGGTGGGCGAGCGCAGACTGATTCCGGCGGCCTGGATCGACGATACGCGCTGCGGCGGCAGCGCCGAAGCGTGGCGACAGGGCAGCTTCTCGGCCTGGCTGCCGAACGGCAGGTATCGCAACAAGTGGTATCAGGTCGGCAATGCGAGCGGCGCCTGCTTCGCGATTGGTATTCATGGTCAGTGGCTGTATGTCGATCCATTGCGCGAGACGGTGATCGCCAAGTTCTCGTCGCAACCGGACCCGACCAACGACGCAGTCAAATTTTTGAACCTCGCGCTGTTCGAAGCGATCGCGGCAATGAAATGATTGGCACGAATTCGGTCAATCAGCGCCTCATTACATTATTACCGCGCTGATTCAATTGATGCGTCCATGTCGTTCGTGGCCGGCCAGCCAATGCCGGCCACGCATAAATAAAATCATTCCTCGCGCGCCTTTGCCGTGACTTCAGGATGTCGTTTCCTATCGACATCGCATCGCGCTCGCTGAAGCACGCCGCCATTTCCTTTCGGGTTTTCCACGCCACCCGCGGCAAGCCGCAGCGACAGGATCAGCAGTTTTCCATTCCGATCGTTATCCAATTGCAAGCAATAGACGCCCGATAACGGTGCATGCGGAATTTATTCCTGTCACATTCAAATTACCCCACTCCAGAATCATCAATTTTCCCGGGGTCGAATCGCCAATGATCGCAACAATCCAATCTTAATATCATCATGAGAAAGCAGGGATTTTTGCGATGCACCAGAATATTAGAAAGATTTTTACTTTTTGTCCGAAAATTACTATTTCTTATAGGCTGAAACGGTCATTCCGGGTACGCTTTACCCCGGTTTGAGCAACAGCACGGAAGAAATTACCACTCGGCGTTCAGGCGTAATTCGTCAGACGAAAACGTTTGCTGACGGTGAGTTGGCTGGGTTTGAGGCAGTAGTCCGTGCCGCGGTCGCGTTGTCTCCCATTGTTTTTTCGAGCAGTCGTCCATGCGAATGCATTCGCGCCGGTCTATCGGCGCATCGCGTCCGCTGGATTATTTCGCCTGTTTGAATCACGGCAATGGGTCGCTTTATCGAGCTATACCTCGCGATCGATTTTCGTGCGGAATTCGATATCCGGAAAGCCGTGTCTTTTCATCAATCGATCCGCAATAAAACAGAATTCATCTACAAACATTGATTCGTTTAAAACTCCAGAAAAAATTTTTGGATTTTTTTCGATATTTTGTCGACAGTGGGAAATATTCAGCAATGGTAAAACGACGTCAATTCATGAGCGGGCTGGCGGCCCTCGGCGGCAGCTATCTTCTGAGCGCCTGCGGCGGCGGCTCGGAAGGCGGCACGGGCAACACCAGCACCGCGGCACAAGCCGCCCTCAAGGCGACAGCCCATGCAAGCGCCGCGTCCGCGAGCGGCACGAGCATGCCGCCGGCAGGTTCGATCACCGACAGCAGCGGCGCCGTGTGGACGCTGTCCGGCGGTGTGGTGTACCGGAACGGCTCGGTGGCCGGGGTCAACTACAACGTGCAACTGGCGCTCTGGTACTCGGGCAACATGTACCACGAGAACGCGAGCGGCCAGTTCTATCAATGGAACGGCTCGGCATGGGTGTCGTGCATCGACCCGCGCACGGGCACCGTCTCCGCCGACGGCACGACGCTGCCAGCCGCCGCCAACATCATCGACAAGTCGGGCGCGAAGTGGACGCTGGTCAACGGCGTCGTCTACAAGAACGGCACGGTGGTGGGCACCAATTTCAACGTGTCGCTCGTGCTCTGGTACGGCGGCAAGGTCTATCACTGCAACAACAGCGGCAACTTCTACGCGAATGCCGAGGTCGCCGCGCAATGGCTCGCCTGTACCGACCCGCGTATCGCCGTCGCGCCGACGGCGGGCAGCTTCTACGGTGTGAACGGCCATTACGACTACACCTATTCGCCCACGCAACTGGTCTCCATGCTGCAGGCAATGGGCTGCACGAGCTATCGCGTCGGTTGTACCTCCGACTCGTCGCAGCTCAATGCGGTGGTCAAGCTCGCGCAGGCGTTCCAGTCGGCGGGGATCAAGCTGGTCGTGCTGATCCAGCAAGGGCTTTACGATTCGAGCGGCAAACTGTTCAGCGGCGAATCGACCGCCTACAGTGCCGGCTATTCGGCGGGTTCGACGATCGCGCGAGCGCTGGCATCCTACGGCGTGACGATCTACGAATGCGGTAACGAGCTGACCCGCGACGGCGCGATCATCATCGACTCCACCAACGCGGGCACCAAGGCGCTCGACTTCAACAACACGAACTGGCCGGTCATGCGCGGCGTGATGCGCGGGATGATCGACGGCGTGAAGTCGGTGCAGTCTTCGGCGAAGTGCGGGATCAATTTCTGCGTGAACGACGTGGGCGCGTCCGACGCGTTGTGGGAAGGCACGCAGCCCGACGGCAGCAGCGGCTATTCGAAAGTACGCTGGGACATCACCACCTGGCACAATTACGAAGTCTACGGCGACATCTTCGACATCGGCACCGACGGCGCCGGTCCCGGCTTCGATCTGCCGACGTACTGCAAGGCCCGTTACGGTGTGCCGTTCATCATCACCGAATGGAACACGGGCCCGGAACAGACGGAAGCGTATCGGGCGAACTACATCACGACGCAGTTGGGTCAGTTCTATCAGGCGCGCAAGACGCACAACATCCAGTCGGTGATGTACTACGTGCTCGACAGTGGCAACAACACGTTCGGCATTATGATGAACGGCGCGCCGATCAACCCATCGTATGGCGCGTTCACGAGCTTCACGTCGAGCAATCCGGACAACTGATCCGCTGATCCGCTGATCCGCTGATCCGCTGATTTGCTGATTTGCTGATTTGCTGGCGGGTCGTTTGTCTTCCGATGCGTTGCCATGTCCGGCAATGCCGGTCTCCTCCCTGGCTGGTGCAGCCTGGCGGAGACCGGAGCCTGCTTCGTTCACGCATACGCGAGCCGGCCGCGGCCCGATGGATACGGGTGCAGCAGCCGGTCGATATCGCTTTGCTCGAACTGCGCGACGATCGCCTGCGAATCGTTGACGCTGAGTCCGACCGCCACCGTCGCGTCGTGCACCGCCAGTCCGCAGCAGAACTCCACGCCGTACTCGACCCAATAGAAAGGCTCGGAGAGCGTCACGCGCCACTCGCTGTCGAAGTGCACGAACCGGTGTTTGTACAGATGCCGTTTGCCTCTGCTGCGCTCATGCACCACACACAGCCAACCGTTTCTCCACGGCACGAGCTGCGATGAGCCCAGCAGATTCTTCGATACCTTCAAGGGTTTGCGCAGCATCACGGTCGCGCCCTGCTCGCTGATCTCGACGATGGTCAGCGGGTTCATCGTGTGAATCGCGCAAAGCTTGCCGTCGGCGACGAAGGGCATCCAGTTCTTCTCGCGCGTCCAGCCAAATGGCGACGCAATCAGATAACTTTCGACGACGCGATTGCCGGAGAGCTTCTGCAGCGCCATGGTGTTGGTGTCGTCCGAATTGCTGCGCGCACTGCCCAGGCACCACAGGTCGCCCTTCCAGAAGAACGTTCTGAGATCCTCGAAGCCGTCGGCCGCCGTCGATCCTTGCCTGAATGCCGTGTCTTCCAGCGAGTCCATGCTGAGTACGTTGAGGCTCGTGGACAGACTGCCGACATAGTTGACCGTGTCGTAACCCGCACCGTGCAGCTTCACCTCGCTGTCGATCAACTCGTAGTTCACCGATCTCACGACTACCGCATAGCCATTCCCATCGAAAGACAGCGAAGGATTGCAGGGCCGATAGTGTCCAGGAATCTGCATCGACACGAACCTGGGGCGAAGCGTATGGAAGAGCTTGTCTTCTCGTGGACGCTCGGCAACGTATCGGTACACGAAATTCCGCAGCCGGCGCGGAACCAGTTTTGAAGGGAACATTCGGATCTTTCTCCCGCGTACGCGTTGATTAAACGAGCGGCCGTTCGACCGCATTGCGATGCCCGTCCATCGCATCGAAGAACTGTTCGTAGCGCCGCTGACAGGTGGTCCAGCCGAACTCGTCGGTGGCAAGACGCGGGCTGGCCTGACGAGCCCGCGTCGCCCACGACGCATTCACCGAGCGCACGATGCCGGGTAGCTCGCCGACATCGTCGAACAGCAACACGTTGTCGAACTTCCTCGCCGCCCACGTCATGAACGGGGTGGCTCGCGCGATCAGCAACGGCACGCGACCGATCGCCTCGAAGAACCCGCCGCTGACCAGCATCGAATCCGCCGCGTGCGGCAGGATCAGTACATCGCTGTCGGCAATGCACTGGGCAAACTCCGCATCGCTGAGAAAGCGCGCGTCGAGATGAACGGCATGGCCCAGCGAGCGGCGCCGAATGATGTCATCGAGCGCCGTAAGATAGGCCGGCGTGCCCTGCCCCGCGATATGCAGACGGCACTCGGGCGGCCACACATCGAGCACGGCATCGATCTGCTTGTAAGGGCGAATCACGCCAAGCAGTGAATACAGGGGCGTCGCACTGTCCGCTCTCGGCGTAATGGGCGTTTGTCCGGGCGCGTCCCAATAGAGCGGATGCGGCAGGTACTGCGCGTCGTACTGTTGCTGATAGTCCGGCGCGTGCACCACGCGAAAATCCGCGAGCCGCCGCACGAACGCCATGATTTTCATCGACAGACGCCGGTTGAAACCCTCGGTGTCGTGCACCGCGTGATCGTGCACGAAGTAGACGACCTTGGCCCGGCCGATCCACATCAGCGAACAATAGAACGCGAACATCAGCGACCCCGTCACGCTCAAACGCGCTGTACCCTGGCTACGCCTGAACGGTCTGTACTCCAGCCAGTGAAACGCGAGAATGTTCTCCGGCTTGAATAGCTGCGGCAATCCTCCCTTGAGCAGCCCCTTGATGGAAAGCGGCACGACGTCGTAACCGATCGAACGGTAAAGATCCTTCTGGATCTCGATGTAGCGGTTGGTCGGGTTGTAGAACGGGCACATCATCACGCGCGGCCGAGGCCCGGTGGCCGGACGCTCGCGGACCTCGTCGACAGTTGGCTTCATCGTGTACCTCTGCAATTGAGTTCAAGGCCGCAAAGACAGGCGATGGGCGAGTACCACGTCAAGCGAGCAGCTTTCCCCATTCGTAGTCGATGCTATCCGGTGTAAAAGGTAGAACGCCCGCGCCCGGCGTGAAGGTCAATTCGCCGAAGTACACCTGGTTGTCCGGCGCATATAAATCGACGCGCACGTAGTCGAAGTCTTCGCACAGCTTCGCGGCTGTTTCCAGTATGTCGTCCAGGTTCTCCGGCCGCGGCGCGGGCACGGCACTGCGTTTGTAATACCCGATCGCGATGTCGAGATGATTCCAGTCCACGTCGTACACGTCGCCGTGCGTGGCATGGCCGAACCGGTCGGAAATCACGAGCAGATAGATGACGGGACCGCCGGGCCGACCGCCGAAGCAGTGCAGCTTGAAATCGGCCGGTATGTGCCCGGTCCGGTCCAGCAGCAGATGCTCGAAGAAAATGCGCGGTGTGATCGCGCGATAGTGCCGTTCTCGCGCGACGTGATAGAAGTCGGTGGCAAGCCATCGCTGCGCGAGTGCCTGCAGATGTTCGAACGACGTGTCCGACTTGTCTCTCACCACCTCGACAAAACTGCTGCCATGATTGGCCTTCATCACGAAGGCCTCCGGAAGCGCATCGAACACTTCACGCGTGAATGCATCCGGTACCGCGATCAATGGAATGAGATGCGCGCGCCCAATCTTCCGCGCGACATAGTCGCGCACCGCGAGCTTGTCGCTCAGGTCGATATAGCGTGGATCGGGGCGCAGGTTTCGCTGCAGGATCTTTTCGTTGAAGGTGGCCGGGCGGAGCAGATTCGGATAGCGGCCAATGCACTTGTGATGAAGGAGTGTCAGGAACACCGGAGCGGGCAACCGCGATTTCAACTGCTCCTTGATTCTTCTGAGAACCGGCACGGGGTATTGCTGTGTCGGTCGATGCAACGTTGCAGACTTGAGAATCGTCATGTCTCCATCCATGGCTCGTGAGATCGCGAGACTGCGTGTCGATGTAGGGGAACGCAACGCATTGGAGGCATCGGCACGTTACGGCATTTCCCGCACCAGTTCCGGAACCGCGCTCCAGCTTTCCTCCGGCGCCAGCCACCGCTCCACCGATTCGAGCTGTTGCCGCGCGCGATATTGCGTGGGCGACATCCCGTAGCGCTCCTTGAAGAGCCGTCCCAACCGGTTGCCGTCGCCCATCCCGCAACGTCGCGCGATCTTGTCGACCGGTAGTTCGGTATTTCTCAGCATCGCGCAGACAATCTCGAAGCGCGTACGCAACAGATACTCCAGCGGCGTCATGCCGAATTCACATTTGAAGCGGCGCTGAAAATTGCGCTTGCTCATGGCCGCGGATTCGGCGGCCTTGGCGACCGAGATCGCCTTGCTGTAGTTCTCCTTGATCCAGCGCGCGGACTCGCGAATCTTCTCGGTGGTCGTGGCAATCACCGCATCGTCCAGCTCCGGCAGATTCTGCTCGACGTAATTCGTTTGCAGCACACGCGCAACCTTGCGTGCCGTATCCGCGCTGACATCGCGTTCGATTCGCGCGAGCACGAGATCGGCCGGCGACGCAGTCGCGCCGCTTCCATTGCTGCTGCCGCCTCTTCGCGCGCCGCCTTCGTCGAAGAGAAAGATCGGTACCGTGGATTTAGGCGGATTCCGGCACGCGACCGCGAGACTCGTGCCGGGTTGAATGCTCGACGAGACCATCGACCCTTCGCGCTCGATCCACGAGATCAATCGATCGTCGGACTCCACCGTTTCCGTGACATCGCGACACGCTACAAACAGCGCATGAAAGTCGGACGGGCTATATCGCTCGAGATTCTGCGTCCAGATCGAAATGCTCGACGAACTGGTGACAAGACCGCCGCCGCCCGACAACACCGACAGCCGGTAAGGCGGCTCTTCGCCGACGGCGGCCTCGAACTCGTTGGCGAGCCGGAATGCGTCGCCGACAGTGCCTGCGGTGGACATGGAGCAATCTTCGAAAAGCAGAAGGCCTATGTGTTTGACAGCGTTATCTCCTTTCTGACCTTCATTGAAGCACGACGTAAGAAAACTGGTTGAATTCATCACACTCGATTCTCCGGACGTTCCAATAAAGTCACGTAGCGAGATTAGCGCATTGAAATTTTCCAGACGAGCTTGGCTGTATTCATGGGTGTTTTGGCGTAATTGTCATGATCGGGGAAATTATTACCTGTACATCACCGTTAAATGGCTGTATTATGAAAGGCTCCGAGAAAGATTTGCCGTGACCGCCTACGCAATTTCGCGTTCGATCCGGCCACCCATGGCTACCTCGCACGCCCCTTGCATCAAAGGGTTCGTCGCGATTCAATCGTTCGAACGGGCGTTTTTTCCGTTTGAATTGTCACTGCGCTTTTGTTACTGCATCGCGGGCTGTCTGTATAACCACGTTACAGCAGTTACATATCGCAACAACACTTTCTGAACAGCGGAAACTGTAATCCATTCCGCTTATTCGGCCATTAACACCCGAATTTATGCCGTCGTCAGATTTACGCATTATTTGCGCGCTATGCTTCACCGCAACATACGTGGTTATTTGCATTGACGATTCAGCCTGTTTCGAATCCTCTCACCGGTTAATTCAATTTAAATTCCTCATTCCGGCTTGATGGAATGGCGATACCACTTACCGCTTTACGACACGGCTGAAAGCCTGACCAGGCCGGCATGCGCCGCACGGTGAATCGCGAGCGCCCGCCCCGAATGCCTGACGTGGCACCTGGCCCCAACCTGCTGCAGCGTACGACCCCGAAGCGTCGCCGGTCCAGACAGTCAGGACCGGCGACGGCGGTTCCAGATCACGAACTCGAGACGCGACGAACCGATGACGAGTCATCGTTGCGCGCGTCGAACATGGAAGGATCAACCGGTGGATTACTACCCGAGAAATTCGCTCTTTGACGCTCCCCATGCCGAGCGCGGTCAACTCAGCGTCGGCGGCATGTTCACGCTGATGCGGGACCATATCTGGGAGATCGTCACGACGGCCGTCGCCGTGCTCACGCTCGCCGTGGCGTACTTGCTGATCGCCTCGCCGATCTACTCCGCCGATGTGCTGATGCGCGTCGATCCGCCCGAGCCGAATGCGCTCGGCCTCGCCTTGCAGGGGCAGGAAGCGTTGCCGCCGCCCGCGCCGTCCGCATCGACCGAAATGGCCGTGATGAGCAGCCGCGCGGTACTCGATCCGGTGATCGAGAAATTCCGTTTCGACGTGTCGGTCACGCCGCGCACGGTCCCTGTCCTCGGCAGCATTGCCGAGAAATTCGCGACGCCAGGCGAGCCGTCCGGCGCGTGGTTCGGCCTCTCTTCGTTTGCGTGGGGCGGCGAGCGCGTGCAGGTCGGCTCGCTGGATGTCCCGCGCGATCTCGAGGAAAAGAAACTCACCCTCACCGCGCTCGAGAACGGCGCGTACGAATTGCGCGGTCCTTCCGGCCAGGTGCTCGTCAAGGGTTTCGTCGGCAAACCCGCGCAGGGCAATGGCGTGTCGATGCTCATCAAGGAACTCAGCGCGCGTCCGGATACCGAGTTTCAGGTGATCCGCTGGAATCCGCTCGACGCGATCGCGCAGTTCGAAAAGCACATCAAGATCGGCGACAAGGAGAAAGAGTCCGGTCTGATGCAGCTAGCGTACGAAGACAAGAATCCCGACCGGGCCACCGATGTCGCCAACGCCATGGCGGATCAGTACCTCGCCTACGCGATCGCGGCGCGTCAGCAGAACGACACGACCACGCTCGCGTTCATCAATGGCGAACTACCGCGGCTGTTGAAAGACCTGAGGAAGGCCGAGGACGATCTCAAGCATTTCCGTTCCGGCTCGCAATCCATTCAGCCGACCAGCGAAGCGCAAGCCTATCTGCAAGGCGGCCTCGACATCGACAAGCAGATCGCGACGCTGCAGATACAACGCACGCAACTGCTCGAACGCTACACGCCGGACAGCCGCTGGGTGCAAACCGCCGACCGGCAGCTCCAGCAACTGCAGGACGCGAAGGCGCAATTCGACGGCCATTTCAACGATATGCCCTCGTCCGAGCGTCAAAGCGTCGATCTGGTGCGCGCACAGAAAGTCGCGGAGACGGTCTATCTCGGCATGGTGCAGAAGGCCGAGCAATTGCAGGTGCGGCGCGCGAGCACGACGGGCGGTGTGCATATCGTCGATCCCGCGATCCGGCCGCATCGTCCGGTCAAGCCCAAGCCTGAAATCGTGCTGGCCGGCGGCATGGTGCTGGGTCTGCTGTCCGGCGTGATGCTGGTGTTCATGCGCCGTCACGTGATGACGGGCGTCACCGACCCGCGCTACGTGGAAAGCCGCATGAGCGTGCCGGTGTTCGGCGAGATCCTGTTCAGTCAGCAGCAGTTGTCGCTCGATCGTCACGGCGCGGGTGGCGGGCGCAAGGCACTACGCGATGCAGGCGGACGCGCTGGTTTACCGCTCCAGCAAGGCGCCGTCGAGCCCCAGTTTCTCCGCGATCCCGCCGACGCCGATCTCGACGCGGCGCTCACGGCCAATCACACGCGCATTCTCGCCGCGCGCTATCCGCACGATCCGTCGGTGGAAGCGCTGCGAGCGGTACGTACAGCGGTGGCGCGCGATCTGGCCCACGCGCGCAATCCCCACCTGATGGTGATCGGACCGACACCCTCCGCGGGCAAGAGCTTCGTGGCGGCCAATCTCGCGATCCTGCATGCGGAAATCGGTTCGCGCGTCGTGCTGATCGACGCGGACATGCGTCGCGGTCATCTCGCGGCGTTGTTCGGCGAGCCGAACCGTGGCGGTCTGTCGGAAGTGCTCTCGGGCCGCATGACCTTACGCAATGCATTGCGGCCGACCAGCGTCGACGGGTTGACGTTCCTGTCGTGCGGCATACGGCCGGAGAATCCCGCGGCCCTGCTGATGAAACCGCAGTTCAAGGAATTGCTGGACCGGCTCGCGACGCAGTTCGACATGGTGATCATCGACACGCCGCCGTTCCTCGCGGTGACCGACGCGTCGATCATCGCGTGCCAGACCGGCTCGTCGCTACTGGTGCTGCGCTCGGGCATGCAAAGCGAGCAGGAGATCGCGGATACGGTCAAGAAGCTGGAACGCGCCGAGGGGCGCATTGCCGGCGCGGTATTCAACGGTATTCCGCTACGGCGAAGCACGCGCAATTACGGCTACGCGGCGAACTACGCCAGCGATTACGGCGACCTCGAAACCACGCACTGAATGCGTCGGCGGCGAGCGAGTTCACAACCCGATCACACCCCGCGCGGCATCGTCAAACGGAGAACCCGATGGCCTTTGCAATCAACGGAAAGTTCACCTCGCAGTCCGTCACCGGCGTTCAACGTGTCGCGTACGAGTTGACGCGCGCGATGCAGATGAGCGCGACGCCCGGTGAAGAACTGGAAGTGTTCGTGCCGCGCAATGTCGTCGAGCCGGGCGCGCAACTGAAACGCCAGCGCCGCTTTCCGTGGCTGCGCGGCACGCTGTGGGAGCAGATCACCCTGCCCTTTGCGGCGCGCGGCACGAAGCTGCTCAATCTGTGCAATACGCATCCGGTGTTCAAGCGCGGGCAGGTCGTGATGGTCCACGACATGGCGATCTACGACGTGCCGCACGCCTTCTCCAGAAAATTCCGCCTGTGGTATCGCGTCTGTTTCGGCCTGCTGCCGCGCATGCAGCCGACCATCCTGACGGTGTCCGCGTATTCGAGGACGCGGATCTGCCATCACATGAAGATCGATGAATCGCGCGTCACCGTCATCACGCCGGGCGCGGATCATCTGGACCGGGTCGTGGCGGACCCCAGTGTGTTAAGTCGCCTCGATCTTGCGAGAGACGCCTATTGCGTGATCGTCGGCAGCCTCGATCCCCGCAAGAATCTCCAATGCGCGCTGGAAGCGATCGATACGCTCGGCCATCTGAACGGCGTCAAATTTGTCGTTGTCGGCGGCCGCAATCCCCGCGTATTCAACGATGCACAAGCGAAACCGCGCGACTACGGCAAGCACATCGTCTGGGCTGGTTTCGTACGCGACGGCGAATTGAAGTCGCTCTACGAGAACGCCGCCTGCCTCGTTTTTCCGTCGCTGTACGAGGGGTTCGGACTGCCGCCGCTCGAAGCGATGTACTGCGGCTGTCCGGTCGTGGCCTCGTCCCGCACGTCGATACCGGAAGCGTGCGGCGATGCCGCGCTGTATTGCGATGCGACGTCGGCCGCCGACATCGCGGCAAAGATCTCCCTGATGATGCGTAACCCGCAGTTGCGCGAGCATTACCGAACCTTGGGGATGGCCCGCGCACGCGAGTTCCGCTGGGAAGATGCCGCGCAAAAGGTTCTGCAGGTTCTTCATGGTCACGCTGGCAATCGCCTGCCGCAACTGGCGCCCAGCGCGTCGGCGAGCTAGCCCATGTTCGCAGGCCAGCGCATCGACACCCTCGCGCACTTTGCCGGACGGCGGCGCATCTTGCGCCTGCTCGCCGCGTGCGCCGGCATGGCGACGCCGCTCGCACGCGCCAGGACTGCGCTGTCGCTGTCGGCGGGGGCGCCAGGCACCCAGGCGCATGGGATGCACGAGCGGCGGATCACCCAGCTGATCGGCTCGAACGGCTGGGCAGGTGCGCCGGACGACGTCGAGATGTGGCGCGCGATGGGCATCAGTTGGGGGCGCGGTTCAGTAGGTCCTGGCCAGCCGCACAGTCCGCTCGACGTGATGCGGGTCGACAAGACCAGTTCCGCATTCGATGCCGATCTGCCGCCCGCGTTGCTCGCGAACAAGCGCAATGGAATCGGCTCGCTGCTGCAACTCGGCTACACGCCCTGGTGGAATTCGCGCGTGCCGCGCGACGCCAATTCCGCGCCGGTGGATGTGGCAGGCTGGACGCGTTACGTCGAGGCGGTGGTGCGTCAGTACTCCGCGCCGCCTTATAACCTCCGCCATTTCCAGATCTGGAACGAGGCCGCCGGCACGCTGTCCGGCGGCCTCGCGCAGGCGACGTTCTGGCATGGGCCGGATGCGGACGGCAACCTGAAGACCTCGAAGCCATACGCGCGCGCGATGCAGGACTACGTCGACAAGATTCATATTCCGGCGGCCCGCATCATCCGCCGCTATCGCGCCTACGTCGTGTATGGCGGATGGCCGGACCAGGGCGGCCTCGACAACTTCAAGACGTGGCTGGAGTACCGCAGTCCGGTATGGAATGAACGGATGCTGGACTGGGTCGATTACATCGACACCCACTATCTGCCCGTGACCGATCTCGATTCGCTGTACCGGCAGTACGTGAAGAACGGTCCCGCGCGCGGCGTCTGGCAAACGGAAATCGGCGACGCGTACATGAAGGACCCGCATTACCTGCCGCGCTATTTCTTCGACCTCGCCGTGTGGGCGCTCGACAGCGACTGGGACGACCCCAACAAATACCTGTCGATGGTTTATCACTGGGACGGCTACGAGCCCTTTCGTCTCACGCATCGCGGACCGCCCGAGCGGACTTACAACGTGTCCGGCAGAAGCCTCGTCGCGCTGTGCCGGACCGCGAACGGCACGCTGTCCGCGTTTCCGAAGGCGATGAAATTCGGCGCGGGCGTCGACGGCAAGGCACTGCTTTCGGGCCGCGATCTGGTGATGCAGGTCAGTGCCGAGCCGGGTTGGCGCAGTGTCGGCGTGACCGGTATCAGGCCGCCCGCCAACGCCAATGCACGTGTCGAATTGATCGATGCGGTGACGGGCGGTGCGAGCGCTGCAAGCGATATCGCTGGAACGTGGAGCGGTGCCACGCTGAACGTTCGCTTCAAGGTACCGAGTGTCACCAATGGAGCGGACGGGACCGGCAATTCCAGTAATTCCGGTCATTCCGGCAATTCGAATAATCCGCCGCACCGGCATCTGGCCTACGTCGTCGTGCACGACGTGAACATGGCCTGACGACATGACTGACGCAACGACTCGTTCAATAACTTATTTGGCAACCCAAGCATTGACTCAAATACAAACCGCGCCCGCTACCATGAGCCCAATCACCGTCGTGATCTGCAACTACAACTACGAGCGCTACCTCGCTGCCGCGATCGAATCGGCGCTCGCGCAGGACTATCCCGGCACGTCCGTGCTGGTGATCGACGACGGCTCGACGGACGGTTCGCGCGCGGTCATCGAACGGTTCGGCACGCGCATCTCGACGATCCTCAAGGAGAACGGCGGCCAGGTGTCCGCCTACAACCGCGCGATCGAGGCGCTCGACACCGAGTACGCGATCTTTCTCGACTCCGACGACGTTCTGTATCCCCGCGCCGTCTCCGAAGTGATGCGTTTCTTCTCGACCGGAGACTGGGCGAAAGTCCAGTTCCGCCTCGACGTGATGGATAGCGCGGGCAAGCTGACGGGCGCGCATGTGCCGCACACCGAGCCGCCGGCCGACTGCGGAAGATTGCTGCTGTCCGGCTGGCTGTATCCCTCGCCGCCGGCTTCGGGAAACGCTTATCGCGTGAGTGCGTTGCGGCGCATTTTCCCCGTGCCGAAAGCCGCCATCAACCGCTACGGGGCCGACTTCTACGCGATCTACGGCACCGCACTGCTGGGCCGCGTCGCGACGATTCCAAGGCCACTGGGCGGCTATCGCGTGCACAACGCCGACAAGGTCACCGTGTCCTTCTCGAACTCCGAGGACATGAGCAAGGCGCCCGAAGCGTTCACCTCGCGATGGTCGATCCTGCGCGACATTGCCGGCACCCGTCTGCAGATGGAACTGCCGCCCGCCTTCCACGACTTTTCGCACGAGAAGGCGCGCTTTTGCAGCGGCGTCTATCGCGCTCCGCTGCATAACCGCTGGCACTGGATGATGTGGGATTCGCGCGCGTATCTGCACACCATCGTCGCCAATCCCTTCTGGAGCCTGAAGAAGAAACTCGGCACGCTGGTGCTGTCGAGTTTGTGCCTGATTCCGTACTCGCCACTGTCCGACTTCGTGGTGCGCTATATCTCGAACCCGCTGGCCCGCCATCGCGTGGCTGGACGTTGAAGTCCACCAGTCCACGACGCAGGCACGGAGAACGGCATGGATAGACGAAAAAGCATCCGCGTAATCGGCTTTGTCTACGGCGGCTACTTGATGCGGTACGTGTACCTCATCATCGTGGTGCCGTTTTACGGGCGGATGCTGGGCGTAGCGGGATACGGCCAGGTTCTCGCGTCGATGTCGCTGATGAACGTGATCTGGATGCTCGTCAATTACGGCTTCAGTCCGGTCGGCATGCGCGACGTGTCGAAAGCGCAGAGCGACGCCGAGTGCAACGAGATCTTCTCGCTGCACGTGAGCGCGCGCGTGGTCCACGGACTGGTCGGCGGATTGATCGGCGTGATCGGGACGCTGTGTTCGCCGGTGCTCTCCGAGCGACCGTTGATCGGTTTTCTCGCCACCCTGCTGGGGATCGTCTCCGGCATGAACCTCGGCTGGATGTTCCAGGGCCGTCATCAATTCCGCACGCCGATCATGATCGAGGTATTCGGCTTCGCGCTGAGCCTCGTGCTGGTGTTGCCGCTCGTGCGCGGCCCCGCGGATTCGGTCTGGGTGCTGGCGAGTCTATTGATCGCGGGCGTGGCGTCGTCCATCGTTTCGTACGGCATTACGATTCGCCAGATCGGCTGGCCGCGCATCCGCTTCAGCGGCATCACGGCCCTCGTGCGTAATTCGACGATGCTGTTTCTCTACTCGTCGGGCTCGGTCGTGTTCACCGCCTCGTCGACCTATCTGCTGACGCTGTTGTCCACGCCTGAACAGGTCGGCTACTTCGGCGCGGCCGAACGTTTCGCGACGATCGGGCTCGCGCTGATGGGCCCGGCCGCGCAGGTGTTCATTCCCACCATCACGCGGCAACTCGCCCAGGGCGACAACGCCGGCGCGCACGAGACGACCCGGCATGGCGCGATGCTGCTGATGGGCTACGGCCTGCTGATTTTCTGCGGCGCGCTGGCGCTCTCCCCGTTCGTGCTGCCGCTGATTCTCGGCGCCGCGTTCGGCCCCAGCGCGCATGTACTTCAGGTGTTCGCGTGGATGTTTCCGTTCGCGGCCTTCAACGAATTCGTCGCGGGCTATGTGTTCGTGCCGCGCAAGAAAGATCGTCTGCTCGCCGTCGTCGGTATCGCATCGGGGCTGATCAATCTGGTCGCCGCGCTGTATCTGGCGCCCCGTTACGGCGCCATCGGCATCGCGTTCGCGCGGGTGACCGGCGAGGCGATTCTGTCGTTCATGCTGCTGGGCGTGGTGATTCGTCTCGAACTCTTCGATCTCGTGCCGGGCGGCACGCGGGCGCTGAGCCTGGTGCGCGGGGCCTGCGGCTTGCGGACCGCCGCACGCGCCGCGCGCGGCGCGGAAGACGAATGAGCCGGCTCATCGCGCAATGGCAAGGGCCTATGCAGACAATGGACCGTGATTGCAATCTCACAGGAGGTTGAAGTGAAAGTCGCTATTGTTCACGATTGGCTGGTGGTTTCGGGTGGCGCGGAAAAGGTATTGAAAAACATCATCGAGTGCTTTCCGAAAGCCGACCTCTTTTCGCTGGTCGATTTTCTCGAAGACCGCGAATGCGTGAAAGGGAAACCGGTCAGCACCTCCTTCATTCAGCGGCTGCCGTTCGCGCGCAGGCGCTATCGCGCGTATCTGCCGTTGATGCCGCTCGCGATCGAACAGATCGACCTTTCCGCATACGACCTCGTCATTTCGAGTTCGCACGCGGTGGCCAAAGGCGTGCTGACCGGACCGAACCAGCTCCACGTGAGTTACGTGCATTCGCCCATCCGCTACGCGTGGGATCTGCAACATCAGTACCTGAACGAATCGCACCTGAAAACCGGCCTCAAATCCGCGCTGGCGCGCGTACTGCTGCACTACATTCGCGGCTGGGACTCGCGCTCGGCCAACGGCGTCGATCATCTGCTGGCGAATTCGCAATTCATCGCGCGACGCATCAGGAAAACCTATCGGCGCGACGCGACCGTCATCTATCCGCCGGTCGATCTGGCCAACATGACGATGTGCGCGCAGAAGGACGACTTCTACGTGACGACCTCGCGCATGGTGCCGTACAAGCGCATCGATCTCATCGTGCGGGCTTTTTCGCAGACGCCTGAGCGCCGCCTCGTGGTGATCGGCGACGGCCCGGAGATGAAGAAGATCAAGGCGGCCGCGGGCGAGAACGTATCGATACTCGGCCATCAACCTTTCGACGTGCTTGTCGATCACTTACGGCGGGCTCGCGCTTTCGTGTTCGCCGCCGAAGAGGACTTCGGTATCTCGGTGGTGGAGGCACAGGCATGCGGGACGCCGGTGATCGCATTCGGCCGTGGCGGTGCGCTGGAATCCGTCATCGGTCTGCCGCTCGAACGGCCTACCGGCGTGTTCTTCGGCGATCAGACGATCGACTCGCTGCTCGAAGCGGTCACGCGCTTCGAGCACAACGCGCATCTGTTCGATCCTCGCGTATGCCGCCGAAACGCCGAGCGCTTCTCGTCGGAGAACTTCAAGAGCGCATTGATGAGTTTTGTCGATGCCCGTTTGCCCTATGGCGGTCTTGAGCAGTTTCTGCCCTATCCGGTACTGGGCGAACTGAGCGCCGAAGAGCGCAATCACGCCGAAGTCGCGTCGTCGACGCTATGACAGATTAGCGGGACACGTCATCCCGCGCACGCCGTCAAAGCGGCGCGCCGCTGCGGGATTTGCGCTGAAGGTGGGCAATCGCGGCGTTATCGACCGAGCGCGCCGCCAGCAGCAGCGAAATAACCAGCGAGAGAATCAGCACATTGGACGGCGAGACCAACCGGTGTTCGGTCGCCGCCATGACCAGCAGGCAAACCGACGACAGCTCGACGAACCGGAACGCGGCGAAGTTCTCGCCATTGCCGAAGAGCGCGGCAGCCGCCGCACCATGCTTGCCCCATTCGACCAGCCGCCAGTAGAAGCACAACATCAGCCCAAGTCCCACCACGCCCATCTCCGCGAGAAAGTTCAGGTAAGAGTTGTGAGCGTGCGAATCGCTGTGCTCGATGATCATGTTCGACGGAATACTCAACAAGCCGAAATAGGACGTCAGATTGCCGATATGGTCGTCGAACGATCCGAACCCGAGCCCCACGATCGGGCTCTGCTCGAAGTAAGCCAACGCGCGCGGCCAGAGCCATTCGTAACGGATGTCGAGGTTGGCGACCTTCGCGTCCTGATTCTCGATGGTGAAGGGATAGCCGAAATAATCGACCCGAGAGTCCGTGTGATAGATCGCCATCGCGAACGAACCCGCCAGCAGGCAGGCCAGCAGCGTGGCGAGCATCCAGCGCTTGCGGCCGAAATACAGATACGGCAACACGATCAGCACGCCCAGCAGCGAACCACGGCTGTAAGTGGAGAACAGCATCAGCACATTCGCGGCGAGCAACGCCAATAGCCATTTACTGCGCTTGTGCAGATAGCAGGCCACGCCCAGGCAGAACAGCATGGCAAGAAATCCACCCGCCGCGTTACGCGCGATGAAAAAACTGCCGAAGCTGTCGTCCGGCCGCGCGAGGATGCTGAGCAAACCGTTGTGAATCACGTAGTACGCGTAGGGCGGAATGTTGATGGCCACCGCGAAGATGAAGAACGTGCGAAGTACTTTATTCAGATCCCAGCGATGCGTGTACAGGCAACCCGCGAAGATCGGCGCATAGGAGATGAAGAAGTTGCCGTCGCGCCGGTAGAAATCGAATTCCAGAAACGAGTGCGGATCGTAGAGCAGCGTGGAAATGATGACCAGCAGCGTGAATGCCGTGAGCGGCGTCATGAATGCCGGGTAGCTTCGACCGAAGAATCGCCACGGCAGCACAACCAGCGGAAGCAAACCCACTGCGCTCACGGGCACCATATTCGTCACGGTCAGAAATAGCGCGAGTAGCGAGATGTAGGCCATTGCGGTTCCTGGAAACGGACGGCATGCGATGTCGAGGGACTGGACAAATAGAACAAAAAGAACATCCGGTGTCCTACCTTTGACCGTGCAATCGCCGCGAGTTCATCGACGTATTCATTCGAACCCTACCACGCCATTACATCGTTTTCCACGCGACATGTCCCATCGAACGACAAATCGGCACGCTTCGATTTCGCTCATCAAAACAGGTCCAACGAGCCGGGCCAAAACCTCAACGCTTCGCGCCAGAAATGCTGTGGTGCAGCGTAATCTGGCTAAGATGAATTCATCGGCCACGGCTGGTACCAACATGTAAAGGAGCTTTAAATGAGCAAGGTTACGGAAGTTGCCAGCAACGCAAAAAGCGAAAACGTCGAGCAGGTTCTGCTGGATCGTCCGACTCTCGTTCAGGTGATTCTCGCCGGTGGTTCGGGCACGCGTCTATGGCCGGTATCGCGCGAGCAGTTTCCGAAACAGCTGATCGATCTCGTCGGCAACCAGACGCTGCTGCAGGCTACGATGGGACGCATGGCCGGCTTCAGCACTTCATGGGACATTGCCGCGGACCCGGTGATCGTCTGCGGCACCGAACACTACTTCGCGACTTACGAGCAGGCCCGCGAAATCGGCGTGAATGCGCGCATCGTGGTGGAACCGGGCCGGCGCGACACCGCCCCGGCGCTCACGCTGGCGGCACTCGCCGCGCGCACCGACGGCCGCGACGCGATTCTGATCGCGATGCCCGCCGACCATGCGATCGCGGATCTGGACGCGCTTCATCAATCGATCGAAATTGCCGCCGACTACGCGCTGAGCGGCAAGATTGCCACGCTCGGCATTCCGCCCGATCGACCCGACACCGGCTTCGGTTATATCCGCCTCGGCGAGGCCTTGCACGATGGCGCGCACCGTATCGAACGATTCGTGGAAAAACCCGCCGCGGAACTCGCGGCGCAGTACGTCGAATCCGGTAACTACTGGTGGAATAGCGGCATGTTCGTGGTGCGCTCGTCGGTCTGGCTCGCGATGATCGAGCGGTTCCAGCCGGAGATTCATGCCGCGTGTCTGCAGGCGTGGGAACACGCGAAGAAAGCCGACGAATGCATGATGCCCGACGCCACCGAGTTCCTGCGCTCGCCATCCGATTCGATCGACTATGCGGTGATGGAACAGATCGGCAAAGCCGATTCGCCGTTCGACGGCGTGGTCGTGCCGCTGGTCGCGGGCTGGTCGGATCTCGGTTCGTGGGATGCCGTCTGGCAGGCAATGCAGAAAGACGAAGACGGCAACGCGGCGAGCGGCCGCGTGCTGTTCGAAGGCGCGACCGCTACGTACGGCCGTTCGCAGGGCGGGCGCCTGGTGGCCTGTGTCGGCACCAGCAATCTGATCGTGGTGGATACCGACGACGCGGTACTGGTGGTCGACCGCTCGCACGTGCAGGACATCAAGGGACTCGTCTCGCGCATCAAGCGTGACAAATCGCCGGAAGCCGACGCGCACAGAAAAGTGCGTCGGCCATGGGGTTTTTACGATTCGATCGATCATGGCGACCGCTTCCAGGTGAAGCGGATCGTCGTGATGCCGGGCGCGCGTCTTTCCTTGCAGATGCATCATCACCGCGCCGAACACTGGACCGTGGTGTGCGGCACCGCGCTCGTCACGCGCGGCGACGAACAGTTCCTGCTCGGCGAAAACGAGTCCACCTATATCCCGCTCGGCATCCGGCATCGTCTGGAAAATCCCGGCCGTGTCCCGCTGCAGATCATCGAGGTGCAATCGGGCACCTATCTCGGCGAGGACGACATCGTCCGCTTCGACGACAAGTACGGACGTTGCGGTTGACCGATCTCGACCGATCTCCAGTCATCCGACGGGCGCTCTCAGGGGGGCTGCAATGCGATTGATTACAGGTCTGCTGGCGAGGTTGTTCGACGTCGCGATGATCCTCGCCGGCGCGATCGTCGCCTCGCGCATTCGCTTCGACGACGTTTCGCAGCGGGGTTTCTACTTTGCGTTCGTGGCGTTCGCCGCCGCGTTTTCGTTGGCGTTCTTTCCGGCGCTCGGCGTGTACGAATCGTGGCGTGGGCGTTCCAAGCGCGCGCTGGTCGGACAGGTCGCGCTAGGCTGGCTGGTCGTGCAGGCCTGCGCGATGGCGTTGATGTTCTCGCTGCATCGGATCGATTTCGTCTCGCGTCTGTGGTTCGCGTACTGGACCGGTCTGTCAGGCGCGCTGATGATTGCGGGCCGCATCGCGACTCACATGCTGCTCGGCCGCGTGCGGCATGCGGGTCTGAACTTGCAGCAGGTGGCGGTGGCGGCCCACGGCGATCATTGCAACGAGATTTTCCGCAAGATGGACATGGCGCCGGCCGCCGGTTTCCGCCCCAACGCGCTGTACAAGGTCGGTTCCACCGCGGGCGCCGCGATGCCCGCCGCCATTCATGTGTTCGACGAACACGAGGGCTTTGCCCGCTACGTTCGTGACCAGCAGATCGGCGAAGTCTGGCTCGCGCTGCCATTGACCGAGGAACGCACGATACTGAAGCTCGTCAACGAATTCCGCAACGATCTGATCAACATCCGCTTCATGCCGGACGTACGAACGCTGGCACTTTTCGAAGGCAGCGTCACCGATCTGCTCGGCGTACCGACCATCAATCTGGCGGCCTCGCCGTTGCCACCCAATGCGCTCGTGCAGAAGGAACTGTTCGATCGCCTCTTTGCACTCGGCGCGCTGATCGCGGTTTCGCCAGTGCTGCTCGCCTGCGCGATCGCGGTGAAGCTGAGCTCACCCGGACCGGTGTTCTTCAAACAACGCCGCAAAGGGGCGGACGGCCGCGTGTTTACGATCTTCAAGTTCCGGACCATGCGCTTGCATATCCAGAAGCAAGGCGTGCTCGAACAGGCGACACGCGACGACCCGCGCATCACGCGCGTGGGCAGATTTCTGCGCCGCACGAGTCTCGATGAACTGCCGCAGTTCTTCAACGTGCTGCGCGGCGATATGTCGGTAGTGGGACCGCGCCCGCATGCGCTCGAACACGACGACCTCTATCAGCACATCGTCTCCGGCTATATCCACCGATACCGGATCAAACCGGGCATTACCGGCTGGGCGCAGATCAACGGCTTTCGCGGCGAAACCGACTGCATCGAGAAGATGGAAGGCCGCGTCGCGCACGATCTGTACTACCTGAGAAACTGGTCGTTCAGGCTCGACGTGAAGATCATTCTCGCGACGGTCGCCAACGGATTGCACCACCAGAACGCCTACTGATCTTCCATGGCGGAACCGCGCAAACCATGAGAACCTGATGCCATTCGATGTCGAACATGTGGTCAGACGATCGTTGAAGAAGGCGGGACAACTCAAGTTCCACCGGCATCATCGCGTGGAGGCGGCACGCGTGCTGCGTGCGCTCGAAATGCGGCACGGCAGAACCGACCCGGCGCAGTTGCAGCTCGCCGACACCTACGCACGCGACGTATTCGGCCACGCGATCTACGCACCATGGCTTCGCGCGTATACGGCGTTCAGCAGGACCTTCAAGGAAGGCTGGATTCCGGACAACTATTACGGCAGCGTCGTGGTGCCCAGTCTGAAAGGTTCGTACGGAAAGATCTCCGATTTGAAGCCGCTGTCGCGCTTGATCTTCGGCGGCGAGGCTTTTCCGGACGTCGCCTATTTCGCCAATGGATTGTTCTTCACGGATAAAAGTGTCGTGATTCCGCAGAGCGAATTGAACGACGTCGTGTTCCGCGAAAGCGAGCGCGTGGTGTTCAAGCTCGATGCGTCGAGTCAGGGCAAAGGCGTTTATCTGTTCGACAAGGGAACGGTCGATCTCGACACGATCAAGGCGCTCGGCAATGGCGTCTTTCAGAAGTACGTGATCCAGCATCGCGTATTCAGCGCGTTTGCGTCCCGCTCCGTTGCGACGCTGCGCTTCACGACGGTGGTGGACGACAGCGGCGTCATTTCCGTTCGGGCCTGTTATTGCCGCTTTGGCAGGGAACACGACACGCACGTTCGCGCCGACCGGGAAGTCAGCGTGCCGGTCGATCTCGCGACCGGCGAGTTGGGCCGGGAGGGTTATCTGCACGACTGGGGCGCGGTCGACGCGCATCCTGACTCCGGCGTGCGCTTCGACGGCGTGACGATTCCCGCTTTCGCACAATGCGTCGCGCTGGTCGTCGACCTGCACCGCAAGATTCCGTTCGCGCGCTGTATAGGCTGGGATTTGACCGTCGATGCGGACGGCAACGTGCAGGTTCTCGAATGGAACGGCGAGCACAACGACGTGAAATTCAGCGAGGCGACCCAGGGGCCGTGCTTTTCGGATCTGAAATGGGAGCGGCTGCGCAACCGATAGGAGACAGGACGTGAGCGAAACTTTATGGTGCGTCCATATCGAAGGACTCGACGATTTCATCGCGACCGATTCGCAACGCTCGGCCGCGCAGGAGGCCTCCGCGATCAACGCTTATCTCGACAGCGCGGGTAAAGGACAGCACGGACAGCATGGACAGCACGCGACGCTGCTGCGCGCGGTGGCGGTCGAATGGCCGTTCCCCGCCGCCGATCATGCGCGCGCGCTGTCCGAAGACTGGCAGGACCTTCAGCGCATGCCGCACCGGCGCGCGCAGGTGAGTACGTCCGGCAGTTTTCTCACGCAGGTTACGCGGCGGGTGAAGGGCTTGTTGACGGTGACGCGCGGCCGGTGACGCGTCGCCCGTAACGAACCAGCTACGGCGTCACGTGCCCGCCATCGCGCCGACACTCTCCCGCGTTTGAAGAACCAGTTCGACCGGCGAATCGATCGCGGCGGAGAGCGCCGAGAAACGTGCGACTGTGTTCTCGATCGCCGCATGTTCAGCGTCGCCGTTCGCCGGCACAAGACGCCGATGAAAGAACCTGACGTCGGCATCTTCCACCGACCGCACCGGCAAGCAATGGAACCCAAGCCGGCGCAATGCTTCGTGCGAGCGCGCGTTGGCCGCATACGAAGCGGTGAACATCTCGTCGATGCCGGCGGCCCTCGCCTGTTCGAACAGCAAGCGCGCGGCGCGCGTACCGAAACCCTGGCCTTGCGCGCGTGCATCGATCCAGAAATAGAAATGCGCGGCGTCGCCTGCGCGGCACAGACTTACGACGCCGACCAGACCGCGTTGCGAATCGATCACCGCGTAACTGGTGCGCCCCGCTTCGGCGGCGTCGTTGATCAGCCAGGCCCGCACCTGTTCCGGATCGCTCAACGTCGGCAGATTCGCGAACTCGGCGATGTGCGGGTCCGCGTACGCATCGAGCAGCGCATCGGCGTGTTCGAGACCAAGCGGTTCGATCGACAGCGCGGCATCGCGCGCTAGATCGGGGCGATACCAGGGCAACGCCTCCCGGCGGGTCGCGCGCGCGTTCAGTTCGTCTTGCCATGCGTGCACATCGGGATCGTCGGATTCGAGTGCGAGCGCGTGAGCAATGTGTGTACAGGCCTCGTCGAGCGCGCCCGACGAGGCGAGGCAATTGGCGAGATGCAGATGGACGCAGGCGCGCCAGCGTGCGTGATGCTGGCGGGCGAGGTCATCGGTTTCGCCGGTCCCGCCGGTCCCTTCATCGCCCTGCAGGACGGCTTGCAAAGCTGTTGCGCGTTGCTCGCGGGCATCGCACGCTTCGTCTTGACGATGCGCGTCGCTCGCGCTTGTGATCGCGTTTGTGATCGCGTTTGTGATCGCGTTTGTGATCGCGCTTGTGATCGCATCAAGGCGCATCGTTTCATCGAATGCCAGCACGCTGCGCCAGATATCCTTCGCGAGTCCCCAGGCGCCGAGCGTCGTGGCCGCGCTCGCCAGTTGCGCGTCGAACTGCGTGGTGTGAGTACCGGGCAGATAGTGACGCCACGTCCGCGCCAGCGCGTCCCGCCACGCCTGCCTGATCCGTTCCGGCGCGGCGGACAAGTCCGCGGCCCGCGCAGACCAGTTCGACAGCACGGCGCCGAGCACGACCGGATCATCATTGGATGCGCGCAGCAACGTCATCGACGTATCGAGCGGCGCGCCTTCCCCGATCGATCCGGCAGCTTGCGCGAGGCGCCGCGCATCCCACGGCTCGCATCGTTCGATCAAGCCGGTGAGCGCACGCTGCGCAGAAGACGGCAACGCTTCGTTAGCGCGCGACCACACCGCCTGAAGCACGAGACCGTCGGCGCCGGTCTCGCGCTGGATCACGCACGCGCAACGCTGACGCCAGGCGAGCGCGTGGAAGTTGACGGGCGACAGCGTGTCGCCAGGCTGCCACGTATCGGGCGCGCTCGACGCACCGTCGCGCAGCGCGGTTTCGCCGGCCGCGCCCACATCGCACGCGAGTAGCAGGTAACGTTCGCCGCTTATGCGACGCAATGCGTTCACCAACGTCATCGCGCCGGTGGGCAGCAACACGCAGGCGCTGACGAGATTCGTCGTGTATCGCTCGACGAGCGGCGCCCATTCGTTCGTCGACGCGCCTGCGGATGCAGCCGCCGACGCGTTCGCCGATACGTCCGCCGGCTCATTCATCGACGCCGGTTGCCACTGATAGGCCAACGCATAACCTGAAGCGTCGGCGGTCACCTCGACTGTCGCTTCGAGCCATTGACCGTAATGCGCGCCGTACAGATCCGCGGGTTGCCGCGAGAACCAGCCGGTGGCAATGGCCGCCACCGGATTCGCGAAACGTTCGATCGGGATCGAATCTGAGTCTGAATCCGTATGCCCGAGTAGAAAACCCTCTCCAGACAGCTGCCAGTTCGCGAGTCCGACACGCCCGCTGTCGATCAACGGCGCGAAGCGCGGATGAGAAAGAACACGATGTCGCGACACGCTTGTCGCACGCGATGCCGACAGCTCGCGCCCGTCCTGGAGACCCGCGCCAGCCTCGCACACCACGTAACGCCACTCGAGATCCGCGACGCGGCTCGACGACAAGCGTTCGGCGAGCGCGTCGATCAACAGCCACGCCTGCGAACCGCATCCGGGCGAGACGTCGAGCAGATAAAGCGGCTCATTCGCATCGAGCGCGCCAAGCTCGCGCTCGGTCTCCCAGAAAGCCACGATCGCGTCGGCCCAGATGGCCGCCCACGCAGGCCCCGCCAACGCGTCCGCGAGCGGCGGCGCGCCCGGCAGCATCGCGCAGACTTCGGCGAAACGCCTGGTCGCTGGCCTGACCGCTGACTCGATCCCCGTCATACCGTCTCCTTCGATTTATTTTTCCGTACTGCTGGTCAGCTTAAGTCCTCCCGAGGTTGTCGTGAAGAACCCTGAGCGGTATGAGGCCCCGCCCGAACTAACCGTTTGCGCCGTTTCCATATGTGGCAAGCCAAACGTCAGATTCGCCTGGTACAGCCGTTCGCCGCGCGGGGTCGGGGTCATGCTGCTGGTCAACGGAATGTCGATCCCGGTGCTGACGCGGCCATTGCCGGTGCCGTGGCCGAGCCGCAAATTGCCGAACGAGTCGAAGGTGCTTTTCAGGTAGCTTTTGTAGCCGCTGTAGCGCGCATCCAGGGTCGGCGCCTGGAATGCAGACAGCACGTTCTTCGCCATGGCGTCGCGCTTGCCGAGATGCCAGTGTCGTTGTTCGCCCTGCGCGCCGCCAGGATTCTTGCTGAGCACCTCAAGCGGCGCTTCTTCAGTCACGATTGCGCGGCCGATGCCGGTCATCCGGCCGACCGCCGCCGCCTGCTGCGCGATGCCGCCGAGCACGTCGAGGCGATCACGGTTCAGCACGCCCAGCTTCGATGCGTCGTATTTCGTCGGGTCGCGCTTCGCAATGCCGGCCTTGGCGAGACCAGCCCGGCCGGAGTCGAAGGTTTCGACGCCCCTGTCGAACTGCATCGTCATCTGATTCATCAGATTCTGGCCGGTGCCGCTCGCGATCACGTGATTGATGCTGGTGGGACCAGGATTACGTCCCTGGCTGACGTCGAATTCCTGGTGCGTGAGCGGCCGGCCGGACTCGTTCGCGGCGCGTACATAGTGATTGCGGTTCGACGAGTACTGCGTGAGGCGGGGTTTGGTCTTGGCGCCGTAGTGCGTGTCGATCTGGCCTTGATGGGTCGTATCGATGCCGGCCCCTGGTCCGTACTTCACCTGATGGTCCAGCTTCACGCCCCCCTTGTCGTAGAGAAAATTGCTGAGTTCCGGCGATGGACGATGCACCGGCGCCGGCAAACCCATCACGTCGCGGCGGTTTTCGGTCGCGGAGCGCTCGCTGAATTTCGCCCAGGCCTGTTGCGACATGCCAAGCACCTGTTCGGGCGTCTGTTGCACCGTGGGTTGAGGCGCATGCGTTTGCGGCAGGGTCATCGGCGTGAGCGGCGAACTCGGCGTCGGCGTGTGTGGCGTGTGCGTTTCGATTTCCATCGACGTGGACGATTGCCTCGGCTGTTGCTGAAGCGGCTGATGAAGCGGTGGCGGCGTGAAAAGCGGCGTACTGTGCTGGGGCGTTGAAAACGGCGTGGTGAACGGCGTGGAAAACGGGTTCGAGAACGGCGTCGAAAACGGTGTGCTGTGTTGCGGCGTCGAGAACGGGTTCGAGAACGGCGCGGTGAACGGCGAATGCGGCTGCGTTCCGCCCGACCCCGGGAACGTCGACGTCAAGTTATTGCGCCGTTGCTGAAGGATCTCGTGCCGTCGAACCTTGCGCGCCTCGTCCATCTTCTCCTGGCGCTTCGCGCGATACTCGGCGGCAGTCGGCAGTTGCTTGACCGGGCGGCGGTCCTGATTGGGGGGTTTGCGCGATCCATTCATGACGAATGCGTCTCCATTGACTGATACGTTGTACGTGCCGCCTCGAACACCGAACGCGACGAACGCTGCGTGAATCTTCCAGATCGCGCTCGCCAAGCGGCGCGCCTCTGTCTATGATTGAGGCCGCTGTTTTCACGAACCTCACTGTCCGCTGTTAACGCTGCCAGCATGCTCAAAGCCTTCTTCCTGCTGTTGCTGATTGCCTTCGGCGCCGCGATGTTCGCCGCCGGCACCCTCGCGCCCTCGAACGTGAAGGCGCCGATCGAACACCTCGCCAACCGGGCCGCCGCCATGCTGCCCGGTGCTGTGTCCGGCGAGCGCGGCAAGGCGGGCGCGCTGTCGAACGCTGCATCGGGCGGTCCCACGGGCGCTTCGGCCACCTCGGCCGGCTCGACCGTCGCGGGCGGCGCGGTCATCGCGAAGAACGCCGGGCCCGCCAGCGCCGCATACGCGGCATCGGCGCCGCTCGCCAGTCTGCTGGTCCCGGCGCCGCCGCCCGCGCACGGCCACTACGCATTGCAGGCCGCCACCTTCACGTCGAGCGACGCCGCGTCGCTGTTCGCCGGCTCGATCACCGAGCAGGGCTTCAAGGCAACCATCGTGCCGATCACCGACAGCGGCCAGCCGTTGATCGTGGCGGTGGGCGATTACCCCTCGGCGGAAGCGGCCAGCGCCGATCAACTCGTGGTCGGCCGGCAACTGAAATCGACCGCGTTGCCGCCCGTCGTTCTGCTGCCGCCACCCCCGCATTGAACGATAAAGCGTGCGCCTGAGTCATTCGGCCGCTTCACCCGCTTCACCCGCTTCACTCACCGCACCCTTCACTCACCGCACCCGCTTCATCCACCACAGTCACTGCTCCCGCGTCCACTGCTGCCACCGCGTCCCCCGCTTCACCTACCTTGCCGTCCGAGCCGCCCGCGCCACGGATGCGGCCGGTCATGCACCCATCCCGCTTCGCCGCGCGTTTGCACGAAGCACACCTTCAGCTGTGCCATGCCTTCGCTACAAAACGCGACCGAGGTAGCGTTCCCCCGGTCCGGCGTGATACACCACAGTGCATCGCCGACCGCGAGCCCGTAGCTGTTGACGCGACACACCAGCAGATCCGCCCGCCCGCGATCTGCGACGATCGCCACACGCACATCGGCCACGCCCAGCGACCTGGCCTCAAAGATGCGTGCCATCAAAGGCTCCTGGCGAATCGCGCGAGCCGTGCCTTTTGAATGATCTTCATGCTTCGTTCTCCGTGGGTTGCTGCATGCCGATGCCGAGCAGTTCGAACACGTTCAACTGGCCACGTCCCTGGATGAACAGCTCGTCGTAGAGTTGCGCGGTGTTGAGCGAACCCCATTCGATCGCCTTCTGAATCAGATACGGCACCGGGCTGTGCGGTTCGAGCTCGGCAAGCGTGGCGGCGGCCACCGCCAGTTGCGTGTACGCGTGTCGGCGCGCGTTGATCGGGTTGGCGAGCGAGTGGGCTTCGGCGCTCGCGTTCGCGTCGATGGGCGGCGCGGATGTGGGCTCGTGCGGGTTTTCGTTAGCGTGACTAGACGAGTCATCTGGCGTGTGAGCCGACGCATGAGCCGGCGCATGATGAGCCGCCGTGGCGGCATCACCCACATCCGCCACGGAAGCGCCGTTCGACTCCACGTACCCGCCCTCACCCGCCTGTCCCTGCATGGGCGCCGCCATCGACACCGACACGGAAATCGTCTCCGTCAACGGCACGACGCCAGTCTCCGCATACGACGCCGCAGCGGGCAGCGGCGCCGACCCCGCCCCCACGCCGGCCGCGCTCGCCGCGCGCGCGGTCACGCCGAACGGCAAACCACGCTGCACCAGCTGCGCGCTGATGAACGCGTGAATCTGTTCGAGCACCCCACGCAGCGCGCCGAGTCCCGGCGCATCGTCGTCGAAACATTGATCGAGCGTCGCGCCGAGTTTGGCCAATGCCGCGAGCGCCTGGCTCAGCGCAATATGCTGGCCGCTCAGCAACTCGTCCGAGGTCGCCGCCATCGCCTTGTCGAAACCGGCGGCATCGAGGCCGCCCTCGTCGCCCCCGCGCGTTTGCGACGACGCCTGCTGCTGGCGCCGCAGTTGCTCGCAGTCGGCCCATGTGTAAGCGCGCTCGCTGTCGGACGTGCCGCTCTGCTGCAACCCCACGCCGCCAGGCTGCGTCGATGCGTCGGCGCCATACGCTGCGGTCAACGGCACCAGCCGCGCCGGCGCGATCAGCTTCTCGTTGAGCCAGCGAACCAGATTCGCCCGATGCTCGTAGTCGCCGTCCGGACTGCCCGGATACAGCACGTCCCAGTAGCGCTCGCACAGCGCATCGACGACCGCGACGCCCGCCGCGAGTCCCGCGAAGCCTCGCTCCTGCAACAGCGCCTCGCACAGCCACACGGCCAGGTGCAGGTCCTTGCTGCGATACGCGAGTGCATCGAGCGACGCGCGCGCGACCTCGCCCCAGTTCGCGCGCTTCAGCTGACGCACCCACGCGCCGAGCGGCAACGACGCGTCGTCGGACTCGCGCGCACGGCGGATCGCGTTCCACACCGGCGTGCCGCGCAGCGTCGCGCCTTGGGGCTGGGCAACATCGATCGGGGCGAGCAGCGTCGCGCAATCCATGCCGTAATGCGCGGCCAGAAACGCGTTGGCATAAGCGAGCGGATGCTCCATGTCTAACTCCTGTCAGTGGCTGCCCGCCGAAGCGGCAGCGGTGTTCGCGACCGGCGCGGGGCCATCGAGGCCCGGCGGCAGCGGCGGTAGCGAGGGAATGGTCGGAATCTGCGCGCTCAGCGCGGTGCCGCGCAGGCTGCGCGACGAAACGCTCTGCCCGCTCGCCGCCGGCATCGACGGCGAGCCGGTCGGGAAGGCCGGAAGCTTCAGCGGCGTGGCGGCGTGACTGGTGGGATCGACGCCTTGCAATTGCAGATTGACCAGCAACTGCGCGGTACTCGCCGACGTCAGCGGCGGCGCGGGACGGGATGACGCGCCGCTGTTCGCACCGGCGTTCGCGGCATTGTTGGCACCGGCCCCGCTCGCGGCACCCGACGCAGCGGCCGCCGCCATCGCCGACGTGGAGGCCGCCACGCTCGCCGCGCTCGCGACCGGCACATTAAAGCGCAGCGTGATGCCGTCGGCGGCGGTCGCACCCCGGTCGATCGCGTGCTGCTGCACGAGCCGCAACAACGCCCACGTGCCGCCCGTGCCGAAGGTGGCGGTGCGGCCTTCGACATCGGGCGAATCCGGCACGGCGGGATTCGCGTACGGCGCCCAGCGCGACAGTTCGGCCCACGTCAGATCCAGCGCGAGCGGTTGCCCGGCGACCCAGTCGAGCCCGCTCTGCCCATTCGGATAAACCGCCGACTGGTTCGCGGAACTCAGCATCCAGCCGACCAGTTGATCCGCGCCGCGCTCCGCGCCCTGCCGCACGTTGAAGCCGACGTTCAGATGCACCGCGAGGCTGCCGTCGGCGCGCACTGTCTGCGCGAAGAACTTCTGGTCGTCGTCGAGCTGATCGAGAAAGGCGCTCGCGGCATTGCGCTGCGCCTTCGGCAGACGGCTCAGTTGCGCGCGCAACGCCGCGCTCTGCTGCGCGTACACCGAGAAGAAATCGCGCACCGCGACCGGCGACGCTTCCGGCGCGCCCGCGAGCCCGAACGGATAGCGGCCGCCGAGCGTCGCATCGAACAGCGCAAACAGATTCTGGAACGCAACCGAATCGCTGCCCTGACAGAGCGACTGCGCGACCTTCACGAGATCGCGGCGGCGCGCCGCGAACAGATCGTTCGCGCCGTCGTCGGTGGCGGGCGCGGCGGCGGCGTCCTGCAGACGCGAGCCGCAGTTCTGCGCGGTCATGCCGTTCAGACGATCGACGAACAGCGACGCCAGTTGCCCCATCTGACTCGCCGGATCGTTCGACGGCACATAGCGGTTCACCTCGGCAATCGAATTGCTCCAGTACGAGGCCGTCTGCACGTTCGGGCTGTTGGCGGGCGCATTGCCGGAGTTCTGCGCGAGCGCCGCGAACGGCGCGGCGTATGCGGCCAGCACCTGCGAGCGCGCGACCTGGCGCGCGAGGTAATCGCGCGTGACGGGCACCGTGCCGAGTTCGAAAAACTCGCTGCCGGTCGTATCGGTCTGCGGCTGATACAGCTGACTCTGCACCGCGAGACTGCCGACCGTCGACAACTGGTTCGCCGCGTACTGCTGCAGGCAGCCCGACAGCGCGCTGAAGCCCTTGCTGAAACCGAACTCGCTGTACGCGCGTTCCACCTGAATCAACGGCCCGAGCGTGCGCGACAGATCGCGGCTCGTCTGCGCGAGCGCCTGCTCGTCGAACGGCACCGCGCTCAATGCGTTCGACGACGTCGCGGCCGGCCACACATCCGGACCAGGCGGCGGCGGCGCCTGCGCTTCGACGAGCGAATCGTTCAGCGCGTTTTCGAGTTGCACGGCGGCGATCTGGACATATAGCGGACGCGGTCCCGCCGCGCTCGTGCCGCCCGGCGACGACGCCTTGCCCGGCGCGAACGCGAACTGCTGCGCGAAGCGCCGGTATTCGTCGATGTAGGTGGTGGCGTCGCCGAGCGCATTCGCATTCCAGCTACGCGCGCCGGTCGGACCCGCCCCGTTGATCGAGCACGCGAACGCCACGCGCCGCTTCGTCACCTGCATGAAATGCAGTTGCGACAACGCGGCGAGACCGGCGAACTCCTGTCTGAACGACGCATTGAACACCCGCTGACCCTGCTCGCGAACGATCAGCGGGTTGTACGGCGGCACCGACAGCGCGTCCAGCTTCTGATAGACCTCGTCGTCGCATTCCGTCGCGGAGAACGTGTTCGCGGTGGTCTCCAGCAGGGCGCCATAGGGCGAAGCGTAAGCGGCGCGCTCGATCTGCGCGATCGCCGTACCCGAAGCGCCCGACGCGCCCGATGCACCCGATGCACTCGACGACGCCGACGCATTCGCCGCGCCGGCCGCATGCTGTCCCGACGACGCATCGACCAGCATCAATTGCCGGATCTGCTGCCGCAAATCCGTGCGGATCTGCCCGCACAGATTGCGCTGCGCTTCCTGCCCGACCGCGCCGAGCCAGTTGTCACGCGTCCACGACAGCCAGCCGACCAGTTGACGGGTCTGCCCGGCGGGGTCGCCATGGCCGGATTGCAGATCGATCAGCAGTTGCTCGCCGGAGCCGGCCTGCGTGACCAGCGCATTGCGCAGATGCGTTTCCATCTGCGCGAGCTGATCGCGATAACCGGCGGCGAGATTGTCGGGCAGATCCGGCCGGTAATCGGTCGACGCCGAACTCAGCGAGGTGGCCAGCAAACCGCCGTCGCCGTCCTGCGTGACGAGCGACAGCGGCAGGCCGTACGCGAAATTGACGAGCCGCGCGAAACGCATCAGGTCCTGTTCGCTGGCGCCGCCCGCGAACGGCTCGGCGATCTTGTAGAAGGTGCCGAGGCCGGCTTCGAGATCGGTGACGTCGCGCAACTGGCGGTTCAGACGGCGGCGCGCCTCGCGGGCATCCTCGCCCAAATCGCCGGTGATGCGCGGCGCCTGCGCGCCGCTCATGCTCAGGTTTTTCGCGCGCACCGCCAGCTGGCAACCGAGCCCCGGCAACACCACGTTGGCGAACACGCGCCCGGCCACCACCTGCGCGGCGCCGTCGCGCAGCGGATGCCAGAACCACGGCCACGACCACGGATTGGCGAGATCGAACGAACGGGTATTGAGTTCGTGCACGGACATCAGCAGCGTGGAGATTTCACTCGCGCTCGGACAGACGCCGCCGCTGTACGGCTGCACGGTCTGCAACTGAACCAGCGCGCGGTCGAGCTGATCGACGGTGCGGTACAGCCGCGCGCCCGCGAACCCCAGCGCGATCGCGAGGGCCGCCGCGACACCCAGCGCGGCGACCTGGAAGCCGCGCAGATAGCGGTTGCGCGACCACGCCGACGCGCGCACCACGCGCGCGTTGCCGCGTTCGGCGAACACCTTGTCGTCGAGCAGGCCGGTCACGAAGCTCACGGTCTCGCTCGCGCCGACGCTGCCGCCGCCGAGATCGCCGGTGAAATAGATGCCGCGGCACAGATGGCCGGGGCGGTCGAGCGTCGCGCGGAATGCGCCCGCGAGCCATTGCGCGAGCGGCGCGCGCAGTTGTTGCAGATGCGCGGGAAACAGCAGCGTGCCGTCGCGATCGGCTTCGCTCGCGGCGGCCTGGCCAGTCGACGCGCCGGCAATCTGCAACGCGCGCAATTGTTCGATCACCACGCGCAGCGCCTCGCGGCACCAGTCCTGCGGCGTGTCGTTGCTGGCGGTGACCGGCGCCGACCAGCCGAACATCTGCTGACGCAGCGTGTCGGGTTGCGCGCGCCAGAACGGCGCGAATCCGTCGATGCGGTCGCACTGCGTGACCACCACGCTGACGGGCTGCACGAAACGGAACGCGTCCTGCACGTCGCAGAGCTGGCGATAGGCGTCGGCGGCGAGACGGTCGAGCAGGTCCGGGCTCGCATTCAGCAGACTGCGCGCCGACACCGTCAGCACGATGCCGTCCACCGGACGCTCGGGCCGCAGATCGACGAGCGTTCTGAGCAGCGTCTCCCAACGCGAGCGGGATTTTTTGTCGCGGGCCGTCGTGGTGGAAGAAGCGGGTGACGTTGTGGAAGCGCTTGGGGCGACGTTCGGCGATGCGCTAGCCGGCGCGCTAGCCGGCGCGCTTGCCGATGCCGATGCCGAAACCGCCGCAGCCGCATTCGCCGGCCCGCTCGCGCTCTGCGACGACACGCCACCGTCGATGTCGATCAGCACGCCGCGATTCATCACCGTGGTCACGCTGTCCGGAATGCGCAACGACGCATAGCGCCGGTCCGGATTCGACTGCGCGAGCCGCACCGCCGCCGAGCGCGCGAAACTGGTCTTGCCGGCATCGCGTTCGCCGAGCAGCAGAATCCACGGCAGGCGATAGCGCCACTCGCGGCGCGTGCGCGCGTAGTCGATCGCGGCCAGCGTGCTGGTGATCCAGCCCGGCGCGACGCTGTCGTCAGCGCCCGAAGCCGCGGCGGCGGCCGTGCGCGGCGCGCTGCGCGCACGCCAGATCAGCAGCCCGGCAATCACGCCGAGGATGAGACCGGTCACCAGCAGAATGTCGAATACCGCGCTCACAACACATCTCCCCGAGGCGCCGGTTTAGACGCGGGTTTTACCGTCAGCGAGTCGGCGCTGGTCACCGGCGCGACGCTCACCGCGCCCGACGTCTGTGTCGGTCCGGTTGCCGTACCGGCGTCGTTGGCCGCCACCGCATTGCCGAGCTTCTGTTCCGCGCGCACGCGCTGCGCGGCCGGATCGTTGGCGACCAGCCGCTCGAAGGGAAACATCACGATGAACCAGATCGCCGCCGACACCAGCAGATACGCGACCAGCGCGAGGCGCGCCGCGTTGAACCACGGCGACAGCGGCGCGAGCCGGCAACTCGCCGGCTCCGGTTCGCGCGGACCGATCGTATGTTCGTAGGCCTGCTCGAATGCATGGCCACCCGCGTCGTCGCCGCGCACATCGGTGACGAACTTGACCAGATCGGCACGACGCGCGGCCAGCGCGGGCGCCTCGCTGTCGCCGCGCAGCGCGCCGCGAAATCCCACTTCGAGCGCACCGAGCAGCACCAGTCCGAGTTCCGCATGCGCCTGGCTCGGCTGCGCCACCGCGAGCAGGCTGTCGATCAGGCGATAGAAGCGCACCCCCGCATGACGCGTGTCGAACAGCGCGGTTTCGAGCATCAGGTCGAGCCATTCGCCGCAGCCGGCCCAGCGCACTTCGAGCAGCAACTGCTCGTCGGCGAGCGCGGCCATCGCGTACTGCGCGTCGCGATAGATTTGCAACTGATCCGGCGTGCAATCGCGCTGCACGCTGCTGTACTGCTCGCGCAGACTTTCGACCAGACGTGCGTGGACCGCCGCCGCCGTCAGCTCGACCGGCGCCGGATGCCCCGCCGGCAACGCCGCCAGCCCCCGCTTGATGTCCACCAGCTGCCCGTAGAAATCGCAGAAGTAGGTGTAGAGCGGCAGCCGTGTGCGTAGCGCTTCGCGCTCAGATGTGTGCATGCCCCGCGTCCTCGCCATTGCCCGGCGCATACGGTGGCGCCGCTTGCTGCGCCGGCGGCTGGGTCTGCGGCGGGTTGGGCTGCAGGTTCGACTGCGAGTTAGCCTGCAGCGCCTGCGCGCCCTGCTGCGCCCCCAACTGCCGCGCCATGCGCCGCGCCGCATCGCCATGCGTGTCATGGCGCCCATCGTGACCGTGGCGTGCGTCGTGACCCGCCTGCGCGCCGCCCGGCTCGCGATACAGCACGATCCCGCCCGGCGCGTGCGAGGCCGCGTAACGGCCGCCGCCGCGAATCGTCAGCATGTCGCCGGCCGTGAACACGTCGCGCATCACGTTATCGAAATCGAACGCGGCATTGCGGATCTCGTAGTACAGGCCGGCCGGATTCAAACCCTTGCGGCGCGTGTCGGACGCCTGCACCGGCGCACCCGGCATGCGCCGGCTGTCGAGCGCGTCGAGCCACTGCGGATGGCTGATCGTGCAGCTCTCCAGCCAGCGTTCCAGATCGGCGCGAGTCTGCGCGGCCGACGGCACCACTTCGATCAGCAGACGGTCGCCGGCATCGAGCGGCAGGCGCAACGAGAACTCGCCGCGCTGGTCGCGATGGAACGGCAAGCGCTCGAAGCTCGGACGCAGCGCCTTCACGCGGCTTTCGACAAAAGCCAGCGCCGTGTCGAAGCCCGGCTGGCAGTCGAAATGATCGTACGGCGGCAGCACTGGCGGGTCCGGTAGCGGATCGAGCGCGGCCACCTCGCCCGCCGCGCGCGCGAGCGCCAGATACAGCGTGCGCGGCGCGACGTCGGCGCCGAGACCCAGCACGTCGAGTTCCGGCAGGATCGCCGCGAGACGGCGCGCGGCCAGCGCGAGAAACGCGTCACCGATGGCTGCGTTCAGATAGGCGCCCTCGCCCACCTGGGCCAGTTCGCGCAGCTTCATGCGCACGCTGTCGCGCAGCGCGGCGACGCGGCGTTGCAGACTTTTCTCGCGCAGAAAATCGTCGGCACCAAGCACGGCCAGCGGCGGCAGATAGTCGGTGCAGCGATAGGTGCCGAGCGGCGTGCGTTCGAGTTCGAACAGCGGGCAGCCGGCCAGCAGATTGGTGCCGCGCGTCCAGCCGGTTTCGAGACGCGCGACCGGTTTCAGGCGCGGCACCAGCACCGGCACGCGGCCGGTATTTTCATCGACGGCGGCGACGCCCGGCACCGATTGGTAGCGCCGGTTCATGCTGCCCGAGGCGGCCGCGGCATCGCCGCGCAACGGCAGCACCAGCGCGACGCGCGCGCGGTCGCCCGAGGCCGTCAGGCTCGCGCTGACGTCGAGTTCGAGCGCAGGGTCGCGCGTCTTGTCGAGCACGATCGGCGTGCCGTCGTCGAGCACGCATTCGAGCGCGCGCACCGCGATGCGCCCCTTGCCGAGCAGACCCTCGTCGAGTTCGAGATGACGCACGCCGACGAAATCCGGATTCGCGCGGCCGACCAGATAGCGCAACTGCGCGTGCCAGAAGCGGTCGTTCTGCTGAAGATGCTGCGGCGACAGCAATAGCCCTTCCGACCATTGCAGGCCATACGGCAGATCCACGGGCGGGCTCGACTGGTTCATCATGTCCTCGATACGGCAAGTGCTGCGGCTGTGTTTATTGCAAACGGCTCGACCTGCACGCTCATTGCGTGCCGTCGTACGTGACGGTGTTGGGGCCTAGCGTGATCGCCACGCGCTTGTACTGCGTCAGATCGGCAACGCCCTGCCCCGCGGGCGCCGCGAAATTCACATAGCAATAAACCACCAGCGCTTTCTTGTAGCGCGCCGGCAGCGGCACCGGCGCGGCGCTCTGGTTCGGCGGCAACTGCACCGACACCGCCTCGACCTTCGGTCCGAGCGACAGCAGCAGCGCCGCGCGGCGCGCGAACCAGTCCGGCCCGGTACGCGGCAGCAATGCGGCGCTGGTCGCGTCGTACACGAACACGAAGTCGAGCGCGGTCGCGCTCGCGTTGTTCGCGCCGTTCTGCGCGAAAACCGTCACGCCGCGCAGCGCGGTCTTCGTCGGACCGAACCAGCTGCACGCGGCCAGCAGCGCCAGCGCGCAGCCGGACACCAGCGCAAGCACGCAACGACGTGACGGCAGCCCACTCATGACAGCAGGATCACGCGAAACTGCGCCGGCGTGATCGACATGCCGACCGCGTTCGGCGGCATGCCGTTCTGCATCGTCATGGTGGTCAGACGGGTCGCGAACATCACCCCGACCATCACCTTGAAGCTGCCGAGCAGCGGCCGGTCCGGGCCCATCTCGATCTGCGAGACCACGCCGCCCGCCGAGATGTCGCCCAGGCTGATCGTGCCTTGCGTCATCAGGTTTTCCGCGAGGCCGCCGCCGAAGATCACGTTGAACACCGACGGAATGTGCGTGAACGACAGCGCGAAATTCGGAAACGGAAACGGGATCGGAATCGGCAACAACTTGCAGACGTCCGGAAACGCGAAATTGAGCACGCCGAGGTTGGTATTGGCGAACATGGCATCAACCCATCGAAATGCGGTCGGCGTCGACCTTGACGTCTTTCTCGGCCGTCACCATCACCTGCTTGCCGTGCTGGCGCAGCAGTTGATCGACGTCGAGCAGATAGTGTTCGGCGTGGCCCACGTAATCCTTGAACGCGTCCACCACGCTCTGCGCGACGCTGCGGAACAGATCGTTCGCGCTCACGCTGAGCGTGCCGGTCGCGGCGACGATGTCCGCATGCTTCATCGAACGCAGCGCGGCGCGCTCGGTCGCGACGATATCGATCGACGCCTGGGCGATCGTCAGTTTCTGCACGCCCGGCACGCTGAGCGTCGCGTCGTGGTGAGCCGCGCCGGCATCGGCGTTGCGCGCCAGAATATGCACGATGTAACGGCTCGTATCGGCACGCTCCACCAGCAGCACCGCATCGCCGACGCGCGGCTCGATCAGGCAGGTCAGCGCGGTCGAGGCGACGCGCCCGTCGTCGAGCAGAAAGCGTCCGCCGTCGAGTTCGACCGCGACCGAGGCTTCCTGCAGATGCGGCGCGAGCGGCGCCGCGTGCCGGTGTTTCAGCAACTCGTCGTTCATCTAAGGGTCTCCAGTTGCAACATGGGGCGCTCGGCGTCGAGCAGCGCCGTATCGGTGGATTTCATCCGGTAGGTGCGCGCGCCGGCGAACGACGCCTCGTCGAACACCGCATCGTGCAGGCTCGCGTGTTCGAGCCGCGCGCGTTCGAACGAGACCCGCGTGCCGCGTGCGTGGTCGAACTGCGCGTACGACAGCTGCGCGCCGTCGAAGCTCACGTCGACGAGACGGCTCCGGTGCCATACCGTTTGTTCGATGTGCGCGCCGTCGAGCCGCACGCGCGTGAGTTGCGCGTCGGCGAACATCGCGCCGGTCAAGATGGTGCGCGACAGATCGAGGTCGCTCAGTTGCGCGGCAAGCAGCAGCGCGCGTTCGGCGCGCACTCCGCCGAGCCGCGTGCGCGCGAAGATCGCCTGACGGCAGTTCGACTCGGTCAGCGTGGCGTCGCGCAGATCCGCGTCGCTGAAATCGCAGCCTTGCAGCGTGCAGCGCACCAGCTTGATCGCCGGCAGCGCGAGGCCCGCGAAATTGCAGTCCATCAGCACCGAGGTGTCGGCGTCGAGGCCGGTCAAGGTGGCCGCGCGCAGATCGGTGGAGGCGAGCGCCGCCTGATCGAGACGCGTGGCGCTGAAATCCGCGCCGCCCACCTGGCAACCGAACAGCACGCTGCGCAGCAAGGTCGCGCCGCCGAAGCGCGCGCCGGCGAGCACGGTCCCGGACAGCGTCGACTGTTGCAGCGTCGCACCGCGCCAGTCGGAGCCGGCGGCGGCGCATTGCATCAGCGTCAGGAATTGCGCGTCGGCGCCCGCCATGTCGAGGCCCACGCAAGTGCAGCCGATCAGCGCGGCGCGCGTCAGCGTCGCGCCGGCGAGCCGCGCGCCGGACAGGTCGCAGTACATGAAACGCGCCGCGCTCAGATCGGCGCCGCGCAGGTCGGCCCCCACGAGACCCACCTTCTGGAACACCAGACCGGACCAATCGACGCCGCGCAGATCCGCGCCCGCGAGATCGAGTTCGGTGACGGGACGGCCGAGCGCGCGCTGTTTCGCGATGACGGCGAAGGCCGCGGCCGTGGCGGGCGTAGCGGGTGCGGCGGTGATCGACGGCAGCGCGCTCATGCGATCGCCCTCCTGCCGGCTTCCAGCTTCACGTCCCGCAGATCGGCGCGGGTGAACTGCGCGTCGCTGGTGTCGGCTTGATAAAGGCTCGCGCCGATCAGCGACGCGTCGCTGAAGTTCACCTCGCGGCATACCGCGCGGAACAGATTCGCGCGTTCGGCACGCGCGCCCGCGAGCGTCGCGGCGGTGAACAGACAGCCGCTGAACTGGCCGTCCGCCAGTTGTGCCTGCGATAGATCGGTACGGCCCAGATCGCACGCGGCCAGCGTCGCGCCGCGCCAGTCGCTGCCGCGCAGCGCGGCGCCCTGCCAGCTGCAATGTTCGGCACGCAGACCGGCGGCGCGCACGTTCGACCAGTCGGCGTCGGCGCCGCCCGCGGCCACGTCCACCAGCGTCGCGCGTTCGAACGATGCACCCGCGAGTGTCGCGTCCATCAGCACCGCCTTGCGCAGCGTCGCGTCCGCGAACGATGCGCCGCTCAGGTCCGCGCGCATCAGCACGGTGGCCGCGAGTTGCGCGGCCTGCCAGTCGCTCGACGGCGCGAGCGCGTTGATCAGCACCGCTTGCGTGGCCGTTGCGCGCGCGAGCCGTGCGCCCGCCAGGCCGATGCCGGAGGCGAGGCAATGATCGAGACGGGCGTCGCTCAGATCGGCTTGCGGCCATTGCGCGTCGATCGCCCACGCGCGCGTGAGATCGGCGCCCGCGAAACCGATCGCCGAACCGCTGCTGTGGCACAGGTTCGCATCGGCGAGCGTGGCGCCGGTGAAATCGGCGCCGTCGAGTTGCGCGCCGCTCAGCACGGCGCGATCGAGACGCGCGCCGTTGAACGACGTGTTGCGCAGATCGGCGTTTTCCAGCTGGACTTCGCGCAGATCGGCGCCGCTCAGATCGAGACCCGAGAGGTCGAGGCCGGCCAGATCGCGGCCCGCCAGCAGCACGCCGGCGCGATGCCATTGCTCGACCTGCCGGCCGAGCCAGTGTGCGAGGTCGGCGGGCAGCGGACCGTCGGGGTCGGTGTAGCGCAGGCTCGCGCGGCGCGCGGCGCGCGCTTGCGCGGGCTGGGCGGCGAGCGCGGCGTCGAGTTGCGGGACGCCGGTGGCGGACAAGGCCGTACCTGCGGCAGGCGCTTTCGCGGCCCGGTCCGGCGGCACGAGACTCGCCGACGGATCGAGCGGCACGAGATCGACGGCGGCGACGCTCACGCGCGCCCAGGCTTTTTCACGGCGCACGGCCGGGTCGGGCGCGGCGGGCTTCGGCAGTTCCGGCAACGCGGCGCGCAAGCTGTCCGCATAGGCACGCGCCTCGGCGATCATGGTCTTCGCGCCTTCGAAAATCGGCGCGAGATCGAAATCCGATTCCGCGACGGCGACGCGGTCGAGTCGCGGCAAGCGCGTCGGCATGGCGGGCGCGGCGGTAGCGGCCGCCTCCTTCACCGGCATCCCGGTGACCGCATGAAATTCCGCAAGCTGCGCATCGACCATCGCCTGCTGCGCGGCCTCCGCCTGCTCGGCCCGCATCGCGCTCGCCGCCGCGCGCACGACACGCGTCGCTTCGTCGTAATCGGCGGCCAGGTCCGATTCGTTGAACAGATGCGCGGCCGCCTCCACCGGATCGGTGCGCCGCGCGAACACATCGGCATAGTGCGCGAACGAGCGCGGCCGGTCGCGATGCTCGTAACCCACCATCACCGCATCGATGTCGAAAGCGAGCGAATGCTGGTGCGCGACCTCGCCGTGATACATCGCCACGCCGGTCAGCAGATCGGGGAAGAACCACACGGTATCGAACTTCAGCGCGACCTCTTCGAGCGCCGCCGTGCCGCTGCGTTGAATGAACGCCCGCGCGGCGAACGGCGGCACCTGCCCTTCGATCGCCGCCCGCTGCGGATGCATGCCGCTCAATCGATACGCTTCGCCGCCTTGCAGATAACCGTCGAGCCATTGGTCGACCGGTGCGCGCTGAAACAACGCCGGCGCCGCGCTCGACGAAAAACCCGGCGCTTCCCTGTCCAGCCACTTCGCGCCGTAGCGCCCCGCGTGCCGCGAACGCGTCTGCCAGTCGAACGCGAGCGGACCGAAGCCGGCCGGCGCATAGCGCACCCAGTGACGCCGCACCGGCGTGCCGGGCAACTCGACGTTGGGCATCGGCAGACTGTTGACGCCGACCAGCGCGGCCAGCCGGTTGCGCGCATAGCCGCAGCCGACCGGATTGTCCGGATGATGCGCGCCGCCGAACGCATGCGTGTACGCAAGCGGCATGGTGACGAACGGCTTGGGCTGGTCGATGCGCAGCCACGGGTCGTAGCGCCACGCGCGCTCGCCGATCACGTCGAGCGTTTTGTCGATACCCGCTGCCTGCAGATTCACCTGCATCCGCTCGACCGCCTTGCCGCCGGGCGCATACGCGCTGCCGCACACCAGCAGCTCGGCGCGCGACTTCGGCAGCACTTCGTCGAGCGGCTGCGTGACGCCTTGCGCGGCCAGCGTCTTCAACACGGCGGGCCACTGCTCGTTCTCGGCGGCGAAGCGCTGCGCCGGCACGCCGAGCGGAAAAAAGCCCAGCGCCGAGACGACGAAACGCCGTTCTCCGCCGATCAGATACGAGCGGGTCAGCGTGCCGAGGGTCAACGGTTTGACGATTTTCATGCGGCGCTCACAGGTAGATCTGGATCACGCCGACGATCGTGATCGTCGCATTGGACATCTTGATCTCGGGCACGGCGGCTTCTTCCGAGATCCGCAAGCCGGGACCGGCCAGCGAAATGGTGTGGCTCTCCGACGAGATCGTCACCTGGCTCTGCACGCCCGCGAGCGTCACGTCCGACGTCACGCCGGACATGTTCACGCGATTCGACGCGCCGACCATGCTGACCGACGAGACCGCGCCCTGCATGTCGATCGAGTTCGACACGCCGACCATGTTCATCGAAGTCTGCACGCCGGTCATCGAGGTCGACGACGACATGCCCGTGATGTTCGTCACATCCGCGCTGCCGGTCACGCTCGTGCTGTTCTGGGTGCCGGTCAGCGAATTGCTGTGCGAGCTGCCGATCGTCGAGTGTTCGGTCGACGAGCCGATCACGTTGGTGCCGCTCGACGTGCCGGTGATACTGCTGTTTTCCGACACGCCGGTCGTGCTGCTGTTGGTCGACTTGCCGACGACCGAGGTCGAACGGCTTTCGGTGATGGTCGATTTGGACGTGCTGACGCCCGTCACGGTGCTCTCGGACAACGAATCGCCCGTGACCGTGCTGTAGTTCTTCACGTTGCCGAAGTTCGACGACGTGCCGTAGGTGTCGCCGAACACGTCGTTCACGCTGACGCTGACCGCGTCCGGCGCGGGCGACGGCGACGGCTGCGCGGCATCCGGGCTCGACTTGCCGACCACGCTCTGGTTGTACGTGCTGCCCACCGCCGAGAAATTCTGCTGCTGCAACGCCCAGCTATGGCCGAAGCTGCTGCCGTACGAATACGACCGGCTCAGCAGTCCCTTCTCCTTGTTCTCGGAGACCGCATAGCTGTAGCTGCCGCCCTGCGAATAGCTGGCGTCGCGATACTGGCCGCTCGCGTAGGCGCTCGTGACCTGATCGATCGCCGTGTCGAGCGTGCTGTCGCTCACGTCCGAGGTCGCGCCGAAGCGGATGCTCTTGCTGTCGCTGTACGACGTCGAATAGTTGTTGCCCACTGACGTATTCGCGGTCCAGCCCGACGGCGTCACCACGTGCGAGCCGTTCGCATGCACGATGCTCTGGATCTCCGGCAACTCCGACTCGTCCTGCGCGCGCGCCACCACCACCGTCACGCCGACTTCCGGCACCGTCTGCATGTGCCCGGCGAGCTTCACCCACACCGGTTGCGCGGCCGCATTCAGCGCGCGATCCGTGGCGAAATTCACGTAGACGCCTTTCGCATTCAGCGTCGCGGGACTCGCATCGCGATCGGTCTGATTGCTCGTGACCATCTCGAAGTTCTGCCTGGTGTAATAGCGCCAGTCTTTCGGCGCGGTGCTGCCGTCCGCGTCCACCACCGTGGCGAGCAGCGAGCCCTGCTGCGTCTGTTCGATCGAGAACGGCGTGATCAGGCTCGACGGATCGGTCGCGCTGAAGCTGTTGTGATAGTCGCCGTCGAGGCTCGCGTCGTGCGAGACCTGGGTGAGCACGAAACGCTGTTCGTCGAGCGACGGCTGGATGGTTTGACCGGCCGCGCCGCCGGCCGGCATCTGCAGCAGGAAGCTGTGGCCCACGCGCATCTGCGCGCAGGTGCTCGCGCCGGAGAACTTTTCGGCGGAGCCGCGCCGCGACGCTTCGGACAGGCCGAGCGTTTCGCGCGCCTGCCAGTCGCTCACGCCGTACTGGAACTGACGGTACTGCACGAACGGCAGGTCACCCGAATCGGCCGGCGTGGCCGCGAACGTCTGGAACGTCGGAATCGCGTCCACGTCCCACGATTCCTGCTGGCGCGCGAGCACGCATTCCACGCCGCTCGTCACGAGCGACTGTTCGTACGTGTATTGCGACACCACGTCGGCCTGCGAGACGCCGAGCGCGCTCGTGTCGGTCGACGTGTAGCGCAGCGGCCGGTCGAACGGAATTGGCTGATATTGCGGGCGGTTGGAAAACACCACCGTGTGGCTGTCGCCGGTATGCGTGAAGAAATAATGAATCTGCGCCTTGGCCATCAGACGCTGCAACAGCGCGTAGTCCGATTCGCCGGCCTGCATCCAGTCCTGCACGCGCGTCTGCGCAAGGTTGTGCGTGCCGGCGATGCCGTTCAGCGAGAACGTCACGCCGTGCTCGCGCATCAAGGTTTCGATCGCCTGCGCGACGCTCTGCTGCACCAGCATCCGGTAGCGGTTGGTGAGCGTGAGCTTCCACAGCGCCGGCTTGACGCTGGCCTTGTAGACGCCCGGCTCGCTCATCGAGAACGACGTGACGATACCGTTGAACAGCGACAGCGTCGGGTCCGCCGCGCCGCCGCCAAGCGCCGCGGCGAAGCGATCGTTGGACGCGCCGGCGAGCGCGTCGAGCGTGCTGTCGTTGGGCAGCCGGAAGTCCGGCCGGTCGATCCCGAAGGTCACCGGCCGGCCGATCAACTGCTCGAAACGCACCGGCGGCGCGTTGCCGGTGACCGTGTCGGCGCGTAGTTCGAGCTGGAACTCGAACGGCTGCGAGACCTGTTCCTGGCCGCTGATTTTAGTCGCGCGAAAACGCTCCGCGCCGATGAGGTAGCCGCCCGGCAAAAAGATCGCGACGTGCAGGAACACCGCCGGCGCGGGGCCGTCGATCTTCTCGATGCGCGTGATGCCGATGTTGGCCATATTGCCGATCGTGCCAGGCGTGCTCATTGCAGCGCTCCTGGCGGATCGCCCGCGATCGCATAGCTGACCGTGCGAAGCTCGGGCTGCGCGGCATCGTCGTCCACGGCAGGTTGCGTGAACGCCTCGGAGCGCACCGCGAGCCAGGCCGTCTGGCCAAGCCGCAGACCGCGATAGCGCACGCCGGCCGGCAATGCGGCGGCGCTCAGCGGAACCATCGGCGCGGTGACGCCGGTGCCGGGCGTCGCGCTCAGCAGCGACGCCGGCAGATACGCGGCGGGCGTGGTCATCTCGACCGTGCAATCGACGCGCCGGTCGAACAGCAAACGCACCATCGCCGCGAGACCGCTGTAGCCGTTCAGCGGAATGTCGGCGTCCGCGGCGGCTTCGGCGGCGCTCTCGTGGCGATGGGCTCGCTCCCGTTCGTGCCGCGCCAGCGCTTCCTGCAGCTCCGGCGGTTGCCATGGCGGCGGCAACAGGCAGCACAGACGGTCGTAGTCGACGTTCGGCACCACGAGGCGCACGCCGGCCATCTCGTCCCACACCTGCGTGCCGAGCACCGCATCGCCGCCAAGCGTGCCCTGCCGGCCGAGTCCCGACCATTGCGCGGCGGACAGCGGCCGCCAGTCGCCGACCAGCTGTTCGAGCTGCGTGCCGGGAATGCCGAGGTATTGACGCAGCGCGGTCAGCGCGGCGGTCGCGCTGCGGCGTGGATCGGCCAGCGTCGCGGTCATGCCGAGCCAGGCCCGGCGCGGCAGCACGATCTGCGCTTCCGCGTCGAGCGAGGCCATGCCCGCGAGGCTCGCGAGAAAATCCGCCTGCAACGTGTCCTGCGGCAGCGCGTAATCGAGCGCCACGTCCTGGGTCGCTTTCAGTTGATGCCGCAATACGTTGATGCGGTGATTGAACACGTCGAGGAATGCGGCGAAGGTCGCGTCGTCGTCGCGCAGACGGTCGCGCACCCATTCGAGGAACGGCTCCGGCAGCGGCCCAAGCTCGCTGGCCACGCTGTAGTTCGGCGTGCGGATCTCGACGATCTCGCCCTTCACGACGCTGCGCAGCGCCTGGTTCAACGCGCCGGCGCGCGCGTCGTTGAACGGGTCGGCGCGTGGCGTGTCGGCCGGGCTACCCGAAGCACCAGCTTGCGCCGAAACGGCAGCGGCGGAATCAGGCGCCGCGCCGGTCACCCTGTCGTATTCCGCCACCTCCTGCATGCGCCGCATCGCCGCCTTGCCGCCCGGCGTGTCGAGCAGATCGGACGGTTCGAGCCGGCGGCACGCCGTCACCTCGACGCCCGGAAACGCCGGCGACAGATCCGCGGCGAAGCGCAGGCGGCGCGCGAAACTGGCGAAGCTGCGCGTGTCGGCGTCGCCGCTCATCAGCCGCCAGGTCAGCAGCGCCTTCAGACGCCGGCTGACCGCCGGGCGCGACGAATCGCGCACGCGCAGCAGCCGCACGAGCTGGAACACGTCGATCCGTTCGGGCTGATTGAACAGCAGGTCTTCTACAGAACCGGCTGGAGGCCAACGAGTTGGGGCCATTCGCGCAGAATTCCCTTGATATCGTTGACGCTGATCCGCAGCGCGACCCCGGCGTTGACCGCGCCATACAGCGCGAAGAAATGCCGCAATACTTCACCGAACAGAATCACGCTGCCTTCCGCGAAACTCGCGCGATCGAGCCACAGATCGACCCGCAGCCCGTCGACGAAACCGCGCCACGCGTCGTCGCCCCGGCGCACCATCACGCGCGCGGTGCGCATGTCGCGAATGCCGTCGATCTGTTTGAAGCCGCTCTCGCCGCGCATGCCGACGTGCTGCTTGAGCAGGTCCTTCAGCGCCGCCAGCGCGTGCGGGCCGTCGGCGAGCGACAGCCGGTTCAACGCGAGCTGCGCGGCGAGCGCCCACGGCCGCGCGCCGATCAGGCGCGGCGTCTGATGCGGCGTCACCGGACTGACGATGATCGCGCCCGCGACCGGCCCGGCGCCTTCCAGACGCAGCGGATCGTTCTGCCGCAACTGCTCCGGCAGATTGCGGTTGGTGCAGAGCGCCGAGCCGCCGAGCGTTTCGTCGGCGGGCTTCGCGATGTTGAAGGTGGCGTCGAGAAACGACACGTAGAACTCGGTGCCCTGCACGTCGCCCAGTTGCGCCTCTTCGCGGCGCGTCATGTAGAAATAGTCCTGGCCCTGCAGGCGCTGGAAATCGTCCATCGAGAAATACGGCGCGAGCGGACGCGGCGCATCGCCGGGACGCGTCGAGTACAGCTCGGTCAGCGCGTACACCTCGCAGTAACGATGATCGCCCGCGTTGCCTTGCAGGCGATACTCGTAGCGCGTGTGATCGAGCGCGATCGGTTCGAGCCGCTGCGGGTACAGGTTGATCAGCGGCACGCAGTTCAGCCGCAGCAGATCGGACGGCAGCGTCGCCACCACATCGAGCGTCTGCGTGCCGACGAACATCAGTTCGAACGAAGTCGCGCCGCTCGTGAACGACAGTCCCTCGACATCGAAGAACAGGAATTTCTCGGGGAACGCGAAGTATTCCTGCAACAGCCGGTAGCCGGGATGCGTGTTCGCGCTGACCTGCAGCATCGCTTCGTCCTGCGCGAAGCCGCGCCACGTCAGCGCGCTCGCCGGCAGTTCCTGACGCGCGCCGGCCGGCTTGCCGTCGCCATCGAGCGGCTGCGCGACGATCTTCGCGAGACCGAGCGCGAGCATTTCGTAGAACGTGCGCAGATCGTTCGGCGCGCAGTTCAGGTAGAAACGCAGCGTGCCGAGCTGCAATTCGCTCAGCGTGCCGGTGCCCGTGCGATGCAGGGTCACGCTCAGCAGCGAGCGCAGATTCGGGTTCTTCCAGTCGGCCGGATCGAGCGAGCGGCTGCTCGGCGCGGCGAGCTGGATCGAGTCGATCTTCAGCGGCACGAGCGGCGTGTCGTAGCAGGTCATGAAGCGGCACGCGACCGGATTGCCGCGCACATCGTGACCTTGCGCGGTCATCAGGCGTTTGCGTTCGAGCACCTGACGCTTGGCGAAATTCGCGCCGTCGGGTTTGACGTCGAGCGCGGCGATCGTCATCGAAGGCAACGGCGCCGACAGATGCGGATACAGATAATCGGTCAGCGCATTGGGCAGCGAAGCCTGACCGAGATCGAGCTGATAGCGCAGACGTCCCGCGAGAAACGCGAACGACTGCACCAGCAACTCCACCTGCGGATCGGTCGAACGGCCCTGGCTCAAGCCGAGCGCGCCCGCCGCCGCCGGAAAATTGCGCGAGAAGATCGCGGCGTCGCCGCGCAGCGCCGCGAGTTCCGCGGTGAAGTAATCGGCCAGCGTGGTATCGGCGAGCTTCATCGCACCATCACCTCCAGCGCGGCGCCGGTGGCGGCGTCGAGCAGCACGCGAAACGGCAGCGCCTCGGCGCTGCGCAATACGCCCGACACGCGCAGCCGGTTCGGCATCAGCGGATTCGCGTCCGGCACGAGCGTCACCTCGACGTTCGCCAGACGCGGCTCGAAGCGCTCGATCATCCGCTTCAGACGCGCGGCGTAGCGCGTGAGACCCACGCCGCCGTTAGCCGACACGTCCACCACGTTGAGCATGCCGAAACCGAGCAGATCGCTCGCGTCGCCCGCGCTGCGCGGACGCGTCGCGACCATGCGCTGGATCTGCTCGGCCACGGCCTCGCGCAGATCCACGGGCCGGGCTTGCGCCGCCGAGGTGGGCGTCGCGGCGGCGAGGCGTTCGAACAGATAGCGCATGACGCGTGGACCCTGTGGATAGCGGACGAGGCGAACGTGACGAAGCGGCGGACCGCCTCGCTCAGTCGGTGAACTGACCGATCGGACGGTTGCGCGCGATCGACCAGCCGGTCGCGAGGTTACCCGCCGGTTGCGTATCCGCGCGCTGCACGGTGTACGTCCAGAGGATTTCCGTGAAGTTGAGCTTGAACTGCTCGGTCGGCATGTCGTCCGGATGCGACTGGAACTGGATCTCGCTGATGATCGCGTCGCGCAGCTGGAACGTCATGATGTTGCCGGTCAGATCGCCCGAGTTGCGCGCGATGTACAGCTTGGTGGGCTGCCCCTTGCCCTTGCCGAGCGGCTGCGCGCGCAGACAGTACTCGTAGAACTTCACCGAGGTCTTGTCGACGTATTTGGTGCAGGTGAACTCGGTGATGATCGGCCGGCCCGAGGTCCGCGCGGAGTTGCTGACGTCGGTGGTGATCTGCTGTTTCATGCCCTGATGCACGGACACGAGTTCGATACATTCGCCGAGCGCCAGCACCTGATCGCGCCAGGTGTTGTCGATCAGGCTGCCGCCGTTGTCCCAGTTGTTCGGGCCGCCGAATACGTCCGGGTCGCCCGGCTGCAACAGTATGAGGTCCATCGTTGTTCCTTAACGTAAAGAGCGCGTAATGTGCGATCAGCCCGCCTTGGGCAGGTCGGCCACGAGCCGGATCGAGGTGGTCAGTTCTTCGAGCTGGAAGTGCGGCTTGAGGAACATGGTGGCTTTGTACGAACCGGGCGAGCCCGGTTCTTCCGTCACCACGATGCTCGCCGAGCGCAGCGGATAGCTGGCCTTGACTTCCTGAGTCGCGTTGTCGTCGAGCAGCACGTACTGCGCGATCCACGTATTCAGATACGCTTCGAGCGTCGCGCGATTCTGGAAGCCGCCCACCTTCTTGCGCACCAGCACCTTCACGTAATGCGCGAAACGCGACGCCGCGAGCATGTACGGCAGACGCGCGGACAATTGCGCGTTCGCGTTCGCTTCGTCGGACAGATACGTGATCGGCAGATTGACCGTCTGGCCGCCGAAGAACACCGCGTTCGACGAACCCTTGCTGTGACATAGCGCGATGAAGCCGAGGTCGCTCAGTTCCTTCTCGCGACGGTCGGTGATCGCCACCTCGGTCGGGCAGAACAGCACCTGCGAGCCGCGATCGGTGCGGTACTGGTACAGCGGCAGACCGTCCACCAGACCGCCGCCCTCTTCGCCGCGAATCGCCGCGGTCCACTGATACAGCGCGAAGGCATTGGTGATGCGCTGCGCGAGTGCGTAGGCCGCATTGCCCCACAGGAACTTGCTGTCCGAATCGATATCGGCGAACTTCACGCCGTTCTGATCCGCGTTCAGGTTGTTCGGATCGGTGCTGGGGCGCGTGCCGTCGCTCGAAATATCTTCGATGTAGTTGAAGCCGACCGGCGAGACCGTGTAGTCGTACGGCAGGCGCAGCAGCAGACGCGGCAGCACCAGCGTCGCGTAACGCGAGTCCTCGGTTTGACGGAATTCGTTGAACGAGATCCAGTCGTTGCCTTCGAAGATCTTCGCGAGATCGCGCGGCTTGCCGAGTTGCGAGTAGTCGTCGAGGCCGAACATCGAAGGCGCCGCGCCCGCGATCAGCGGCGCGTGCGCGGCGGCCGCGACCTGGGTGACCTTGCTGAGGAACTCGATGTCGAGGAAGCTGTTGCCGATCGGATAGTCCATCACCAGCACGCTGAACGGATTGCCGCCGAGCGTGCCGTATTCGGCTTCGTAGGTGAGCTTGAACATCAGGCTCTGGTCGAACTCGACCGCGTTCTCCAGATCGTTCGACAGCTCCTCGCGGCGCGTGTTGAAGACCTTCAGCTTCAGCATCGTGCCGGTCTCGGTGTTGGCCACCAGATTCGCGATGCTGCGCCACGTCGATTCGAGCGTCTGGAACGAGTCGGCGTGCAGGATCGCGTCGATATTCGCGCTGAGCGTCGCGTCGATCGTGACGACGGCGGCGTCGATCCACTGCGCGGCATGCATCGTCGGGACCGGCTGCGGCTGCTGCGCGTCGATCGTGGTGAGGACCACGTCGTTGAAGTAGCCGAGCAGCACGAGGGCGTCGGACCAGTCGGCGGGGGTGGGTTGGGCGTTGTTGGCGTTGGCTGCATTGCCGTTGCCGCTCGCGTTTGCGGCCGGTGCGGGTGTGCCCGCTGCTGCCGCTTGCGCTTGGGCATTGTTCGGTGCGGCTTGCGCGGCGTTGTCGGGTGCGCCTTGGGCTCCCTGTGCGCCTTGTGCTTCCTGTGCGCCTTGGCCTTTATCGCCGCCCTGGTCCGCGCCTTGAGCGCCGGCCGCTTCGCCCTGCGCGCCGCCGTTCGCATCCTTCGCGGGCGCTTGCGGATTGGCTTGCGGTGCGCCCTGTGCCCCGCCGCCGTTTTGCGGCGCGTTGCCGTTCTGCGTGCCCGCGCCGTTCGCCGGTGCCGCTGGCGGTTGCGTCGTCACCAGATGGCCGAGCAGTTGCTCCAGCACGTTGTCCGCGGTCAGTTGCGCGGCGGGCAGCAGCGCGTCCGATGCGGCCGGCGTCACGCCGAGCTTGCGCCAGTTGTCCTGCGGGGTCGGCTTGGCGTTGCCGGCGGCAGCGCTTGCGCCGTTCGATGCATTGGCGCCGTTCGATGCGTTCGCACCGTTGGCGCCATTTGCACCGTTGGCGCCGTTGGCACCATTGGCGGCATTCGCGCCGTTCGTTCCGCCCGAAGCGTTGCCGCCGTTGGTACCATTCGCGCCCGCCGTCGCTGCGGCCGCGTATTTGTCCGCGATCGCCTTGCGCAGCGCGCCCTGATCCGGCGCACAGGTCCGGTCGAGCGCCGCGGCGAGCGCGTCGTCGATTTCGGCGCGTGCCTGCAGCATCCGCACGTTGCTACGCGCGGCGTTGTGGGCGGCAAGACGCCCCACCTTCTTGACCACCGACATCGGCTTGAAATCGTCGAGCGTCTCGAACGTCAACTGAGTCGGATCGTGTTCGGGCTGGCCGCCGGGTGTCGTCGGCGGCAACGCGACCTTCGACAGATCGACGCTCGCGCCCGACGCTTTCATGATGTCGTAAATATTGTCGCGATCGATCTCGATGAACTCGCGCTGCTTGTACGGAAACGGAAGATCCGCGCTGCCCGAGTCGCCGGAAAGATTCGCGAAGATGCCGACGATGAACGGCAACTGCGTCGCCCGCAATGCCCCGCCGGTCTCCACCTCGTAGGTGATCTTGACGCGCGGTGGCCGCACGCGCGTCAACTTCTGCTGGACGTTGTCGTCCTCTCTAAACCCCATGTGCTCGCCTCGCTTCGATCGGTTAAGAAAGAGAAGGCGAACCAGACTCAGCCTGATCGGATGCTTCTCCCGGCCATTCTTCATACAAGCTTCGTGCCAGTTCACGCTCCGGATGGCGCGACGCTTGCTGGGCGGGGCTGACGCAGCAGCGATGGACCGCGTGTGAAACGTGCGCGGTGAGCGGGAATTCACCCAGTCCGGCGCGGTGATGTCGTCGCGCTGAAATCGATGCCAATGCATGGTGGCGCGGGTTGCGCGGCGATGCGCTCGGCACGGTTCGCGGTGGGATGCAATCGCCTCACCGTGGGTTGGATTTCACCCAGCGATGCGTGTACTCGCGACGCCGTTGCAATGCACTTTCGATGCAGTTGCAAAGCAGTTGCAAAGCAATCGCAGTGCCCTCGCGCTGCGTCGACGACACGACGCGCTGACAACGCGCCGCCAATACGGATGCGCGACACGACGCCTGCCTCGGCGTGCATCGATGAATTGGACGAAGGGGATGAAACGGAGATGCGCCGGTGTCGAACGATCCGGCGTAAGCGGGTTGACGCGACTCAGCCCAATGCCGCGGAATTGCGCCGCGCGCGCCACAGCAAACGGCTGCCGATCGGCACGCACGCGACGAGCCCCTGCTCGAGCAGCAACTCGAGCGCGGCCTGGGTCACATCGAGCGATAGATACGCGGACTCGGGACCGATCCACATGAAATGCACGCCTTCGACCGTATCCGCCGCGGCCGGATGGTCGAGCAGATAGCGCAGGATATGCAGCGCGGCGATGCGCGTCTGGTCGTCGATCACGATACGATCCGTCGTCTCACGCTACGACGTGGCGGCATGCGCGACCCCGTCAATTCGAGCGGTCACGGGCCAGACCGTGCTTGCGAACCAGCTTGCCGAACGCGCTGCGCTCCTCGCCCGCGAGGCGCGCGGCGAGCGACAGATTGCCGTTCGATTCGGCCAGCAGACGCCGCAGATAGTTGACCTCGAAACTGGCGATCGCGGCGGCCTTCTCGGTCTTGAAACCGCGCGGCAGCTCGCCCACGCCGGCCATGTCTCCCACGCCGCCCGCCGCGCTCACCGCTGCCGTGGTAGCGGGACCGACGCTGACACGATCGTCTTCGGCCAGCAAAAACGCGCGATGCACCGCGTTTTCGAGTTCGCGTACGTTGCCGGGCCACGCATGTTCGCGCAGATAGTCCAGCGATTGCGCGTCTAAACGCATCTCGTGCCGCGAATAGCGTTTGCGCAGCCGGTCGAGAAAGACCTGCGCGAGCTCGACCCGGTCTTCGCCGCGTTCGCGCAGCGCCGGAATGCGCAGCGTGACGACGTCGAGCCGGTACAGCAGATCGCGGCGGAATTGGCGAGCCTCGACGAGTTCGGCGAGATTCGCATTGGTCGCGACGACGATGCGCACGTTCGCCTGACGGATGCGCGTGCCGCCGACGCGGCGATAGGTGCCGTCCTGCAGAAAGCGCAGCAGCGAGGCCTGTGCCTTGAGCCCGAGCGCGTCGATTTCGTCGAGGAACAGCGTGCCGCCGTCCGCCTCACCGATCAGGCCGGGACTTTCGAGTTTCGCGTCGGTGAACGCGCCGCGTTCGTGGCCGAACAGCTCGCTTTCGACGAGCATTTCCGGCAACGCACCGCAATTGACGGGCACGAACGCGCGCTGTTTGCGCTCGCCGAGATAGTGAATGGCGCGCACCGCCAATTCCTTGCCCGTGCCTGTCTCGCCGAGTACCGTGACCGGCACGTCCACACTCGCGATCTTTTCGATCTGCCGTTTCATCGCCAGCATGGCCGGCGACGATCCCAGCAGATTAAGACGAACGAACTGATCCATGCGCACCCCAAACCCTGGTCTATAGATTTGTCAATCCGCGATTGCACCGCCGATTGCTTCTTTGCTTTGTCGAGCGACGCCGCGCTGCCGCAATGTCCAATCAAGCGTATTGCTACATCGAATGCCGGGCGGCAAAACGCACGCACGTGCTCCGAAGCTGCCGGCCGTTCGGAACGGCCTTGCGATACCGCAGCAATGCGCTTCGTGCGCGCCACCTGCGTTGTTGCCCGATGATTTTTTCTGGAAATACCGGTGCGTGGATCTTTCAGGTTCGTTGTCGTTCTTGTTGTATTCGGTGTTGCTTGCTGTTGCATTGCGTGTTGCATTTCGCATATTCCCAATATGCGCTCCGTCCTATGTCGTATTTCAATTAATTGCAATAAAGCTGTGCTAACTGCATAAGAAAACACGTTATCCCGACGACGGAGAACCGCAGCATAGCGAATCGCGGCGCGTGTAGCTAGCGAAAAAAACCATGACTGCGCGCAGCACGCCGACGCGAAATGTCCATGCCAATGGCGACGTGTTTTGTCCACGAGAAATGCACGCACAATGTTCTCGCTCGACAACAAGCCGATCATCTCCCGATTGCGAAAAAAGCTGTATGAATGTACAGTCCTTCGCGCGGCACCTGAAGGTGCCTGAACACGCGTGAATACGTTTGAACACGACAGGCTGAGGAGAAGACATGTTTCGATTGACGGTTCCAGGCGGGCGGGTGCTGGCATCGGCGCTGATCGTCGCGTCGACTGCCGTGTCGACCGCGGCCGTGGCCGGCGAACACTATGTCGAGATATGGAATCCGCCCGAGGCGCGATTGCAAAAGCCGGCGGCGAACGTCAAGGGCGGCAATGCCAAAACTCAGCTCGCCATGCGTCACACGCCGAAGGTTGCCACGCGCCGCATCGCGGATCCTGTTGCGCGCGCCCTGCCCGGCAAGCGTGTAACGGATAGCGTGAAACCGCCCGTCGTGGCGCCGCGCGCTACTGACATCCCCCGCATCATCACGCCCGAAGGCAATGTGCTGAGCGTGAAGAATGACGTTGCGGCGGTTGAGATAGTGCGCTGAACGAAAAGAATAGCGAGGCGAATCTAATCGCCGTCGTTTTTGATTGCATCGCGGTCTAATCAATTTCGGACAAGCTTCGATAACTGCTTCGATAACTGATTAGCAATCTGAATCAAATCCCGTCTTACGGCCTGAGTGGCTTCTCCATGCACGCATCCACATCGACACTCTCCTCGTCGTTGCGATGCGCGCGGCTCGCGAGCCGCAAATAAGCGGCGGCGAGACGCCGTAATTCGTCCTCGGAAGCATCTTCGATACCGATCAATTGATCGTTTGCCGCGCGGTGCGACGCTAGCAGTTCATTCAGTTTCAGATGTACCGCCACGCTGTCCTTGTTCTGGCTCTGCTGGATCAGGAAAACCATCAGGAACGTGATGATGGTCGTGCCTGTGTTGATCACCAGTTGCCAGCCGTCGGAGAAATGAAAGAGCGGCCCCGTCACGGCCCACACGAGCACGGTGATCGCCGCCACGCCGAAAGCGACCGGCGAGCCGGCGAGGCGTGTTACCGAACTGGCGAATGCATCGAATGCGCGTGTGACGGGATGACTGGCCGCATACGCCGGACTCGCGGTGTCGGGCACGGTGCTCAGGCTGTCTGCGTGGGAACGCGGCGCGGTTTCTCGCATGGCTGCCTCCGTCGAAGGTAGTTTCGGTTAACACCGGCTACCAGCATTTTGCGTGCCGCGTTGGTTACACCAACACGGCACACACGGAGGCAAGCTATTACGTTACGGCAGCGGTGCGCGGCCTGACTGCCGCAAACATCGCAAATGCCGCAAACATCGGAAACGCTGAAACCCTCAGTCCGCGCACGCGGAACAGGTTGCGTCCACAGTCGCCGTGCTTGTCGTAGTCGCGGCGACCGTCACGGGCCTCGTCGTTGCGTTCTTCGCGGCTCGTGCCGGATTGGCGTCGGCGTGCGTCGCCTCGTTCGGCTGCTGCCGGTCGCGTCCAAAACTCACCAACGCACCCAACCCCAGCAACGCCAGCGCGCTGCCGAGCGTGAAATCGGCGGGAATGCCGACGTGGTCGACCACCATCCCGCCCACCAGCGAGCCGAGCGCAATCGCCACTTGGATGATGCCGATGAACAAGGCCGAACCCGCTTCCGGTTCATCCGGTGTCGCGCGCTGAATCCACATGCTCAAGCACAGCGGCAGCGCGCCGAACGAAATGCCCCACGCCAGCACCAGCGCCGCCACACCGAGCGACGACTGCTGAAGCAGCGGCAACGACACGAGCGCCACCATCAACAACGCGATCATCGCCCCGAGCGAGATTTTCAGATTGCGCGTGACCGTCGACGACACCGCGAAGTTCGAAATGAAACCGATCATGCCGAAGCCGAGCAACAACCACGTGATGGTCGACATGCCCAGATTCGCATTGCGCAGCAGGAACGGCGTGATGTACGTGTACGACGAGAAATGCGCGCCGAACACGAGCGCCACCATCAACAGGCTTCGGCGCGGATGCGGCCGGCGCAGCAACGCGGTCAGATCGCGCGCGCGTATCGCCGCGTCGGACGGCAGCGAAGGCACGAACAGGAACTGCGCGGCGAGCGCGAACGCGACCAGCACGCCAGTCGCCATGAACGACGCGCGCCACGACGCGAAACTCGCGATAAACGTACCGAGCGGCACGCCGATCACGGTCGCGCAGGTCACGCCGGTGAGGATCGTGGCCATCGCCCGCGCGGCATCCTTCGGCTTCACGAGACGCGCGGAAGCTGCCGTCGCGAGTGTCCAGAAACCGCCGAGCGCGGCGCCGAGCAACGCGCGTCCGAGCAGCATGATCATGAAGTTCGCCGCGAAGGCCGAGATCAGATTCGACGCGAGCAGCAACGCCGTGAGCAACAGGAACACGCGCCGCCGGTCCATGCGCCCGGCGCCGATCATCAAGCCCGGTGCCGAGAGCGCGGCGATCACGCCGGGCACCGTCACCATCAGGCCGGCGGTCCCTGGGCTCACGCCCAGATCGGCGGCGATACGCGGCAACAACCCGACCGGCAGAAATTCGGTCGTCACGAAGGCGAACGCGCCAATCGCGACCGCGCCGACCGCGAGCCAGGAACGCACGGGCGACGACGTGCCATCGTCCGTCGAGGCGATGCTCGACGACGGATTTTCTTCCATCAACATAGTATTGTTTGCGAGTGACTTAACAACGAATGGGATTGGAGCGGCGCGGCCGTACTAATCGATGCGCGCCCCGAATAAAAAAGCAGGCCCTGATGACTTGTCTAGGACCTGCTTGCGATTGCGTTGCCGGAAAATCAGCGAGAAAACCGGAATGGGTCACACCTTAACATCGTATTAAGACGCTCGCAGCGCACGACGAAAAATCGCGGTCGCCGGTGGGGTTATTTAGCGCGGCCTGGCGAATCGATAGCACGTTGCGCCGTACGTCATTGACCGAAATAGGTCCGGCACAGCGGTCCGTTCGCGCACGGCCTGTCGTTTCGAGTGCCCTGCGTACCGTGTGCGTCCTGCCGGACGCCCATGTCCGACTGCCCCGCGGCGATGCCGCCATACGACGCATTGCGCACGTTCCCCGCTTGTCCCGGGTCGCTGAACGACATGTCGGTCGTCGCCTGCACCGACTCGTTCGCGTTCTGTTGCATCATCGTGCGGCCCGATGGACTGCCGCCTTGCGCGTCATCCGGCTGCAGCGCGCCGGCAGTCACCGGTACGAGCAGCAGAACGGCGCTGGCGATTGCCAACATCCAATGAAATTTCATGACCAGACTCCTCGAATCCGGCGCAGCGGTACCCGTCCTTTGACAAAATCGATTGGCGAAACATCGCCAGCCCCCTCAGGGCCGACGGACGAGCCGGTGCCGATGCAGAACCGCTGCGGCGAATCGCCGTAACAGGCAAGTGAAGCGTTGCCAGACCTGCAACCGATGTGGGACGCGTCGTCGCGGCGCACCGGATTCGGTCGCCACAGGCTGGAAATGCGGATATCGGCTCCGCTGTTCCGTTATAGTCCGGCGGCACAGGAATTCAATCACCGGTTTTCAACCGGTGCCGACGATCGCCGCGCCGATACCCCGCGCATACCCGATACCCAATTCAGTTCGGATAACCGCACTCCACGACAAAATCCCGCAATTGAGTACGTGCATTAGCCGCGCAGTGCGCTATCATGCTGCAATAACGTAAAAAACGGCCCCACGTGCAGCACCGGCGAGAGACGGAAGTGTGGGCGTGAAGCCAGCCGGCAACAATCAGCATATCGACATCATCGTTCGTCCCCCCGCGGCCGCGAGGCTTATCCAGCCTCATCCGTCGCCTGGCGGCGTGCCCGTATAACGTGCTGATTTGCAGCTGATTGGCGACTTGTTGGCCGCTGATTGAGTTGAACGGCACAGCCGGTAATAACGGCAGCCTGACCGGACAAATGCAGTACCGCAATTTACGGAGCAACGTTTTTTAACGCTGCCATTGGCATTTCCTTCAATCGATAACCCTACCGCGGGCCGGCCCATTCAGATGGGCCAAGGGCTTACGCGGCTTTCCTTGCAATCTGTAACTGACAGAACGCCGGACGCTTTAGAAGGACGAATATCTTATGGACGAACGGAAGCGAGATAGCATGATTGCGTATCTCCGCCATCGCATGGAAGAGTTTGGCATCGAGCCGGAAGATCTGGCCGCGGTATTAGCCGCCGAGCCCGCCGCGGAAAAAGCCGCGCGCTACCGCAGCGCGACCGGCGACAGCTGGGACGGTCAGGGCGAAATGCCTCAATGGCTCAAACAGGCCATCAGCGCGGGGCAATCCATCGATCACTTCGAATTGTCGGGCACGCCGGCACCGGCGCCGCAACCGAAAAAACAGGTCGACTGGAAAAACGATCCGTTCGCGGGCAGTCCGCTCGCACGCTCGAGCGATCGTTAAAACGCGCGGTCATGCGTCGCACGTGGAAATGTGCGGCGGCCGCGCATATTGCGGCAATTGAATGAACGCGCTGACCTGCCGCACGATCTGCCAGAACACCTTGTCGAAGAGGCGGCCACGTTCCGCTTCGGTCACGCCGTCGACGAGCGGATCGATAAAACTCCAGCGGTAAAACACCGGTTCGCCTGGAAACACCGGCGCATTCGGCGCGGCGACGCAGTCATCCATCGCGACGACGACGTCCATGCGCGGCGCCCATTCGCCGGTGAATTCCAGCCAGCTTTTCGCGCCGAGCCCACCCAGTTCCGAAATGCCGGGGCGCAATTGCGCGACCGTATACGGATGAACCCGCGTGGCCGGTTCCGGCCCTGCGCTGAATGCTTCGAAACGGTGCCCCGCCAGTTCGCGCAGTAGCGCTTCGGCGATGATGCTGCTGGCTGAATTCTCGCGACAGAGAAACAGCACTTTGTATTTTCTGGTCACGCTTTCCCCGTCCCTTCTTTTTACTTCTGGATGGCATTCTGCCGTCGCCGTCTTGCGCCCCCGTGACACTACGATGACCTGATTTTTCGCGCCACGGGAATTTGCACCAGGTGGAGGAGCGATAAGGGATCATCGGGTGAGCGACGGTCGCCGCCGGGTCGCGTCCTGGGTCACGTTCGGATCGCGTCCTGATTGCCTTGGCGATCGCGCTCCCACTGCTGGATGCCGCGCTTAACCACACGCTCAACCTCGTGCTCAACCACACGTTTACGGCCTGGCGCCCGGCAAGGTTAAGGCCGCCGCCGCACGCAAGTGTAGCAGCGCACTCGCCCAAGCTTTCATTATGCTGTCACTCTCGCGGACGGACCCGCGCGGTTCCGCGCGCATTGCGTCGCATGACCGCCACGCATCATTGCGCGTCAACTCGCGGCTTCGTTGTCGCGACGCCCGGAGACGAGCCGGTTGGTCGCATCGCCGTTTTGCGGCGTCGTCGCCGGCGTGGTCTCGAACTGCATCTGCGTGGTCGCCGCGGGTGGTTTGTTGATGGCCTTGACGCCATTCGCGATGCCCGGCGCGGCGACATAGGGGACGAACGCCGCGACCGCGACGACGATGATGAAGGTGAACATGAGCGTCGAGCCTCCCGGATGACCCGCATGCGACGATGGGGAACGGGCGAAAAGAAACGACGTTCGAACGCGGCCGGACGGCCTGCGCCGCGAACGCGTCGAACGTGTCTTCGATTCTAGAAGCGCGGCGTGTCGTGCTAAAGGCCGCAGTCTCTATCTAATCGGCCGACGTCTATGGCCTGACGGCCAATACCGCTTTCGTCACACCACGGCAGATCGCGCGGCCTCGCGCGACGTTTCGGCTTCGTCGCGGGCATGCTTGAGTTCGCCCGCGCGGCTCAGGAATGCGAACGACGCGCACGCCGCCAGCAACGTGATGACGATCAGCACGTGCAGCATGCTCGTGAAGGCCTGCGTATAACTGAGCGCGAGCGCATGCCGGTCGAGGCCGGGCAGACTTGCGGCGGCGCTCGCGAGATCGCCCGTGGTCAGACGTTGCGCCGCTTCGGCGATGCGTCGCGCGGTGTCGGCGCTGCCGTCGGCCGCGAGGGGAGCCAGTCGCGCGAGCCGCGCCTGGGCGAGGCCCGCGAGCAGTGCGGTGACGATCGCGAGCGCGATGCCCTCGCCGGCCACGCGCGTCGTGCTGAAGATGCCGGTGGCCATGCCCGCGCGCTCCTTCGGTACGACGCTGACCGACAGTCCATCCATCAAACCCCAAGGCATGCCCGCGCCGACGCCGATGATCAGCATCGGCAGGATCGCCGATGCACGCGCCGCGCCGATGTCGACGCGGCTCAGCCAGAACAGCCCCGCCGCCGCGATCAGGAAACCGATGCCCGAGAGCACGCCCGCCGACAGCCAGCGCGTCAGCGAGGCGGCCAGCAGCGGCACGATGACGAGCGGCGCGGACAACGCAATCATCAGCAGCCCCGCATCGAGTTCGCTGAGTCCTTCCGCGCCGATCAACCGCAACGGCAGCATCACGATCAACACGATGTAGCAGTAGCAAGTGCCGACCGGCAAGATCTGCACGCCGACGAAACGCGGATAGCGAAACAGACTCAGGTCCAGCATCGGCCGGGCGACCCGCGTTTCCACCCTCGCGAACAGCACGAGCAAGACCGCCGACGCGGCCAGCAGACCGACCACCCGCGCACTCGCCCAACCCGCCTGCGGCGCCTGGATCACTGCGAAGGTGAACAACGCGAGCGTGCCGCTGAAGCTCAGCGTGCCCGGCCAGTCGAGACCGGCCGCATCCGGATCGCGCGTTTCGCGCATGCGCGGCACGCCGAACACGAAGGCGAGCGCACCGATCGCGGCGATCGTCGCGAAGATCGCGCGCCAGCCGAAATGCGCGATCAACGCGCCGGCCAGCAGCGGGCCGAACGCGAGACCGATGCCGAAGCTCGTGCCGAGCAGGCTGAACGCGCGCGTGCGGGCATGCCCCGCGAACTCCTGCGCGAGCGCGGCCGACCCGCTCGCCAGCGACGCCGCCGCCGCGACGCCCTGCAGCGCGCGCAATGCGTCGAGCCATGACACCGAGGGCGCGAGACTCAGCCCCAGCGACGCGACGATGAAGCCGCCAAGCCCGGCCACGAAGAGCCGCTTGCGGCCGTACTGATCGGCAAGCGCGCCGGCCGCCATCAACAGGCTGCCGAAGCTCAGCAGGAAGGCGTTGGTGATCCACGTCAGCGCAGTCGCGCTGCCGCCAAGGTCGCGTCCGATGGCCGGCGTCGCGACCGCGCCGCCGGAGAAGGCGAGCGGCAGTACGAGCGCGGCGAGGCAGACGGCGGCGAGGATCAGCGGTTTGGCGCGGGTGCCGGGCTGAATGTTGGCGTTGGCGTTGGCGTCACTATCCGGCGTAGTCGTTTTCATCGATCGTTCCTTTCCCGTGGTCGTCCGGCTGTCACGCGATCTGTCACGCGCGCCGGCCAGACGCGCTGGCCACATGCAGCGCTCAAGGCCGTCATTCTGGCGACGGCGCCGCCGCGGATAAAGAGCGTGCAGGTCGTGAGTGAGCGGCCCGAAACGCGACAATCGATCCCCTCGACGCGTATTCGAAGGTCATGCGGGAACGAAGAAAAAACGTGCGCAAGGCAACGATTGTCGCCAGCACGGCGACACACAATTTCCGTCAGACGGATTTTTCCGGGCGGCCGTCGCGTTCATACTGACAACGACTTTCACGGGCACGCGCTGCGCATCGCGTATGCGGCCCACCACGACGGAACCACCGGATGCTGAACAGAAACGCCATTAGCTCGGGCGCCTACCTCGAGAGCTTCGACTCGCTGCCCAGCGAGATGCTGTGGACGCAGGCGCGCATCGACGCATCGCTCGCGCAAACGCTGGCCGCGCGTCCGGACAATGGCGACGTATGGGTGTTCGCGTATGGCTCGCTGATGTGGAACCCGGTGTCGGACTTCGATTGCCGGCGCATCGCCACGCTGCACGGCTGGCATCGCAGCTTCTGCATCCGGTTGATCGCCGGACGCGGTACGCCCGAGCAACCCGGACGCATGCTCGCGCTCGAACCGGGCGGCTGCACCGAGGGCGTCGCGTTGCGGCTATGCGGCGCGACGCTCGGCGAGGAACTGCGCATCCTGTGGATTCGCGAGATGGTGACGGGCGCGTATCGTCCGACGTGGGCGGCCGTCACGCTCGACGACGGCACCCAGGTTCAGGCGATCGCCTTCGTCGCCGAACCTCAGGATCAGCAGTACGAGCGCGATGCGCGGGCGGCGACGATCGCGCCTGCGATGGCGATGGCGACGGGTCTGTTCGGCAGCAACGCGGAGTACGTGTTCAAGCTGCAACACGCGCTCGCGGATTGCGGCTTGAACGATGCTTATGTCGACGAACTCGTCGATGAACTCGCGAAACAGCAGGCGAAGTTGCCGGAGCAGCCTGCTTGATGCGTTGGCAACGGCGTTAAAAACGCAGACCGTTCAGGAACTGGAACCACAGCCCACCGAGCACGCCGGCCGGGTTGGCCTCGGCCCCAGCGTCGCTCGACGCGTTGTCCGGCTTATCGCCGGACTGGTCGCCGCGCTTGCCTTGGGCGCCGCGATTGGACGACGCGGCCTGCGTCGGCGTTGCATCCTCGCTGGCCGAGCCCGCCTTCGTCCGGGATCGCGTCCGCGTCCCGGCGGGAGCCGCCTCGCCGCCCGCCGTTTCGATCTCGACCTCGGTGTCGGCTTCGCCCCCACCATCCCCCTTCACCGCCTCCTCCGCCGCGCGACGCGCCGCCTGCAACGCCGCCACGCTATCCGCGATCTGCGCGGCACGGCGCGTCTCGCAACGGCGGCCGAGCAATACGCCGAACAGCACATCGCGATTGTGGCCCTGGTCGGCAAAGCGCATGGCGAGCGACACCATCTCCGCGTACGCCGCTTCGTCGGCGGCCTTCGCCGCGGCTTCGCGCTCGGCGCGCGCCTGCTGCTGCCGCGCGCGTTGCGCCTCCCAGCCGCGCATCTGTTCGGCGTAGACGGCGTCGTACACCTTGCGTTGCCCGGCGTCCGACAGGATCGCGTACGCGTCCTTGATTTCCTGGAAGGTGGCGCGCGCCACTTCCTCGGCGCCGCTGTTGCGGTCGGGATGCCACTTCATCGCGGCCTTGCGGTAGGCGCGCTTGATCTCGTCGTCGGTGGCGTGCGTGGGCACGCCGAGCGTTTCATAAAGAGTTGCCATTGCCTGCTCGACCTCGCCGTGATTCGCTTCGCGGGCCATCCTAGCACGCGAAAAACGGCGTTATCGTGAAGCGACGCGCGCAGCCGACGTGGTTCGGCATCGAATGCGGCCTCTCGCGGCGGCGTCATGATGGACGAACACGAAGAAAGCAAACGACAGACGAAAAAAAGGCCTCGCCACTGACGTGGCGAGGCCGAGTCCCATGTCAAGGAGATGTCATGGAGGAGACGATTCGATCATAGCCCGCGGGCATCGCGCCCCCAAACAATCGTTCGCCATATGCTTATCCGACGGCGGCGCAAGTGCATTGCAGCGGGCGGGGAGCGGGTTTCGATCCGGCGCCGGACGTGCATCCATCACGCCGCGATCATGCCGCGATCCCCCTTTTATCCGGCATCGAGCGGTACGAAAAAAGCTTTCTCGCCTACCGCGCGTTATATCGTTAGAACAAAAAGTCGCTTCGCGCGGCCCGCCGCGGTCATTAAGATGACACTTCAAAGTCCGGTTCGCCCCGGTTTTATCGCGCGCAGCCCCGCGCCGGTGAACCGTGAGCCGTTACCGAAGGAGCATTTCGTTGACCAGTTTCGACTATCATCGCCGGCCGCTCGTCATCGGCATCGGCGGCACCACGCGCGCCGCTTCGTCGACCGAACGCGCACTCGGGTTTGCGTTGCGCGGCGCCGAAGCCGCGGGCGCGAATACCCGCCTGTTCGGCGGCACCTTCCTGCATAGCCTGCCCCACTATGCGCCGGAACACACGCAACGCACCGACGAACAACTCGAATTGATCGAAGCCGTGCGCCATGCGGACGCGTTGATCATCGCCACGCCCGGTTATCACGGGGGCGTGTCCGGGCTCGTCAAGAACGCGCTGGATACGCTGGAGGAATTGCGCGCCGACGAGCGTCCTTATCTCGACGGCCGCGCGGTCGGCTGTATCGTCACCGCGTACGGCTGGCAGGCCGCTGGTTCGGTGCTGACTTCGCTACGTTCGATCGTCCACGCGCTGCGCGGCTGGCCCACGCCGTTCGGTGCCGGCATCAATACGCTGGAGACGCGCTTCGACAGCGTCGATACCTGTTCCGATCCGAAGGTGGTCGAGCAGCTCGCCACCGTCGGTCAGCAGGCCGCGCAGTTCGCGCTGGCGTTCGCTTCGCATCGCAAGCCGGCCGTCGCGCCGGTGGTCGGCGGACAGGGCGACTCGCGCGGTGAAGCACGCAGCGAAGCGCAACCGGCGCGCCTGCTGCACGCGGTTTAGCAGCGCTGTGGTAGGGCACGGTTCAGCGCCTGGGTTTAACGCCTGGGTTTAACGCCTGGGTTTAACGCCTGGGTTTAGCGCCTGGGTTTAGCGCCTGGATTTAACGCCTGGATTTAACGCCTGGCCCGGTTCAACACCGGGCTTCGACGCCTTCGCGCCGCAGCCTCGCTCAACCCCTCCGCTCACGCCTCGGGTCAACGCCGCAGGCACACATCGACATCGTCACCCGCATCACGCACGCCGTGGCGCCGCTTTCGCGGCCCACGGCGTGCGCGCTTGTGCTTCTGCTTGTGCTTGCGCGCTCCGTGCGCCACATAACAGACCGCTTGCCTGTCACGCCGGATAGTGTGTTCGAGCAAGGCGAATATGGGGCGTCGCGGCCATGTGAAGACCGTTCCCGAACCTCGCTGATTTGCTTACGACGAATGATTGGTTCACCGGCAGTGCAGTGCCACCTACGCTTGACCCTGCCCGCTGCCTTACCGGCCCCCGACGCTCAGTGCGCGTCCCCGTGCCGGCTCCCTGGAACACGCACGCGGGCATATTCACTGCCACGACCATGAATCCACATATCCGCTACAAGGGTTACGAAGTCGCACCGGTTGCGCAACGCCTGCCCAATGGCCTGTTCGCCGCCAATCTGACGATCGAGAAAACCAGCGCGAACCACGGGCAGGCGTATTCGTTCGATGCACTGGATTATTTCTTCGACGAGGAACATGCGCTCGCCTATGCGTTCCGCTGGGGCCGCATGTGGATCGATAACCATCAGTAAGTCCGGGTCGCGGGAAGCCGCGATTCGCTCCGGCTTTGCGCCGGCCGGCGTCGACGTGCGAAGGGTTGTGCCAGAATAGACGGCCCTCGTGCACGCCCCTTGCACGCTTGCCGTTACGGAGAGACCGGCCATGACCTGGACCGTCGATGCACAACTCGCGCTGACCGCCACCGAGGCCGTCGCCGCCATTCAGTCGGGGCGTCTGAAAGCCGCCGACTACATCGCCACCCTGCTCGCACGCGCGGCCTCGCTCGAGAGCCTAAACGCACTCACCACACTCGACCTCGACGGCGCGCTCGCCGCCGCGCGGCGCATCGACGCGCTGCCGGCCGAAGCCCGCGCGCAATTGCCGCTCGCCGGCCTTCCGGTGGTCGTGAAGGACAACATCAACACGGCCGGCTTGCAGACCTCGGCGGGCACGCCCGCGCTCGAAGGCTTCGTGCCGAAGACCAACGCGCCTTCCGTGCAGCGGCTCGTCGACGCCGGCGCGATCGTGCTCGGCAAGGCGAACATGCACGAACTGGCGTTCGGCATCACGAGTACCAATTTCGCCACGCACGCGGGGCCGGTGCGCAATCCGTACGACCCCACGCTGATTCCGGGCGGCTCGTCGGGCGGCACTGCCGCGGCGATCGCCGCGCGCATCGCGCCCGCGGGACTCGGTACCGATACCGGCGGCTCGACGCGTATTCCGGCAGCGTTGACGGGCACCGCGGGCTTTCGCCCATCGGTCGGCAACGGCGAAAGCGAGCGGCGCTATCACGATCCCCATGCCGTGCTGCCGATCAGCCATACGCGCGATACCGTCGGGCCGATGGCGCGCACCGTCGCCGATATCGCCCTGCTCGACGGCGTGATCACCGGCGCGGGCGCGTTGCCGTCCGTCGCGCTGAACGGCTTGCGTATCGGTTTGCCCGCGCCGCTCTGGGCCGGACTCGAAGCGCAGGTGGAAGCCGTCGCGCACGCCGCGCTGAAACGACTGGACGCGGCCGGCGTGGTGTTCGTGCCGGTCGAGATCGCCGAACTCGACCACCTGAACGGAATGGTGGGCGGCCCGATCGCGTTGCACGAGCCGCGCGAGGATGTGCTCGCGTGGCTCACGGCGAACGATGCGCCGGTCAAAAGCGTTGCCGAACTCGCGGCACGCATCGCGAGCCCGGACGTACGCGCGATCTACGATGCCGTGCTCGGCGACGTGCTCGGCGAACGTTACGACGACGCGCTGAATCTGTGGCGTCCGCGCTTGCGGCAGTACATGGCGGACATCTTCGCCGGCGAGCGGCTCGATGCGCTGCTGTTTCCCACCACGCGCCTGGTCGCCACGCCGATCGACGATGTGCACGGCTCGTCGTTCGTGCGCATCGACGGCGGCGAGCCGATCGACACGATGGACGCGTTCCTGCGCAATACCGATCCGGCCAGCACGTCGGGCATTCCCGGGCTGTCGTTGCCGGCGGGCATGAGCGCGAGCGGCCTGCCGGTCGGCTTCGAACTGGACGGACCGCTGGGCGAGGACCGGCGGCTGCTGGCGATCGGCATCGCGTTCGAGCAGTTGCTGGGTGCGCTGCCGGCGCCCGCGCTTTGATGCGGACGGCCGGGTTGTCTACTCGCATGGCGATGGCGCGTCGCGTCGCCGGCATTGCCGCCGCGCTGACCGTCGCACTCGCGGCTGGCGCCTGCGCGCGTCTCGCCGCGGTCGATTCCAACGCGCTTTGGAAAATCGTCGATCTGCGCTGCGTGCCGTCGCAACAGGCCACCGGCACGCCGGGCCAATGCACGAGCGTCGATCTCGACAAACGCTATGCGATCCTGAAGGACATCGTCGGGCGTTCGCAGCATCTGCTGATTCCGACCGATCGCATTACCGGCATCGAAAGTCCGCTCGTGCTCGCACCGCATGCGCGCGACTACTGGGTCGATGCGTGGGACGCGCGGCGCGACGTCGAGCAATCGGTCAAGCGCAGCTTGCCCGACAGCCTGCTCGGACTCGAAATCAATTCGCAGTACCAGCGCTCGCAGAACCAGCTACATATTCATATCGATTGCATGCGCAACGATATCGGCGAAGCGCTGTCACGCCACGCGAAGGATGCGCCGGGCGAATGGCGCTGGGACTCGCTCGACGGTAAGCGTTACCGGATCATGCGCGTCACGACGCTCGCGAACGGGGACAACCCGTTTCGCGTCGTCGCGAGAGACAACCCGGGCGAAGCGGCGATGTCCACCCAAACCATTCTCGTGACGGGCGCCGGCCCGGATGCGCAACAGGACGGCTGGCTGATCGTGAACAGCGGCACCCGTGTCGACGACGGCAGCGGCTCGGCCGAGGGCCTGCTCGATCACGAATGCCGCGTTGCGGATGCATCGTAAGGATCGCGTTGGCTGTCCTGTTTGCGGTCCTGCCAGCGCGTTGCGGCGTGATGCCCGCCGCCTAAGCACGTTCGCGCAGATGCATTGCTGAACAAATTGGTTCTGGCGGCACGCGAGGGTCCGTAGGATCGGTCTGAATCTGCACTTCGACCGTTCCTGCCCATGGCGTTCTATCTCGACGACACGCAACGCTCTACCCTCGCCCGGCTCGCGTCCAGCTGGACGTGGCGCACGCAATGGCCGACGTGGCTGCTGATCGTGACGATCTACGGCGGCTGGTTCGGCGTCGCGACGCATGCACGCGAGTTGGGTCTGCCGCTTACCGTCGCGCTGCTGGCCGTGTTCGGCGCGTGGTACATGTCGCTGCAACACGAACTTCTCCATGGTCACCCGACCCGTTCGCGACGCTTCAACGCGTTGCTCGGCTTCGCGCCGCTGGCCGTGTGGTTTCCGTATGGCGTCTATCGGGACTCGCATCTGCTGCATCATGACGATGCGCATCTGACGCATCCCGAACGCGATCCCGAGAGCTATTTCGTCAGTCCGCTCGTTTGGCAACGTGCAGGGCGGACGTTTCGCGCGTTACTCGTTTTCCGCAATACGTTCGTTGGGCGGTTGCTGATCGGGCCGGCGTTTTCCATCGCGGCGACGGGCGTGGAGGCGTTCGCCAAACTCAGGCGTGGCGATTGGCGGGACGTGCCGGTCTGGCTTGCGCATGTTGTCGCGTTGGGTGCGCTCGCCGCGTGGCTGCAGATCGTGTGCGCGATGCCGGCTTGGGTGTTTATTGTCGGTGCGGGATATGGCGCGTTGTCGCTCGGGGCGGTTCGCTCGTTTCAGGAGCATCGCGTGGCGGAGGTGGTCGCGCATCGCACGGTGATCAATGAGGCGGCGTGGTTCTGGCGATTGCTGTTTCTGAACAACAACTTCCACGTGGTGCATCACGATCTGCCGCATGTGCCGTGGTTTGCGATTCCGCGTGTGTATGAAGCGTCGCGCGAGCAATATGTCGAGCGCTCTGGCGGGTTCGTAGTCAACGGTTATAGCGAGTGGTTCAGACGTTATGTGCTTGCCGCTGCCGCCCATCCCGCGTTTGGGACTCGATCCGCTATTCACCCGCAGCCTGCGACTGGCTACGCGCTAGCGCCGCAAAGTAACGGCCAGGCGGATGTCCGAGCGCTTTCTTGAACATGGTGATGAACGCAGTCACCGACTCATAGCCAAGTTCGTCGGATACGCGTTGCACAGACGCGCCCCCGGCAAGCTCGCGCACGGCGACCAGCAATTGCAACTGCTGTCGCCACCGGCCGAACGTCAGTCCCGTTTCGTTGACGATAAGTCTGGCCAACGAACGCTCGCTCATTGCCAGACGCTTGCCCCATTGCGAAATAGTGCTGCGATCACCGGGATTGACGTTCAGCGCGTCGGCAATCTGACGGATCTTCGGATGATCGGTAACCGGCAAATAGAGGCGTTCGACCGGCATCAACGTCAGCTCGCGTAACAGCACACGTGCAAGCTGGTCGATATGGCCGCCCTTCTCGTAGTCGAGCGGTGCTGCTGCCAGATAAAGAATGATTTCGCGCACCATTGGCGAAATGGACAGCGTGCAGCACTCCTTCGGCAGATCGACAATGCCTGATTCGGCGAACAGATAACACAGCTGCGCGTTGGGTGTGGCACGGTTGCTATGCGGCATGTCGCCGGGAATCCAGACCCCGCACTGCGGCGGCACGATCCACAACGCGCCCGCAACCTGGCAGGTCACCGCACCGTGTAATGCCAATACCAGTTGCCCTTTTCGATGCGTGTGTACCGGGATCTCCTCCACGTGCTCGTCGAGTTGCATGCGAAGCGCCACTGCCGGGCGATCGATTCGATCGGGATCGTCTAAATCAGGAAGGCCAGGGTAACGATCCATAGCGGGCTTTTTCTCAGCGACATGCTGCCATTGTAGCGACCTTCAACCGAAAAATAAGCCGGCGTTTCGAAGGAGCGCCACGCCGGGATCGCGAGAGACCATGTCAGCAACGTTCAGTCCGCACCCACCCGCGCATTGCGCTTCGATTGAGCGCTCCCACCGCACAATCTGCTGACCGGAACCGAACTGCAATAGAACAAGAATAGAAAATTCTGCCTGAACTCCGGCAATATTTCTCCACGCAGTCAAATGAATTCACGGCGCGGGCGACTCGATAAAAACAATCGAAGGGCACGACGCGCCAGATTTCAATAACCACGCGGAAATCCGCCGCGGCGAAATACAAACGTGGACGAGACACCTCCGCATTTCGAATTCGAATAACCACGACGACAAGCACCGCGGAATGCCTCTGCGCGGTCTTCGCTCGCCCTCGAAAAGACCGCCGGTTGCGGGGCTTTCCGCATCGCGTCACCCGGCTCGACAGGACAAGGTTTGACCGTTCTTTTGAAATTCACTTTGAAATCCGGAGATCTTATGAAAAAGAAAAAAATGGAAGTCATAGTCGGTTCGCTCGTGGGGCTTGCCAGCCCTTTCGCGCATAGCCAGAGTAGCGTCACGCTCTACGGAGAGATCGACAACGGCATTCACTACCAGACCAATGTGGGCGGCGGCAAAGCGGTCTATATGGACTCGCTGGACGGCATCGACGGCAGCCGCTGGGGGTTGATCGGCAAGGAAGATCTCGGAGGCGGTCTTAAAGCCATCTTTACCCTTGAATCCGGGATCAACGTGAACAACGGACAGTTCGCTCAGGGCGGTACGGCCTTCGGCCGCCAGGCCTTCGTCGGACTGAGCAGCGACACCTACGGCTCGCTCACCGCGGGGCGCCAGTACGACATGGTGTGGTACTTCCCCGAGTTTCTCGCGGGCTCCGCAGCCGTCGGCGATATTGCCGGCGGCCACCCGGGCGACCTCGACAATGTCGGCAACAGCGTGCGATTCAATAATTCGGTGCGCTATATGAGCCCGGATTTTCATGGCTTCTCCTTCGGTGCCGAATACAGCCTTGGCGGAATACCCGGCGACTTCACGTCCACATCGGGCTACTCGATCGGCGCGGGTTACACCCACGGCCCGCTTCAGGTCGGCGCAGCGTTCGATTACTTCAAACATCCGACCGCGACGCCGGGAAGCGGCTGGTTCACTGCCTACGCAAGCGGCTTCAACCTGCTCGCCAATTCACTGAACTCGGCTTACCAGGTTGCGCAGGCGTATCAGGACGCCGTTGTCGCGGCGACATACACCATCGGCAACGCGGCGATCAGCGCCTCCTACTCGAACGTGCAGTACGCCAATCTGGGGCCCTCGTTTCTGAACGGCACCGCGATCTTCAACAACTACGACATCGGCTTGAGTTATCGCATCACGCCAGCGTTTTCCGTCGGCGTGATGTATGACTATATGAACGCCCGCAGCGTCACCACCGCACAGGGCAACGTCGTTGGTAACCAGCACTACAATCAGGCGGCATTTCTGGTGGACTATTTGCTGTCGAAACGCACGGATGTGTATTTCTCGGGCGGCTGGCAACGTGCTTCGGGTACAGCGTCGACGGGCGCGCCCGCTGTCGCCGACATTGGAGGCTCCGGAGACTCGTCGAATAACCACCAGATGATTTACAGGTTGGCTATTCGCCACAAATTCTAGGCAACCCATCCCGTGACGAAGGAAGGCGCCTGCATTCGCCACCTGAATGCAGGCGCCGCCCTCGCCTCTCAGGGTTGCCGATTCGACGCCTGGTAGTACGGTCTCGTGCCAACACTCGCGTCATATACGCTCCGGTTCAGGCCGCCCCGTTCCGAATCCGGCGGGTAGGCCCTTTGCTTCGTCGCCGTTATCCAGCCGTCGTGTTCGGCCTGAAGAAGTTCGGCTCGTACCTCGGCACGCGTCTTCTCATCCACCACCGACGCGCCCGGGCAGTCTGTCTTGTCAGTGCCGGCACTTGCGGCCAACGGAAAGAAGACCACGAGGCAGAGTACCGCTGCGATTATCGTTTTCATGAATACTCCTTCTTCGTAAAGCTGTGGCGTCGCGATCAGACGAAACCGTACATGGTGAACAACATGACATACGGAATTTCCTGCCCCGCCGAGTTACAGACAATGATGTCCAGCTTCTGGATAGTGAACATGGACGTTAACGCTCTTGCGACTCGTAAAAAGATATTCTTCATGATACGGAACCCATTTTCACTGCTCGTTCAAAGCGAGAGGATCTGGACGACGCGTGCTTTGAAGCGTCGCCATGAGTAGTACTTTATCGAGAACCTTCCGGCCTGAATTTTTGGAAGATGACAACTTATCGCTAAAAACAGCCAGAGTTTTTGCGCGCCTCGTGTGCTCTTCACAGGCCGAAAGGCCGCCTCGTGCACTGATACGCTGGCACAGCCCAGTGCACTGCCTTAAAAAGCAAACGCAGGCGAGCGCCTGTGGAAACGCGGCCTGCGTCGAGTGTGTCGAGAAGCGGGTGGATTGTCGGCGTGCAGCGGCGGCTATTGATTATTGATGTTTGATGACTGGCCGCGCATTGTTGATCGGGAACGCTGACGTCACGTCCCCGTCAAGCGTAAAGGATGGGTGTGGAGCGATTTTTCGCGGATGCTTCAAGCCTGCTTCTGCGGAATCCTGTGGTAAGCACGCCCGTGGTACACGAGACCCGACACCGAGGAACCGAGATGCACTGCCTGCACCGCGCAGAAGAAAACCGTGTGGGTGCCGATGTCGACACTTCGGCTCACCGTACAGTCCAGACTCGCCGCGGCGGATTCCAGTACCGGCGCGCCGGTGGCAAGCCGGAGCCATTTGCCGTACGTGAAGCGCTCGGTCATGCCGAGGTCTCCCTTGCCTGCGAAGATCGGCGACAGTGCCTCATGCTCGTGCGAGAGCACGTTGATACAGATGATGCCCGCCGAGCTGAAATGATGATATTGACGGCTGGATCGGCCGATGCAGACAAGCACGGTGGCCGGGTCGTCGGTCACCGAGCAAACCGCGGACACGGTCATGCCGACATCGCCGGTAGGCGTCGTGGTGGTGATGATATTCACTGCCGCGCCGATCCGTGCCATGGCCTCGCGGAAGGTAGTGCGGTCTGGGGAAAGTGCGATCACGGCGGTATCTCCCTCGGTTGACGAAAGGGTGTTGCGGCAGGATAGTCGGCGTGTCATGGGCTCATTGCCGGGATACCGGAACGGGCGGCTCGGCCCCGGCAATCTGATCTTTGATCAACTGCGCCTCGGCGTCGTCGTAAAGACTGGCGATAAGGCGCTCGTAGCGCGCCATGATGGGCTTGCGGCGCTTTTTGCGCGTCGCGGTCATCACGCCACGCTCAGGTGTGAGCTCCTCGGGAATGATCCTGAATGCCTTGATCTGTTCCGCTCGCGCCAATCTCGCGTTGGCTTTGTCCACTTCCGCGCGGATCAGACCTATTACGACTTCCGACGCGGCCAGATCGGCATAGCGCGTGATCGACGCATCGCGCGCACTGGCCCAATCCATGGTGAGCGTGCCGTCCACTTCGATCAACGCCGTCAGATACTTACGCCCTTCACCAATCACCATCGCTTCGGTGATATAGGGGCTCTGGCGAAGCTCGTTCTCGATCTGAACAGGGCTGATCGATTTTCCGGCGGCGGTATTGATGAGTTCTTTTTTTCGATCGATCAGCTTGTACGCACCGTCTTCGCCGATCTCCACGATATCGCCGGTGTAGAGCCAGCCGTCCCGCAGGGCCGTTTGTGTCTCGGCCTCCTTGTTCCAGTACCCGACAAATAGTCCCGGCCCGCGAACGAGCATTTCACCGTCCGCCAGTACGCGCGTCTCCCACGCTGGATCGTCGATCGGCACGCCGGAATTGCCCGGCTTCGACCAGTCCGCCATCTGCGCCAGATTCCCCCCCACCATCTCCGTTTGTCCGTAGATCTCCCGCAGATTGACGCCCCATAGCTGAAACAGGGTGACGAGTTCGGGCGGCATCGGAGCGGACGCGGTATATGGATACCGCAAATCGTCGAACCCGATTCTCGCCAATAGCGGCGCGAAGATGGAACGCTGGCAGGCGGCATAGATCGCCTCCTTGAACGGGTCGCTGCGGCCCCTCTCCAAGCGGTCGGCCAGCACCTCTCTCGCAATCCCGAGAGCCAGTTTGTAGTTTTGCCGATCCACTTCGGCACTGCCGTTCACGTGATTGATGATCTGTGTCGCGAACTTCTGGTAGAAGCGCGGCGGCGCCATATAAGACGTCGGCTTCACTTCCTGAATGCACCTGGCGAAATCGGCCGATGCATCGACAAAGTAAGGCACTGTCTTCGTGATAAGTGGCAGCGTCATGGCCTGCACGCGCGCCACCGTGTGCGACAGAGGCAGATGGATGACCATGCGCTGCGGTTCCGACATGATCGCGGGGCAGAAGGTCGGCCACGTGAATGCGCCCGCCAGCATGGAACGATGCGTAAGCATCGCGCCCTTGGGCGACCCCGTGGTCCCCGAGGTGTAACCGAGGCTCACCAGATCCGTCGACCGCGCGGACTCCGACTGCTCCCGCAGATAAGCCGTCTCGTCTTCGCAGAACGGCACGGCGAACTCGGCGAATGAAACGACATTCGCGGCGGTTTCGCCAGGCGTATTCTTCCAGGCCGGGTCGAGTACGACAATGTGGAGGAGCTTGCGAGACGGATCGGCAGCCTGGATGATGCGCAGTTGTTCTCCATTGCCGACAAAAGCCAGTCGCGCCCCCGAATCTTCCAGATAGTAGCGAACCTCTTCGACCGACGACGTGAAATAGACGCCCACCGTCACCGCGCCCGAGCAGATCGTCGCCATATCGGCGATGACCCACTCCTGGGAAACGTCGCCCATGATGGCAATCCGGTCGCCTTTGTCTATACCGGCATGACGGAGCGCCACGGAAATGGAACAGACCGCGTTCGCATATTCTTTCCAGGTGGTCGATATCCAGGACCCTTCACGTTTCTGAAAAAAGGCGTTTGCTCCGGCATCGTTTTTCAGCCTCGCCAACAGCAAAGCCGGGATACTGGTCGAAGCGAATTGACTACCGGAAGTCCAGGGTGCGGCGGTCATTTGTAGTTGTCTCCAAAGCGCTTGCGCTTCTCGGCGAACGAAGTCACCGCTTCACGGCGCTCGGGCGAATTGAAGGTGATCGTTTCCAGCGCCGTTGACGTATCGAGTATCAGATGCGTGTACTGCTTGGTGATCTTGTTCACGCAATACTTCGTCCAGACCACCGCGTCGCGCGGACCACCCGCGAGAAGTTCCGCGTATTCGACGGTGGCTTCCAGCAGTCTGTCGCTCTCGACGATCTTGTTGATCATGCCCATGGCCAGCGCCTCATCGGCGTTGACGAAGTCGCCCGTCATCAGATAGTGCCGCGCGCGGACCGGGCCGAGCAGAAGCGGCCAGATCACCGCGCCGCCATCGCCCGCCACGACACCCGCGTTGACGTGCGTGTCGGCGAATCGCGCGGTCGGACTGGCGTAGATCATGTCGCAAAACAACGCGAGCGTGGCACCCAGCCCTACCGCTGCACCATTGACCGCCGCCACGATCGGCACCTCGACCTCCAGCATGTTCCTGATCAAGCGACGGCCACCTCGTGTCGGCGACGGAAGATCGCCGTTATCGATCGACTTCTGATCGCCGCCGGAGCAGAACCCGCGCCCCGCGCCGGTCAGAACGATCGCCTTGACCGATTTGTCGTGGTCCAGATCGACGAATACCTGTTCCAGCTCGCTGTGCATGTCCCAATTGATCGCGTTCAGAATCTCTGGCCGGTTCATCGTGACAATCGCGACCCCGGAAGGCCGATGTTCCACATTCAGATACTGGTAGCGGGAAGACGTGTCCATGTGTGAGTTCATCCTTGAGTTTGGGTCGGGTTGGCGGTCTGCGGACGCATTGCCCGAATCTTGCCGAGAACCTCGTCCAATGGCCGAACGATATTGTTGCGATCATTGAAATGAGGAATGACGTATCGGCCGACCATCTCGATCGCCGCCATGATCTGTTCGTGGGGAACCGAATCCATATGCAGCAGAACTTCGTCGATGCCGAGCTTTTCGTATTGTTCCAACTGCCGAATGACCGTATCGGGGCTTCCGCACACCGTCGTGGCGGACTCGTTGAGCAGATAATCCCAATCCTCGGCGGCGCGCTGCATCGCCGGCACGCTGTCGGCCATGTAGGCATAGTTGTCGGCGAGCTTTGCGAGCCGCGGGTACGCATCGGTCGAGATGCGCGCATAGTGCATGATGGGACCGGCGAAGGTGTCCTTCGCTTCCTGGTCCGTCTTGCCGATGCCGATGAAAAGCGGCACGCCGGCACGCGGCTTGTGCAGCGGCCCGGTTTCATCGCGCTTCCAGTTCTGCCAGTACGAATCGAGTAGCCCCTTCTGCTTCTCCCATCCCTGATAGATGGCGTGGCTCATTACAGCGAGCCCTTCCGAAGCGGCCCAAACGTGGCTGTTCTGACTCGTTGCCGCGACGCCAAGCAATGGATAAGGCTTTTGCAACGGCTTGGGTACGAGCGAGCGAGGCGGCACCTGGTAGTACTTTCCCTCGAAGGTGAAAACGTCTTCCCGCATGGCCGTGCGAAGGAGCGCCATGCCCTCTTCCATCTGCGGCAGCGTTTCGTCGGGCGATACGTTGAATGCACGCATCGCAATCGTGGTGTTGGCCCGGCCGCAATACATTTCCATCCGGCCGTTGGACAGTATGTCGGTCACTGCCAGCCGTTCGGCCGTACGCAGTGCGTGGTTGATGGCTTTGGGCATCAGTGCCACCGACGGGCGAAGTTTGATTCGCGAAGTCACGGCGGCGAGGTAGCCAAACACCACTTCCGGCGCCGAGCTCGAAATACCGCCCAGCGCAAAGTGCTGTTCCGAGAGCGCCACGAAGTCGAATCCCATCTGCTCCGCGAGAACAGTTTCACGAACCAGTTCGCGCAATCTGTTCGAGTAGCTATGCCCGACCTGTGTTTCCTGCTCTGACCAAAAACCGATTTTCAATGTCATTTTCGTTTCCTTGACAGTCTTGATATACAAACTCGTGGCGCGCACGAAGTCCAACCTGATGACTTCTGGTTGAATGACGGCCCTCGCCGGTGTGTCGAAACTCTGAAATGAAATCCACTGAAGACGATAGGTATGCTTACCTACTTATTCATACATTCGTCTTCGAATTTATCTTGTTGTCGTGTAGAAATATTGCCGCAGATTCCGCAGCATTTTTTATTCTTTTTATGCCGCTACGTCGTGCTCGCCCGCAGATCATGCTGCCGAACAAACAACCAGACCACTGGACATCAACCACCTTCTCGCGACGATTCAGCCGCGAATGTCAGGGCAAGAAGTCTCGCCGTGGCATTCAGACAGGTCTCGCCGATCTCGCGTGATGATCCCCTCGCGTCGCCAAGCACACCGTTGCGAGATATCGAGGCAATGCCGTTTTTCCACATCAGATTCAATTGCCCGGTCGTCAGGAAACCGACGTGGCCGGCCACTAGTTGTCCGTGTCGAACGCTGTCGGGATGAAGGTGCATCATGAGAGACGTTTCGGCGATGTCGGCATGGCCGCCCACGGATTCCGGATCGCCACCCGCCTCCTCGACCGCCAATCGCCATTCGCGAAGCCACGCCTCATGATTCGTATACGCGAACACCTCGGTCGCCGGTCCGACCGCGTCTCTCAGACGCGGCAGCATCGTACGTAAAGCATTGAAATTGCCGACGTGGGCCGAGAACAGATAAATACGTCTGAATCCGTGCTTCGCCAGACTCGTGCAGTAATCATGACAAAGCGCGGCGTAGGTTTGCTCCTGCAACGAGATCGTGCCGGGAAAGTCCATATGGTGTCTGGAGCATCCCACCTGAATGGTGGGTGCGATCAGCGTTCGCCCCAGCATCCCGGCGATTTTCACCGCGAGCGCGTCAGCGTGATCGGCATCCATGCTCAAGGGTAGATGAGGTCCGTGCTGCTCGACCGCCCCACAAGGAATGAGGACGCTGTCAAACCCGCTAGCCAGCGCAGCCGACACGTCTTCATAGGTCATATGCGTGAGATGCAGTGTCTCGGGTTGTTCAATATTGCTCACGATTCCACCTTCTTGTTACGTGCCAGGAAATGGGCTCTCGCGTCGGCGGTCTTCGGATTGTCGAGATATCCTCGAAGGTCGCTGAGCGTCAACTGGAGTAAAGCGTCGTCCGTCATTTGCGGACTCCGGCGCAGCGTATTTTTGATTGCGCCAAAGAGTTGGCGATCTTTGTCGCAAAGCTGCCGGCATTTGACGATCGCCTGTGCGAGCCTATCTTCTGGCTTGGCGATCGCGTCCACCGCGCCGATCGCGAGTGCGTGCTCGGCGGAAATCAGAGAACCTGAAAACAGGAGCGAGCGTGCGGCCCGGTAACCCAGTAGGGACGCCGCTTGACGCATACCTTTTGCCGCCGGTAGCAGCCCGTGATTGATCTCGGGAAATCCCAGCCGGGATTGCGGCGACGCGATCACATAATCCGCATGCAGGACGATCTCGAATCCCGCACCCACCGCATAGCCATTGACCGCACACACGAGGGGACCGGGATACTGTTCGATCTGACACAGAAACGCGTTGAAGTCTTCCATGCGGGATACAGCGAGCGCATGGTTCGCCACCTCGTTGATATCGCCGCCCGCGCAGAAGAACTTCTCCCCAGCGCCGGTAAGGACCACGCCGGGCGGCGTAGATTGTCTGGACAACTCGCTGAAGATAGACATCAACGCGGTAATCAATGGCGCGCTGAGCGCATTCGCCGGCGGCCGGTTGATCGTGATCTGCACGAGGCCGGCATCGAGGTTCGTGAGGATAAGTTCGTCGGTGTTCATTCGTGATGACTCGTCTTTGTTTGTCTGTTTAGTGTAGGTGCAGGGGTGGAAAATTTAATTTTGAATTGTCGGCACCTGTATTGATTCGGCGGATTAAAATCGCGTCATTCAGATGCGCCGCCCAATGTTGCGCTGCGAACGGCAACATGAACTGGAAGAGGCAATACGATCAGCGCCGAAGCGAGTGAACCGTGGACCCAGCAACGTCTGACACCCATCCTGCAGCGTCGTCGATCGCGACCGACGAAATAACGATCGACTATCACCCGTTCGATCCGGATTCCATCGACTCTCCAGTAACAGCCGTGCTTCTGCAGACGCAGGGTAAAGAAGACGAGTTGCCCATGCATGTCCATCGAAAAGGACAACTCGTGGTCGCATTGAGAGGCTCGGTCATGTGCCGATCGCCGAACGGATGGTGGATCGTGCCGCCCAATGGCGCGGTGTGGATTCCCGGCGGCATTCCTCATAGCAATCACGCGTCGGACTTTGCGAGCCTGTACGTGATCTGCATCGCGCCCGACGCAGCCGATATGCCCCAGGAATGTCGTAGCTTCACGATCACGCCGCTCATCCGCGAGTTGATACGCTCACTGGCCAGGCTCTCGCCGTTCTATCCAGAAGAAGGACCGACCAGCCGGCTCGCCACGGTATTGCTGGACCAACTCACACAACTCGCGCCCGACGATGTCTTTCTGCCGATCTCCGATAACCATCGGCTTCAACAGATCGCTTCGTCGTTGCTCGACAATCCTGCCGATCGCAGCACGATCGCGGAATGGGGACGTCGTTATGCCATGAGCGAGCGGACACTCGCGCGATTGGTACTCAGCGAAACGGGCATGACGTTCGGACGCTGGCGCGAACGCCTGCACATCATCATCGCGCTTCAGCGTTTGTCGGCGGGCGCCTCGGTTCACGCCGTGTCGCTTGAACTCGGTTACGAAGGTCCCAATTCGTTCATCACCATGTTCAAGAAGACCATGGGGCAAAGTCCGGGAAAATTCCGGGTGGAGAAAATAGAAGCTTCTCAACCTTGAGTGAATCGGAGCATCGGAGCATCGGTGCGCAGCGCCGAAACCAGGACCCTTCCCGATGGATTCAATCGTCCTGATACTCCCTGACGCGCTCTATTCCTCTTTGTTCCACGACATTCAAGTCATAGCCTTCCAGGCCGACAATCGTTCTCTCATGATTGGAGAGAAGAATTATGTTCCTCACGCCGAGATCGGCAAGAATCTGCGCACCTACGCCGTAATCGCGGAGTGCCGGTTCCGCGGGTTCGGGGTGCATCATCGAGCGCACACGTTCCGACACCGCCGTGGGTCGCGACTCGCGAATGAGCACGATGACGCCGCGATTCCCGTTTCCCAACAACCGCGCGGCACCGCGTAAAGACGCGAGGTGATGGCCTCCCATGATGTCGTTCATGGTGTCGACTGCATGCATGCGCACGGGTACCGGATCGGCTCCGCGCAGATCGCCAATGACAAAGGCGATATGTTCGACCTGATCGATACGGTTCCGGTACACGACAATGCGCCAGTGACGTCCGTTCGGCTCGGTAAAGCTGCCGTTTTCGACGACCTCGACGAGCTTTTCCGTTCGCCGGCGATACGCGATGAGCTCGGCGATGGTGCCCAGTTTCAGCCCGTGCCGCCGCGAAAAACCGATCAGATCCGGCAGCCTCGCCATGGTGCCGTCGTCGTTCATGATCTCGCAGATCACACCGGCCGGCACGAGCCCGGCCAGACGCGCGATATCGACCGCGGCTTCGGTATGGCCCGCGCGCACCAGCGTGCCGCCGTCGCGCGCCATGAGCGGAAAAACATGGCCGGGAGAGACGATATCGTCGCGGCTCGTTTCCGGATTGATGGCAACCGAAATGGTGCGGGAACGGTCGGCTGCCGAGATCCCCGTACTCACGCCGTCACGCGCCTCGATCGACACCGTGAATGCAGTCTCGTGCCGCGATCCGTTGCTCCGGCTCATCGGGCGCAGCCCCAGCGATTCACACCGCGAACGGGTCATGGCAAGGCAGATCAAGCCGCGCGCATGCCTCGCCATGAAGTTCACCGCGTCGGGCGTGGCGAACTGGGCGGGAATGATAAGGTCGCCTTCGTTCTCGCGGTTTTCATCGTCCACCAGAATGAACATGCGGCCAGCTCTAGCTTCCTCGACAATCTCCGAGGCTGTCGACATATCGCTGTGCAAATCCATCGGCTTCAAGGTAGAAGTAACGTCATTCATCCGGATACCTTTTCATTTCCGCCGTCACGACGCCTGCGACATCGCATGAATCTGGATAGGCCGCGTGGTGTCGATCGGCAGCGTCGTTTTATTGGCGAGCCGTTTAAGGACAACGTTCGAGCGAACGCTGGCCACGCCGGGCAATGATGTCAGCTTGTGCGTGATGATGTGTTCGAGCTCCACGAGATCCCGCGCCACCACGCGTAGGAGGTAGTCGGTTGGCCCGGTCATCATGAAACAGTCCATGACCTCGGTAATGCCCTTCACCGTGTCAGCGAAACTCTCTCGCGCATGCATGCCCTGCCGCTCCAGGCCGATCTCGACGATGGCCATCACCACCAGCCCGAGTAGAGACGCGTCGAGCACGGCAACGCGCCGGCTGATCACGCCGAGACGCTCCAGATTCCTGACCCGGACGAGACAGGGAGAGGGTGACAGGTTGACTCGAGCGGCCAGCTCGAGATTTGTCAGACTCGAATCTTCCTGAAGTTCACTCAGGATGCTGAGGTCAATCCGATCCAGCGCAACGTTCATGGCCCAGGTCTCCTCTTCACTTAAGGCCGAGGTGCCCCGAAGTTCATACGCCGGCTTTCGGCCAGCACAGCGATTTCCGCTGCAGCACGTATTCGAACAACAGCACCTGATGAACGAGTTTATGCCAGTTGGCTTCGTCGGAAATTCCGATAAAAAGTCGAGTTATCACCAAAAACAGACATTCCGGCCGAGGTACGGGAAAACCCGTTGATCGGTCACACTGACGTAACGGGCGTTGCGCAGATCAGCCGGGCGTCCTTTATTTCATCGTGCTAGACGAGCCAGGGTTCGTGCCGTCCGCTTCCGGCACGCCCGTATCTATCGATCGCCTGACGCACGACGTCCACCTCCCGCAGCCCATCGTCGACGAGTGCTTTCAACGCGGCAATCACAATCGACGCACGGTCCACTTCGAAGAACGCGCGCAGAGCCGCGCGCGTGTCGCTGCGCCCAAAGCCATCCGTGCCGAGTGTCACGTAGCGGGACGGCACGTACGCACGGATCAGTTCCGGCACGGCGCGCACATAGTCCGTCGCGGCGATCACCGGACCACGCGAAGCAGCCAGCGAAGCCGTCACATAGGGCACGGCATCTCCGCTGTTTTCCAGCAATCGATTCGCGCGCTCCAAGGCCACACCGTCGCGATGCAATTCGGTGAAACTCGTCACGCTCCATACGGCGGCTTCGACGTTCCAGTCGTCTTTCAACATCTGCGCCGCGGCCCGCACCTCACCGAGAATCGCGCCCGAGCCCAACAACTGCACCTCGGCGACCTCGATCCGTGCCGGCTCCAATGCGTACATGCCCCTGAGAACACCGCTGCGCACGCGTTCGATATCGGCTTCGGCGAGCGGACGTTGCGCGTAATTTTCATTCATGACGGTCATGTAATAGAACACGTCGCGCTGATGTTCGATCATCTGCCGCATGCCTTCGTCGACGATCATCGCCACCTCGTACGCGAAGGCCGGATCGTAAGCACGGCAGTTCGGCACGGTCGATGCCGCGAGATGGCTCGTGCCATCCTGATGTTGCAGACCTTCGCCGCCGAGCGTCGTCTTGCCAGCGGTCGCGCCGATCAGGAAACCGCGCGCACGCTGGTCGGCAGCCGCCCAGATCAGGTCGCCGATACGCTGGAAGCCGAACATCGAGTAGTAGATGTAGAACGGCAGCATCGGGAGATCGTGCACGCTGTACGACGTCGCCGCGGCGATCCACGAAGACACCGCACCCGCTTCCGAAATCCCTTCCTCGAGAATCTGGCCGCCTGTGTCTTCCCGGTAGTAAAGCATCGACCCCATGTCTTCCGGTTCGTAAAGCTGACCGTGCGGCGAATAGATACCCACCTGCCGGAACAGGTTGGCCATGCCGAAGGTGCGTGCTTCATCCGCCACGACGGGCACGATACGCGGACCCAATTCGGCATCTTTCAGCAGATTGCCGAGCATGCGCACGATCGCCATGGTGGTCGACATCTCCTTGCCGTTCGTGTCCAACGCGAATTGTCCCCACGAAGACATGGCGGGCACGGCCGGCGTGTGCGACGCCGCTGTCCGCCTTCTCGGAAGATAGCCGCCCAGCGCCACGCGGCGCGCGTGCAGATACTGCATGACCGCGCTGCTCTCTGCCGGCTTGTAGAACCTGAGTTGTTCGACGTCGTCATCGGAGAGCGGTAGACGAAAGCGATCGCGAAAGGCCTTCAACTGGTCGATGTCGAGCTTCTTCTGCTGATGCGTGGTCATGCGCCCCTGGCCGATCGAACCCATGCCGAAGCCCTTCATCGTTTTCGCGAGAATGACCGTGGGCTGACCTGCATGTTTCGCCGCGCGCTCATACGCCGCATGCAGCTTGCGCACGTCGTGGCCGCCGCGCCGCAGGCCATCTATGTCGTCGTTGCTCAGGTGCGCGGCGAGCGCGGCCAGTTCGGCGTTCTGTCCGAAGAAGCGTTCGCGGTTGTAGGCGCCGTCGTTGGCCGAAAAGGTCTGGAACTGTCCATCCACGGTATGAGAGAACGCGCGCGCCAACGCCCCTGTGCGATCACGGGCAAAGAGCGTGTCCCAGTCCGAGCCCCACAGTACCTTGATCACATTCCATCCCGCACCCGTAAACTGCGCTTCGAGTTCGTCGATGATGCGGCTGTTGCTGCGCACCGGACCATCGAGGCGTTGCAGATTGCAGTTGATCACGAACACGAGATTGTCGAGGCTCTCGCGTGCGGCCAGTGAGAGTGCGCCGATCGACTCTGGCTCGTCCATTTCGCCGTCGCCGAAAAACCCCCATACCTTGCGGCCCTCCGTGCGCAGAAGTCCACGGTTCTGCAGATAACGCATGAAGCGCGCCTGATAGATCGAATTGATCGGGCCGATGCCCATCGAGCCCGTCGGGAACTGCCAGAAATCCGGCATCAACCATGGATGAGGATAGGAACACAGACCCGGACCCGCGATTTCCTGACGGTAGTGTTCAAGATGCGTTTCACCGAGAAAGCCTTCCAGAAAAGCGCGCGCATAGACGCCCGGCGAAGAATGCGGCTGGAAATAAATCAGGTCGCCGCCACTAGCATCATCGGCGCCGCGGAAAAAATGATTGAAGCCGACCTCGAACAGATCGGCCGCGGACGCATAGCTGGCAATATGGCCGCCAAGTTCACCATAGGCACGATTGGCCCGCACCACCATGGCCAATGCATTCCAGCGCAGCGCGGCCGCGAGCTTTTCTTCCGTTTCGATGTCGCCGGGATACGGAAGTTGACGATCGACGGGAATCGTATTGACGTAGGGCGTGATATTCAGACGCGCTGTCGTCACGCCGTTGGACGATGCATGGGCCGCGAGCCGATCGAACAGATACTGCGCCCGTTCAACACCCGCATGGCTGACCACGCCATCGAGCGCGTCGAGCCATTCGGCCGTTTCCTGTGGATCCTCGTCGATACGGGCCCGATGCAGGGAAGCAAGCGAGCGGGTTCCCGAAGATAAATCGGTCATTTTTCAACTCCGTAAGAGCAATGCGAATGCCTGGGTGAATGTGCAAAGATTACGGGTGAAGCAACAGAATGTGTGGCCGTATTGATGGCCTGCGAAGCAAAGCCGCCTGCAATCCGTTTGGTGAAAGTACAGTTTCACCAAATTTTTTTCGGCACTCGGCATTCGAGCCACATCGTCGTGGATGATGTCGACACGCGAGGGCATCGGCCGGCAGTCATCGCGGGCGGACTGTCCTGATTTGCAAAACACGTGTCCCGTAATGTCAAAAGACAAACGCTGATGTCGATACACTTGTTTGTGTCCCGGCAGATCAACTATCCGGAAAGATGACGCGTGATATTCGGCTTGTAGGTCGACGCGTTTCGCAAAATTTAACGTTAGAGGTCCCGTCCACCATGACAAATTTTCTCTTCGTGCATGGCGCTTTCCATGGAGGCTGGTGTTTCGACAAGGTCCGCCCTTCCCTGGAAGAAGCCGGCCATCGTGTTCTCACTCCCACGCTGACGGGCGTCGGAGAGCGCTCTCATCTTGCGACGTTGGGTCCAGTCAATCTGGAAACTCACATCCTCGACATCGTCAATCTCATCAAGTGGCGAGATCTCCATGATGTCGTGCTGTGCGGCCACTCGTATGGTTGCCTTGTCATTACCGGAGTGGCCGACCTGTTACCCGACCGGATTGCCTCGCTTGTCTACCTCGATGGTCCGCTTCCGGAAAAAAGTGGCGACTCGCTCTTTTCATTGCTGCCCAATCTGTTATCGCCGTGGGCCGAAAGCAGCGCCACGCTCGGCGGCACGCAGGTTGCGCACTGGCCTTCAAAGGTATTTGGCGTGGACGAGGAACATCAGGCGTGGGCAGACTCGAAACTGACGTCGCACCCGTTGGCCTGCTTCACGCAACAACTGTCTCTCACCGGCGAATTCAGGAAAGTGCCGAAGAAGCTGTATATCTACAATTCGAAAGATATCGGATTGCCGAGCCTTATTCCGGATTGGTACGAGGCCCAACGCGACCTTCCCGGAAGTCACGTCTATTCGCTGGACGGCGGGCACGACCTGATGATCAACACGGCGCGCGAAGTGGCGGACATCCTGCTGAAGCACGTCTGACATCGTCGAGCGGCGACTGCAGCCACGACGAAGCACCGGTCAGGCGGACCTCATGCTCCGCCACGCATACCGAACCCATCCGCAGAATCTATCCACGCCAAAGATATGGACGGCGCCCAGGCGGGCGCCGCATGGAGCTATCGATGAGTCTCCCGATCCTTTTCACGCCGGCCCAGATCGGCAATCTGAAATTAGACAATCGCATCGTCATCGCCCCAATGGCCCAATACTCGGCTGAAGACGGGCAGATGAACGAATGGCATCTGATCCATCTCGGGCACCTCGCCAGTTCAGGTGCGGCACTGCTCACGATCGAGGCGACCGCCGTCACCCCGGAAGGACGCAATACCCCGGGTGACGTTGGCCTCTATTCCGACGCATGCGAAGCCGCCATGGCGCGCGTACTGCACGGCGTCCGGCGCTGGTCGGACATGCCGATCGGTATTCAGCTCAACCATGCCGGGCGAAAAGCGTCGCGACAAAAATCGTGGGACGGTGGCGCACAGATTTTGCCTGGGCAGCCGAATGGCTGGTCTACCCACGGGCCTTCATCGCTCGCGTTCGCGTCCGGCGAGATGCCGCCGGTTGCGCTGGATCGTGATGGTCTGGCAGCAATCCGCAACGCCTTCGCTAGTGCCGCACGACGCGCGTCCCGGCTCGGACTCGAATTCATTCAGATTCTTGGCGCGCACGGCTATCTGCTCCACGAGTTTCTCTCGCCTCTTTCAAATCAGAGGACAGACGAGTACGGCGGTTCATTGGGAAATAGAATGAGGTTTCCGCTGGAAGTATTCGAGGCCGTGCGGGACGCGTTTGCGCATGATCGTCCCGTGACGATGCGAGTGTCCGCAACCGATTGGGTCGAAGGCGGATGGTCCATCGAGGACACCATCGCCTTTGTCGACGCGTTGGAGCGAAGAGGCTGCGCCGCGATCAATGTCTCGAGTGGCGGGTCGAGCCCGGCACAGCGCATCCCCGTTGGACCCGGCTATCAAGTTCCTCTTGCGCGCGCGGTGAAACAGGCGACTAACTTGCCGGTCATCGCCGTTGGCCTGATCACGGAATTCGAGCAGGCCGAAACTATCCTCGGCACGGGGGATGCCGACCTGATCGCGCTCGCGAGAGCGGTGCTCTACGATCCCCGCTGGCCATGGCATGCCGCCGCGCACTTCGGCGTTCAGGTCAAGGCGCCCCATCAATATCATCGCGCTCAACCTCATCGAATCCGGAATCTGTTCGTTTGACCCATGGCGCCACGCGCAATTGACATTTCGTGACTCACGCTTTTCAATGTGGGACACATCAGCTATTCGCGAGGAACAACGGACATGCGCAAGCGAGTCGTCAGAAGCGCCACCTTGCATGGCTACTTGCGGGCTGCCTGCGACGTCGGCATTGACGGTAAAGCGCTGATGGCTCGGGTCGGATTGAGCAGCGATATCGCCGAAAGCCCGGACAGCCTGATTCCGCTGGATGCGTGGGTCAGGCTTCTGGATCTTTCCGTCGCTGCGTCCGCGCGTACCGATTTTGGCGCGCGCGTCGCGATTGCGCGCGGCGTTCCGGACTATGGCCTGGTCAGTCTGTTATTGCGGGAAGAGGAAACGTTACGGGATGCGCTGCACACGTATTCGACGCAGTTGCATCACCATTGCGACGGTATCTTCATCGATCTCGACGAACGCTTCGAGAAACCGCTATTGACGTTCCGGATAGAGTCCGAGATTCCTTCAATACACGTGATGGAATATTGTGCGTGCGGAATCGTCCAGATGATTCGCTGGCTCGTTGGACAGGACTGGCAGCCCGAAACCGTCTGCCAGGAACACTCCCGTCCCGCACACACGCAATTGCAAAGCAATTTCATGCGATGCGAGCTCAGGTACGACCAGATGGTCAGTGGGATTCTGCTCGGTCGCGACGCACTATCCCTGAAGGTCGTCACTTCGTCCGCCGTACTCCGACGCCATGCGAAGACCTTGCTCGGGCAAACCTTCAATCATTCGCCGGAAGATTTCGAGGCACGCGTGGAGTGGCTCATGCATCAGCAGTTACGCGACTCGCGATGCAGCGTCGAAACGCTTGCCTCCAGTCTTGGCATGAATCGGCGCACCCTGCACAGGCGACTCGCGGACAAAGGGCTTTCGTATTCCGGGCTTTTACAGCAAGTCCGGTGCGACACCGCGAAGCGATTGCTCAGCGTGCAAACGGTGTCATTGACGCAGGCAGCCGAAGCGCTGGGGTTCGGTAGCCTGAGCGCGTTTTCCAGATGGTTCCAGGCTAGCTTCGGTTGCAGCGCGTCGGAGTGGAAGCGGAGTCTGGAGGCCGCAGGCTAAAGCCGTCCATAAGCGCATTCTTCGAATCGTGACCGTTTTTAGAAGTATTTTGTCATTATCAACAGATTCATGCGCGCGTCCGATCATTAATCTTGAGGCTGGTTAATGTCGGATCGAATTCATGCTGGAACTTCAAACAAGCTTTACTTCAATCGTCGCGCGATTGGCGTTACCGGCGATTGCGGCGCCTGCGAGCACGATGAAACGCGGTGCGCTGGTCCTGGCCACGCTGGTCCTCGCAGGTTGTGCCAACTACGCCGGCATCGACACTGACAAACAGATCACCGACCCGCGAAACGACGCACTACAGGCTACGCAAAGCGTGCCGTCGCAAGGCGGCCAGTGGCCGTCGCTCGATTGGGCGAGGCAGTTCGGCGATCCGCAATTGCCGCGACTCATCGACGAAGCGCTTGCGGGTAATCCGTCGATCGCGCAGGCGCAAGCCCGGATCGAAAAGGCATCGTCGTATAGGGAAAGTTCGCGTGCGGCGCTATTCCCGCAAGTGAACGGCTCGTACGCCTGGAGTCGCGAGCTCTCTTCCGCGAACGGGCTCTACCCGCCCCCCTACGGCGGCAATTGGTATAGCGAGAACAATGCGCTCGTCAGCGCTTCGTGGGACCTGGACCTGTGGGGCAAGCACCGCTCCCGGCTGAAGCAGGCCGTGTCGCGCCAGAAGGCCGCCGAGGCTGACATGCAACAGGCGCGCGTGACGTTGGCTGCATCAGTTGCGCAAACATACAACCAGCTCGCGCTGCTCTATGCGTTGCGCGAGGTCGCGCAGCGCGAGCTCGCCAACCGCACTGAGGTGGGTCGCATCACGAACGGCCGCGTGGCGGCGGGACTCGATACCGATGTCGAAATCCGCACGGCGGCCGCCAATATCGCGACGAGCCAGACGAATTTATCCGGACTCGACGGTCAGATCACGACGACGCGTTATCAACTTGGTGCATTGCTCGGTCGAGGCCCGGATCGTGGCCTGACAATAGCGAAACCGGTACTGAACTCGAAGATCGAGATCGCGCTGCCGGACAACGTGCCCGCCGATCTGATCGCGCGGCGGCCAGATATTGTCGCCGCGCGCTGGCAGGTCGAAGCGGCGACATCGAACGTACAAGAAGCCAAGGCCGAATTTTTCCCCGACATCAATCTGTCGGTGGCGGCGGGTCTTGATGCCTTCGGCTGGGGCCGCCTCTTCACGTCGAGCAGCCGCCAGTTCAACGCAGGGCCGGCCATTCATTTGCCGATCTTCGATGCCGGCGCATTACGCGCCCAGTTAAAAGGCCGTTACGCGGACTTCGATCTCGACGTCGCGAACTATAACCAGACCTTGATCAATGCGCTGAACGATGTCGCGACGCAGATCGCGTCGATTCGCTCGGTCGATCGGCAAAGCCTCGACGCGGCGCGGGCCCTCGACGCCGCCACGCAAGCCTATCAACTCGCCGTGACCCGCTACAAGGCCGGGTTGTCACCACAACTGCAGGTACTCACCGCCGACCAGAACCGTTTGTCGAACGAACAAACCGTGACGAACTTGCGGATGAAGCGACGCGATCTTCAGATTGGCCTGATCAAGGCACTGGGCGGCGGCTTCAATACCGCCGACTGAACCCGACCACATCGAATCGATTGGCAGCAACGCCAGACGGAGAATACGGAGCTATTCATGAACGACTCTCAACACCATGCCGCAGCGGAACCGGCGCCCCAAAACAACACCAGGCGCCGCGTGCTGATGTCCCTGATCGTGCTGGTCCTGATCATCGCGGCGGTTGCCTACGGGCTGTACTACTTTCTGGTCGCGCGTTTCCACGAAAACACCGACGACGCGTATGTGAACGGCAACATCGTGCAGATCACGCCGCAAGTGATCGGCACGGTGATCTCGGTGAATGCCGACGACACCCAAACCGTGAAGACGGGTGATCCGCTTGTCGTCCTGGATCCAGCCGACGCCAGGATCGCGCTCGACCAGGCCGAAGCGAATCTCGCGCAAACCGTTCGCCAGGTCCGCACGCTCTTCGTCGACGATAACCAGTACCGGGCGCAAGTCGCATTGCGTCAATCGGATCTGTCGCGTGCCCAGGACGACCTGCGGCGGCGCTTGACGATTGTGCAGACCGGCGCGATCTCCGGCGAGGAAATCTCTCATGCCCGCGACGCCGTGCGCGGCGCACAGGCTTCTCTCGACGCCGCACGACAAGCGTTGCAGTCGAATCGTTCGCTGACGTCGAATACGACCCTCGCGAACCATCCGAATGTACTCGCGGCCGCCGCCAGGGTCCGCGATTCGTATCTCAACCTCGCGCGCGACACCCTGCCCGCGCCGGTGACCGGTTACATCGCGAGGCGTTCGGTGCAGGTCGGTCAGCGCGTGTTGCCCGGCACGCCACTGATGGGCATCGTGCCGTTGAACGGAGTCTGGATCGACGCCAACTTCAAGGAAGTGCAATTGACCCACATGCGTGTCGGCCAGCCCGTCGAATTGACGGCCGACGTTTATGGTTCAGGCGTCGTATTTCACGGCAAGGTGATCGGCTTCTCCGCCGGAACCGGCTCGGCGTTCTCGCTGTTGCCGGCACAAAACGCGACCGGCAACTGGATCAAGGTCGTGCAACGCTTGCCGGTGCGTATCGCACTCGATCCGCACGAACTGCAGACGCATCCGCTGCGGATCGGGTTGTCGATGAACGTGGATGTGTCTACCGAAGACGAGAACGGCGGCCAGCTCAGTACCGCGCCGAACACCGTGTACCAGACCGATGTATTCGCCCGCTACGGCGATAAGGCCGATGCTGAAATTGCACGCATCATCGCGGCAAACGAAGGCACGCGTGATCTGGATACGGCACGTGGAGAAGACCGCGGCAATAGCAGCGGCAGCGATGGTAACGACAGCTCGCTAAAAACCTCGAAGAACAACATTCGGCTCCCGGCGAAGCGAGATTTCGTCAAACCGGCATAAGCGCCCGCAACTATTCACGGAGCTGTTCCCATGTCTCAACCCAACGTCGCCCATCCACCGCTGGAGGGCGCCAGACTCGTGATCGGCACGATCGCGGTGTCGCTCGCCGTGTTCATGAACGTGCTCGACTCATCGATTGCGAATGTGTCCATCCCGACGATATCGGGCGACCTTGGGGTCGCGTCGGATCAAGGCACCTGGGTGATCACGTCATTCGCGGTCGCCAATGCGATTTCCGTGCCGCTCACCGGCTGGCTTACGCAGCGCCTCGGGCAAGTGAAACTGTTCACCATGTCGATCGTGCTGTTTGTGATCGCATCGTGGCTGTGCGGGCTCGCACCGAGCCTTCCCTTTCTGCTCGCCGCACGGGTCTTCCAGGGCGCGGTCGCGGGTCCGATGATCCCCCTCTCGCAAACCTTGCTGCTCGCCAGTTATCCTCGAGCGAAGGCGCCCCTGGCGCTTTCCATGTGGTCGATGACCACGTTGATTGCGCCTGTCGCGGGACCGATTCTCGGCGGCTGGATCTCCGACAACATCTCCTGGCCGTGGATTTTTTACGTCAACATACCGGTGGGTGTCATTGCCGCGATCGCTGCGTTTGCCATTTTCCGTGAGCGCGATTCGGTCATTCGCAAGGCGCCTATCGATACCGTCGGTCTGGCCCTGCTCGTCATCTGGATCGCGTCGCTGCAGATCATGCTGGACAAAGGCAAGGATCTCGACTGGTTCAATTCGACGACCATCGTGGTACTGACGCTGATCGCGGTGATCGCGCTCGCGTTCTTCATTGTGTGGGAGTTGACCGAGGCACATCCGGTCATCGATCTCTCGCTCTTCAAGCTGCGCAATTTTACGGGTGGAACGATCGCGCTCGCGGTGGGCTACGGCTTGTATTTCGGCAATATCGTGCTGTTGCCGTTGTGGTTGCAGACGAATCTTGGCTATACCGCGACCGATGCCGGCCTTGTGCTCGCGCCGGTCGGGTTTTTCGCGGTATTGCTCTCGCCCGTGGTCGGCAAATTCCTGCCGCGCATCGATCCGCGCAAGATCGCAACGGGTGCATTCCTGGTGTTTGCTCTCGTGTTGTGGATGCGCTCGCACTACACCACGAGCGTCGACTCGTTCACCCTGATGTTGCCCACATTGATTCAAGGCATCGCCATGGCCGGGTTCTTTATTCCGCTGGTTTCGCTGACATTGTCAGGCTTGCCGGGACACCGGATTGCCGCGGCATCGGGATTGTCGAACTTCGTGCGGATCATGTGCGGCGGTATCGGCACATCGATCTTTTCAACCGCATGGGATCACCGGTCAAGCGTGCATCATGCGCAGCTTGTCGAGCAGGCCAATCCGTATAACCCGAACTTCATTGCATCGATGGAGCAATTCGGTGCGGCGGGTTTCAGCAGGGACCAGAGCTATGGGCTGTTCAACAGCATGGCGACGCAGCAGGCCGCGCAGTTGGGCGTGAACGATCTGTTCTATATCTCGGCGACGATTTTTGTCGCATTGATCGCGCTGATCTGGATCACTCAACCTGAGCGATCGGATGGCGGGGACTCGGCGGCGGCGGCTTCGGCGGCGCATTGAAAAACGATTCAGGCATGAAAACAGTTTGCCGGCGCCGACGCATCATGTACCTACAGGCTGAATCAGGTCGCGTCATTTTTGTATTGCAAATACAATCGTTGCAATTACAATTACAAGAACGAAACCTCAAGTCTGCACGCCATCCACCCCGTTCCAGGTATCGATATGACTTCGGTGCGATTCCACCCTCCCGCATTTTCGAACGAAACCCGAGGTGCCGCGCGAGCCTGTCTCGAAGCGCTCGATGTGGCGGAGGCCGGACACGCTCGGCATAGGTCTCCGTTGTGCGAAATCGAAGCGATTGCCGATGAACTTGGCGGCGACGAATCGCTCTCGCAGAAAATTTCGATCGTCAGAGCGAATCGGGGCTGGGACGATCCGCACCGCGCAGTCATCGGGGAACGGCCGGGTTCGGAATCCGGTTTGCAAAGCGCATGGCCTCGATGGTTTCAAAGCGAACGTCACTCGTTCGAGAAGCCACTGCTGTATCTGTTCGGCTCGGAGACACTGAACAGACTGCAGATGCTGTCGTTCGAATCATCGGGACGAGGGATTCTCTGCAACGATGCCGAAACGCGGCGGTCAATATGGTGCAAAGGTGTGCAACCCGCGCTTCCGCTCTGGCTCGCGTCACACCCTGATTGCACGCCCTACGATCCAGCCTCCGCCCATGAAGCTCGGGTCATCTTGCGAGCGGCGCTGCAAGCGCTCTATGTGGACCATGAAGCAGGCTTCTACTATCTTGCGATGCACGACGATACGCTCGTCGATACCGGCCCGATCCGCGATGAAGATGCGGAAGCTGCAATGCGCGGCATGTATCGGCTGCGGGTCGCGCGTGATGCGAGCACGAACCGCGACAATGGAGTACTGCCGGATATCCGTTTATGCGGCGCAGGCAGGACGTTACAGCGAGTGCTGGATGCGGCGGATCTACTCGCACGGGACTGGGGCATTAGCGCGGAAGTCTGGAGTTGTCCGAGCTACACGCGTCTTGCCCGCGAAGCTCGCACCGCCGCGCGCTGGAATATGCTTCATCCGCAATCACAACCGCAACGGGCACATATCGCTCGATGTCTGGAACCGTGCGTGGCCCCGGTTATCGCAGTGACGGGCTACGCACAGCACATTGCGGAGCAGATCGCCCCGTTCGCGCCCGCGCGATTCGTGGCGCTCGGCGCTACGCCCAGGCGCGACACGCCGGGCGGGGATTTTCCCAGCACACAATGGATTACCGTGATCGCCTTGAAAGCGCTCGCCGATGATGGCGTTTTATCCGCGCAAACGCTGGAATCCGCGCTGCAAGTCTATGACCTGAAATAGCCGTGCATAACCGGCTTTCATTTACTCGACGATGCGTCTCGCGCGGATGCGCCGGCGCGGTCGAGCGCTTGCGCAAACACACGTCTTTCGTCCGCGCCGAACTCCGCAAGGAACAATTCCGCGACGGTGGATTCATACACTTTCCACATTTTTTTTCGCAGCGCACGTCCCTTACTGGTGATCGACGCATAGGCCGCTCGACCGTCTTCCTGTGAACGAGCGCGAGTCACCAGTCCTTCTTCCTCCAGACGATCGACCAACCTCGTAAGGTTGTAGCGCTCGATAACCATCACATCGGCGAGTTCGTGCATTCTGCGCGTGCCGTCCGGGCCGCTTTCGAGTCCCCACAACAGGTCGTACCAGGCGTACGCCGGCAAGCCACCGTCGGCGAGCCGTCTCTCAATCTCGCGGATCATCAAACGATGCGTGCGTACAAACGAAAACCACAGATCAGGTTCGTTCCTCGACATATAAAACCGCTCCTCGAAGTAATTGCAGTTGCAATTCTACATGACGTCGCTACAATGGCCCTCCATACGATTGCAATTGCAATCGTATGGAGCCGATTCGATATACCGACAGTTTTTGCAGCACGCTGTGCGTGCGGAACGACCTGCAACCTATTCCGGAGAAATGCCAATGAATTCCATCGCCGAACCCGTTGATCTCGACCCACAGGAAACACAGGAATGGCTGGAAGCGATGGAAGCGGTCGTGGCGGTGGAAGGACGGCCGCGCGCGCATTATCTGATCGATCAACTCGTCGATCGCGATACCGCACGACATGGGGATATGCATGGCCGCGTAACGAGTGCCTACGTCAACACCATCGGGCTCGAGCGGCAACCCGCGTACCCCGGAGATCTGATTCTCGAGCGGCGCCTGAACGCCTACATCCGCTGGAATGCCATGGTGATGGTTTTGCGCGCCGGCAAGCACTCCAACGTCGGCGGCCATATCGCGACGTACGCGTCCGCCGCGGTGCTATACGACGTCGGATTCGATCACTTTTTCCGCGGACGCACCGAGCATTTCGCGGGGGACCTGGTCTACATTCAGGGGCATTCCGCACCAGGTATCTATGGCCGCGCGTATCTCGAAGGCCGCGTGACGGAATCTCAACTCGACAACTTCCGTCGCGAAGCGGGCCGCGATGGCCTCTCTTCTTATCCGCATCCGCGCCTGATGCCCGAATTCTGGCAATTTCCGACGGTCTCCATGGGTCTGGGGCCACTGACTGCCGCTTACCAGGCGCGCTTCATGCGTTACCTGGAATTCCGTGGGCTGAAAGAACATCAAGGCCGCAAGGTGTGGGCATTCCTGGGCGACGGAGAAATGGATCAGCCGGAGTCGCTGGCAGCGATTTCGCTCGGCGGCCGCGAGCGATTGGACAACCTTATCTTCGTGGTCAACTGCAACCTGCAACGGCTCGACGGTCCGGTGCGGGGCAACGGCAAGGTCATTCAGGAACTCGAGGGCACATTTCGCGCCGCCGGCTGGAATGTCATCAAGGTGATCTGGGGAAGCGGCTGGGACGCTTTGCTGCGACGAGACCACACCGGCCTGCTGCGTCGTCGCATGATGGAATGCGTGGACGGCGACTATCAGACGTTCAAGTCGCAGAACGGCGCTTACATCCGCGAGCATTTTTTCGGCAAGTATCCAGAGCTTCTGGAAATGGTGGCCGACCTGTCCGACGATGACATCTGGAAGCTTGCGCGCGGCGGTCATGATCCGGAAAAAGTCCATGTGGCCTATGCACAGGCCATGACGACCGGAGGCCGGCCAACCGTCATTCTTGCGAAAACGGTCAAAGGCTTCGGCATGGGCGAGGCAGGAGAAGGCCAGAACATCAATCATCAGTTGAAGAAAATGAGTGCCGAGGCCGTGCGTGCGTTTCGCGATCGATTCGCGCTGCCGGTCAGCGATGCGCAACTCGACGAAATGCCGTATCTGAAACCCGCTCCGGACAGCGACGAGGCGCGCTATTTCGCGCAGCGCCGCGCAACGCTCGGTGGCTATGTGCCGGCACGCTTTGCCGACGTCCCGCCACTTTCGATTCCACCGCTCGCCGCTTTCGCGACGCAGTTGAAAGACAGCGGCGATCGAGGGGCGTCCACTACGATGGCCTTCGTGCGAATTCTCGGCACGCTGTTGAAAGATCCGAATCTCGGCAAGCTGATCGTCCCTATCGTGCCTGACGAATCCCGCACCTTCGGGATGGAGGGAATGTTTCGTCAGATCGGCATTCATTCGCCCGTTGGGCAGCTCTACACGCCACAGGATGCCGGCCAGTTGAGCTACTACAAGGAGGCCACGGACGGTCAGATCCTGCAGGAAGGAATCAACGAATCCGGCGCATTCGCATCCTGGATCGCAGCCGGCACCGCCTACGCCAATCACGGATTACCGACGATTCCGTTCTACATCTTCTATTCGATGTTCGGTCTGCAACGTATCGGCGATCTCGCGTGGGCAGCCGGCGATGCGCGCACCCGCGGATTTCTGCTGGGGGCGACTTCCGGGCGTACCACGCTGATGGGGGAAGGACTGCAACACGACGACGGCCACAGCCACGTGCTGTCATCGGTGATACCCAACTGCGTGTCGTACGATCCGACTTACTCGTACGAACTCGCGGTCATCATCCAGGATGGCTTGCGCCGGATGTACGCGGAACAGCAGGACGTGTACTACTACATTACGTTGCTCAACGAGAACTATCCCCATCCGGCGCTACCGCAGGACGCGGAGGCCGGCATTCTCAAGGGCCTGTACAAGCTGCCCGACGCAGCACCGGCGAACACCTCGAATAACCCAACTCATACGCACGTCCAGCTCATGGGTAGTGGCGCCATTCTGCGCGAGGTGATTGCCGCGGCAGAATTGCTGAGACAGGATTTCTCGGTATCCAGCGACATCTGGAGTGCGACGAGTCTGACCGAGCTTCGCCGTGACGGTCTGGCCGCGGAGCGCTGGAACATGCTGCACCCGGAACAGGAGCCGCGTATTCCGTATGTTCAGCAATGCTTGCAGCACCATCCTGGTCCGGTCGTCGTGGCGACCGATTACATGAAGATCGTCGGCGATCAGATTCGTCCGTTCATCGCCGATCGCCGGTTCATTGCGTTGGGTACCGATGGGTTTGGCCGCTCCGACACGCGGGAATCGCTGCGCACGTTCTTCGAAGTCGATCGACATTTCATCGTCCTCGCGGCTTTGAAGGCGCTGGCCGACGACGGCAGGATTGCGCGTGCGCGCATCGGCGAAGCGATCGAACGTTACGGAATCGATACCGGGAAGCTCGATCCCGCAACGGTCTAGCGCCTGGCGATCAGATCGTGGAACGACAGGAAAAGACAGCATGAACTTTCGCACGAGTCCGTTGCCCGGCGCCGGCATGACTCTATTTCTACTTTGCGTGGTTTCAGGGATGGGGAAGCTTGTCCATAACGACTACACCTTCTTCCCCGAACTTGCGGCACTCGCCTATGGCGTCTTCATGCGGCCAGCGGGACCATGGGCCACGGCACCTCTGATGGTCGTCGCCACGCCCACGGTGACGGCGCTTTGGGGTTTCACTGTCGCGAGCCATCTGCCGTACGGCATACCGGCGGCATGCCTATGCATTGCGGGCTCGATCCTTGTCGTCAGGACGATGAAATCCGCGGTGTTTCCCGCCGTCCCGGCGGGATTTCTGCCGCTCGTATTCAATGTCACGAGTGCGCACTATGTCGCGTTCATTGCATTCGATACCGCTTTGCTTGGGCTGCTGTCGATCGCATACCGGAGATGGTGGCAGTCTGGAACCGCCGCGCCGGGCATCGCTTCGAGGCGTGGGCCGGCGCCAGCTCATGCCTCCAGTAAGACGGTGCGATGGGGGGTGTTTTCGATCGTCCTGGCGCTTGCCTACCTGTTGGCCGATCTCACCGGCGTGAGGCTCATTCTTTTTCCGCCGTTGATCGTGATCGCGTACGAAACACTCGTGCGGATCGAAACTTGCCCGTGGAGCCACCGTTGCACATGGCTTCCGCTGATATGCATGGTAACGGCGACACTCGGGTGGTGCGGCGTCGACCTGTTCGGCACCGGACCGCTATCCGTGCTGTTCGCCCTCGCCGCAAGCATTCTGTTAATCCATGTCACCGATACATTCATGCTACCGGCACTCGCCATTTCCGTGATTCCGCAGATCATGCATCACACGGACTGGAAATATCCTCTGGCGATCGGGGCGGGAACGTCGGTGGTTGTCGCGGCGCGGTCAATGCTCGACACGCACGCGTCGCTGCAGTCGCGATCGGTGAGTAACCGCACTGCCGAATGAGATCATTTTTGACTCGTCATCACGTTGGCGATGTCAGCGCTGGAACGACGCTCTCATGACTAGAGGCCAAGACCTACGACACAGAATGTGTCGTGACAACAAGTGTGCTGACGGCGTTCGCGCAGTATTTCTCCGGATCTTAAATGTGAGCTTTTTGCTCGCTTTACTCACGACTCTCTTGACCAGAATGCTATCCCTATCCTGCGCCGCCGCATTCCGACACAATCGCCCGGAAAGCGAGTAGTCATCGGCGCGGTTCCACGCAAAAATTCCTCCATACCGTCACCGGCAAGACAGCGCGCACCATGCGGTCGCTTGCAGCTTGCCGCTTGCCATTGGTCAAGGGAACCTCTCATGCAACCGCTGCCCCGCTACTCGCGCCAGGTCCAACTCGCCGCCCATCCCGAAGGCGAGCTTCAATCCACCGATTTCTCGATCGTTGAAACACCGTTAGCGCCGCTGATGGGCGCTCAGGTGCTGATACGCAACCGCAGCTTTCGAGTCTCCGTTTCGACACGCCTGATGGCGAGCCGCGACGCGCAGGAAATCAAGGGCATTCCTTTTCCCCCGCTCAAACCGGGCGACGCGCTGGCCGATGCAGCCATCGGCGAAGTGATCGACGCCGCGCCGGATTGCGGACTGCGGCGCGGCGAGATCGTCATGCATCCGCTGGGCTGGCGCGACTATGCGCTCGTCGACGCGCATCGCTGCACGCGGCTACCACACGAACGCGTCGATGCGGCCGCTTACCTCGGACACGGATGGACCGCCTACGCGGCACTCACACGCGGCATTCAAATCCGCAGCGGCGACACCGTGTTCGTCTCCAGCGGCGCGGGCGCCATTGGTTCGATGGCCGGACAGATCGCGCGCAAACTCGGCGCGGGGCACGTGATCGGCAGCACGGGCAGCCGCGATAAGGCCGCCTGGATGAAGCACGAACTCGGCTACGACGCCGTGGTGACGCGCGACGACGGTCCCTTCGCCGCACAACTGGCCAGGGCCGCGCCGCGCGGCCTCGACGTGATCGTCGACATGGTCGGCGGCGAGCAGTTGAGCGCCGCGCTCTCGCTGGCGCGTGACGACGCGCGTTGCGTGGTGCTCGGCGCGCTTGGCGCGGAGTTGAAGCGGGAGCGCTCCGCCTGCGTCGCACTCGCCGAGATCGATACGTTCCAGCTACCGATCAAAGGCATCACCCTGCGCGGCTACAGCGCCTGTGAAGACGACGCCGGCGCGTTCGACGAATGGATGCGTCGATTGAACGAATGGCGGAACGAAGACGCGATCGTCTTGACGAGCACGACGTTCAATGGACTCGATAACGCGCCGCTGGCATTGCAGCAAGCGTGTGCGGGCAAGCTCAAGGGCGTGGTGCTGGTCGAGCTTTAACCGGCAGGCCGACGCAAAGCGATCAACCAGCTCATCACGAACGCTCGTGCATTCGACCTACGACTGTGCCGTGGTGTCCGCCTCGGCAACCTCCTTGCCCCGCGCGCGGCGCAGCGCGGGAATGTCGGCAAGGCGAATACCCTCCGGCAGGAACAGATGCTTCGAATGTCCCACCCGCTGCGATCGATAAATACCGGTGTGGCCAGAGAACAGATAACTCACCACACAGGCCACCGCGGCATAGACGCCGACCTGCGTGCCGAACAGTTCCATCGCCATGATGGTCGACGCGATCGGCGTATTCGCCGCGCCCGCGAAAACCGCCACGAACCCCAGCCCCGCAAGTACCGGCACCGGCAACGCCAGCACATGCCCGAGCGCATTGCCGAGCGTCGCGCCGATGTAGAACAGCGGCGTCACCTCGCCGCCCTTGAAACCCGACGCCAGCGTCACGACCGTGAACGCGAATTTGCCGGCGAAATCGTAGACCGGCAGATTGCCGCGAAACGCGGCTTCGATCGTCGGAATGCCGAGGCCGAGGTATTGCGGCACATTGAGCAGCGTCGCCATCACCGCCACCACCGCGCCGCCGATGAACGGCCGCAACGGTGCCCACGCGATCCTGCGCTTCATCATCGCGGACAGCGCGTGCGTCGAATCGGCGAACAGCATGCCGGCCACGCCGAACGCGATCCCGGCCACGACCGCCGAGCCGAGACCGGGCGCGGTCACGGCCGGCACGAACGGAATCGTATAGATCGTGTGGTGGATGCCCCACATCCGGCACACGCAATCCGCCACCACCGACGACGCGAGACACGCCAGCAGCGCGTCGTAACGCAGCCGGCCGATCGCCAGCACTTCCAGACCAAATACCGCGCCGGCGAGCGGCGTGCCGAACACCGACGAGAAGCCCGCCGCGATGCCACCCATCAGCAGAATCCGCCGGTCTTCGTTGTCGAGCCTGAACAGATGCGTCACCCGATCGGCCAGCGCGCCACCCATCTGCACCGCCGTGCCTTCGCGGCCGGCCGAGCCGCCGAACAGATGCGTGATCACGGTCGCGGCGAGCACGAGCGGCGCCATGCGCCTGGGCACGATCTTCTGAGGATCGTGGATCTCGTCGATCAGCAGATTGTTGCCGCCTTCGACGGGTTTGCCGACACGCAGATACACCCATCCCGTGACCAGACCGGCCACCGGCAACAACCACAGCAGCCACGGATGCCCGGTGCGAGTCTCGGTGGCGAGATCGAGCGCGAAAAGAAAGAGAGCCGATGCCGACCCCGCGAGGGTGCCGAGCAGGCAGGACAGCAACAGCCAGCGCGCCAGATACGGCAGCATGGCGAATTGCTCGACGGATTGAAGACGCTTCATGATTTCCAGATTCGATCGATATCAAACCTGGGTGGCAGGACGCCAGAATGGACGCGCTACGACCTCCTTCACCCAGGAACTCGTAGGCATCATCAGCCGGTCGACCCGGCGGTTGTTCGGAGGAATGCCATCTCCGGGCAGCGATTTTAAGCGAAATGATTTTCGCAACGCAACAACGGATTGCGTTGCACGCCTGCCCGGCCGATCGTCAGCCGCTCGCTCCGAACCGGTTGTCGATCTGCGCAATCAAGCCTTCCTTCGACGACGCGCTCAACGATTCGCCGTCGATCAGCGCCGTCCACGAGCCATTCAGATGCTCGGCCCACGACCCTTTGTGCTTGCCGTCCACCTCGACGGTGCCGCGTACGCGCAGGGTCGAATCGGTGGGATCGAGGACTTCGTCGTCGTTATGCAGCAGGGTGATCTTGCTCATGGGTGCCTCCGTTCAGCGCTTTCTCATGATGCCGCGATACCGGCAGCCGCGTATGAAAGATCGCCGGGCGGCATCTCGGCATCTCGGCATCTCGGCATCTCGGCATCTCGGCGACGCGGCACCCGGAGCTCGGTGCTTCAATGCGACGAAACGAATTCCGCATCCGCGAACGCCGCCGGAATCGCGAAATTGTCGCGCATGCGCTTCGCTTCCGCCGCCGGCGTCAGGCCGAACAGCCGCTTGAACTCCCTGCTGAACTGCGACGCGCTCGTATAACCCACCGCATGACACGCCGCCTCCGCGCTCAGATCCTCGCGGATCATCAACAGGCGCGCCTGATGCAGACGCGTGGACTTCACGTACTGCATCGGCGACATCTGCGTAATCGCCTTGAAATGCGTATGAAATGTCGGCACGCTCATGCTCGCTTCGCCGGCCAGTTGCGTCACGTCGAGCGGATGCGCGTACTCGGCGTGAATGACGCGCAACGACTTGCCGATTCTGCCGAACTGCCCGCGCATCGCAAGCGCCTCGCGTATCGCGCTGCCTTGCGGTCCGGTGAGCACGCGGAAATACAGTTCGCGCAACAGGCCTGGTCCGAGCACGGCCGCTTCGAGCGGCTTGCTCAACGCCTCCAGCAGACGCAGGACGGAGGCCTGCATCGGCTCGTCCATCGGCGTCGACATCATGCTTTGCGGCGCCTGCACGCTGTCCGCCCGGCCCTCACGGTCGATCAGCACGGCCACTTCGGCGGCCAGCGTGAAATCGAGGTGCAGATACAGCGCCAGCAACGGATGCTCGGCGCTCGCCTCGGTCTCCATGCTGAACGGAACCGGCACCGAGACCGCGAGGTAATGACGATCGTCGTAGAGATAAAGCTGATCGCCGAAGTAACCGCGCTTGCGCCCCTGGCACACCACCACGATGCCGGGATCGTAAAGCACCGGCGTGCGCGACAGCGGCCGGTTCGACCGCAGGATGCGAACGCTCGGCAACGCGGTGAGGTTGTAGCCCTCGTCCGGCGCCAGCTTGCGCAGCAACGCGATCATGCGCTTCCGGCTGCGCGAAGACAGCGCTTCGCCGCGCCGGGCAAGTTGCGACTCGTTCATAGTTTTAGGCAATAAAATCAGCGGAATCAGGGTTATTCGAGCTACTCGACCAGACTAGTATGCACTCTCCAGTCGATACACGGGAGAAGCATCATGGCAGCGAACAAGATTCTGTTGATTACCGGCGTGAGCAGCGGCTTCGGCCGCGCGCTCGCCCAGGAAGCATTGGCGGCCGGGCACACGGTGGTGGGCACGGTGCGCGGCGCGCAGGCGAAACGCGATTTCGAGGCGCTGTCCGCGACCGCGGCTTTCGCCCGCGTGCTGGACGTGACCGACTTCGACTCCATCGACGGCGTGGTCGCCGAGGTCGAGGCGAACGTGGGCCCGATCGACGTGCTGGTCAATAACGCGGGCTATGGCCACGAAGGCGTGATGGAAGAATCGCCGCTCGCGGACATGCGCCGGCAATTCGACGTCAACGTATTCGGCGCCGTCGCGATGATGAAAGCCGTGCTGCCCTTCATGCGGCAACGCCGGCGCGGCCACATCCTGAACATCACGTCGATGGGCGGCTACATCACGATGCCGGGCATCACCTATTACTGCGGCAGCAAATTCGCGCTGGAGGGCATTTCCGAGGCGCTCGGCAAGGAGGTCGCGCCGTTCGGCATCGCGGTGACGGCGGTGGCGCCCGGCTCGTTCCGCACGGACTGGGCGGGTCGATCGATGTCGCGAACGCCGCGTTCGATCGCCGATTACGACGCGCTTTTCGATCCGATCCGCAAGGCGCGCGAGGAGAAGAGCGGCAAACAGCTGGGCGATCCCGCGAAAGCCGCGCGGGCGATGCTCGCCGCGATCGCCGCGCCACGGCCGCCCGCGCATCTATTGCTGGGCAGCGATGCGCTCGGGCTCGTGACCGGCAAGCTCGCGGCGCTGGAGCGCGAGATGCGCGAGTGGGAAGCGGTGACGGTGTCGACGGACGGCTAGGCGATCGTTCGACGACCTGTCACCGCCGGGCCCGGATTGCCGGCGATGCGGGCAATCCGGGCAATGCGTGCAACACGTGCCTGTCGATCAATGCAACTCAACGCAACTCAACTCGACCCCAGCACAAACTCCGGCAGCGGCCGCGCGCCTTTCATCGGGCAGCCGTTCGAATCCGTCGGCAGATATTGCGTCTGGAAGGCGGTAAAAATCGCCGCGAAATTATTGCCCTGCTGCACGATCACCGCGCCGTCCTGAAACGCACTGTTTTCCTTCCAGTGCGGTCCGCGCGGATTGCCCTGATTCATGTGCGTTTCATGCAGCCCATCTTCCTGCGGCTGAAACAGAAACCCGAAACCGTAGACGATCACGCCCTTCTCGCGCGGCGGGTAAAAGTCGCGCGGCTGCGGCGGCTTTCCACTGCCGTCGTCATAAGGAATGGATGTGGCCGGCTGGCTGGTGTCGATCGTCAGGATCTGGTTGATGATGTCGTTCACGTCCGCGCGACTGCCGTCCTCGCCCTCGTACGGAATCGGCCGCATGCGATGCAGGTCGAGCAGGCTCTGATCCTGCCAGTAGTCGAGGCGCGGGAAGCCCGTCGTGTAAAGCCCCGGGTTCAGCGCGCCAAGCTTGCCCGCGACCGGGTCCGAGAAGTTGAGATCCGCGTACGAGTACACGTTGTAGTTGTTGTCCTCGCCGATCTGCGTCGACGCCGAATTCACCACGATCTTGAACACCGAACCGTCAGCCTTTCTCGTGTCGGCCACGTTGATCACGTAGTGCGGACTGCCGTGGTAGGTCGGCAGATACGGCGCGGCGTTGATCAGTTCGCCCTTGAACATGCAGTATTCATTCATCGAGGTACGCTCCATAGATCGGGGCGTCCAGTTCTAGCACGCTTTAGAGACAATTGCGTACACGCACGGAACGCGCGACTCAAATTAGCCTCTATGCATAAAACGGCCGCACCGTCTCGCGTGCAATGCCGGTTCGCCCACATACCGCCGGATTACGATTTGTCATCCTGACGCCTCAGGCGTGATGTGTTTGGAGGTCGCCATGTCGGTCTATGTCGATGAAGGGTTCCGTCCCTGCGTTACGGAAAGCGCGACCGTCGCCTTCCGCGTTTGCTGCGACGATCGCGCGCAGGTGTTCGAAGTCAGCGCGGAGGCGCTCGTCACTTTCTGCGGTGCGGCGAGTACCCGCAAGCAGGATTTGCTGGCTGCCTTCGAGGATGCGCAACAGGACATTCTCAGCGTCGCCGCGCAGGAATGGCGCTTCGTTCCGACCGAGGCAGTCAGGCTCGGCCTCGATGAATTCCGTATGGTCAGACATTAGTCACGGATTAGTCACGGGCGTCGACACCTGTGCCAGAATCGCGGGCATGACCTGGATCGCCGCGCTACCGATGTATAACGTCACCCCCGCTCTCGCCATCGAATGGCGCGAGTGGCTGGCTCACGTGCTGGATGTGGCCGGACGCATCGCACGCGCCGCGCCGGATTGCCGCATCGTCGAGCCGGACGACGCGCTACACGACTTCTGGCGGCGCCCCGACCTGCTGATCTCGCAGACCTGCGGCTACCCGCTGATGCACGGGCTGCGCGAGCATGTTCAACTGATCGCCACGCCGCATTTCGACGCGCCGGGTTGTGAGGGCGCGGATTATTCGAGCGTGCTGATCACGCGCGCCGGCGCTCCATTCGACACGCTGGCCGCTTGCCGTGGCGCACGCGCCGCCTACAACCAGGACGATTCCAACAGCGGTATGAACGTGCTGCGCCACGCGGTCGCGCCGCTGGCACGCGACGGCAGGTTCTTCAGCGAGGTTCTGCGCACGGGATCGCATCTTGGGTCGCTGCGCGCGGTGGCGGAAGACCGCGCGGACATTGCCGCGATCGACTGCGTGACGTTCGCTTTCGTCTGCGATGAAATGCCGGAGCTGGCGCGGCAGGTACGGCCGATCGGGACGACAGCCGCGTCCCCGGGCTTGCCGATCGTCGCGTCGAAGCAGGTGCCCGAAACCACCGTGCAGGCGCTGCGGGACGCGCTGAACCAGACGCTGGGCGATACGCTCGCCGGCCATCCCGAGCGCGCAAAGCGCCTGCGTTTGCGGGGCTTTTCCGCGTTGACGCTGGCGGACTACGCCCGCATCGAACAACTGGAAAACGAGGCGCGCGCCGCAGGCTATCCACGCCTCGCCTGAGTGCCGCGTCGCGGCGTGACGCCGGTGAGGCTCCCGACGTTCAAAACCTCCGTCACACCTGAGCGACACGCGCCCGCATCACGCCGACCGCACGTCCAGCACCAGAAGCTGCGCACCGTCCGCGACCTGATCGCCGACCGCATACAGCACTTCCGATACCGTGCCCGCCGCCGGCGCGCCGATCGTGTGCTCCATCTTCATCGCTTCCATCACGATCAGCGGCGTGCCTTTCTCCACCACCGCGCCGGGCTCCACCAGCACCGCGATCACCTTGCCCGGCATCGGCGCGGTCAGACGCCCTTCGCCGCCTTCCGCATCGGCGGCATGGGCGAGCAGGTTCTGCCACTCGAACGCCAGCGCTTCGCCGAGACAGAACACATGGAACGTGTCGCCGTCGATAAACACGCGGCCCGTCGCGCGCGCATCGCCGATGGTCGCACGGTACTCGTGCGCCTCGGTCCCGTGGGACCAGTCGAACGTGTCGCGCACGCCGTCGTGTTCGAGCGTTTGCGTGTCGCCGTCGCGTGCGAAGGTCACGGTGAACGCGCTTTCGTCGTCGAGATTGCGCCAGCCGAGGGTCTGCGTATAGCCGCCGTTCAGCCGCCAGTGCGACAGCGCATCCCACGGCGACGCGCCGTGCGCGGTGCCGCCTTCACGCGTCAGCAGCGCGGCGCAGGCCAGCGCGAGCGCTTCCTTGAAGGGCTTTTTCACCGGTGCGAACAACGCGTCGTGATGACGTTCGATCAAGCCGGTATCCAGATCGCCGGTAGCGAACGGCTCGCTGGTGACGATACGTTGCAGAAACTCGACGTTGGTATGCGGCCCGACCACCTCGCAGGCATGCAGCGCGCGATTCAACCGCGCCAGCGCTTCCTCGCGCGTCGCGCCATGCACGATCAGCTTCGCGATCATCGGATCGTAGAACGGCGTGATGGTGTCGCCCTCGCGCACGCCGCTGTCGATCCGCACCGGCGCCTTGCGGCCCGCCTCGTCCGTGCCGAGCGTGAACTCCACCCCCGCCGGCATGCGCAGATGCTTGAGCGTGCCGGTGGACGGCAGAAAACCGCGCGCCGGATGTTCAGCGTAGATCCGCGCTTCGATCGCGTGGCCGTCCAGCTTCAGTTGCTGCTGGTTCAGCGGCAACGGCTCGTTCGCGGCGACGCGCAGTTGCCATTCCACCAGGTCCTGCCCCGTCACCATCTCGGTCACGGGATGCTCGACCTGCAGGCGCGTGTTCATCTCCATGAAGTAGAACTCGCCGGTCGGCGTCATGATGAACTCGACCGTGCCCGCGCCGACGTAATTCACCGCGCGCGCCGCGGCCACCGCGGCCTCGCCCATTTCGCGCTTGATTTCCGCGGACAAGCCGGGCGCCGGCGCTTCCTCCAGCACTTTCTGATGGCGCCGCTGCACCGAGCAGTCGCGATCGAACAGATACACCGCGCCGCCGTGACGGTCCGCGAAGACCTGCACTTCCACGTGGCGCGGCCGCGTCAGATATTTTTCGATCAGCACGCGGTCGTTGCCGAAGCTGCTTGCCGCCTCGCGCTTGCATGAGGCCAGCGCCGCCGCGAAATCCTCGCTGCGCTCGACCACGCGCATGCCCTTGCCGCCGCCGCCCGCGCTCGCCTTGAGCAGCACCGGATAGCCGATCGCATCCGCTTCGCGATGCAGGAGCTGCGGGTCCTGGTCGTCGCCGTGATAACCCGGCACGAGCGGCACGGCGGCTGCGTGCATCAGCGCCTTCGCGGCGGCCTTCGAACCCATCGCGGCGATGGCTTCGACCGGCGGTCCGATGAAGACGATGCCGGCCGCCTCGCATTGCTGCGCGAAGTCTTCGTTTTCCGACAGGAAGCCGTAGCCGGGATGCACCGCCTGCGCGCCGGTGGCACGCGCGGCTTCGATGATGCGCTCGACGCGCAGATAGCTCTGCGCCGCGCTCGCGCCGCCGATGTGCACCGCTTCGTCGCAGGCGGCGACGTGTTTCGCGTCGGCGTCCGCATCGGAATAGACGGCCACGCTCGCGATGCCCAGGCGCTTGCAGGTTGCAGCGACCCGGCAGGCAATCTCGCCGCGATTGGCAATCAGGATCTTGTTGAACATGAAGTGTCTCGATGAAATGTGCTGCTGCGGTTGCGGCTGGTTTTCGCGCGCGTGGATCGCGTGGATCGCGTCGGTCGCGTCCGTCGCGTCGGTTGACCGGATCGCGTCATTCGCGCCATGACGGTGTGCGTTTTTCAAGGAACGATGCGACGCCTTCGCGGCCCTCCGCGCCGGCCCGCGTACGCGCAATGCGCGCCGCCGTGTCCTCGATCAGCGCATCGTCCAGCTCGCGGCCCGCGACGTCCTGCACGAGTTGTTTGCATGCGCGCACCGCCTGCGGTCCGTTCGCGCATAACGCGTCCGCGATCTGCCGCACGGCGCCGTCCAGTTGTTCGGCGCCGACCGCTTCGCTGACGAGGCCGAGACGCAACGCGGTCGCGCAATCGAACTGCTCGGCCGTGGTGAAGTAGCGGCGCGACGCCTGCTCGCCCAGCGCGCGGATCACATACGGCGCGATGGTGGCGGGAATCAGGCCGAGGCGCGCTTCCGACAGACAGAAGCGCGCGCTCTCCACGGCCACCACGATGTCGCACGCGGCAATCAGCCCCATGCCGCCGGCGTATGCGTCGCCGTTCACACGGGCGATCACCGGTTTCGTGCAGCGGTATATGGCTGACAGCATGCCGGCCAGCCGCATGGCGTCGGCGCGATTCTCGTCGTCCGAGTACGCGGCCATCTTCTTCATCCAGTTCAGATCCGCGCCCGCGCAGAACGCCTTGCCGTTCGCGGCGAGCACGACGGCGCGCACGTCGTCGCGCGTGTTCAGCGACGCGAACGCCGCGGTCAACTCGGCGATCATCGTTTCGTTGAACGCGTTGCGCACGTCTGGACGATTCAGCGTGACCGTGGCGATCCGGCCGGCGATTTCAACAATCAGTGTTTCGTATTGCATGCTGACGGCTCCCGCGCGTGGTTGCATGACTGTGCACTCGTCGACGCGCATGAAGGCGCAATGCGCGCGACAAAGCGCATCACATTCTGCGCATCACATTCTGAACACGCCGAAGCGCGTCTCCTCGATCGGCGCATTCATGCTCGCCGACAATCCGAGGCCGAGCACATCGCGCGTTTGCGCCGGATCGATCACGCCGTCGTCCCACAGCCGCGCGCTCGCGTAGTACGGATGCCCTTGATGCTCGTACTGCTCGCGGATCGGCTGCTTGAACGCCTCTTCCTCTTCGGCGCTCCACGCACCGCCCTTGCCCTCGATGCCGTCACGCTTGACCGTGGCCAGCACCGACGCCGCCTGCTCGCCGCCCATCACCGAAATGCGCGCGTTCGGCCACATCCACAGGAAACGCGGCGAATACGCGCGGCCACACATGCCGTAATTGCCCGCACCGAACGAACCGCCGATGATCACCGTGAACTTCGGCACCTTCGCCGTGGCCACCGCCGTCACCATCTTCGCGCCGTTACGCGCGATGCCTTCGTTCTCGTACTTGCGGCCCACCATGAAGCCGGTGATGTTCTGCAGGAACACCAGCGGGATCTTGCGCTGGCAGCACAGCTCGATGAAATGCGCGCCCTTGAGCGCCGATTCGGAAAACAGAATGCCGTTGTTCGCGACGATCCCGACCGGATGTCCCCAGATGTGCGCGAAGCCGCACACCAGCGTGGTGCCGTAGCGCGCCTTGAATTCGTCGAACGCGGAATCGTCGACGATGCGTGCGATCACCTCGCGGATATCGAAGGGCTTGCGCGTATCCACCGGAATCACACCGTATAGGCTCTTCACGTCGTAACGCGGCGGCTTCGGTTCCTGCAAGGCAAGCGGCACCTGCTTCGCGCGATTCAGATTGCCGACGATGCTGCGCGCAATGCCGAGCGCGTGCGCGTCGTTCTGCGCGAGATGATCGACCACGCCCGACAGACGCGTATGCACGTCGCCGCCGCCGAGGTCTTCGGCGCTCACCACCTCACCGGTGGCGGCCTTCACGAGCGGCGGACCGCCGAGAAAAATCGTCCCCTGATTCTTGACGATGATCGACTCGTCGCTCATGGCCGGCACATATGCGCCGCCGGCCGTGCACGAGCCCATCACCACGGCGATCTGCGGAATGCCCGCGGCCGACAGATTCGCCTGATTGAAGAAGATGCGGCCGAAGTGATCGCGGTCGGGAAACACGTCGTCCTGATTCGGCAGATTCGCGCCGCCGGAGTCGACGAGGTACACGCACGGCAGGCGGTTTTCCGCGGCGATTTCCTGCGCCCGCACGTGCTTCTTCACCGTGACCGGATAGTAGGTGCCGCCCTTGACCGTGGCGTCGTTGCAGACGATCACGCACTCCTGCCCGGCGATGCGGCCGATGCCGGTGATCACGCCCGCGCCTGGCGCGTCGTTGTTGTACATGTCGTACGCGGCGAGTTGCGAGAACTCGAGGAACGGCGTGCCCGGATCGAGCAGTTGCGCGATGCGCTCGCGCGGCAGCAGCTTGCCGCGGCCCGTGTGCTTGTCGCGCGCGGCCTGGCCGCCGCCCAGCGCGAGCTGGTCCACCTTCGCGCGAAGGTCGGCGACCAGCGCCTCGAGCGCCGCCGCGTTCGCGCGGAAGTCGTCCGAGCGCGGATTCAGCCTGGATTCGATGATCGGCATGGGGTGACTTCTCCTGAGCGCTGGGGGGTCAAGCCGTTTCGGCGAACAGTTCGCGGCCGATCAGCATGCGGCGGATTTCGCTGGTGCCCGCGCCGATCTCGTAGAGCTTCGCATCGCGCCACAGACGGCCGACCGGATACTCGTTGATATAGCCGTTGCCGCCGAGAATCTGGATTGCCTCGCCGGCCATCCACGTGGCTTTTTCGGCGGTGTAGAGAATCACGCCGGCGCAGTCCTTGCGCACCTGGCGCACGTGCTCCGAGCCAAGCGTGTCGAGCTGACGGCCGACCGCGTACAGATACGCGCGGCACGCCTGCAGCGTGGTGTACAGATCGGCGACCTTGCCCTGGATCAGCTGGAATTCGCCGATGGATTGACCGAACTGCTTGCGGTCGTGGATGTACGGCACGACTTCGTCCATCACCGCGACCATGATGCCGGTCGGGCCGCCCGCGAGCACCGCGCGCTCGTAGTCGAGGCCGCTCATCAGCACCTTCACGCCGCCATTGAGCTGGCCGAGAATGTTTTCTTCCGGCACCTCGACGTTCTCGAACACCAGCTCGCCGGTGTGCGAGCCGCGCATGCCGAGCTTGTCCAGTTTCTGCGCGACCGAAAAGCCCTTCATGCCCTTCTCGACGATGAACGCGGTCATGCCGCGCGCGTTCGCCTCGGGATCGGTTTTCGCGTAGACCACCAGCGTGTCGCAATCCGGGCCGTTGGTGATCCACATCTTCGTGCCGTTCAGCACGTAGCGGTCGCCCTTCTTTTCCGCGCGCAGCTTCATGCTGACCACGTCCGAGCCGGCGTTCGGCTCGCTCATGGCGAGCGCGCCGACGTGTTCGCCGGACACCAGTTTGGGCAGGTATTTGCGCTTCTGCGCTTCGGTACCGTTGCGGTGAATCTGGTTCACGCACAGATTCGAATGCGCGCCGTACGACAGACCCACCGACGCCGACGCCCGCGAGATCTCTTCCATCGCGACCATGTGGGCGGTGTAGCCCATGTTCGCGCCGCCGTACTCCTCGCCGACCGTCATGCCGAGCACGCCCAGTTCGCCGAACTTGCGCCACAGGTCCATCGGGAATTGATCGGTGCGATCGATTTCCGCGGCGCGCGGGGCGATTTCTTTGGCAGCGAATCCCGCGACGCTGTCGCGCAGCATTTCGATTTCTTCGCCGAGCGGGAATTGCAGACCGGGCAGGTTGCGCATTGCTGTGTCTCCAGAGTTCGTTGGCGCCGGCCGGCCTGGGTCAGGCGGCGGCGAATCCGAGTGCGGCTCGGCGGACGGCGGCAGCCTCGTGGACCGCCGCTGTCGTCACGCGCGAGGCGCGAAACGTTCAAGCCGCATTTCACGCTAGATTGACGTAAGCGTCAATAGGTATTTTTGAGTGTGGCTCAGAAATGAACCGGGATGCATCTAACCCTGCTCTGCCGTGCTAGGATCAGCGACATCGGGCCGTTCAGGTTTCGATCCGGGCGCTCCTCAGGTCCGGTTTTTCTCATCAATCTGAACTTGACTCATATGACGGTTGCCACCAGTGCCGGGTTGCCCGCCTCGCGCCGCCAGCCGGCCGGGCGCAAGTCGCAGCAGCGCGTGAAGGAGATTCTTCAGGCGGGTCGCGACGTGTTCTCCGAAAAAGGCTACGAACGCGCGACCACCGCGGAGATCGCGCAGCGCCTCGGCATTTCCGAAGCGACCGTGTTCAGCTATTTTCGCGGCAAGCGCGAGTTGTGCGCGCGCGTGATCGGCGACTGGTACGACGAGATCATCGAGGCGATCGAAACCGGCCTGCCGCGCGACGGCAACGTGCGTCAGCAGTTCGCGTTCATCGTGCGTACGCATTTGCGGCTGATGCTGGTGAACGGCACCGATCTGTGCGCGCTGGTGCTGTCCGAGGGGCGCGCGCGGCATCACGAGTTGAGCGAGGCGCTCACCGAATTGCAGCGCCGCTACACCGCGCCGCTGATGCGCGTGCTCGCGCAAGGCCAGGAGAGCGGCCAGATTCGCGCGGACATGCCGCTGCGTCTGCTGCGCTCGATGGTGTTCGGACCCATGGAACATGTGTTGTGGGACGCGACGCTGGCGAACCGCCATATCGATATCGACGCAACCGCCGACCAGCTGATCGACGTGCTGTGGGCCGCGCTGACGCCGCCCGATCTGGCGGTGAGCGCGTTGCAGCGGTTCCGGGTGGAAGTCGCCGAGGCGAACCGGCGCTTCGAGGCGGCAACGGGAAAAGCGCAAGCCGATTAACGCGCGGCTGCCGGTCGCCCGCCGCTCCGCTTCTTCGTGGTTCTGCACGCAGGCGAAAACCCGCTAATCTAGCGCTTCCGAGGTCTAGCCCGAAGGAGCGTTCACGTGCCCGAAGCCACCCCCGCCAAGACTGCCAAGACCACCAAGACTGCCAAGGCTGCCCATACCACCCGCACCGCCGGCACCACCCGCACCAAGGCCGACACTCAGGCCCGCTCCCAGGCAACCGGTCGCATCCGCGTCGGCATCGGCGGCTGGACTTACGCGCCGTGGCGCGGGCCGTTCTATCCCGACGACCTCACGCAAAGCCGCGAACTCGAATACGCGAGCCGTCACCTCACCTCGATCGAAATCAACGGCACGTTCTATGGTTTGCAGAAACCGTCGAGCTACGAGAAGTGGTATCAGGAAACGCCGGACGATTTCGTCTTTTCGTTGAAGGCGCCGCGCTACGCGACCAATCGCAAGATCCTCGCGGACGCCGGTGAAACGATCGAGCGCTTCTTCGCCAGCGGCGTGTTGCTGCTCAAACAGAAACTCGGCCCGGTCAACTGGCAATTCGCGACGACCAAAAAGTTCGATCCGGAAGACTTCGAGGCCTTTCTCAAGCTGCTGCCCGCGAGCATCGAAGGACAGAAATTGCGGCACGCGATCGAAGTGCGCAACGAGACGTTCAGGTCGCCGGACTTCATCGCGTTGGCGCGCAAGTACAAAGTCGCGGTCGTGCTGGCCGGCGACAGCGAGTATCCGCAGCTCGCCGATCTCACCGCGCCGTTCGTGTACGCGCGCATCATGGGCACCACGGACAAACACGCGAAGGGCTACCCGGCGAAAGCACTCGATGCATGGGCCGGTCGCGCGCGCCAGTTAGCCGCGGGCAGCACGCCGGACGATCTCGATACGTCCGCGCAGGCACCCGCGAAAGCCGCCGTGCGCGACGTCTATCTGTACGTGATCAGCGGCTTCAAGGAACGCAATCCGGCGGCGGCGATGGCGTTGATCGAGCGGGTGTGAGCCGCGGGGTGTGAGTCACGGATGTGAGCCGCGGGGTGAGCCGGCGAGCGCCGGTGAGAGCGATGATGAGCACGTATGGCCGGATGTGAGCGCGCCGCGTCGTCGCGGCCGTCACGCCTCAGTGTCATAATCCGGCCAGCAAATAACCGCGCCCCCACTTGCCCACCTAGCCCGCGATGCTTTGCCCTCGCCGGCCCCGGAGAATATTTTGAGCCCCATCGACAATCCCTCGCGCGACCAGGAAGTCGGCTCGGCCGACGCCACCCAGGACACCACGCGCATCGACGACACGCGCATCGGCGCGGTGCGTCCGCTGATTTCGCCCGCGCTGCTGCAGGACGAACTGCCGGTGCCGGCGGCGGTGCAGACGCTGGTCGAAAAGACCCGCGCGGAAATCGCCGACATCCTGCATGGCCGCGATGACCGGCTCGTCCTGATCGTCGGCCCGTGCTCGATTCACGACCACGATCAAGCGATCGACTACGCGCGCAAACTGAAAACCGCCGCCGAGTCGTACAAGGACGATCTGCTGATCGTGATGCGCGTCTACTTCGAAAAGCCGCGCACCACGGTGGGCTGGAAAGGCTATATCAACGATCCGCGTCTGGACGGCAGCTTCCGCATCAACGAAGGCCTGCGTCTCGCGCGGCAACTGCTGCTCGACATCAACGGCCTGGGTCTGCCGACCGCCACCGAGTTTCTCGATCTGTTGAGCCCGCAGTACATCGCCGATCTGATCGCGTGGGGTGCGATCGGCGCGCGCACGACGGAGAGTCAGAGTCATCGGCAACTGGCTTCGGGCCTGAGCTGCCCGATCGGCTTCAAGAACGGCACCGACGGCGGCGTGCAGATCGCCGCGGACGCGATCGTCGCCGCGCGCGCAAGCCACGCGTTCATGGGCATGACCAAGATGGGCATGGCCGCGATCTTCGAAACGCGCGGCAACGACGACGCCCACGTGATTCTGCGCGGCGGCAAGAAGGGACCGAATTACGACAGCGCGTCGGTGGACGCCACCTGCGCCGCGCTCGGCTCAGCGGGTCTGCGCGAACAGGTGATGATCGATTGCTCGCACGCGAACTCGGGCAAATCGCATCTGCGTCAACTGGAGGTAGTGGAGGATCTGGCGCGGCAACTGTCGCAGCGCGAGCGCCGCATTATCGGCGTGATGCTGGAAAGTCATCTGGAAGAAGGCCGTCAGGATCTGAAAGCCGGCACGCCGTTGCGTTACGGCGTATCGATCACGGACGCGTGCGTGAGCTGGGCGCAGACCGAACCGGTGCTGGAAACGCTGGCCGCCGCCACCCGCAAACGCCGCACGGGCTGACGACCAAAATCACATCCGCCACAGCGGCTGCTGCAAAAACACGAACGACAAAAACGGCAGCCGCGAAAAACATCCTCTACAAAAAACACACGCGCCGCACCAGCCACCGATTCACTATCGGGGTTGGGCAGCGCGTGATTCCTCACGCCCGATGTCTCGCCCGCCACGCGCCCTGCTCTTGCTGAACCCTGGCGCGCGCGCAAAACTCCGGCGTGAAGCGCGTTGCTTTACGACGCGTTGACGGCTTCCTTGAACGCCTTGCCAGCGGTGAACTTCACCGTCTTGGCCGCAGCGATCTGGATCTCAGCGCCCGTCGACGGATTGCGGCCCACGCGAGCTGCGCGCGAGCCGGTCGAGAACGAACCGAAACCGACCAGTTGCACCGTGTCGCCACCCACCACGGCCTTGGTCACCGCTTCGACGATCGCGTCGATGGTTTGGCCGGTGGCCGCTTTGCTTTCGCCCGTCGCTGCGGCGACTGCATCAATCAGTTCCTGTTTGTTCATAGCACTTCCCGTATGGTAATCATGGAACCGGCGCCACATCTGTCGCGCCGGGACCGACACACTAACGCATAGCCCCGCATTCGCGCAAACCTTGGGTGTAAGCCTTGTATCACCCGCCCAGCCGCAATTTGACGATTTTTTTCAGCAAAGTGCCATAAGAATCGCGCGCTTACGCGATTCCCGCGCCCGGCAAGCGTTAAATCCGAATCACAATCCGTTGCAATTTCAGTGCTTTAGCGCGGCGCACGGAGAAGCCGGCCGGCTTTTTTACTATGTTATGGTGGATTGCCTGAAAGAACGGCAAGCGCTCCCGGCGCGGCCTGACGCAAAAGAATTGGGGAGAATAAAAATATGAAATTTCGCCATATTGCAACAGCCGCGCTGCTCGCCGCGGCCACGTGCACCGCCTCGGCCGCCGCCGACAGCGCCTGCGCGACGCTGGTCGGCGGCTCCGGCGCAACCCCGCCGCAAGGCTTTCGGGTACGTAACGGCGAACCGGTCGATCTGGTCGGCAATGGCAAAACCGTGCACGGCACGCTACTCGTATTCGGCGATAACGGCCTGTTTCGCGCCTATTGGCAACCGGAAAACAGCCCCGAGAAATATGTGCTCGCCAATGCCGGCGTCGATACGATCCGCCTCGTCTCCACACCGCCGCAAGGCACGCCGGCACAAAACGACGAACCCGGCACGACGCTGGCGCCGCAACGCGTGTTGTCGTGTCCGGCCCTGTAAAGTCTTCTAATGCCGTTAAAACCCGCCAAATTGAATCGATATGCATTAATCGGGCGACGGCAGAAATGACTTCCGATGCGCATTCGGCAGGTCGGAGTTACCGCATTTTCAGCGACCGCACTATTGCGCGATTTATTTCCCGATTAATCGCCCTCAAGGTCGCCGGACCCCTGCCGATATACAAAGCTGCGTGCGCGGCGCAAACGTTAAAAGGACGGGAATGGTTCGGCTAGCCAGATTCAGGGAAGCGCTATCGGTCGCGGAAAGCGACCCGGAGCTCGTGCGCTCGCAGCTTCAGGCGTTCGGCCGACAGATCCCGTTGCTGTACTTCATGGTGCTGGTCAACACGCTGGCCGTCGCGGTCACGCACGTGAACAGCGCGCCGGCCTGGCTCGCCGTCTATGCGCCGTCCGCGCTGAGCGCGCTGTGCGTGGTCCGGTGCATCCGCTGGTGGCGAGCGCGTAACCACGTGCTGACGCACGAGAAGGCCGTACCCGAACTGCGCAAGCTGATCTGGCTCGCCGCATTCTTCAGCATTGCGTTCAGCGCCTGGTCGCTGCTGCTGTTTCCGTACGGCGGCGCTTACGAGCAGGCGCAGGTCGCGTTCTACATGGCGACCTCGGTGGTCGGCTGCGTGTTCTGCCTGATGCATCTGCGCGCGGCCGCGCTGCTGGTGCTGTCCATCGTGATCCTAAGCTTTGCGACTTTTCTGGTGGCCACGGGCTCGCCCGTGTTCATCGCGATGGCGATCGATATGACGCTGGTCGGCGTCGCGCTCGCCTTCATCATCGAACGTTATTACCGCAGTTTTACCAGCGTGGTGCACGCGCAAAGCGAATTGCTGGCCAGCCAGCAGAATACGCAGCGTTTGAGCGACGACAACTTCCGGCTCGCGAGCATCGACAGCCTGACCGATCTGCCCAACCGGCGCAGCTTTTTCGCGTCGCTGCGCGCGCTGTCCGAACAGGCGCTCAGCAGCGGCGCCGGCGGCTTCAACGTGGGGCTGATCGATCTGGACGGCTTCAAGCAGGTCAACGATATCTACGGTCACGCGAGCGGCGACCTCGTCTTGCAGGAAGTGGGACTGCGTCTGCTGAAGCTCGCCGAACCCGGCATCTTCTTCGCGCGGCTCGGCGGCGACGAATTCGGCGTGCTCGCGCAACACAAGCTGTCGAATCAAACCCTGGTCGAACTCGGCGAGCGCATCTGCGCGGCGCTGAGCGAGCCGTATCGGGTGGCGGGCAATGTCGCCGAACTGTCGGGCACGATCGGCTGGGCCGCGTTTCCCGAAGCCGGCACCACGGTCGCGCAGGTCTTCGAGCGCGCCGATGCCGCGCTGTACGTCGGCAAGGAAAGCCGGCGCGGCACGCCGGTGATTTTCTCGACCGAACACGAGACGCGGATTCGCCGTTCGAGTCTCGTCACGCAGGAGTTGCGTCACGCCGATCTCGAAGCCGAACTGTTCCTGGAGTTTCAACCGATCTACGACGTGATCACGCAACGCGCGATCGGCCTCGAAGCGCTCGGGCGCTGGCACAACGCGCGGCTCGGCGCGGTCAAGCCGGAGGAATTCATCCGCATCGCCGAGCGCACCGAGCTGATTCTGCGCGTGACCGAGGTGCTGCTGCACAAGGCGCTCGACGAGGTCGCGCGCTGGCCCGAGGAACTGTTCCTGTCGTTCAACCTGTCCGCGATCGACATCTGTACGTCGGCGCGCGCGCGTCGCTTGATCGATATCGTGCAGGCGAGCGGCGTGCCGCCGCATCGCGTGTCGTTCGAGATCACGGAGACCGCTGTGACGCGCGACTTCGAACAGGCGCGCTGTTCGCTGACGATGATCAAGAAAGCCGGCTGCCGCGTATCGCTCGACGACTTCGGCACCGGCTATTCGAGTCTGAGCTACGTGCACCGGCTGCCGTTCGATACGATCAAGATCGACCGCAGTTTCATGACGGATGTGGACACCAACAGCGCGTCGAAGAAGATCGTCAAGTCGGTGCTCGACCTGTGCCGCAATCTGGGCTTGGAATGCGTGGTCGAAGGGCTGGAGACGTCGTCGCAGGCGGCGGCGGTGACCGCGCTCGGCGCGCGCGCGGTGCAGGGCTACCTGTTCAGCCGGCCGATGCGGGCGAGCGCCGTCGCTGGGTATCTACAGACGGCGCTCGGGCAGAATTACGTGGTCACGGGGCAGGCGGTTTGACGGCGTGGTGGGTTTGACGGCGTGGTGGGTTTGACGCCCAGGGTCTAACCCACCGCGGCCGCATACTCCAACTGCGGATACCAGTCCGTGCCCCGCCCGCCAGGCGTCGTATCGAGAATCGTCCAGAGCGGCATCAGGTCGGGCGCGCCGCGCGGGTCCTGACCCGGATCGGCGGTCGACGGTCCCATCTCCGCGCCCCAGAAATGCCGCACGGTGCCATCGGCGGCGCGCGTGAAAACGTTCAGCGCGGGATTGTCGTACCCGTCGGGATCTTCGGCCGCGTAATCGCGGTTGAAGGTGTTGCAACCCGACGAATACAGCCGCAGATACCGCCAGCCCCGCTCCTCCTTGAACGCGACCAGCCTCTCGATCGGCGCGCGGCCGATCACCGCGAACGCCACGCGTTGCAGGATGTCGGGCATTTCGCCGTCGTAGGCGCTCAGCAGCGACGTGCACATCGGACACGGCCGTTCGCGGCGCGGACCGAACATCCAGTTGTAGGTGACGAGCGTATCGTACGCGCCGAACATGCCGGACAGCGTGACCGGTCCGGCCTCGCCGACGAAACGATAGTCCTCGGGTACGACGCCGCCCGGCGGCAACGCGCGGCGCTGCGCGGCAACCCGTTCGATATGACGGCGCAGTTCGATTTCCTCCGCCAGCAGATCGTTGCGCGCGCTACGATACGCGGCGCTTTCGTTCGGAAAGCGCGGCGGCGACACGGCGAGTTCGCGGGCCGGTTTCAGCGTTGGTGTGGATGCGTTGGCGCCGTTGGTGTTGTTCGGGTCGGTCATCAGCCATCTCCTTGCGGGTAAAGGGTCGGGGCAGCGTTGCGATAGGGCCGGGAATGCGGCCGGGAATGCGGCCGGAAATGCGGCCCGAAACGAGGCCCGAAACGAGGCCCGAAACCAGGCCGAAAAGCAGCCGCATGCGCGAATGCACGCCCTATACGAGGACGACGAATATCGCGCGCGCGAATCGACAGCACGGCCGGATTATTTTTTGTCATCACTGTCGGCAAGCCGCTTTCGCGTGAATGCCACGCACGTATCGAGCCAACCGCGCGCAAGGTATCCTTCAGCCCTGAAACCGCCCGCGCACCGCGCCGTTCCCGAGGATGCACCATGCCGCTTCGTCTACCGCCGCTACCGGCGCTTCGCCTGTTCGAAGCTGCCGGCCGGCACCAGAGCTTCAAACTCGCCGCCGCCGAATTGCACGTCACGCCGAGCGCGGTCAGCCATAGCATCGTCGGCCTGGAAGAAGCGCTCGGCGTGCAACTGTTCGTGCGCGAGCCGCGCGGCATTTCGCTGACCGCGACGGGCGCGGACTACCTCTCCTATGTATCCGAGGCGTTTTCGCTGATCGCGATCGGCACGCAGCGTCTGCCGAACCATCGCGCCAACCGGCCGATCGCGCTGAGCTGCGCGCCGACCTTCGCGTCGCGCTGGCTGCTGCCGCGCCTCGCCGGGTTCCGCGCGCAGTGGCCGAACGTGAACGTGAGCGTGGATACCTCGCATCGCCAGGTGGGCTTTCCGGTCGACGGGTTCGATTTCGCCATCCGGATGAGCCGCTCGCCGGTGGCCGGCGCGGCCTGGACGCGCCTGTTCGGCGAACGCCTGGTGCCGGTATGCAGTCCCGCCTATCGCGACAGTCTGCGCGACGCGAACGACCGGTGCGATCTCGCGCGCGCGACGCTGATACACGTGAATGCCGCGAGCGAGGACTGGCAGGCGTGGCTCGATGCGACCGGCGTCGAGGGAATCGGGACCGACGACGGTCTGCGCGTCGACACGATCCAGCTTGCCTTCGAAGCGGCCGGCATGGGGCTCGGCGTCGCGCTCGGCCGCCGGCCGCTGGTGGATTCCGATCTCGCGAGCGGCGCGCTGGTCGAGGCGCGTGACCAGACGGTGGCCTCGACCACCGCTTACTGGCTCGTCAGCGCGGACAATACCGAGCGCCGACCGGAGCTGTTCGACTTCCGGCGCTGGCTCGTCGAGGAGGCCCAGCAGTTCGACGCGCAGACGACGACGGCGTGAAAGATCGATGTCCGCGCAACCAGTCAGGTGAGCGGCACTCATCTGTCGTCGAAATCTTTTCTTTTGCCGCCGGCGCTGCGCGCTGCGACCATGATGCCAAAGGAGATCCGCATCATGTCCACCATTCACCGCCGGCGCTTCGCGACAGCCTTCACGCCGACGACGCTCGTCATCCTCGCCGGTGCGCTGGTGCTCAGCGCCGCGATGGGCATCCGTCAGACCTTCGGTTTGTTCATCGGCCCGTTTTCCTTCGACCGTGGTTGGCCGGTCACGCAGATCGCGCTGGCCATCGCGCTGCATAACCTGGTATGGGGTTTCGCGCAGCCGTTCGCGGGCGCCGCCGCCGATCGGCACGGCTCGACGCCGGTGGTCGCGTTCGGCGCGATCACGTTTGCCGCTGGACTCGGGCTCGCCGCGATCGCGCCGAGCGGCGCCGTGCTGATCGTCGGCATGGGGCTGCTGGTCGGCATCGGCGTGAGTTGCACGACGTTCGGCGTGGTGCTGCCCGCGGTCGGCCGTATCGCCACGCCGCAACAGCGCAGCATGGCGATGGGTCTGGTCAGCGCCGGCGGCTCGGTCGGACAGGTATTGATGGTGCCGTTTGCGCAAAGCGTGCGCCTGAGCGCGGGCATTGCCGCGTCGCTGTTCGCCATGGCCGTGCTGATGCTGCTGACCGCGCCGCTCGGCAAGGTGCTCGACCGGCGCGGCGACGCCGGCGGCCGCGCGAATACCGACCTCGCCGCCCCTGCACCGCAAGCGGATACGCGGCATGTCGAGCCGCTGCGTGACGTGCTACGTATCGCACTACGCCATCGCGGCTACCGGCTCCTGACGCTCGGCTTCTTCACCTGCGGCTTTCAGCTCGCGTTCATCGCCACGCATCTGCCCGAATATCTGACGCTGTGTCACATGCCTATCGGGCTCGGCGCGACCGCGCTTGCATTGATCGGCCTGTTCAACATGGCAGGCAGTTGGGCATGCGGCTGGCTCGGCGGACGGTACCGGCAGCATCACGTGCTCGGCTGGCTGTATGTGATCCGCAGCGTGACGATCGGCGCGTTCTTCATCCTGCCGAAGACGTCTTTCTCCGTGGTCGTGTTCGCCGCGGTGATGGGGCTCACCTGGCTCGGCACCGTGCCGCTCACCAGCGGCCTCGTCGCGAAAGTGTTCGGCACGCGGCATCTGGGCACCCTGTTCGGCGTCTGTTTTTTCAGTCATCAGATCGGCTCGTTTCTCGGCGCGTGGCTCGGCGGCCTCGTGTTCGATCTGACCGGCTCGTATTCGCTGCTGTGGGAAGCGACCGTGGTGGCCGGTCTGCTGGCCGCGTTGCTGCATTTTCCGATCGACGACCGCGCGCTCGGCGTGGCCGCGCCGCGCGTCGAACCGGTGGCTGCGTGAACGGACGAGCCATATCGACGTCCGCGCGCCTGGCTGCATAGCCCAGCCCGAGCAGCACGGGCAAGCCGCGCCCCTTGCTCCGCGCGGCCGGCGCAACGTGCCGGCGGCGCGAAGCCGCTGCCACTGTCACTGCTCCCCTCGCAGCACCCCTCGCAGCACCCTTTTCCCACCTGTGCTTAAATTCCCCTCTCAGGGTGCCACGCGCGCGTCACGCGCTGCCGGGTACACTGCACGCCGCCGCGCGGCCTCCCATGTGCGCGGCGCACTCACGGCCCGCCACGCGGGCGCGGCCGTTCACCTTCCTTCACTGCAATTCGAGGAGCGCGGTCGTGTGGCATTTTCCGGTGGCGATTCCCGCCTCGCTCGGCGTCTGGGCTGTCTTCACGAGCGTGCTGGTCACGCAGCTCGGCCTGCCCATCCCCGCCGCGCCGATGCTGATTCTCGGCGGCACGATGGCGGCGATGGGACAGACCTCGTACGCGAGCGTCGTGTTCGCCGCGGTGGCCGCCACGCTGATCGCCGACTCGCTGTGGTTCTTCACCGGCCGCGCCTATGGGCGGCGTCTGCTGAACTATCTGGTGCGTTTCTCGTTGTCGCTCGACACCACGGTGCGCATCGCGCGTAACACGTACGAACGCCATGGCGCGCCGATTCTCGCGGTCGCCAAATTCCTGCCGGGACTCGGCCTGATTTCCGCGCCGCTGCTCGGCACGACCGCGATCAACGTCAGCGTGTTTCTGCTGTGGGACGTGATCGGCGCGACGCTGTGGGCGAGCGTATGGACGATCGGCGGCGCGGCGCTGCACGAGCAGATCGTGCAGTTCATGCTTTTCGTGCGGCACAACGGCGGCACGATCGTCGATACTTTCGTGGCGATCTTCGTGATCGCGCTGCTGTATCGCTGGCTGCGCCGCATGCAGTTTCGCCGTTGGCTCGCGCATACGCGTATCTCGCCGGATCAACTCGACGAGCTGATGAAGTCGAACGAACCGCCGCTGATTTTCGACGCCCGGCCGCGCAGCGTGCGCGTGAGGGAGTCGCACCGGATCGCCGGCGCGCTGCCGCTCGATCTCGACTCGCCGGACCCGATCGATCCCGAACTGCTGAAGCGGCCGATCGTCGTGTATTGCGTGTGTCCGAACGAGGCGACCGCCAAGCGCATCGTCGATCAGTTGCATCGCAAGAATATTCACCATATCCGCGCGCTCAAGGGCGGGCTCGACGCGTGGGAAAAACGCGGTTACCCGGTCGAGCCGCTGCCGCCCGATTTCAATACCGCGAAGGCGCACCTGCTCGAAGACGAAGGCGAGGAAGGGGAATACACGGTTCGGGCCCGCCTCGCTGAATAAGCGTGGCGTTCCCGTCTTCCGTTCAAGCGCGCATCGCATTGCCAGGGCGGCGTCAGCCCGGACGATTTTCATCGATGGGCCAGGCGCCGGCCTTAGCGGTACGGCGGTAGCGCGATACGGAATCGCGCGCGAGGTTACGCGGCTCGTATCGCTCCCACCTTGCGTTGCCGCCACAAGCACAACAGATCGCACGCGATATGCGCGGCGGCAATCGCCGTGATCTCGCTCTGATCGTAAGCGGGTGCGACTTCCACCACATCGGCGCCCACCAGGTTCAATGCGCCGAGCCCGCGCACGATCGCGAGCCCCTGCGCCGACGACAAGCCACCGGCCACCGGCGTGCCCGTCCCCGGCGCGAACGCCGGATCGAGACAATCGATATCGAACGTCAGATACGCGGGACGTTCCCCCACGATCGACACGATCCGCTCCACCGCCGCCCGCGTGCCGTGCTCGTGGACCCACGCGGCGTCGAGAATATTGAGGCCCATGAAGTCGTCGTTCCACGTGCGGATGCCGACCTGCACCGAGGTCTTCGGATCGATCAAGCCTTCCTTGACCGCCTTGTAGAACATCGACCCATGATTCAGGCTGTCGGGGTTATCGTCGGCCCACGTATCGCAGTGCGCGTCGAAATGGATCAAGGACAGCGGCTTGCCGTACTTTTCCGCATGCGCGATCAGCAGCGGATACGTGATGTAGTGATCGCCGCCGAGCGTGAGCATCTTCGCGTCCGAACGCAGGATCGTGCGCGCGTGCTCGACGATCGCCGGCTTGATGGTCAACGGATTGTGCGCGTCGAACCAGCAGTCGCCGTAGTCGGTCACGGCGAGATCGTCGAACGGATTGAAGCCCCACGGGTACGGGTGCAATTCGGATAACTGCACGCTTGCCGCGCGCACGGCGGCCGGACCGAGCCGCGCGCCCGAGCGGAACGTGGTGGCGAGATCGAGCGGCACGCCGGACACGACGACGTCGACGCCGTCGAGTTCACGCGTGTACTTGCGGCGCATGAACGACAGCACGCCCGCATAGGTATTTTCGATCGACGAGCCATAAAGCGACGAACGGCGGATCGCGCCGTCGCCATAGACGAGTTCAGTCATGGATGACCTGACACCTGATAAAACACCGGCGCCGCGCGCGGCGCCTGCTGGTTGTGCGCGCAACAGCCGGTTCCGGATTCATTGGGAACGCGGCGGCGTGCCTCATTCGCACGCCGCCGCGCTGGCTTGCGAATCCTTTAGCGCAGCCGCACCAGCGTGGACTTCAGCTCGGTGTACTTCTCCAGCGCGTGCAAAGACTTGTCGCGGCCGTTGCCCGATTGCTTGTAACCGCCGAAGGGGAAGTTCATGTCGCCGCCTTCGTCGTAGCAATTCACCCACACGGTGCCGGCGCGCAGTTTGCGCGACACCTCGTGCGCGGTCGTGAGGTTCGACGTCCAGACCGCGGCGGCGAGACCGTACTCGCTGTCGTTGGCGATACGGATCGCTTCGTCCACGGTATCGAACGTGATCACCGACAACACCGGTCCGAAGATTTCCTCGCGCGCGATCTTCGCGCCGCTCGGGGGAATCTCGAAGATGGTCGGCTCGATATAGAAGCCGCCCGTCTCCTCCTGCACGCGCGCGCCGCCGAGCAGCAGCTTCGCTTCCGCACGGCCCGCTTCGATATAGCCGAGCACGCGTTCGAGCTGCACCTTGTCGACGATCGCGCCCATCGACGTTTTCGGGTCGAGCGGATTGCCCGGCGTATAGCTGCGCGCGGCGGCGATCAGCTTGTCGAGGAACGCATCCTTGATGTCGCGATGCACGAGCAGCCGCGAACCGGCCGTGCACATCTCGCCCATGTTGTAGAAGATCGCGCCGGCCGCCGCGTTCGCCGCGCGGTCCAGGTCCGGACAATCGGGCATCACGATGTTCGGCGACTTGCCGCCAAGTTCGAGCCACACGCGTTTCAGATTCGACTGTCCCGCGTACTGCATGATCAACTTGCCGACGTTGGTCGACCCGGTAAACGCGAGGCAGTCGACGTCTTCATGCAACGCCAGCAGCTTGCCCGGTTCGCCCGCGCCCGGCACGACGTTGAACACGCCGGCGGGAATGCCGGCGTCCAGCGCGAGTTGCGCGAGACGGATCGCGGTCAGCGGCGACTTCTCCGACGGCTTGAGCACCACGCTATTGCCGGCCGCGAGCGCGGGACCGAACTTCCACGACGCCATCAGAATGGGGAAATTCCACGGCACGACCGCTGCCACCACGCCGATCGGCTCACGCGTGACGAGGCCGACCAGATGATGATCGGCCGGCGCGACTTCGCCGCCGACCTTATCGATCGCTTCGGCGAACCATTCGACGCAATACGCGGCGCCGGGCACGTCCACCGAGGTGGTGTCGGCGATCGGCTTGCCGGCGTCCAGCGTTTCGAGCAGCGCGAGCTCGTCCATGTGTTCGCGGATCGATGCGGCCCAACGCAACAGCACCGCCTTTCGTTGACGCGGATTCAATCCGGACCACACGCCCGAATCGAACGCCGCGCGCGCGGACGCGACCGCCGCATCGACGTCCGCCGCGCTACTGTCGGCGACTTTCGCGAGCAGCTTGCCGTCGATCGGGCTCAGGCAGTCGAACGTGCGACCGCCGGCGGCGTCACGGTATTCGCCGCCGATGAACGCGCGTCCTTCGATAGAAAGCGACGCGGCCTTGTCTTGCCAGAAAGCGAGAGATTTCTTGTCCATCAGGATGCCTCAATGTTATGCGCTCGACGCAGACCGGCATCGACTTCATGCGTCATTGAACTGCGGCGCGGCGCGTTGGCGCGGAGTCTTCAGAACGTGGGCGGCGAATTGGCCGACACGATCTCGCAGAGATGCTCCGCGCTGGGATTGCGAAAACGGTGCGGTAGACGGCTTTCGAAGTAGTAGCTGTCGCCGGGATCGAGCAGCCACGTGACGCCGTCCACCGTCAGTTCGATCTGACCGCGTACCACCACGCCGCCCTCGTGCCCCGCGTGCTCCAGCATTTCCGGTCCGGTATCCGACAGCGGCTGGTAGACCTCGCGCAGGATGCCCATGTTGCGATCCTTGACGCTCGCCCCCGCCAGATAGAACTCGATCGATTCGTTGCCGAGATTCGGCATGTCCGCGCGCCGCGACACGACCGAGCGTTCCACTTCGACCTCGAAGGTGAAGAACTCGGCGAGACTCATCGGTATGCATTCGAGCAGCTTCTTCAGCGAACCGACCGACGGGCTCACGCGGTTCTGTTCGATCAGCGAGATCGTTCCGTTGGTCACCCCCGCCCGTTTCGCCAGTTCACGCTGAGACAGGCCATGCTTCTTGCGGATGTATTGCAGACGGGTTGCTACTTCTATCGACATCGCCTGGTTCTCTGACATAGGGACGAACATGAGGGACGAACATAAGGGCACGAAAACGGACCGGCCGGCGCGCGTGATCTCGACCAACGCCGCCCGCGAGTGTTGAATATTCTAATCACTTTAATCTTCGCGCCGCTGGGGAAAACCCCTGAAAGGCATCCGAAATATGATCAGCGCAACGAACGTTCCCATTGGGCGGGATTCTAGCCGGACCTTGGGGAAAGCCCTGATAAATCTTTTCTAAAAATGATTTGACGGCATTATTGGCTCGTATATGCTGGTTCACAGGCGATCGTCATACCAGCGTCACGCACTCCGAACCGGGGTTTTGCGGCGCAGCGAAATCACTTCGCAGCGGTACGAGACGATCATCCCAGCGTCCTGTTTCTTTAAACGCCTCGTGCGGATTTCGAGCAGGCCGTTCAATACTTTCAACGTCGCCAGTCGAGTGTAATCGTGAGAGTCCGAGGCCCTTTGGTGAGATGGAATCGTAGTCAGGCGAGTTGTCCTCGCGCTGACGGCGCCATCGCCGACGGCAGCAACGGCAGCCTTGCGTTCCGCCGCTTCCTGTCCGTCTTCACGATCCTGTCCCGCCGTTCCGTTCGACGTCACAACTCCATCTCCGCGCGCGCCTTCATTGCCGTTCGCACGGACGAAGTCGCCTCGCTGCTGCCGTAGCGCCTCCCCCTTTTTCGTCGTTCGATTTGTTCCGTTTGCGTGCGCTCGCGCGAATGTGCTCGTCCAGGCCATTCGCTCGCGCTTGAGCGGTGCCGTCTGCCGCCTGTACGGCCTGTACGTTGCGTGCATTCACGCGATTGCGCAGCGCAGCGAAACGAATCGAACGACCCATCCGATGATCACGCGCGGCGCGCTCCCCGCTTGGCGAACGCCTGCATCACGCTAGTGGCTTGACGCTTCGCGTCCGGCCGCGGAATCGTGCCGCGCTGTGTTTAACGTTGTTCATGCCGCGTTTCGCGGGGAACACACACGTCTATCTGTTATGCGAAACAAACCTCTCGTCGGTATCAGCGCCGACAGAACGATGATGGGAGTCCACCCATCGCATGTGGTCGGCGAGAAGTACATCGCCGCGATCGTCGACGGCTCGCAGGCGCTCGCCATGCTGCTGCCGGCGCTCGGCGAACGTCAGTCCGCCGCCGATATCCTGGCGACGGTCGACGGCCTGCTCTTCACCGGCAGCTATTCGAACGTCGAGCCGCACCGTTACGGCGGCCATGCGAGCGCGCCCGGCACCCTGCACGACGCCGCACGCGACGCGACGACATTGCCGCTGCTGCGCGCGGCGATCGCCGCCGGCGTGCCGGTACTGGCGGTGTGCCGGGGCTTCCAGGAAATGAACGTGGTGTTTGGCGGAACGTTGCATCAAAGCGTTCACGCGGTGGCCGGGCTGAACGACCATCGCGAGAACAAGGAAGACGACCTCGACGTGCAATACGCACCGTCGCATTCGATCGCGTTGACCCAGGGCGGCATGCTGCAGCGCCTCGCCGGCGGCGCGAACGAGGCACGCGTGAATTCGTTGCACGGCCAGGGCGTCGAGCGGCTGGGCGCCGGCCTCACGGCCGAAGCCATGGCGCCGGACGGCCTGATCGAAGCAGTGAGCGTGACGGATGCGCGCGCTTTCGCGCTGGGTGTGCAATGGCACCCGGAATGGAAGCATGCGAACGACGCGCTATCCACCGCGATCTTTCGCGCGTTCGGCGACGCCTGCCGCGATCGAATGCGCACCAGGACCGGCCAGGGCGCGGCATCCACCGCCGCCACACATGCCTGAGCCGGTCGCGCACCAAAACAGAGAGAATAAACATGCATGACATCGACGAATTTCTGAAGCAGAACCGCGTCACCGAGATCGAGGCGATCATTCCGGATATGGCCGGGATCGCACGCGGCAAGATCATTCCCCGCAGCAAGTTCGAATCCGGCGAGTCCATGCGCCTGCCGCAGGCGGTGATGATCCAGACCGTCACGGGAGACTATCCGGAAGACGGCACGCTCACCGGCGTCACCGATCCGGACATGGTCTGCGTTCCCGACGCCAGCACCATCCGCATGATTCCGTGGGCCGTCGATCCGACCGCCCAGGTGATTCACGATTGCGTTCACTTCGACGGCACGCCGGTCGCGATCTCGCCGCGCCGCGTGTTGCGCCACGTGCTCGAACTCTACAAGGCCAAGGGCTGGACGCCCGTCATCGCGCCGGAACTGGAGTTCTATCTGGTCGATATGAACAAGGACCCGGATCTGCCGCTGCAACCGCCGATCGGCCGCACGGGCCGCCCGGAAACCGGACGTCAGGCGTATTCGATCGAAGCGGTCAACGAATTCGATCCGTTGTTCGAAGACATCTACGAGTACTGCGAGGTGCAGGAGCTGGAAGTCGACACGCTGATCCACGAAGTCGGCGCCGCGCAGATGGAAATCAACTTCATGCACGGCGATCCGCTGAAACTCGCCGACAGCGTGTTCCTGTTCAAGCGCACCGTGCGTGAAGCCGCGCTGCGCCACAAGATGTACGCGACCTTCATGGCCAAGCCGATGGAAGGCGAACCCGGCTCGGCCATGCACATGCATCAAAGCCTCATCGACGAGGAAACCGGCCACAACCTGTTCACCGGCGCGGACGGCAAGCCGACCTCGCTGTTCACCGGCTATATCGCGGGCTTGCAGAAATACACGCCCGCGCTGATGCCGATCTTCGCGCCGTACATCAACTCGTATCGCCGGCTGTCGCGTTTCATGGCCGCGCCGATCAACGTCGCGTGGGGTTACGACAACCGCACGGTGGGTTTCCGTATTCCGCATTCCGGACCGGCCGCGCGCCGCATCGAGAACCGCATTCCGGGCGTGGACTGCAATCCGTATCTGGCGATCGCCGCCACGCTCGCGGCCGGCTATCTCGGCATGACGCAGAAACTCGAAGCCACCGAGCCGCTGCTCAGCGACGGTTACGAATTGCCGTATCAGTTGCCGCGCAATCTCGAGGAAGGCCTGACCTTGATGGGCGCCTGCGAACCGATCGCCGAAGTGCTCGGCGAGAAATTCGTGAAGGCTTACCTCGCGCTGAAGGAAACCGAATACGAAGCGTTTTTCCGCGTGATCAGTTCGTGGGAACGCCGGCATTTGCTGCTGCACGTCTAAGGTCTTTTAACGTTTTCAAGATCCCGGCAACGCAGACATAGCCTGCAAATGCAAACAAACAGGAGGCAGTATGAGCTTTAGAACAGAAGAAGTCGCTTACGTGCAACCGGCCGTTCTGCCGGCCGCCGGCGCGCAATCGGCGCAAGCCACGCAGCGCAGCACCGCCGAATACCGCGCGCTCGACGCCGCGCATCACATCCATCCGTTTTCGGACATGGGCTCGCTCAACCGCAGCGGCAGCCGCGTGATCGTGAAGGCGGAAGGCGTGTACCTGTGGGACTCGGAAGGCAACAAGGTGATCGACGGCATGGCCGGTCTGTGGTGCGTGAACGTCGGTTATGGCCGCAAGGAACTCGCCGACGCCGCGTACCGGCAGATGCAGGAACTGCCGTACTACAACACGTTCTTCAAGACCACTCACCCGCCGGTGATCGAACTGTCGGCGCTGCTCGCCGAACTCGCGCCGGCGCCGTTCAATCACTTCTTCTACTGCAATAGCGGTTCGGAAGGCAACGACACCGTGCTGCGCATCGTCCATCAATACTGGGCGACGCAGGGCAAGCATTCGAAGAAGTTCGTCATCTCGCGCAAGAACGGTTATCACGGTTCGACGATCGCGGGCGGCACGCTCGGCGGCATGGGTTATATGCATGAGCAGATGCCCTCGAAGGTCGAGAACATCGTGCATATCGACCAGCCGTATTTCTTCGGCGAAGCGCAAGGCAACCTGACGCCGGAAGAATTCGCGCTGGCCCGCGCGCAGCAACTCGAAGCGAAGATTCTCGAAATCGGCGCGGACAACGTCGCGGCGTTTATCGGTGAGCCTTTCCAGGGAGCGGGCGGCGTGATCTTCCCGGCTTCCACGTACTGGCCGGAAATTCAGCGCATCTGCCGCAAGTACGACATTCTGCTGGTCGCCGACGAAGTGATCGGCGGTTTCGGCCGCACCGGCGAATGGTTCGCGCATCAGCACTTCGGCTTCGAGCCGGATCTGATCACGCTCGCGAAGGGTCTGACGAGCGGCTACGTGCCGATGGGCGCGGTCGGTCTGCACGACCGCGTGGCGAAAGCGATCATCGAAAACGGCGACTTCAATCACGGCCTCACGTACTCCGGCCATCCGGTCGCGGCGGCCGTGGCCATCGCCAATCTGAAACTGCTGCGCGACGAGAAGATCGTCGAGCGCGTCAAAACCGACACCGGTCCGTACTTCCAGAAGAAGCTGCGCGACACCTTCGCCGATCACCCGATCGTCGGTGAAATCTCCGGTGCCGGACTGGTGGCCGGCCTGCAACTCGCGCAGGACCCGAAAGCGCGCAAGCGCTTCGCCAATGGCGGTGACGTCGGCACGATCTGCCGCGACTTCTGCTTCAACGGCAACCTGATCATGCGTGCCACCGGCGACCGGATGCTGCTGTCGCCGCCGCTGGTCATCAATAAGCTGGAAATAGACGAGATCGTCTCGAAGGCCAAAAAAGCCATCGATGCGACCGCACAACAACTCGGCATTTCGTAACGGCAGTCCGTTCCGGCATGGGCACCCACAACTCACGCTCATGCCGGTCCTTCACATCAAGGGAAAAAACCATGAGCGTTAGTCATCTTCGTCATGCGGTCGCGGGGGCCGCGCTTCTCGCCTTCACCGGCTTTGCGGCGCTGTCCGTCACGCCGGCCCTTGCGGCCGACACCGAACTGAATGTGTATAACTGGTCGGACTACATCGCGAAGGACACGATTCCAAACTTCGAGAAGCAGGACGGCATCAAGGTCAAGTACGACAACTACGACAGCGACGATACGTTGCAGGCGAAACTGCTCGCGGGCAGCTCCGGCTACGACATCGTGGTGCCGACGTCGAACTACATGGCCAAGCAGATTCAGGCCGGCGTGTACCAGAAACTCGACAAGTCGAAGCTGCCTAACCTCGCGAATCTCGATCCCGTGTTGATGAAGATGATCGCCGACGCCGATCCGGGCAATCAGTACGGCGTGCCCTGGGCGTACGGCACGGACGGTATCGGCTACAACGTGCAGGCCGTCAAGAAGGCGCTCGGCGACAACGCGCCGGTGGATAGCTGGGCGCTGGTGTTCGATCCCGCCAATCTGTCGAAGCTGAAGGGCTGCGGCGTGTCGTTCCTCGATCAGGCCGTCGACGTGTTCGCCGCCACGCTGCAATACATGCACAAGGACCCGAACAGCACGAACCCCGCGGATTATCAGGCCGCATTCGAAGTGCTGAAGAAAGTCCGCCCGTACATCACGCAATTCAATTCGTCGGGCTACATCAACGACCTCGCCAACAACGACGTGTGCGTCGCGGTGGGCTGGTCGGGCGACGTGGGCATTGCAAGCCGCCGCACCGAGGAAGCGAAGCGTTCGTATCAGATCAAGTTCTCGAACGTGAAGGAAGGCGGTCTGCTGTGGTTCGACGTGATGGTGGTGCCGAAGGACGCGCCGCATCCGGAAGCGGCGATGAAGTGGATCAACTACATCTCCGATCCGAAGGTCAACGCGGCGATCACCAACGAAGTGTTCTATCCGACCGCGAACAAGGCCGCGCGCCAGTTCGTGACGCCGGCGGTCGCTCAGGACAAGACCGTTTATCCGGGCGACGAAGTACTCAGCAAAATGACGCTGATGAAACCCATGCCGACCGATATTCTGCGCCTCGAAAACCGTCTTTGGGCGCAGCTTAAAACCGGTCATTAATTGCAACCTTCGATATAAAACCGCGATCCCGCGCTCAGGGATCGCTCGAACCCTGAGCGCACGAATGGCAGTAACGGCAGTCAGCCTGCGCGTTCTCTAACGCCCTACCCGCGCGCAGTCCCATGTTTTCCGATCGCAGCGTACGTTGCGAGACGCTTCCCACGTCTCGCAGGGAGACACTTGCGCTCGCGATTTGCAAGGAATTGGTTACATCATGAACTCGACGACTTCAACAAGCGCAGCCGGCGCCACCCAGATGGCCCGCCCCGCGGTAGCGACTAAATCGAAACCGGATGAATTCGTCCGCATCGAAAATGTCGTGAAAAAATTCGGCGACAGCACCGCTGTCGATAACGTCAATCTCAGCATCGCGAAGAACGAACTGTTCGCGCTGCTCGGCAGTTCCGGCTGCGGCAAGTCCACGCTTCTGCGCATGCTCGCGGGGCTGGAGACCATCACGTCCGGGCGGATTTTCGTCGACGGCGAAGATCTCGCCGCGATGCCGCCGTACAAGCGGCCGGTCAACATGATGTTCCAGTCGTACGCGCTGTTCCCGCACATGAGCGTGGAGGCGAACATCGCCTTCGGTCTGAAGCAGGAAGGCACGCCGAAGAACGAGATCAAGGAACGCGTCGCCGATGCGCTGAATCTCGTGCAGATGAGCAAGTACGCGCAGCGCAAGCCGCATCAACTGTCAGGCGGTCAGCAGCAGCGTGTGGCGCTCGCCCGTTCGCTGGTCAAGCGCCCCAAGCTGCTGCTGCTCGACGAACCGATGTCGGCGCTGGATAAGAAGATCCGCCAGAAGACCCAGCTCGAACTGGTGAACATCATCGAGAAGGTCGATGTGACCTGCGTGATGGTCACGCACGATCAGGAAGAAGCGATGACGATGGCCGGCCGCCTCGCGGTGATGAGCGAAGGCCGCATCGTGCAGATCGGCTCGCCGAGCCAGGTGTACGAGTTTCCGAACAGCCGCTTCTCGGCGGAGTTCATCGGTTCGACGAATCTGTTCGAAGGCACGGTGGTGGCGGACGAACCGGACCACATCTTCGTCGAGAGCGAAGACCTCGAATCGCGCATTTACGTGAGCCACGGCATTACCGGGCCACTCGGCATGCCAGTGGGTATCTCGGTGCGCCCGGAACGCGTGAAGGTATCGCTCGACAAGCCATCGACGCCGCACAACTGGGCGCGCGGCGTGGTCTCCGACGTCGCCTACATGGGCAGCTATTCGCTGTACCACGTGCGTCTGCCGAGCGGCAAGACCGTGGTGTCGAATCTCTCCAGCTCGCATCTGATGAGCGAAGGTGCGCCGTCCTATAACGACGACGTGTTCGTCTACTGGTCGCCGGCTAGCGGCGTGGTGCTGACGCAATGAGCAATCCCACTACCTCCTCTCCCGTGGCGCTCGATGCGCCGTCCGGCAGCCGCGCGTCCGGCGCGCTGAAACGACGTCTCGCGATGCTGGTGCCGTCCGGGCGCAGCACCGTGATCGGCGTGCCGTTCCTGTGGCTCACGGTGTTCTTCGCATTGCCGTTCGTGCTGGTGCTGAAGATCAGTTTCGCCGACTTGCGCCTGGGTATTCCGCCGTACACCGATCTGATGACGATCAAGGACGGCATGGTGCATTTCGCGATCCAGCTCGGGCACTACGCGTTCCTGCTGCAGGACGATCTGTACGTCGCTACCTACATCAGCTCGCTGAAGATGGCCGCCGTGTCGACCTTCTTCTGCCTGCTGATCGGCTATCCGATCGCGTACTACATCGCGCGTTCGGAGCCGGCCAAACGCAACCTGCTGATGATGGGCGTGATGCTGCCGTTCTGGACTTCGTTCCTGATTCGCGTGTACGCATGGATCGGCATTCTGAAGGACGACGGTCTGCTCAATCACACGCTGATGGCGATCGGCATGATCCATTCGCCGCTGCGCCTTTATCACACGGATATCGGCGTGTACATCGGCATGGTCTATTCGTACCTGCCGTTCATGGTGATGCCGCTGTACGCGCATCTGGTGAAGATGGATCTGACGCTGCTCGAAGCGGCCTACGACCTCGGCTGCAAACCATGGACCGCATTCACGCGCATCACGCTGCCGCTGTCGAAGAACGGCATCATCGCCGGCAGTCTGCTGGTGTTCATTCCGGCGGTCGGCGAATACGTGATTCCGGAACTGCTCGGCGGCGCCGACACGCTGATGATCGGCCGTGTGATGTGGGATGAATTCTTCAACGACATGGACTGGCCGATGGCGTCCGCCGTCACGGTCGCGATGGTGTTGCTGCTGCTCGTGCCGATGGCCGTGTTCCAGTACTACCAGGTCAAGGAACTGGAGGGCGCGAAATGATCAAGCCTAATAGAACGCTTTCCAACGGCGTGCTGACGTTCGGGTTTCTGTTTCTGTATATCCCGATCATCAGCCTCATCGTGTACTCGTTCAACGAGTCGAAGCTCGTCACCGTCTGGTCCGGCTTTTCGCTCAAGTGGTACGGCGCGCTGCTGCACGACGACGAATTGCTGAACGCCGCGTGGCTGTCGCTGAAGATCGGTCTGCTGACCGCGTGCGCGTCGGTGGTGATCGGCACGTGGGCCGGCTTCGTGCTGGCGCGCTTCGGACGCTTTCGCGGCTTCACGCTGTTCGCCGGCATGATCAACGCGCCGCTGGTGATCCCCGAGGTGATTCAGGGCATCTCGCTGCTGCTGCTGTTCGTCGCGCTGGAGCAGATGCTGGGTTGGCCGAAGGGCCGCGGGCTCTTCACGATCTGGATCGGCCACGTGATGCTGTGCGTGTCCTACGTGGCGATCATCGTGCAGTCGCGTGTCAAGGAACTCAACAAGTCCCTCGAGGAAGCCGCGCTCGATCTCGGCGCGACGCCGTTCAAGGTGTTCTTCCTGATCACGCTGCCGCTGATCTCGCAGGCGCTGATGTCCGGCTGGCTGCTGTCGTTCACGCTCTCCTTCGACGATCTGGTGTTGTCCGCCTTCCTCTCCGGTCCCGGTTCGACGACGCTGCCGCTGGTGGTGTTCTCGCGGGTGCGCCTTGGCCTGAATCCGGAAATGAATGCACTTGCAACGATCTTCATCAGCACGGTGACGATCGGCGTGATTGCGGTGAACCGCTGGATGCAGTTGCGCGAACGCAAGCGCAACCGCGACATGCAGCAGGCGTTCGCCCTCGCTGACGCCGCCGACCCCTTACCGTCCGCACCACAACAAGCCGCCGTACGTAAGTCGCTCGATACGGCTCGCGCCTGAAAAGAAGTCCTTTTGCAATACGACCAATAAGGAGAATTTGCATGAGAAAGAAGCTCATCTGTCTTTTGGTGGCGGGCAGTCTGCCCGGCATGGCCATGGCCGACGCCACCAGCGACCAGATCAAGGCGCTCCAGGCGCAGCTCAACGCGCTGCAGAAGGAAGTGAAGCAGTTGCGCGCGGAAGTCGCGACCAGGCCGAAGACGGCGGCGGTCGCGGCCCCCGCGCCGGTGGTGGTCGCGGCGCCCGTGGATGTGTCCTCGCCGGACTACGGCAAGGCGCCCGCCGCGCTGAGCAACGACGACGTCACCGCGATGAAGCAGCAGATCGCCAATCAGCAGTTGAAGGTGGATTCGCTCGAGGACGCGGCGCAGACCGGGCCGATCGCGGGTCTCTCGGTGACAGGTTATATCGATCCGACTTACCTGTATAACCGCGCGCAGAGCAGCTCGTCGTTCCTGTTCGCGAACCACGAGAGCAGCTACAACTACTTCAACAGCACGTTCGGCGATCTGTACCTCGACATCAAGAAGACCTTCGGTGTCGGGCCGATGGCGCCGTCGGCGGAAATCACGCTGATGCCGAACCGCGGCAACGGCATCACGCTGCTGCAGAATTCGCACGGCGATATCGGCAACAACATTCTGAACACGGCGGTGATCAACGTCCCGTTGACGGCGACCACGACCCTCGTGACCGGTTTGATTCCGAGTTTCGGCGGCTATGAAGTCCAGCAGTCGAATCAGATGCTGACGCTCACGCACAACCTGCTGTACGACTTCTCGGACCCGGGCAGCTACGTCGGGATCGGCGCGAACTACACGACCGGCAACTGGGCGTGGAAGTTCTTCCTCGGCAACGAGCAGTACCGCACGTACGGCGCGACGACGCAGATCGGCACCAACTCGTTCGGCGATCCGATCACCACCAGCAACAAGATTCCGACCTTCACCGCGCGGACCGACTACACGTGGTCGAGCGCGCTGGATGTGGGCGGCTCGTTCAACATCGGCCGCCAGACGCTGTCGAGCGCGATCGACCCGGCCACGGGCACGGTCCGCTACGGCGTGGGCGGACAATCGCCGAGCGCGGGCGGCACGTTCTTCTTCGGCGAAGCCGACCTGACCTACACCACCAACGATATCCAGTACAACGCCGAAGTCGACTACGGCCAGCAGCAGAACGCGGCCTTCAACGGCGGTCAGGCGCAGTGGTACGGTCTGTCGCTGCTCGCGCACCGCAAGTTCACGATGCCGGTGGTGGGCCGCATGGGCGCGACCCTGCGCTACGACCTGCTGGTGGACAGCAAGAATGGCGGCGGCGGTGGCGGCATCGCGCTGAACTCGAACGGGATGGATACGTCGAACGGCTTCGGTATCGGCGCGGACTGTCTCGCGGCGTCGCAGGCCAACGGCGGTCTCGGCTTCGAGTGCAAGGGCGCGACCCGTCAGGACGTGTCGCTCGATCTGCTGTTCTATCCGACCCAGCAGATCACGGTCAAGGTGGAATACCGCCACGACTGGGCCAATAAACAGGTGTTCCTGAAGAACGACGGCTCGTACGGCAAGTCCAACGATCTGCTCGCGACGCAGTTCATCTACTCGTTCTAAACCGCTCTGTCCTCGCGCGTGGTTCGGCCTTGCGTCATGCCGGACCACGCGTGCAGGCCTCTTTCGCATGCCCTGCCTATGCTCCGTTTCTCGAACCAGCCTCACGTCGCGTCGTACTACGCCGCCACCGCCAACGACCACACGCGCCACCCGCCGCTCGACGACACCCTTACCGTCGATGTCTGCGTGATCGGCGCCGGTCTCACCGGCATCTCCACCGCGCTGAACCTCGCCGAACGCGGCCATACGGTCGCGGTGCTCGAAGCGTCGAAAGTCGGCTGGGCGGCGAGCGGGCGCAACGGCGGCCAGTTGATCGGCGGCTTCGCGTGCGATATCGATACGTTCGCGAAGTTCATGCCGGCCGAAGATGTGAAGCGGGTCTGGGACATGGGTATCGAAACGCTCGATATCGTGAAGGAACGTATCGCGAAGCACCGCATCGATTGCGATCTGACGATCGGCTATCTCACCGCGGCCAACAAACCTCGCGATACGGACGCGCTGCAAAAATGGCGCGACGAAGCGCAACGCCGTTTCGGCTATGACCGCTTCAGTTATGTCGACGCCGACGGCCTCGGCCAGTATGTGCAATCGCAACGCTATCTGGGCGGTTTGTACGACGCGGACAGCGGCCATCTGCATCCGCTGAATTACACGCTCGGTCTCGCGCGCGCAGCCCGCGAAGCCGGCGTGAAGATTTTCGAGGACAGTTGCGTCACCGCGCTGCGTGAAGAAAATGGCCGGCATGTGGCCGAAACCGCAGGCGGCCAGGTCAACGCGCAGTTCGTCGTGCTGGCCTGCAATACCTACCTCGGCAAACTCGCGCCGGAGGTGGCGAGCAAGATCATGCCGGTCGGCACTTACGTGATCGCCACCGAACCGCTCGACGCGGACCGTGCCGAGGCGTTGATGCCCGCCAGAGCCGCGGTATGCGACAGCCGCTTCGTGCTCGACTACTTCCGTCCGGCGCCGGATAACCGTCTGCTGTGGGGCGGCAAGGTCAGCTATTCGACCTTCGCGCCACGCAATCTCGGCGAGGCGATGCGTCGCGACATGCTGAAGACCTTCCCGCAACTCGACGACGTCAAAATCGACTATGCGTGGGGCGGTTTCGTCGACATCACGATGAATCGCGCGCCGCATTTCGGGCGGCTGTCACCGACGGTTTATTTCGCGCAAGGCTTCTCGGGTCACGGCGTGAATACCACGGGCCTCGCGGGCAAGCTGATCGCCGAGGCGATCGACGGTCAGGCGTCGCGCTTCGACCTGTTCGGCAAGATTCGCCACCGCGATTTTCCCGGCGGCGCTACACTGCGCACCCCTGCCCTCGTGCTCGCGATGGCCTGGTATCGAATGAAGGATCTGCTTTGATGAATGCTCCGACTCCCGGTTTCACCGCGCTCGACCAGCGCGCCGACGCGCTGATCGCCAACTCCTATTACGAGGCAAGCGCGCCGCGCCCGGCCGCTGACGACCCGGCACTCGACGGCACGCTCGAAGCCGACGTCTGCGTCATCGGCGCGGGCTACGCGGGCTTGTCGGTAGCGTTGGAATGTCGCGCGCGTGGACTCTCGGTGATCGTGCTCGACGCGCACCGGCCGGGCTGGGGCGCGTCGGGACGCAATGGCGGGCAAACGCTGGTGGGCTTCGCCAAGGACGAGATCATCGAGCGGCAACTCGGCCTGGACGGCGTACGCGCCGCCTGGGCGATGTCGGTGGAGGGCGTGGCGCTGGTGCGCGAGCGCATCGAACGTTATGGCATCGATTGCGATTTCACGGCCGGCTATCTGACCGTCGCAACCAAACCGAAGCGCGTGCCCGATCTGCGTACGTGGATGGATGCCGCGTCCCAGCGCTGGGGCTATACGAAACTGTCGTGGCTCGATACCGACGAGGTGCGTTCGCGGGTCGCGTCGCGCCGTTATCTGGCCGGCCTCTACGATCCGTTTTCCGGACATCTGCATCCGCTGAAGTATTGCCTGGGGCTGGCCGCCGCCGCGCGGCGCGAAGGTGCGCAACTGTTCGCGCATTCGCCGGTGACCGAGGTGGTTCGCGGCGCGCTGCCGGTGGTGCGGACCGCGCGTGGTGAAGTGCGCTGCCGCTTCGTCGCCGCATGTGGCAATGCGACGCTCGGTGACGTGCTGCCCGCGCCGGTGGCCGCTCGAATCGCGCCGATCGCGTCGTATATCGTCGCCACGGAACCGCTCGGCGAAGCGCGTGCGAATGCGCTGATCCCTCAGCGCGAGGCGATCTGCGACAACAATTTCTTTCTCGACTATTTCAGGTTGTCGGCGGATCACCGCGTGCTGTTCGGCGGCCGCGCGAGTTCGACCGGCGCGTCGCCGGTGCAGCTCGGTGAGGAAATTCGCCAGCGGATGACCGGCGTGTTCCCGCAACTCGGCGATGTGCGGATCGATCACGCGTGGGGCGGTTTCGTCGATGTCACGCGCAATCGCGCGCCGGATTTCGGTTCGATCGATCCCAACTATTTTTACGTGCAGGGATTTTCGGGGCACGGCGTAGCGCTGACCGGCATCGCGGGACGCGTCGTCGCGCAGGCCATGGCGGGTGAGGCGAAAGCGTTCGATCTGTTTGCGCGGCTACGGCATGCGCGGTTTCCAGGCGGCCCGGCACTGCGCGGCCCGGCGTTGGAGTTGGGGATGCTCTATCACAGGGTGATGGAGATGTTTTAGGGAGTGGTGTTGGCGGCGGCGCCTGTTTGGCGCTGCATTCGCTACGCGATTGCTGGGCCACAAAAACAAAATCCGCCTAACGGCGGATTTGTCTTTTTCAAGTCCAACTACAGTAGGTTTTGACACCGTCGCGATGGCCGTTACTGTCCGGTTCTCCATCACCAAAGTTTGATAAGTATATCGAACGACAACCTAAAATTCTACAGAAATATAGTCAGCCCATGTTCCTCTCGGAAGCACGAACCACGGCGTGCATTCTCCAATGACGCCAAGAATGCCGATTGAATTCGTCTGTCAGAAACTCGATACAACAAAATAAATAAAACGCTGCAAATAGTAAAAAAACTTTGCATACCGGCACGGTTTCAGAATGCTCCGATGTAGTGCGATGCGTCTTTTATCGGGTAATGCCTCACTGACCGCAAGCACGTCACTCAGACATGTAGCGTTTGTCAGCGTGAGTTCTTATCCAGAGAGGAGATTCGAGCATGCTGAACCGCAGTGTAAAACCCACGAGATACGCCGGAGGACAGCATGCGTAAGGCAGCCGTGCGCCATGGTGACTCGACCACGACTGGCGGGACCGTCATCGCCATTTCATCGACGCTTTACGACGACGACAAACAGATTGCATTGAGTGGGGATCAGGCCACCTGCGGAAACTGCGAAGGTTCTCACGACATAGTCGCAACCGGCGAAGGAATGAGTGAGCCGGGAAGATGTGCCGTCCTGGACGGCGACGTCGTACGCTGTCCATGCAAGGAAAACCGGGTCATAGTTGGAGCGAATCCCGGAGTTTTCGTCGAATGCATTGGCGAATCGCAAACCATCAAAAGTACTGCCAGTGCATCCAGAACCGACAATTCGCCTTTTCTCCGAATCCGCTACGACGAACAGGTCTGCTGCGCGTCATCGAGTACGACGATCGACGGCTATCCCTACTTCATCGAAACCGCGGACAACAGAACGATCACAGGCCGGCTGGAAAGCGACAGTCGCCTGCCGCGAGTATTCACCGAGGCCGTCGAAGACTACACAGTGCATTGGGGCGACGAAGCCTTGGCAAGACAATTGGAAGCCTGAAATGCCGAACGGAAAAATGCTGGTAAGAACCAATTCGACACCCAATTCGGTCAAGCAGGTGCACTTGAAAGTTCTGAGGTTCGACGAGTTGTGGTCGGCCTATCCAGACAAGGAAAACCCATTCGTCGATCCGGCAACGGGAGAAGTCCCACCGTACGCCGACAATCAGTGCGCTATTCGAATGAGCATCGCGTTACACCGCGTCGACATCGAAATGAAATCGTTTCGCGGAGCAGGTCAGATTCGTATCGACGGCAAACGAACGGCACTACGCGCCCGTGAACTGGCCGAATGGCTAAAATTGCGTCCGTTTGCCGGACTGCGTACCCCCGAAGATGTCACCGGATCAAATTGGCAAAACGCCATACGCGGTCGAACCGGCATCATCTTCTTCTCTGGATACTGGGCGCGGTCAACGGACCGGCGAGAGCATCCCACCGGCGACCACATCGACCTTTGGAACGAGGACTCGTTGACCTCCCCCGGTTTGAGAGGACGCATCCTGTCGTTCTTGAGATTTCGCATCGGGATAGCCGCCGCCTGGTATTCGGATTTAGGAAAATCCCGTCAGATTCTTTTCTGGGACATGCAATGAGACGCGCGACGATTTCCGCTCTCTATCTCCTCATGGGCTTGTTTGCATCCTGGCAACTCGCGCTACTCGCCGGCCGGATCGCTCAACAATGGTCGTGGCCAATCGTGTCGACACGCTGGCATTCATGCTGGGACATCGAGCATTGCGTGGTCCCGTGGTCCGGCGACCTGATGATTGCGCTCTACCTCACAGGCCCTGCCCTCGTCTGGACGATCGCCGGGTCTTCACTGGCGTCGCGGATAACGGTATCCCGGATGCTGGTGTCCGCAGCGCTCCTTGCTGTCGGAACCGCGCTTTTCTACTTCGCGTTCCACGCGTTGGTCTGGCCTTAAGTTTGACGGACCGTGAGCGCATGGGCTTTGCTCTCACCCACCGACGCGCGGGTCATTCGAACATTTGCCTCGCGCGATCCGTCTGTCTCATCGAGGCCTCCTCGCCCCTGCGTTTACCCTTGGTCTACATTTTGTTAACTATTTATCGATAATTTATCGTGTTAAATTCCATCACCGCTGCTCGCCACGTCACCTCTACGTGCTGACAGGTTTGACGTTCGTCGCTTTCGCGGTATTAATCTGCGTGACGGGCACCGAAAGGCCATCACGGCCACAGGCTTCGCGGTTGTTTTTCGCCACCGCCATACTGACGTGTCCGCTCGCACCACTGCTCCTGAGGAGGCGCCGATGACCCTGCTACTGACGCCCGAACTGGCGTCCAGATTCGCCAACCTCGCGCTCGCCCATCTCACGCGCGAGTATCCGAACAAGCTCACGCATTCGCTGGCCGGTCCGCAGGACGTGCAAGGCCCCCGGGCGCTGCATCCGATCTTCTACGGCAGCTACGACTGGCATTCGTGCGTGCATGGCTACTGGCTGGTCCTGCATCTGCTCGAACGCTTCCCCGATTTGCCCGAGGCGGCGCGTATCGTGGCGGTCGTCGACGAACATTTCACCGCGGCCAACGTCGCCGGCGAACTGGCCTATCTCGACCTGCCGCACAACCGTGGTTTCGAGCGTCCGTATGGGTGGGCGTGGCTGCTCGCGCTCAGCGCGCAGCTCGCGTCGATGAAACTCTCGGACGGCGCGCGCTGGGCGAAAACGCTCGCGCCGCTCACGGAATGTTTCGTCGCGCGTTTCGAGGAATTTCTGCCGAAGGCGACCTATCCGCTGCGCGTCGGCACGCATTTCAACATGGCGTTCGCGCTGGCGCTCACGCTGGATTTCGCGCGGCAAACCTCACGCGGCGCGCTGGAAGCGCTGCTCGTCAACACCGCCGAGCGCTGGTATCTGAACGACGTCGCGTGTCAGGCGTGGGAGCCTGCCGGCGACGAGTTCCTGTCGCCGTCGCTGATGGAAGCGGAGTTGATGCGGCGCGTGTTGCCGCCCGCGCAATTCGTCGACTGGTTCGGGCGCTTCCTGCCGGACATCGGCGCGAAAAAACCGGCCACGCTGTTCGATCCGGTCACCGTCACCGATCGTACCGACGGCAAGATCGCGCACCTCGATGGCCTGAATCTGAGCCGCGCGTGGTGTCAGCGCGCCCTCGCCCGCGCGCTGCCTGCCGGCGATGTGCGCCGCACCGTGCTGTTCGAAGCGGCCGAGCGCCATCTGCATAGCGCGTTGCCGCATGTGGCAGGCGACTACATGGGCGAGCATTGGCTGGGGACGTTCGCGACGCTGGCACTGGAAGCGTAGAAAACAAAAACGGAAGCGTCGACTCATGCCATGAGCCGCTTGCTTCCGTTACTACGCCGATAACGACGCACGGGCCACGCTTTTGCGTGGCCGGCCGTCACGCCGGCTACGTATATCGCTTAACAACTGAATAACTGAATGACCGAATCACTGACCCGTCAGTTTTTTCGGCTTCGGCGGCGCCTGAACCTTGTTGTACTGGAACTCCGGCGTCGCCTTCAACGCGTCCTTGGTTGCGCCCGCCAGATAGAAATTGCCGCCGCGGATATCCAGCGCCGCGATCGGCACCGCGACGTCATGCGAGGCCACGCCGAGAAAACCGCCCGCCGAAACGATAGCGGCCGACAGCGAGCCGTCCGGCGCGACCACCAGATCGCGCACCGTGCCGATCTTTTCGTTCTGGTCGTTGTACACGGTCTTGCCGAGAATGCTCTTCTTCACGCTCCAGCCGTTCAACAGCGCGGTGGACTGTTCGACCGTGACGCTCAGCGGTTGCGCGCCCGCGACTTGCGCCTGGGCACCCAGGCTGGTTGCAGCTACCGCGACCGCAATGACAAGCTTGCTCAACGTCATATTCTCACTCCGTTTTAAATGGACCTGGCCGACGCGCGGAGCGCGCCGGACGATTCGCTGCATCAGGATCATACAGACTGCGTGACGCGGTTGCATGCGGCATGCCAGCCCGCTCGATGCATGGCGGTAAAATCGCGCAAGGCGATCACGCCTGCATTAGAGGTGGCAGTTTGACTGAGCTTGAACAGGGTTTTATCTTGACCCGGCATTGGCGGGATACGCCCGCCGGCACGGAGGTCGATTTCTGGCTGGCCACGGACGGCGGGCCTCGTCACATCCGTTTGCGTCCGCAACCTTCCGTGGCGTTCATCCCGGTCGACCAGCGCGAGCGCGCCGAAACGGTGCTGCGTCGCGAAGCGCCGCTCGATCTGCGCCCGCTCGACTTACGCGACTTCCAGCATCGGCCGGTGATGGGCCTTTACTGTCCGCAGTACCGGCAACTGACGGGTTTCGAGAAGCGCCTCAAGCAAGGCGGCGTCGACGTCTACGAGGCCGACGTCTTTCCGCCGGAGCGCTACATGATGGAGCGCTTCATCACCGCGCCGGTGCAGTTCACGGGCGATCCGCAAGGCGATGGCCCGCTGCTGAACGCCGAACTCAAACCATCGACCGGTTACCGGCCGACCCTGAAGCTGGTATCGCTCGATATCGAAACCAGCGCGCACACGGAGCTCTATTCGATCGCGCTAGAAGGCTGCGGTCAGCGTCAGGTCTACATGCTCGGCGCGCCGAACGGCACGCCTGCGGACACGGCCGATCTCGACTTCGATCTCGAGTACTGCGAGACCCGCGCGCAGATGCTGGAAAAACTGAACACGTGGATGGAGCGGCACGATCCCGATGCGATCATCGGCTGGAATCTCGTGCAATTCGATCTGCGCGTGTTGCAGCAACACGCGGAGCAATACCGCGTGCCGTTGCGGCTCGGCCGTGGCGGTGCGGTAATGGAGTGGCGCGAGCATGGTCTCAAGCAGAACCATTTTTTCGCGGGCGCGGCGGGACGATTGATCATCGACGGCATCGAGGCGCTGCGCTCCGCGACGTGGAGCTTCCCCTCCTTCAGCCTTGAACACGTGGCGCGCTCGGTGCTCGGCGAGGGCAAGGCGATCGACAATCCGTATCAGCGCATGGACGAAATCCAGCGCCGTTTCGACGAAGACAAACCCGCGCTCGCGCGCTACAACCTGAAGGATTGCGAGTTGGTCACGCGTATCTTCGCGAAGACCGACCTGCTGCGCTTTCTGCTCGAACGTGCCACTGTCACGGGCTTGCCGGCGGATCGCAGCGGCGGCTCGGTCGCGGCCTTCACGCATCTGTACATGCCGCGCATGCATCGGCAGGGTTACGTCGCGCCGAATCTCGGCGACGTGGCCGACGCGGCGAGCCCCGGCGGCTTCGTGATGGATTCGCGGCCGGGGCTCTACGATTCGGTGCTGGTACTCGACTACAAGAGCCTGTACCCGTCGATCATCCGCACGTTCCTGATCGACCCGGTCGGTCTCGTGGAAGGCATGCTGAACCCCGGCGACGATCTCTCCGTACCGGGTTTTCTCGGCGCGCGCTTTTCGCGCACGCGCCATTGTCTGCCGTCGATCGTCGCGCAGGTCTGGCAAGGGCGCGAGAGCGCGAAGCGCGAACGCAACGCGCCGCTTTCGCAGGCGCTGAAGATCATCATGAACGCGTTTTACGGCGTGCTCGGCTCGACCGGCTGCCGTTTCTTCGATCCGCGTCTCGCGTCGTCGATCACGATGCGCGGCCACGAAATCATGCACGCCACCCGCGAGCTGATCCAGCAGCAAGGCTACGAGGTGATTTACGGCGACACGGATTCCACCTTCGTCTGGCTCAAACACGCGCATGACGAAGAAGACGCGAGCCGTATCGGCCGGGCGCTGGTCGAGCATATCAACGCATGGTGGCGACAGAATTTGCAGAGCCGCTTCGGTCTGGACAGCGCGCTCGAACTGCAATTCGAGCGGCACTATCAGCGCTTTTTCATGCCGACCATTCGCGGCGCCGAGGAAGGCAGCAAGAAACGCTACGCGGGCTTGACCGTGCAGGCAGACGGTAGCGAAGACATCGTCTACAAAGGACTGGAAACGGTGCGCACCGACTGGACGCCGCTCGCGCAACAGTTTCAGCAGGAACTCTACCGGCGGATCTTCAAGCAGCAACCGTATCAGGACTATGTGCGCAGCTACGTTCGCGATACGCTCGCGGGCAAGCTCGACGACCAGCTGGTGTATCGCAAGCGGCTGCGTCGTCCGCTCGGCGAGTATGAGCGCAACGTGCCGCCGCACGTACGCGCGGCGCGCGTCGCCGACGATTTCAACCGCAGCCAGGGGCGGCCGCTGCAATACCAGAACGGCGGCTGGATCAGCTACGTGATGACGGTCGCCGGACCCGAGCCGCTGGAAACGCTGCGCTCGGCGATCGATTACGAACACTATCTGACGCGGCAATTGCAGCCCGTCGCGGACGCGATCCTGCCGCTGCTGCGCGACGATTTCACGACCTTGATGTCGGGCCAGCGGCAGTTGTTCTGAGCGTAACCGGCACTCATGCCGCCACTGAATATCGGACCTTATTCGAATGCCTGATGCAATCGCAGCACTACCCGACCGGCTTCTGATAACGCCGGAGCCAGCCGGCATGGATCGTACGGACTTCATCGAGCGATTGTCCGGCGCGTTGCTGCGCGGCATCGAACTGGTCCAGCTTCGTTCGAAAACGATGGCGCCGCGAGCCTATGCGGATCTGGCCGGCGTGGCGCTGGAACTGTGCCATCGCCACGGCGCGCGCATGATCGCGAATGCGCCGGATCACTTCGCGCAATCCATCGAAACCGATGGGCTGCATTTGAGCAGCGCGAAGCTGATGCAATGCACGGTACGGCCATTGCCCACGGACAAACTTCTGGCCGCCGCGTGTCACTCGCTCGAACAACTCCTGCACGCGCAGAAGATCGGCGTCGATCTTGTCACACTGTCGCCCGTGCTCGCCACGACCACTCACCCGGATGCCACGCCAATGGGCTGGGAGCGCTTCGCCGAATTGACATCGCAGGTTCGAATCCCGGTGTACGCGCTTGGCGGCATGAAGACGAACCACGTCGTCGTGGCGCGCTCGCATGGCGCTCGCGGCATCGCGGCGATCAGCAGTCTTTGGTGAGTCGCGGGGGGCGCGTCGAGCCGCGAAGCCGATGCCGAAGCGGACGCCCCCTAAGGCTCGCGCAATGCGCAGCACGCAGTGCGCAGCGCCCATCTCTCCCGCGCAAGCGCACCGCCTACCGCGAGATCTTTTCCAGTTCGATTCCCTTGGTACGCGGCCCCATCAATCCGATCGACAGCATCACGATCAGCATCGCGCCGGCGATAAACACGAACACGCCAAGCGTACCGAACTGCTTCAGCACGGCGGCGATCAGAAACGCGGTGAAAATCGCGGAAAAACGGCTCCACGAATAAACGAAGCCCACGGCGCGCGCGCGAATGCTGGTCGGAAAGAGTTCGGCCTGATACGCGTGGAAGCTGTACGACATGATGTTGTTCGCCAGCGTCAGACACACGCCGAGGCTCACCAGCAACACTGCGCCCGCCGCCTGACTGAACCACAACCCGCAGACGATGTTCGCGCCGGCCATCACCACGATCACGGTCTTACGCTCGAAGCGATCGCCGATGAACAGACCGATGACCGGACCGAGCGGCGCCGCAAGCGCGATCACGCTCGAATACATCAAGCTGGTGGTGACCGTAATGCCCTGTTTGATGAGCAGCGTCGGCACCCAGTTCGCGAAGCCATAGAAACCGACGGTCTGGAAGATGTTGAACAGCGTCATCATCACCGTGCGGCTACGGTAGGGCGGAACCCACATATCGGCGAAGCTGCTACGCCGTGGCGCCTCGCCAACCGGCGTCACCGCCACGGGCGGCGCGGGCGGCGGCAGGTCGCGGCCATACTCGCGGCGCACTTTCGCTTCCAGTGCGCTCATCACGCGGTCGGCTTCGTCGAGGCGTCCACGTTGCGCGAGCCAGCGCGGACTCTCGGGCAACGCGCGGCGAATCCACCACACGAACAGCGCGCCATGCGCGCCGATCAGCACCACCCAGCGCCAGCCGTCGAGACCGAAGAACATGTGCGGCACGAGCAGATACGACAGGAACGCGACCACCGGCACCGCGGTGAAACCCACCGCCTGCTCGCACGCGAACGCTCGCCCGCGAATCTCCTTGGGCACCAGTTCGGAGATATACGTCCCGATCGTCACCAGCTCCACGCCAATGCCGATACCCGCGACGAAGCGCCAGAAGTTCAGTCCCGTGGCCGTGTCCTGAAACGCCATGATGACGTTGGCGGCCGTGTACCACAGCAGCGAATAGGTGAAGACGGCGCGTCGCCCAAAACGGTCGGCCAGAGACCCGCATGCGATGGTGCCGATAAAGAGCCCGCTGAACAGCGCCGCGATGAAACTCGCGACGCCGGTCGAGCCGAACAGGCCGTGCGTGGTCGCGGTGAGCAGACCGCTCCTGACGAGACCCGGCGCGACATAGCCGGAGTACAGCAGATCGTAGAGTTCGAAGAAGAAGCCGAGGCTGAGCAGGACGACGAGCTTCCAGACGGAACGCGTGGCGGGCAGACGGTCGAGACGCGCGGAGATGCTGCCGGCGTCGAGTCGCGCGGCCGAACCGCCCGCGTCGAGAGATGACGCGCCTGCGTCGCGTTGCGCGACGGATCCGGCGCGATCGGGAAATGCCATGTTGTCGTGTCTCCATTCAGTGCGGTCGGTCAGCCCGGCTTACCCTCGATGAGGCTTGCCGCGGCCAGTCTCGCGCCGGTCCTGGGAGCGGTCTTGCGGGCAATCTTTTACCCGCGCCGCCCCACTCATGCCGGCCGTGATCCGCCGAGCATTCTACCGGGGAGTCGGCGCGACAACGCGTCAATGATGCCAACGACATAACCCGCGGCTACGGGAAAAATTCCCGCACATCAAGTTGACAACGATTCTCATTTACCATAAATTTGTAAGGCTTTAGTTACCTTCATTTATCCAATTCACATACACAGCTCGCATTGAATCGAATGCGAACTGCCAGCCAGGTGCTTCTCGACACCCAGCCAGCGTACGGGCTTGTTTGATCGGGAGAACCACACGTGCATCACCTCAATACAGCGCGACGTCCGCTGGCTATCATGCTGTCCGGCGTTTTTGGCGTCGCCGGTTTCTGGGCCGCCCAAACGGCTCACGCAGCCGACAACACGGCGGCCAAGGCACCGCCCGCGCAAAACCAGGCATCGCGCCAGGCTTCGCAATTGGCGTCCGCGAATCTGCTCGATCCGCTGACCGTCACCGCCACGCGCACTGCCACGCCGCAAAGCCGCACGGCCGCTTCCGTTTCGGTCATCACGGATCAGGATCTCGAAGAGCAGCAGGCCGAAAACATCAAGGATGCGTTGCGCTACGAACCCGGCGTCACCGTGCGCCGCGCGCCGTACCGGCCAGGTTCCGCCGCCTTGGGCGGCGGTCGCGACAACGATTCGAGCATCAACATCCGCGGTCTGGAAGGCAACCGCATCCTGATGATGGAAGACGGCATCCGTCTGCCCTACTCGTTCACCTTCGGTCCGCTCGAAGCCGGCCGCGGCGATTACGCCGATCTCGGCACGCTCAAGCGCATCGAGATTCTGCGCGGTCCGGCATCGGCGCTGTACGGCAGCGACGGCCTGACCGGCGCGGTGAATTTCCTCACCAAGGACCCGCAGGACCTGCTCGCCATCTACAACAAGCCGACCTATTTCTCGGTGCGTCCCAGCTATGAATCGGCCGATCGCAGCGTAGGCGCGACAGTTCAGGCGGCGGGCGGCAACGACATGATCCAGGGCATGCTGATCGCCGACGGCCGGCGCGGTCACGAACTGGACAACAAAGGCTCGAACAACTCGGCCAGCACGCTGCGCACCACCGCGAATCCGCAGGACACGTACTCCGAAACGCTGCTCGGCAAACTGGTCGTGAAACCGACCGCGCACGATACCTTCAAGTTCACCGCCGAAACCGTGCGCGAACGGATCGACACGAACGTGCTGTCCGCGGTGAATCCGCCCACCACGCTCGCGCTGACCGGCAACGACAAGCTCGAACGCAATCGCTACAGCCTCGACTACGATTTCAACGACGACACCGCGCGCTTCTTCCAGACCGCGCACGTCCAGGTGTACTACCAGGACGCATGGCAGGATCAGGATTCGTTCGAAACGCGCGGCTCCTCCGCTTCGCGCACGCGTCTGAGCCATTACGGCGAGCGCGTGTTCGGTGGTTCGGCCTTCGCGGAGAGCAACTTCCGCACTGGCATCGTCGCGCATAAGCTGCTGTACGGCGGCGACGGCAGCCTCGATCGCGTGACCGCACTGCGCGACGGCACCGTGCCCGGCGCGGGCGAAGCCGCGTTCCCGAACAAGCCGTTCCCGGATACCGACTACCGTCTGCTCGGCGCGTTCATTCAGGATCAGATCAGCTACGGCGCGTTGACCGTCACGCCGGGTCTGCGTTTCGATTCCTACGCGTTGAACGCCAAAACAGGCGATCCGCAGTATCTGGGCAAACCGGTTTCGTCGAGCGATAACGCGTTGTCGCCGCGTCTCGCGGTGCTGTACGAAGTGTCGCCCGCGCTGATTCCATACGCTCAGTACGCGCACGGTTTCCGCGCGCCGTCGCCGGATCAGGTGAACAACAGCTTCGCCAATCCGCTGTATGGCTATACGTCGATCGGCAATCCGAACCTGAAGCCGGAAACCAGCGACACCATCGAAGCCGGTCTGCGCGGCAAGCTCGGCACCGGCCTCGGGCCGCTGCGCTACAGCGCGGCGATTTTCGCCGGCCGCTATCGCGACTTCATCGCGCAACAGACCGTGAGCGGCAGCGGACGCCCGAACGATCCGCTGGTGTTCCAGTACGTCAACTATTCGCGCGCCGCCATTCACGGTCTCGAGGGACGCGCCGAATGGGCGCTGCCATATGGCTTCTCCGTGAAGACCGCGATGGCCTTCACGAAGGGCAGCGTCGAAGGCGGCAACGGCGCGAATCAGCCGCTCGACACGATCAATCCGTTCTCGGCGGTGTTCGGGGTTCGCTACGAACCGGGCGAGCGCTGGTTCGTGCAGACCGACCTGCTGTTCCAGGCCGCGAAGAAATCGAGCGACATCACGCCGAAAAGCTGTTCGTCGCAAACCTGCTTCGCGCCCCGTTCGAGTTTCGTGGTCGATCTGCGCGGCGGCTATCGCTTCAACAAGCACGTCGTTGCGTACGTCGGCGTGTACAACCTGTTCGACCGCAAGTACTGGAACTGGTCGGACGTGCGCGGCATCGCCGATTCGTCGCCTATCAAGGACGCGTACACCGCGCCCGGCCGCAACGTGTCGGTCAGCATGAAGATGGACTTCTGATGCCGGCCGTACGCAACCCCTCTTTCTCTTCCAACCTGCTACCCCGCATTGCGAGGCATCCATCATGCTGAATTCCGCCCATCACGACGCCGCTCGACTGAGCCAGTTGCGTCACGACTTCCAGACCGTCAAGGCCGCGCAGAAACTGCGCAACCGCGAAGCCGCGCACGCGCTCGGCATTAGCGAAGGCGAAGCGCTCGCCGCCTTCGTCGGCGAACACGTGGTGCGGCTCGAAGCGAATTTCGTCGAGCTGTACGAACAGATGCCGCAGCTCGGCGCCGTGATGGCGCTCACGCGCAACGAGGCCGCCGTGCACGAGAAAGACGGCGTATTCGAGGACATGAGCCACGACGGCACGGTCGGCCTCGTGCTCGGCAGCGCGATCGATCTGCGCGTGTTCTACCACGCGTGGGCGTCGGGTTTCGCGGTGCGCGACACCACCGCGCAAGGCGTGCAGAAGAGCCTGCAGTTCTTCGACAGACAAGGTCACGCGGTCCACAAGATTTTCCTGCGCGAGCACAGCAATCACGACGCGTTCGACGCCTTCGTCGAGCGCTGGCAAATGCGCGACCAGGCGCCCGGTCTCACGGTCGAGGAAGCGAGCGCGCCGCCCGCGCTGAATCTGGACAGCGACATCGACGTCCCTGCGTTCCATGACGCGTGGAACGCGATGACCGACACGCACCAGTTTTTCGGCGTGCTGCGCAAATTCGGCCTGGCGCGCACGCAGGCGCTGCGGCTCGCCGAACGCCGCTACGCGTATCCGGTCGCCAACGACGCGCTGCAAGGCCTGCTCGAACACGCCGCGCAAACCGCGCTGCCGATCATGGTGTTCGTCGGCAATCGCGGGATGATCCAGATTCATACCGGACCGGTCAGCAATATCCGCGCGATGGGACCGTGGGTCAACGTGCTCGATCCGGGCTTCAATCTGCATCTGCGCGGCGACCTGGTCGCGAGCGCGTGGGTGGTGCGCAAGCCGACCAGCGACGGCATCGTCACCTCGCTCGAACTGTTCGACGCGAAAGGCGAGAACATCGCGATGCTGTTCGGCGCGCGCAAACCGGGCACGCCGGAACTCGACGGCTGGCGCGAATTGGTCGACGGCATCGCGCGTCTGCAAGACGGGGCGGCAGCGTGAACGGCGTGGGCCTGAACCGGCAGCGGCGGCGTCTGATGCTCGGCGGCGGCGCGCTGCTGCTCGGTGCATTCGCGCCGGGCGCATTTGCGCAGCCGCCGCGCCGGGTGATCGTGGTCGGCGGCGCGCTCGCCGAGATCATCTATGCGCTCGGCGCGCAAGGCAACGCGAGCAGCGTGCTGGTCGGTGCGGATACGACCTGCAGTTACCCGGCCGCCGCGCGTGCGTTGCCGAAGGTCGGGTATCAGCGCGCGCTGTCGGCGGAAGGCTTGCTGTCGCTGCGGCCCGATCTGATTCTGGCGTCGGCGGAAGCGGGACCGCCCAACGTGCTGGCGCAGGTCAAGCAGGCCGGCGTGCCGGTCGTGTCGTTCGCCGAACAGCACGACGTCGATAGCGTGCGCGACAAGATCACCGGCATCGCCAAAGCGCTCGACGCGAATCCACAAGGCGATACCCTGCTCGCGAGTTTCAACGGCGACTGGCAGCGCGCCCGCGACACGGTCGCCGCCTCGCCGCTTGCCCGCCGCGCACAGGCGCCGCGCGTGCTGTTCGTGCTGAACCACACGGGCAACGGCGCGATGGTCGCCGGCCAGCGCACCGCCGCCGACGCGATGCTCGCCTATGCCGGCGCGCGCAACGCGATGCAGGGCTTCAGCGGCTACCGGCCGTTGTCGGCGGAAGCGCTGATCAGCGCCGCGCCCGACCTGATCCTCACCACCGACGAAGGCCTGAGCGCGGTCGGCGGCACGGCGGCGATGCTCGCGAGCCCCGGCTTCGCGGCGACGCCCGCCGGACGGAACAAGCGCGTGGTCGCGCTCGACGCGCTGTTCCTGCTCGGCTTCGGGCCGCGCCTGCCGGCCGCGGTGACCACGCTGAACCAGAAGTTGCAGGAGGCGTAATGGATTCGGATGTCGCGGGATCCACGTCGACCGGACTCCACCGGCCGATGCGGCACACACCAGCCACACGTGACACGCTCGCGACGCTGGCCGACCGGCGGCGGCGCACCGCGCGTCTGCTGCTCGCCGCGCTCGCCGTCGCACTCGGCCTCGCGACGCTCGCCGCGATCTGCGTCGGCGCGTATCGCATCGGCCCATCGCTGGTCTGGTCCGCGCTGCTCGCGACGCCCGCCGAACTCGCCAACGATCCAGCGTTGCAACAGGCGCGCGCGGTGCTGATGCAGATCCGTCTGCCGCGCGTGGTCCTCGCGCTGCTGGTCGGCGCCGGTTTCGGCTCGGCGGGCAGCGCGCTGCAGGCGCTGTTCCGCAATCCGCTGGCCGATCCGGGTCTGATCGGCATTTCGAGTGGCGCCGCGTTGGGCGCGTCGGCCCTGATCGTGCTCGGGCCGCTGGTCGGCGCGTTGAGTCTGGTCTGGCTGCCGGCCGCGGCGTTCGCCGGCGCGTTGAGCGTGGCCGCGCTCGTCTACCGGCTCGCCGCCGCGCGCGGCCGGCTCGCGTTGCCGCTGTTGCTGCTCGCGGGCATCGCGATCAATGCGCTGGTAGGCGCCGCGATCGGCCTGCTCACCTATCTTGCCGACGACGCGCAATTGCGCTCGCTCACCTTCTGGAGCCTGGGCAGCCTCGGCGGCGCGCAATGGCCGGTACTCGGCGCGGTCGCGCCCTTCGTGCTCGCCGGCACGTTGTTGATCGCGCGCCACGGCCATGCGTTGAACGCGCTGCAACTCGGCGAAACCGAAGCGCAGCATCTCGGCGTGCCTGCCCAGGCGGTCAAGCGCACGGTGCTGGTCGCGTCGGCATTGAGCGTCGGCGCGCTGGTGTCGTGCACGGGCGTGATCGGCTTTATCGGACTCGTCGCGCCGCATTGCGTGCGGCTCGCGTGCGGTCCCGATCAACGCGTGGTGATGCCCGGCGCGATGCTGCTCGGCGCCACGCTGACCGTACTCGCCGATCTCGCCGCGCGCACCGTCGCCGCGCCCGCCGAAGTGCCGCTCGGCATTCTGACGGCGCTGATCGGTGCACCCTTCTTTCTCGCGCTGCTGTGGCGCAGCCGCGGTCAACTCGGTCTGTGAGCGATCCAGACTTCCCGACGGAACGCAACCGATGCTCATCACCCGACATCTCTCGATCACGCGCGGCAACCGGCCCATTCTGCGCGACCTGTCGCTCACGATCGAACCGGGCCGCCTGACCACGCTGCTCGGCTGCAACGGCGCCGGCAAAAGTACGCTGCTCAAGGCACTGGCCGGCGAATTTCACGGCGCGGGCTCGACGCGTTCCGCGCACCTGGACGGCACGACGACGCTCAACGGCGAAGCCCTCGCCGAGATTCCGGCGAAGCGTCTGGCGCGTTTGCGCGCGGTGCTGCCGCAAGCGTCGAATCCGGTGTTTCCCTTTACCGTCGATGAAATCGTGCTGCTCGGCCGCTATCCGCACTCGACCGGCGGCGCGGTGTCGCGCGACGATCGCCGTATCGTTGACGAGGCGCTGACGCTCGCGGGCGCCGATACGCTGGCTGGTCGCGACATCACGACGTTGTCGGGCGGAGAATTGGCGCGCGTGCAGTTTGCCCGCGTGCTCGCGCAGATCTGGCCGCAGGAAGAGCCTCCGGTTGCGAATGCAACGAAGCGAGCGGATCGAGGGGATCGAGCCGCGCGCTACCTGTTGCTCGACGAGCCGACGGCCGCGCTCGATCTCGCGCATCAGCATCGTCTGCTGGAGACCGTGAAGACCTTGACGCGTCGATGGCGGATCGGCGCGCTGGCGATCGTGCACGATCCGAATCTTGCTGCACGTTACGCGGATGCCATCGCGTTGCTCGCCGACGGCACGATCATCGCGCAGGGTGCGCCGCGCGAGATCATGCAACCGGCGTTGATCGAACGCTGCTTCGGCTTCGCGGTGCGGATGCTGGATGCGGGAGATGGATCGGCGCCGGTCGCGGTGCCCGCGTAAATTCTGGCGTCGCGCCTCGCGCAATGCGCTCACGCGAGAGGCGCGCTATCAAGCGACAAGCCCGCTATTTACGCGCTTTCCCGCTGCATCGGCGGCACTGCGCGGCGGCTCGGCCGGGTGCCGTTCATCGCTTTGCGGGCCGGTGCATGACGCGCGCCGTCCGGCACGAACACATAGCCGTGACTGCGCACGGTCTGAATGAAACGCGGCGCGGAAGGATCGGCTTCGAGAATGCGCCGCAGCCGCCAGACCTGCACGTCGACGCCGCGATCGGTGCGCTCCTCTTCCGCGCCATGCAGCAATTCGAGCAGCCGTACCCGCGTCAGCGTGCGCATCGGATTGTCGACGAACACCTTCAGCAGCGCGAATTCGGCCGCCGACAGAAAGAACGCGCTGTTATCCATTTCCAGAGTGCGCGAGCGCAGATCCAGCGTGAACGGACCGAACACGACTGCCCGGTCTTCTTCCCGCGTGGCGGCCGGCGCCGTCGTATTGCAACGGCGCAGCACCGCCCGCACGCGCGCCAGCAGTTCACGCGGATTGAACGGCTTGCCGATGCAATCGTCCGCGCCCATTTCGAGGCCGATGATGCGATCGACGTCGGTGGGCCGCGCGGTCAGGATCACCGGCACCTCGTTGCCCGCGGCGCGCAGACGGCTCAGCGCGTCGAGCCCTTCGGCGCCGTATTTGATCTGGTCGAGCACGATCAGATCGGGCGAAACCTGCAGGATCCTTTCGGCCAGCAAGCTCACGTCGCGCAGAACGGACACCGCCATGCCGGCCCGTTCGAGGAGGCTGGTCAGTACCTCGATGAGTTCGGCATCGTCGTCGACGACCAGTATTTGTGCATTCATATCAAGCAACCCGACGCGCAAGATGACAAGCGGATTTGCAGTCACGTTCGCGGTTGCCTTCGTCTGACCCGGTCTCGATGCCGGCTTTCAGAATCGTCAGACGCGTGCAATCGAATTGCGAACGCTGTGCCCAGATCTCTTGAACGCGGCGAGTCGCGCAAATCCGTCGCTGAATGTCTGACTTTTTTATCGGGTGTCCGCCGACGGCGGCACGCACGCTTACGATCCGCTATCGCCGCGGATTCCTTCGGAGAGTGAAATGCCGTTGCACCTCGGCTGATTCAGACCGCGGCCACGCGCGCCAGCTCGCGCGCCCATTCGACCGGCTGGCCGAGAAAGGCCCCCGCATCGATTACGCCGACGCGACCGTCGGCATCTTCCAGCGCGAAGGTCGGGAAGCCCCGGCCGCCCACCGCGTCGAGCAAACGGCGGCTCGCGTCGATATGCTGCTGCGTCGCCGCGCCGGCCTGCCGCGCGTATTCGGCGCGGAACGCATCGGCGGGCAGACCGATCTCCGTCGCGAGTGCCTCCAGCACCGGCACCTCGCTGATGCGACGGCCTTCTTCGTAATGCGCGCGCTGCACGCGATGAATCATGTCGAGTCCGCGCCCATCGAGCGCCTGTGCGGCGAGCGCGGCCGTAATCGGCGGTTCCGAATCCATCACCGCCTGTTCGTCGCGCAGCAGGCCGTCGAAATACGCGTCGCCGAACGGCTGACCGGTCAATTCGGCGATGCGCCGGTCGTGCGGCATCACGTAGCTGCGCCATTGCGGCGTGATGCCGCGGCGCTGCGGGCCGGCCAGCATGCCGCCGCCGTGCGCGACAACCGTCAGGCCCGGCACGCCGCGCGCCGCCGCGACCAGCGGCGCGGCGCCGTAGCACCAGCCGCACAGCGGATCGTAAATGTAATGAAGAGTAGCCATCGTGCGCCTCCTTGCGGCGTGGTCGAGTCGTTGACGGGGCGAGCTTCGGCGAAGAGCCGCCGTGTCGCATGCGGAATGGGCCCGAAGCTTAACGCATCGACGCTTTAACGCCCCGCCACCTCAACACTCCGTGCAAAACCCCCGCGCGTATTCCACCGCTTCGGCCAGCACGTCGATTTCCGCCTGCTTGTCGCGCAACTGCGCGCGAAGCTCGGCGATCTGTTGCGCCGCGTCGCGCAGATTCGACACCTCGACCGCGTCATGACGCCGCGCATTGCCGCTTTCGAACGACGGCGCCGCGTACGCCTTCCAGCCGTCGAGATTGCTCGAACCCGACAGCGCCGTACCGGCGGACGAGCGGCGCACGCGGCCACGCGCGGCGTCCTGACCCTGGCGGCGCTCGCCATCCGCCGCGGCATGGGCGGCGCGGGCGTCACGGCAGCGGGCCGATCGGTTGGGATGCGTGGCAAACAGCATGGTTCTTCTCCATTCACGTCGAGACTCGGCGGCCGACGCGGCGCGCGATGCAGGTGCAAGCGCATGACGCCCGCGAAGCTCCGTCGGAAGCGGCGAGATTACCGGCCCGATCCGACGCCATGATGTGCGCGATATTTCGCCCCCGATACAATGTTGCAGCCTTGAAATATTGGCGGGGTCTGGCCGACATCGTTTGAACGCCGCCCCGTATTAGCATTTGGGAATGAAAGCTATGCCGCACGTACTGGTGGTCGACGACGAAGAGGACATCCGCTCCTTGCTGACAGGTTTCTTTCGCCGGCACGGCCACGAGGTCAGTATCGCGACCGACGGCGACACGCTCTTCGAGATGTTGAACAGCCGGCCCATCGACCTCGTGATCCTCGACGTGATGCTGCCCGGCGAAGACGGCTTCAGCCTGTGCCGGCGCTTGCGCGCCTCCTCGAAGGTACCCGTGATCATGCTGACGGCGGTGGCCGATCACGTCGATCGCGTGGTGGGCCTCGAAATCGGCGCCGACGATTATCTGACCAAGCCCTTCGATGCCCGCGAACTGCTCGCGCGCGTGAAGGCCGTGCTGCGCCGGACCACGCAAACCGACGTCGCGGTCGCGAGCACGGGCACGCGGCCCATGCTGTCGTTCGCCGGCTGGCGGCTCGATATCGCACGGCGTGAACTGCGCTCGGCGGACAACACGCTGATGATTCTCTCCAGCACCGAATTCGATCTGCTGCTCGCGTTCGCGGAACATCCGCAACGCGTGCTGTCGCGCGAACAGTTGCTCGATCTCGCTCACGGCGCCTCGCACGAGGTGTACGACCGCAGCGTCGACGTGCAGGTCGCGCGCCTGCGCCGCAAGCTCGACATCGACGAAAAAGAACCGCCGATGATCCGCACCGTGCGCGGCGGCGGCTACATGTTCACGCCGGCGGTACGGCGCGGATGAGAACCAGCTTTCGACCGCCCGACACCATCGGCTGGCGTATCGCGCTGACGGTCGGCTCCGCGATCGTCGGCGTGCTGTTGCTGAGCGTGGTGTTCAATCATTTCGCGGGCGTGTGGGCGCGCCCGTCGGCCGAGGAAGCCGCGCTGCTCGGCCGCGCGAACGACATCATCCTGATGGTCGAAACGGTGCCGGACGGCTACCGTCAGCCGTTGGCGAGCGCGTCGCACATTCCGGCGACCACGGTGGACTGGTATCCGGCCGCCTCGCCGACCGCCAGGACGCTCGCGGCGGCGCCTGTCGCACCACGCTCCGACGCCGAGGTCACGCAGTGGTTCGCCGCCAACGGTCACCCGCGTACCGTGCTGCTGTTCAAATCCGACGACGGTTTGTCGGGCAGCTTGCCGCACTACGATCGCGCGCGCGATCCGCACGCGTATTTTCTCGCGGCCGGCCTGAACGACGGCAGTTGGCTCGTGTTCACCGCCACGCGCCGCGCGTGGGGGCTGCCGCGCCCGGCGCAGATCGCGATCGCATTGGGCTTCGTCGCGCTGTCGATTCTCGCGGCCTCCGTGGTGGCGACGTATTTTCTGTCCAAGCCGCTGCGCCGTTTCGCCGACGACCTGCGCCGCTTCGGCGGCGATCCACGCTCGGGCCCGGTGCGCGAAGCGGGACCGCGCGAATTGCGCGCGGCGATCGCCGCGTTCAACGCGTTGCAGGCGCAGTTGCGCAAGTTCGTCGAAGACCGCACCGCGATGCTGGCGGCGATGTCGCACGACCTGCGCACGCCGCTCACGAAAATCCGCCTGCGCGGCGAATTCATCGACGACGACGATCAGCGCGAGCGTCTGTTTCGCGATGTCGACGATCTGCAGGCGATGGCGGATTCCGCGCTGTCGTTCTTCCGCGACGACTACAAGGACGAGGAAGCGACCGTGTTCGATTTCGCCGGCCTGCTGCGCACGATCGCCGACGACTACAGCGATCAGGGCAAGCCGGTTTCCTACGCGGGGCCCGAGCGTTTTCCGTTCAGCGGCCGGCCGTTTTCGTTCCGGCGCGCGTGCACGAATCTGGTCGACAACGCATTGAAGTACGGCACCCGCGCCGAACTGGAACTGCAATGCACGGCCACGCGGATTCACCTGAAGGTGATCGATCACGGCCCCGGCATACCGTCGTACGCGCTGGAAAAAGTGTTCGCGCCGTTCTACCGGCTCGAGCAATCGCGCAACCGTTCGACGGGCGGCATGGGCCTCGGCCTCACGTCGGCGCGCGCGGTGATTCAGGCGCACGGCGGCGATATTTCGCTGAGCAACCGGCAAGGCGGTGGACTGGAAGTGAACGTGACGCTGCCCGCCGTGGCGTGACCGAACGCTGCGAAGACATGCGCCGCGGCGCATGTCTTCGCGTCACCCTGTCACTCGTTGCGCGCTACGACAGGTGATGCACCTGCTGCAAACCAAACACCGGCGTCGCGATGCCTTCCATCCGCGCCTTCAGTTGCAGCGACAGATACTGCGAGTAATGCCGCGACTGGTGCAGATTACCGCCGTGGAACCACAACGCCTGCTGCTGCGTGGGCTTCCACATGTTGCGCTGCTCGCCTTCCCACGGCCCTGGGTCTTTCGTCGTGTTCGAGCCCAATCCCCAGACCTTGCCCACCTTGTCCGCGACCTCGCGCGAGATCAGATCGGCGGCCCAGCCGTTCATCGAGCCGTAACCGGTTGCGTACACCACCACATCCGCTTCGAGTTCGCTGCCGTCGCTCAGCAGCACCGAATGCTCTTTTAGCTCGACCACATCCACGCCGCTCTTCAGCTTGATCTTGCCGTCGGCCACGAGATCCGATGCGCCGACATCGATGTAATAGCCCGAGCCGCGCCGCAGATACTTCATGAAGAGGCCGGAATCGTCGTCGCCAAAATCGAGCATGAAGCCGCTTTTCTCCAGCCGCGCGTAGAACGCCGCATCGCGCTCGCGAATCGCGTTGAACACGGGAATCTGGAACTCGTGAAGAATCGCGTACGGGATCGACGCGAAGGTCAGGTCGGCTTTCGCGGTCGTCATGCCCGAGGCCACCGCGCGCTCCGAATAGAGGTCGCCGAGCGCCAGCTCCATCAGCGAATCCGATTTGACGATATGGGTCGACGAACGCTGCACCATCGTCACGTCGACGCCCGCTTCCCACAGCGCGGCACAGATATCGTGCGACGAATTGTTCGCGCCGATCACCACGACCTTCTTGCCGCGATAACCGTCCGGCCCCGGATGCTTCGACGAGTGATGCTGCTCGCCCTTGAACACGTCCATGCCCTTGAATGCCGGCAGGTTCGGTTTGCCCGACATGCCGGTCGCCAGCACCAGCTGTTTGGGGCGCAACGTGATGGTCTGGCCGCCGCGTTCCACGTCGACCGTCCACTCGCCTTTCGCTTCGTCGTAACGCGCGGACTTGCAAGTCGTGCCGCCCCAGTAGTTCAACTCCATCACCCTGGTGTACATCTCCAGCCAGTCGCCGATCTTGTCTTTGGGCGTGAACACCGGCCAGTTGTCCGGAAACGGCAGATACGGCATGTGGTCGTACCAGACCGGATCGTGCAGGCACAGCGTTTTGTAACGCTTGCGCCAGGCGTCGCCAGGCCGCTCGTTCTTGTCGACGATGAGGGTGGGCACGCCGAGCTGCCGCAACCGCGCGCCGAGTCCGATACCACCCTGGCCGCCGCCCACGATCAGGCAATACGGCTGCGTGGAATGGCCGAGCGCGTCGAGTTCCGCCTCGCGGTTTTCCTTCCAGCTCGTGCGGTCGGTGCGCGCACCGTGCTCGGCGCCCATCGGCCGCTTCGGCCCCTTCGGCTCTTCGTGACCCTTGAGTTCGGCCATCGTCGTCAGCAGGGTCCAGATGCGGCCGTCCTTCAGACGAATAAAGCCGCTGCCGCGCGCCACTTCGGTCTCGAACGAGATCCAGCCTTGGGTGACGCCGTTGGCGTCGGTTTCGGGTTCCTCCTGCGCGAGGCGGAAGGCCGACGGTTTGATCGCGTCCAGTTGCGCGCGCAACATCCCGGCGATCGGCTCGCGGCCTTCGAGCGTCTTGATGTTCCAGGTGAACGCGACCAGATCGCGCCAGTAGCAGTCGGGCTGGAACAGCGCGACGGCGGCATCGACATCGCCGCGTCGCAGCGCGCTTTCCAGCGACTCCAGCACGCCGGAGAGAATGGGCTTTACGTTGTGGTCAGGCATGGTTGCTCCTCCATACGAAACGGATGATCGAACGACTTCGATTGGAAACGCGGGTTCTGCGCCCGCTAGGGGAATCGACGGCACCGGCGCGCTGAACGCAAAGGGCCGGGAACCGTTACCGCGCCGCTAACACTTATGCGGCGGTTTGATGCCGAGCCTCGCGATTCGCCGGTACAAGGTCGCGCGTGAAATACCGAGCGCCTGCGCGGCCGCGTCGGCGCGCCACTTCGCGGCGTTCATCGCGGCGAGAATGCGGTCGCGTTCGAGCGCGTCGTCGTCGGTGAGCGGCGGCGTGGCGGATTGGGTGGTTGGCGACGTGGCGGTGTCGCCGCGCGACGCAGATCGAGGCGGCTTCGCCACGTGCGTCAGCAACGGCGGCCGCACGCGCGCGAACAGCGGTGCACCGCTGTCGTGCAATCTCAGCGACACGAAACCGCGCGCCGCTTTCGCATCGAACAGGCGTTCTGCGGGCATGTCGAACAGTTGCGTCACGTGACATGGCAGTTGCGCAAGCGCCGGTACGCATTCGCGCGCGCGACGGTTCGCGGCGATCGCGTTGCCGCGCGCATCGACGGCGATCAGGATCTCCGGCTGTGCCTCCACGTAATGACGATTGCGATGCGCGAGCAGCACCCAGCAATCGCTCGCCGCGTTGAGGAAATACGCGTCCTCGATCAGCAATGCGCTTTGCCGCACGATGTGATTGACGAGCCGCTGACTCTCGCGCTCGTCGGGCGATTGCACGGCGGACGCGTCCAGCACGCCGAGCAGTTCGCCGTACAGACCGAAGATCGGCGACGCGCTGCAGGTCAGCGTGGTGAACGCCGCGCGGAAATGATCGGTGCGGTGCACGGTGATCGGCTCGGCATCGAGCAAGACGCTGGCGACGCCGCAGGTGCCCTCCTCGCTTTCCGACCAGCACGAACCGAGATACAGGCCCGCGCGTTTGAAATCGTGGTGGCGTTCGCGATCGACGCGGTAGTCGATCGTCACGCCGTGCGCGTCGGTGAGCATCACGCAGTAGTCGGCTTCGCGCACCATTTCGTGCAGCCGCGACAGACACTGGCCCGAGGCGCGCAGGAACGATTCCTCGCGATGCTGGACGTCGCGCAATTCGGGCACGGTGAGCACGCGCGGCCCGACGGTCGCGCCGGGGTCGAGATGATATTGCTCGAGCGAGCGCCGGTACGACGACGCGAGCCGCGTGCCGTCGATGCCCGGCCGCACCGTCCGCCCGTCGATGACGTTGCGGACGCGGTCGATATGTCGGGTTGACGGAACATACGGCATCACGGACCTCCGGACGAATGCGGGGCTGGTCGGGTACTGGAGGCATTGTGCGCCGCTGGCCGCGTGGCGTCGTCTCCAGAACCGCAAGCTGTGGGACGATTTTTAGCACGCGCGCATCGAGAGATGCACACCGCAGTGCACCATGGTCCGCGGTGAGAATTTTTTCTCACGCGTGCTTTCTCACGTTTTCTCACGCATCGCGCCGCGTCCGCGCGCGCGAAAACACGCAAAGTCACGCGGACAGGTATTGCTGCGGCGGACTGCCGGTGATCTGACGAAACATCACGATGAACGCGCTCGCGCTGCTGTAACCGAGATCGCCGGCCACGCGCGCGACCGGCTGGCCGAGCGTGAGACGCGTGATCGCCTCGTCCACGCGCATATGCTGACGCCATTGACCGAAGGTCATGCCGGTCTCGTCCTTGAAGCGACGCGCGAGCGTACGGCCGCTCGCGCCCATGCGCGCGGCCCAGAAATCGAGCGACGTGTCGCTGCCCGGATCGTTCATCAGGTGCTCGCAGATTTTCAGCAGACGTTCGTCGCGCGGCAAGGGCACGCCGCTTTCGGGCATCGTCGCGGCGGCGGCGATCACCTTCAGCAGCAAGGGCGCGGACAACGCGGCCTGGCTGGCCGGCGCGTAATCGGAGCCACCCGCGCTCAGGGTCAGCGCCAGTTCGCGCAACAACGGCGACGCCGACAACGCGAGCGGTTCGTCCCACTGCCACTCGACCACCTCGGGCTCGATATACACGTTGCAGAGTTCGCCCGCGCCGACCGCGTGCAATTCGTGATCGACGTCCGACGGCAGCCACAAGGCGCGCGACTGCGGCAGCGTCCACGTGCGTTGCGGCGTCAATACGCGCACCACGCCGCGCACCGCGAACACCAGTTGCCCATGATGATGCTGATGCCACGAGGTGCGCTCGCCATGCCGATGCTGCGACACGGACGCCATCACGCTGCGCGGCAACGGCAGCCGGGTCATCGGATAGCGCTTCAGTAAAAACTCTTTCATCGGTTCCTCTTTGCCCTGCCCCGAGCACGGCCGCCGCGCACCGGCTCCGCAGATCGTGCACGCCGGCCCATATCGTCGAACAGACACATTTTGTCCAGAATTCGACATCGATTGTCGGCCTTTCGTGGCGCGCAACCGATATTCTCCTTGCATATCAACGCTTAGGCCGCAGCCCGCGATCAATCAGGAATGAGTCTCATTTGCCAGCCGGACGCCATCTTAACCGGAATGAATTGCGCCGACAGCGCCGAAATCGCGGGGATTGCCGCCACGACGGCGCTTTCCGTCGACCTCGCGGCCGCCGCCGCCATCGCGAGGCGTCCATGCCGCTGATCCTGTTCCTGCTGCGCAGCGCGCGCTGGCTGGTGCTGGTCGCGCTGAGCGCGAGTCTCGTCAGCGGCCTCGCCAACGCCGCGCTGGTCGCGCTGATCAACAAGGCGCTCGGGGCCGCGCCATCGCAACTCGCGACGCTCGGGCTGCAATTCGCGGGCGTCGGCGCGGTCGTGCTGATCGCGCGGCTGCTGTCGCAAACGCTCTTCATGTATCTCGGCCAACGCGCGAAGGCGACCTTGAGAATGCGCACCATCGCGCGGATCGCCCAGGCGTCGTATGCGCATCTGGAAAAGCATGGCGCCGCCCGTTCGCTGGCGGTGCTGACCCAGGACCTCGACGCGATCGTCGTGTTCTTCATCTCGCTGCCGGCCATCGCGATGCAAGGCGCGGTGATCGCCGGTTGCCTCGTCTATCTCGGCATGCTGTCGTGGCAGATCCTGCTGGTCGCGCTGGCGACGGTGGGGATCGGCACGCTCGGTTTCTACTACGCGAACGATCGCGCGCTGTTTCATCTGCGCGCGTCGCGTCAGCGCGAGGATGCGCTGGTCGAACGCTTTCGCGCGCTGTTCGACGGCGCCAAGGAACTGAAGCTGCATCGCGCGCGTCGCCATGCTTTCGTCAGCGACGCGCTCGCGCCGCACGTCGAGGCGGTCCGCGTGCAGCGTACGCGCGGCTACGTGCTGTACGCCGCGGCGGCCAGTTGGGGCAGCCTGATCCTGTTCGCATTCGTGGGTCTCACGCTGTTCGTGCTGACGCGCGTGTACACCGTCGAGACTCACGTGATGTCGGGCTACGCGCTCGTGTTCCTGTACATGATCATGCCGATCGAGAATCTGCTGGCGGCGTTGCCGAGTCTCGGCTCGGCGCGCGTCGCGCTGGAACGCATCGAGAAGCTCAACACGGAATTGCCGCTCGAACTGTCGAGCACCGCGCCGCCCAGCCCCGCGTTTCAAAGCATTCGCTTCGAGCAGGTCACGCATCGTTACTTCCGCGAAAAGGAAAACGGCTTCTTCACGCTCGGGCCGGTCGATTTGCGTTTCGTGCCGGGCGAGCTGGTGTTCGTGATCGGCGGCAACGGCAGCGGCAAGACGACGCTCGCCAAGCTGCTCGTGGGCCTCTACGAACCGGAAAACGGCCGCGTGCTGCTCGACGAGCATCCCGTCGACGAAATGAATCGCGAGAGTTACAGGCAGCTCTTTTCCGTGGTGTTCAGCGACTTCTTTCTGTTCGACACGCTCTTCGGTTTGCCCGTGAACAGCGAGGCGACGGCGCGGGCCTTGCTCGTCGATCTGCAACTCGATCACAAGGTGCGTATCGAAAACGGCACGTTCACGACGCTCGATCTCTCGCAGGGACAGCGCAAACGTCTCGCGCTGCTGGTCGCGTTTCTCGAAGACCGGCCGTTCTATCTGTTCGACGAATGGGCGGCGGATCAAGACCCCGTCTTCAAGGACGTGTTCTATCACCGGCTGTTGCCCGCGCTGAAAGCGCAAGGCAAGACCGTCGTCGCGATCACGCACGACGATCGCTACTTCCATCTCGCCGACCGCTGCGTGAAGCTGGAGCATGGGCGCCTGGCCGGCGATGTCGCGAACCACGGCGCATCGCCTGCGTTATCCGGCACGACGGCGGTGGCGCCATGAACGGGTTCGATAACGACACGCTGCGCGCGGCGCAGCCACCCATGAAGACGACGCCGGTATCGCCGCGCCGATCGAACGGCGCGAACGCGCACATGGCTTCCGGACGTCACGCACCACACGACGACACTGCGCCGCTCTACGCGTTGGAGCGCACCGCCTTCGCTCCCGGCGCGCGCACGCTGCTGCATCCACTCAACCTGACGCTGGAACCCGAACGCGTGCACGGCTTGATCGGCCACAACGGCTCCGGCAAATCGACCTTGCTCAAGCTGCTCGCGCGGCAACTGCAACCCACCGCAGGCGTCGTGCGGTTTGCCGGCAAGCCGCTCGCCGCGTGGCCGCACCGGGAGTTCGCTCGCGAGGTCGCCTATCTGCCGCAACAACCGCCCGCCGCCGACGGAATGCTGGTCCGCGAACTCGTCGCGCTCGGCCGCTACCCGTGGCACGGCGCGCTCGGCCGCTTCACCCGCGAGGACGCCGCGCGCGTCGACGAGGCGATGACGCTGACCGACGTCGCGCGTCACGCCGACCGTCCGGTGGACAGCCTGTCGGGCGGCGAGCGTCAGCGCGCGTGGATCGCGATGCTGGTCGCGCAGGACTGCCGCTGCATGCTGCTCGACGAGCCGACCTCGGCGCTCGATATCGGCCATCAGCTCGGCGTGCTGCAACTGGTCCGCGACCTGTGCGCGCGACGGCGGATGACCGCCGTCGTGGTGCTGCACGACGTCAACATGGCCGCGCGTTTCTGCGACGACGTGTTTGCGCTGCGCGAGGGCCGCATGCTGATGCGTGCGACGCCCGCCGAGTTGATGCGCGCCGGTACGCTGGAAACGATCTATGGCGTGCCGATGGATGTGCTGAGCGATCCGGCGAGCGGACGCGTGGTCGGAGTGCCACGATGACGGCCGCGTGCGTGTCGCGCAAGCGCCGCCGCCTGCTGGGCGGGATCGCGGCCGTGAGTGCCGTGAGTGCCGTGGGCTTGGCGCCGGCGAGTACACGGGCAATGGCATCCGCATCTACCGCAATCGATGCGCGCGCACCCATATCGTCGCGACCGGGTGCGCGGCCGCCTCAGCGCATCGTATCGATGAGCTGGGAGCTGACCGAAACGCTGCTCGCGCTAGGCGTCGCGCCGGTCGGTCTGTCCTTGCCCGGCTGGTACACCCGCACGATCGCCGAACCGCCGCTGCCGGCCGGCGTCACCGATATCGGTCTGCTCTACCAGCCGAACTTCGAAGTGCTGCAACAGCTCGCGCCCGATCTGATGATCGTCACGCCGGGCCACGCGAGTCTGCGCGGCGCGCTCCAGCACCTTGCGCCGACGCTGACGCTCGGCGCCTACATGAGCGATCCGCAACCGTATCGTTGCCTGTGCACCGAAACGCGCGAACTGGCGCGAGCACTGTCACGCGATGCACGCGCCGCCACGTTGATCGACACCACTGCGCAAACCATCGCCGCCGAAACGGCGAAGCTCGACGCGCAGCCTGGTTTGCGTGCGGCGCCGGTAATCGTCGCGGAAGCGGTCGACGATCGCTATCTGCGCGTCTACGGCGCGGGCAGCCTGTTCGATCATCTGCTGCAGGCGATGCGCGTGAGCAATGCGGCGCATCCGGACGCAGGCGCTCACGTCGCGCCGTCTGCATCCACCGCCAGCGCGAGCTGGAACACCAACAGTGCCGGCTTTGCCCTCGTGCCGGTGCAACGACTGATCGAAGTCGCCCAGGCCGGCATCCTGCTGGTCGGCCCGGTACAGCCCGAGGTGCGCGCGGGCCTTGCACGCAATCCACTTTGGCGGGCGCTACCTGCCGTGCGCAACCGCCGCGTCGTCGAGTTGCCGGTGATCGCACCGTACGGCGGACTCGTGTCGATGCAGCGCTTCGCACGCGCCGTCACCGTCGCGCTCACGCAAATCGCCATGGGGAGCGCGCGCCGTGCCTAGCCCGATGTCCCACGCGTCCACGCAGCACCCGTCCGCTGTCACGCGCGATCATCGCGCGACGCTGGTCGGCGGACTGTTCGCGCTCGCGTTGCTGCTCGCGGTCCGTCACGTTCACGACGCGCTCGACGGCGCGTCGCTGTGGTCCGCCCTGACCGCCGCGCATCCGCTGGATCTGCGCGAGATCCTCACGCGCGACAGCCTGCTGCCGCGCATCGCGATGACGCTGCTGTGCGGCGCCGCGCTCGGCCTCGCGGGCACGCTGACGCAACAGGCGCTGCGCAATCCGCTCGCCGAACCGATGACGCTCGGCGTATTTCCCGGCGCGTATCTGGCCTTGATGGTCGCCGCATTGTGGGCGCCGCAGTGGCTGTCCGCCGGCCGCGAGCCGGTCGCGCTGGCCGGCGGCGCGTTGGCCATGCTGCTCGTGTTCGGGCTCGCGTGGCCGCAACGCATGTCGCCGCTCGGCGTGATTCTGGCGGGCATGATCGTGAGCCTGTATTGCGGCGCGATCAGCCTCGCGATTGCGATGGCGCACTTCGATCTGCTGCAAGGTCTGATGATCTGGGGTGGCGGTTCGCTCGATCAAAGCGGCTGGCAGGCCAGCCGTCATCTGCTCGCCGGCGGCACGCTGTGTTCGTTCGCGACGTGGCTGCTGCGCCGTCCGCTCGACGTGTTCGATGCCGGCGACTCGACCGCGCGCAATCTCGGCATTCCGGTCGGCGTCACCCGGTTCTGCGCGCTGCTGATCGCGGTCGCGCTGACGGCGTGCGTGGTGTCGGCGGTCGGCGTGATCGGCTTCGTCGGTCTGGCCGCGCCGACGCTCGTGAAACTCGCGGGCGCGCGCCGTCTGCGTCAGCGTCTCGTATGGGCGCCGCTGCTCGGCGCGGCGTTGCTGTGGGCGACCGATGAACTCGTGCGCACCGTCTCCAGCGTCGCGGTGTTTTCCGCGCATCTGATTCCAACCGGCACGGTCACCTCGCTGCTCGGCGTGCCGCTGTTGCTCGCGTTGTTGCCGCGTCTGCGCTCGCGTCCCGCGCCGGATGCCGCGCTGCATGCAACGGCCATATCCGCGCGGCCGGGCACGCGCGCGTCGTGGCGGTTCGCGCGCTTCATGCCGCCGTTCACCTTGCTGGCCTTGGCCTGCGTGCTGTCGCTGACCGTCTCGCGCGATGCCGACGGCTGGCGTTTCGCGTCGCTGCCGCAATGGGATCTGCTGCTGTTCTGGCGTTTGCCGCATCTCGCCTCGGCGCTTGCGGCGGGCGTGCTGCTCGCGGTCGCCGGCACGCTGATGCAGCGCACGACCGCGAACCCGATGGCCAGTCCCGACCTGCTCGGCGTCGGCTCCGGCGGTGCGCTCGGCATCGTCGTCACGCTATTCGTGGTCGCGCAGCCGGGACCGGGCGCGCTGTTCGCGGGCTGCGTCGCCGGTGCACTGCTCACCCTGCTCGCGTTGATGACGCTGGCGCAGCGCGCGTCGTTCGCGCCGGAGCGTCTGCTGCTGACCGGCATTGCCGTGAGCGCGCTGTTCCAGGCGGTGGTCGGCGCGGTGATGGCGAGCGGCGATCCGCGCGCGGGTCTGATGATGAATTTCGTGGTCGGCTCGACCTACTACGTGGCGCCGGCCGCCGCGTGGTCCGCCAGCGCGGTCGCTGTGCTCGCGTTGTGTGTCGCGCCGTTCACCGCGCGCTGGGTGCTCACGCTCGGGCTCGGCGCGCCGGCCGCGGCGAGTCTCGGCGTGCCCGTGCCGCGCGCGCGTTTTCTGGTGCTGCTATTCGCGTCGACGCTGGTGGCCACCGCGACGCTGCTCGTGGGACCGTTGTCGTTCGTCGGCTTGATCGCGCCGCATATCGCCCGGTTGTCCGGCGGCAGGCGGCCGCTCGCGCAGTTGTATCTGTCGGCCCTGACCGGCGGCGCGCTGATGGTGTTCGCCGAATGGCTCGGCCGGCAACTCGCGTTTCCCCAGGAGATGCCCGCCGGTCTCGTCGCGACGCTACTGGGCGGCCCATGCGTGATCGCATTGGCGATGCGCCGCTCGCGGGCCGGTCCTTCGTAGACGAGGCGGCACTAACGCAACGCCACGCCCGGTATTGCTCCGCCGTCATGCACTACCTCCGGCGCCGCCGTGCGCCGCAGCGATAACAACCACGCTCCCCTTCAGGGTTTCGACAGATCCGCTTCAGGCCGGAGGGGCATTGCTCATCCGTTTATTTTCAACGTACACACGGTTCATTGCCACATGAAAACAACCATAGACCAAGCTCGACGTGACGCCGCGCCTCGACGCCTCGGCGCGCCGCCCATGACCTGCCTCGCGCTCGCGCTGTTCGCCGCGTGGTCGCTGCCGTCGCATGCGCAGTCCTCCGCCGCCGCGGCCGCATCGGGCAGCAACCTGCCTACGGTGTCCGTGACGTCCAGCACGGATGACGATGCCGGCACCGAAGGCAGCGGCTCCTACGCGGCGCGATCCGCGACCGTCGGCAGCAAGGTCCCGCTCGCGTTGAAGGAAACGCCGGCCTCGATCTCCGTGCTCACGCGTCAGCGCATGGACGACCAGAACATGACGACGATCCAGGATGCGCTGCGCTACGTGACCGGCGTGCAATCGGTCGATTACGGCGACGGCACCGCGTACTTCAAGGCGCGCGGCAACATGCTCGGCATCGAGTTCGACGGCGTGCCGATCGTCAGCGGCCTGCAGTACCTGCAGCAGTTCGATCTGGCCATGTACGACCGCGTCGAAATCATGCGCGGCCCTTCGGGCGTGATGGACGGCGCGGGCGATCCGGGCGGCACGGTCAATCTGGTTCGCAAGCGTCCGCTAGATGCCTTCCACGTGTCCACCGAAACGCAGGTCGGCTCGTTCGGCTCGGCGCGCCAGATGATCGACGTGACCGGCCCGCTGAACAAGGACGGCACCTTGCGCGGCCGCGCGGTGCTGGTGGGCAGCGACGGTTTGCAATCGGTGGACGGCACGCGCGAGAAGGAAGTGATGGCGTATGGCGCGATCGATTACGACATTACGCCGCGCACCACGCTGTCGTTGTCGGCGGGCTATCAGAACAACCCGATCTCCGGCCTCGACTATGGCGCGAGTGGTGTTGCCAACAGCGCGCGCACGGCATTGGTGGGCCGCGTGCCGGGTTCGTACTCGGAGAACTTCAGCCCGAGCTGGAACTATGGCTACACGTCGTTGCAGGAGACGAACGCGAATCTCGTGCATCGCTTCGAGAACGGCTGGCAGGCGCAGAGCACGTTCTTCTATCGTCATGAACTGTCGAAGGGCGATTACGCGTATTCCGGCCCCGGCGCGAGCGCGACCGGACTGTCGTTCTACGGCGAGCAGCGGCAACGCAATACGTACGACTGGTTCGGCACGGACACCAACGTGTCGGGTCCGGTGAAGCTGTTCGGCCAGACCCACACGTTCACGCTCGGCGTGAACTACACGGTGCAATCGACCACCCAGCAATCCGGCTTCGTCTCGCTGGACGGTCCGTTTGCCGGCGGCACGTTCAGCCTGTACGACCCGAACGCGATCTCGAAGGTCGACGTGCCGTTCACCTACGGCGCGAACAACCGCATCGAGCAGTTGGGCGTGTACGGGCAGGCACGCATTCATATCACCGAGCCGCTTTCGCTGGTGCTGGGTGCGCGCGAGGCGTTCTACCATCAGACCGCGCAAACCATTCTGCCGACCGTGTCCGACTGGTCGACGCAGGCGCAGTTGAATCACCGCTTCCTACCGTCCGCCGGACTCGTGTACGACATCGCGCCCTGGCTGACCGGCTACGCGAGCTATTCGAAAATCCTCACCGCGCAAACCGCGACGACCTACACGGGCGTCAACCTGCCGCCGCGCACCGGCGAACAGTATGAGGTCGGTCTCAAGGGCAGCTTCCTGCATAACCGCCTGAACGCCACCGCGGCAGTGTTCAACATCAACGACAACAACCGCGCGGTCAGCGACCCCAACCATCCGACGGGTTCGATCGCGGGCGGCAAGTCGCGCGATCAGGGCGTCGAACTCGAGGTGTCCGGCCAGCCGATGCCGAACTGGAACGTGTACGCAGGCTATACGTATCTGAACGTCAACTACGAAAACGACACGCCTAACCTGACCGACGGCACGGACCCGAAACATCTGTTCAAGCTGTGGACCAACTACGCGTTCCGGCAAGGCATGCTGAACGGCGTAACGGTGGGCGGTGGGATGCTGGCGCAGACGCGGATCACGCGCGGCGTCGAGCAGGGCGCGTATGCGATCTTCAACGCGGAAGTCGGCTATCGTTTCAACAAGCACGTGGAGGCGTCGTTGCAGTTGAACAATCTCTTCAATCGCGACTACTACATCCGTCCGCCCGGCAGCTTCTACAGCGTGTTCGGCGACCGGCGCAACGTGATGCTGACGGTGCGCTCGGACTTCTAGGCGGCTCACTTTTTCTGGTTCGCTTTTTCGACGCTGCACTTTTCTTGAGGCCCCGCTGCACTCGCACGGGGCCGTGTGTTCTCTAGCGGAACGGATCGCTCCTGGCCGCGCAGACGCCGTCCGTGCAGACCGGCGCGCGCCGCAGGCCGAACCACGCCGATATCCGCATCCGGTTACGCGCGAACGCTCGATACGCGGCGCGGTACGCCGGCCGCAGCACCGCAATCCGCAGCGGCGCGACCACCCAGCCGCGCCCGGCCAGCGTGTAGGCCGCAATCATGCTGTCGATGCCCACCACGCATTCCCCGCTCGCGGTCCAGCCGTGCAGTTGCCGGTTCAGTTCCGTCAGTTCGACCCCGAGCGGCGCCGGATCGAAGCCGGGTTGCGCGATGTCGACAAAGGCCAGCCGGCCGTGCCGGTCCCATTCGCGCAGCCGGTTCCATTCGGCGACGCACAGCGGGCAGTTGCCGTCGATGTACAGCGTGAGTTCGGGCGTCTTCATGACTGGCTCCTTGTCCAGTGAATTCTGTCGTTTCTGTCATCACAGAAATTAATTCCATCCGAGGCGTTTGTCAAAACTTATTTCTGTCTTGACAGAAATGACTGAAGTCCATAAAGTTCGAGACATGAAACTCACACCGATCGCCGAACGATTCATCCTCCACTGGGGCGAAATGGGCTCGCGCTGGGGCGTCAACCGCACGGTCGCGCAGATTCACGCGCTGCTGTATCTGTTGGGCCGCCCGATCGCGGCGGATGAAATCGCGGATACGCTGGGCGTCGCGCGCTCGAACGTGAGTACGAGCCTGAAGGAACTGCAGTCGTGGCGTCTCGCGAAAGTCGTCCACGTGATGGGCGACCGCCGCGATCACTTCGAGACGTCCACGGACATCTGGGAGCTGTTCAAGCTGATCGTCGAGGGGCGCCGCCAACGCGAGATCGATCCAACGCTGACGGTGCTGAAGGAAAGCCTCGACAGTCCGGAAATGGCGCAGGAAAGCCGCGACACCGAGCAACGCATTCGCGACACGCTGCAGTTCATCGAAACGCTGACCACGTGGTCCGACGAGATGCTGCGCATGAAGCCCGAAACCTTGATGAAGACGCTCGGCGTGGGCGCGAAGATCAGCAGAACGGTACGGCGCACGAAGCGCTAGCGCAGGTAGGCAGGCACGGACGATACGGTCGTCCGTTTTTTTGACCTGTTATTTCTGTCTATACAGAAATAACAGTAAATAGGAGAATGAAAAATGAGCCAAACCCTGACGTTCGCTTTTCAGTTGATCGCTCCCGTGCTGGTGGGGCTGCTCGTCACGCGTTATCTGCGCGATTCGATGTGGCGTCTGTTGCAGGATTTGTGCGGCACCAGCGAGCGGGCCGATTTCTGGGTCCGCGTCAGCGCCGTGCTGATGACGGCCGCGCCGCTCGCGCTCGTACTGTTGAGCAACACAAGCCCACTCGACTGCTCGACCCGCGACCTCGATTGCGCGATCGACGTGCTGCGGCGCACGTGCGTGTTCATGCTGATCGGACTGCTGGCCGCGGTGGGTTTCGTCGCGGCGACCATCCGCCGTTCGATTCCGCGTGAGGCGGTCGTCGTTCCGGCCGCTCGCGAACTCGGCGTGGAGCACACGGCATGAACATCCTCGTCTGCGGCGCGGATGGCTTCGTCGGCAGCGCAATGTGCGATGCGCTCGCGACGGCCGGGCATCGGGTGTTCAGGGGAGTGCGGCATATCACGCACGCCACGCATGTCACCCATGCCGGCGAGATCGCGATCGATTACAGCGCCGATGTCGAACCGTCCGTGTGGTTGCCCCGTCTGCGCGATATCGACGTGGTGATCAACGCGGTCGGCATTCTGGTCGAACGCGGCTCGCAGACATTCGACCGGATCCACCGGCGCGCGCCGATCGCATTGTTCGATGCGGCCGTGCAATCTGGCGTGCGGCACATCGTGCAGCTTTCCGCGCTCGGCGCGGAAGACGGCGACACCGCGTACTTCGTCAGCAAGCGCGCCGCCGATGCGCATCTGCTCGCGTTGCCTATCACGCATCACGTTTTGCGGCCGGCGCTCGTCTATGGGCCACGAGGTGCATCGGCGCGATTTTTCCGCAGCATCGCGAGCCTGCCGGTGCACGCGCTGCCCGCCGGTGGACATCAAACGTTGCGGCCGATTCATCTCGACGATCTCGCCGAGGTGGTCGTGCGGCTCGTCGACGGCGGCACCACGGAGCAAACCGTACGCCCGGTACTCGACCTGGTCGGCGGCACGGAACTGACCTATCGGGAGATGCTGGCGAGCTATCGCGCGTCGCTCGGTTTGACGCGCGCGCTGCGCGTCCCGATTCCCGCGGCGTTGATCGGGTTCGGCGCGACCTTGCTCGACCGCGTGTCGCACTCGCTATTCACGCGCGACACATGGCGCATGCTGCAAGCCGGCAGCACGGCGTCCGTCGAAACCACCGAGCGCGTGCTGGGCCGCCTGCCCGCCGGTATCGAAACGTTTATCTCCCGTGCCGATGCGCCTTCGTTGCGTCACGAAGCCTTCGCCGCATGGCGCGCGTTCGCGTTGCGCGGCGCGCTGGCGATCACGTGGATCTGGACGGCGCTATGCAGCGCGTTCATCTATCCGCAAGCGGCCAGTCTCGCACTGCTGGCGCGCGCGCATCTGCATGGCGGCACCGCACTCGCCGCGCTTTATCTCGCGTCGGCGCTGGATTTCGCGTTCGGCCTCGCGACGCTGATTCGTCCGGGGCGACGGCTTTGGGCGATGCAAGCCGGACTGGTCACGGCGTACTCGCTCGTGATTGCGATTACGATGCCCGACTTCCTGTGGCATCCGTTCGGCCCGCTGCTGAAGAACCTGCCGATCCTCGCCCTACTGCTCATTCTATTCAGCGAAGAAACACGACCATGAACCTCTATCTCGCGATCAAGATGCTGCACATCCTGTCCTCGGTGCTGCTGGTGGGCACAGGATTCGGCACCGCGTTCTATCTGTACTTCGCCAACCGCACGCGCTGCGTGCCCGCCATCGCGACTGTCGCGCGGCTGGTGGTGCGGGCCGATCTGTGGTTCACCACGCCGGCCATCGTCGTTCAGCCGATATCGGGCATGTGGCTCGCCCATAGCGCCGGCTGGCCAGTGAACACGCCGTGGATCGTCGCGGCACTCGGCCTCTATCTGCTCGCCGGCGCGTGCTGGCTGCCCGTGGTCTGGTTGCAATGGATGATGGCGCGGCTCGCATGGACGGCGAACGCGCAAGGCGCTTCGGCGTTGCCGCTGCTGTACTGGCGCTATGCGCGTTACTGGGAATGGCTCGGATATCCCGCGTTCGTGGCGATGGTGGCCGTGTACTGGCTGATGGTGTTCAAGCCCGCGTTGTGAGCGCTCTTGTTGAGCGTTAGTTTCGAGCGTTGGTTTCAGGCGTTAGAAGCACACACCTGGTTGAGCGGCCGCAATGAAGCGGCCGCAACGCTCGAATCGCCGGCAATAATCGACGACAATAATCGACGACAATCGCGAACCGGCCATCGCATCACAATGATCCCATCACTTCATGCCCGCTCTTCCCGACAACCTCGGCCTCGCAACCGATCTCCTGCTGCACGCCGAAACCGGCAGCGTGACATCGCACGAACGCTACATCGTGGTCCGCACGCCGCAAGCGCCGGACTATTTTTTCGGCAACCTGCTCGTGCTGCACGACAGGCCGCACATTAACCAGCTCGCTCGCATCGAAGACGATTTCGCGCGGCTCGTCGGTACGCCGCCGGCGATCGCGCATCGCACATTCACGTGGCCGGAAACCGCGGTGGACGCGGTGAATCTCGACGCATTCGTCGCACGCGGCTACGACGCGACGATCTGCCGGGTGCTCGCCGCCACGCCGGAGCAGGTCCAACCGGCTGTCTCGCGAACTCACATCGACATCCGGCCGTTTCGCTCGCAGCGCGATTGGGACGATTGGGCCGCGATGCAACTCGCCAACATGCCGGCCCCCGCCGATCCGGTGTCGCAACGCTACATCGCGTATCAGCAGCGCGCGCACAGGAGTCTGATCGGACGCGGCTTCGGTGAATGGTGGGGCGCATTCGTCGATGGCGAACAGGTGGGCAGTCTCGGCCTGTTCTTCTTCGACCGGATCGGACGATTTCAATCGGTCGTCACCGGCGAGCGCCATCGCAGTCAGGGTATCTGCAGGACGCTGGTCAGCGAAGTCATCCGGCAAACCGCCGGTTCGGCCGATCGCCTGGTGATGGTCGCCGACGAAAACTATCACGCGGGCCGGATCTACGAAGGCCTCGGCTTTACGCCGTGTGGACGGCTCGGCAGTTTATGTCTCGAACCCGGCAGCCTTCCCCGCTCATAAGCCCATCCCCTCGCGTTCGAGCCACGCGCGGAACAGTTCGACCCGTTCATCGCCCGCTTTCGCATCCGGAACATACGTGCAATAGCTGCGCGACGGCAGGCGCGGGCCCTTGAACGGCGCGACGAGCCGGCCGGCGGCGAGATCGCCCGCGACCAGCGCGGACGGCCCCATCGCGATGCCTATCCCGTCGATGGCCGCCTGCAAGGTCAAATAAAAATGATCGAAGGTCAACGCGGCGCCCGGCTTCAGCGAGGCAACACGCGCGCTCGCCAGCCAGTCCGGCCAGAGCCTCGGCAGGCTCGACGTATGCAGCAGCGTGTGATGCCGGAGGTCTTCCGGTGTTCGCAGCGGTACGCGTTGCATGAGGGCCGGACTGCAAACCGGCAGCCTGTCGTCCGGAAGAAATGGCCGCATCGTATAGCCGTAGAACGTATCCGGGCCGCCGCGAATCACGACGTCGAAGCTGTCCTTCAAACTTTCCAGCGGCTCGTTCGACGTCTCCACGTTGACGTCCATGTCGGGATGCTCGGCGCGGAACGTTGCGAGTCTCGGCACCAGCCAGCGCAGCGTGAACGTAGCGAGCGCATTCACGGACAAGGTTCGCCGGGCCGCCTTCAGCACACCGTATTGCGCGGTGGCTCGCGCAAGCTGCTCGAACAGCGGGCCGATTTCCGCAAGATACGCCCGCGCTGCCGGCGTCAATGCCACGCGACGGTTGTGACGGTCGAACAGCGACGCACCGAGCCACGCCTCCAGCAGGCGCACCTGTTGACTCACCGCACCCTGCGTCACATGCAATTCGGCGGCGGCTTCCTTGAAGCTGCCGAGCCTGCCCGCGGCCTCGAAGGCACGCAAGGCATTCAGCGGGGGCAATGGCCGTTTCATCCGAAAGAGTTTTTCTAACGCGATTCCGCAATTTATCTGGTTTGTTGGCCGGTCACAAGATAGATATCCTGCTGACTGAATCGCCGATTTGATCCTGCCCTCACTTTCCGGACCGCTCTTCCCATGCTCAGCTACACCGGCGGCATCGTACTTGTCGCCGCCCTCCTCCACGCGAGCTGGAACGCGATGCTGCACGGCAACCGCGACCGCTTCCTGTCGATGACGTGGATGAGTATCGCCATCGCCGCCGTCTCCACCGTCGTCGTGCTGTTCACGCCCGCGCCGCCCGGCGCCTCGTTGCCGTATCTCGTCGCGTCGGGTCTCGTGCATATCTTCTACAACATGAGCCTTGTGCGCTCGTATCGCAGCAACGATCTCGCCCTCGCCTATCCGATCGCGCGAGGCTCGTCGCCCCTGCTCGTCACGCTCGGCGCGGCGTTGTTCGCGCACGAGGCGATCGGCCCGCTGCACGGTCTCGGCATCGTGATGATCTCGGGCGGCATCATCGCGATCGCGCTGCGAGGACGGCACGTGTCGCGTGCGGGCGCACTCGCCGCGCTGACTACCGGCGCGACGATCGCGTTGTATACCGTGATCGACGGCATCGGCGTGCGCCTGTCCGACGGCCACGCACTGACCTACACCGCGTGGATGTTCATGTTCTACTGGTTGATGCCCGTGCTGTTCGTCGCGCTGCGCGGCGTGGCGCCACTGTGCAAGCCGGTCGTCACGGAGCCGCTGTCGGTCGGCTCGTCGCTGATCGGCGGGCTGGTGTCGCTTGCCGCTTACGGCATCGTGATCTGGGCGCTGCAGTCGGGCGCGATGGGCGCGGTATCGGCCTTGCGCGAAACCAGCGTGGTGTTCGCGGTGCTGATCGGACGGATGGTTCTTGGCGAAGCGGTGAGTGGGGCACGCTGGCTCGCATGCGTGGTGGTTGCAGCCGGCGCGGTTTGTCTGGGACTTTGACGCGGATTTCGGCGTCGCTCCCGATTTACCGCGAAGACGGCTCGACCTTCGTGATCGATACGCAGGATATCGGCTACGGCACGGAGATTCGATACGTGCTGTCGTTCAGCGGCAAGCAACTCGCGATTCGCCGCATCGACGAAGAAGGCTGGGAGTTATCCGCCAGCGGCGAACAGCGCGAGTGATCGACGCACCGCGTTGCCATACGCCGCGCCGTGTCATGTCATTGCATGACACGGCGCCTGCTGCTCATTGCGCCAGCTTGTTATGCAGCTCCAGCGTCAACGCCTCGATGCGCTCGCTCATCTGCTTGGTCAGCGCGGTGAGTTGCGTGTTCTGTTCGAGCAACGCCACCAGTTGCTCGGTCTGACGCGCGGCGAGCGCCTGGCGTTGTTCGCTCGCCGCCGCGATGTCCTCGCGGTGACGCGCGTCCGCATCGGCATGTACTTTGTCGCGGTCCGCCTGGCGCGTTTGCGCCAGCAGAATCAGCGGCGCGGCATACGCGGCCTGCAGACTGAATGCGAGGTTCAGCAGAATGAACGGGTAGACGTCGAACTTCGTCAGGCCCAGCATGTTCACGGCGATCCACACCGACACGATCAACGTCTGCGCGATCAGGAAAGTCGGCGTGCCGAAGAAGCGCGCGAAGGCCTCGGCCTTCAGCGCGAACCAGTCGTCGCCGAATACCGACGTAAGGTGGACATGCGGCAGATGGAAACGGTAGTGATGATTAGCCTTCGCTTTCGCTTCCGACAGCGGGGCGTTCTCGTGCTTCTCTTGCTGCGAGTCGCTCATGGTGGTGTTCCGTTGAATGAAGGGATGGGGTCACGCCCATTGCGGGCGTGGTCGGCGCTCCGCGCCGGTTTTCATCGCGACCGACTATACCGGGCCGAGCTATCGTTCTTCTTACGGCCGCCCCATCCTTCAACGCACCATTAATGCACCCTCTTCCCGCGCTCCGTTACTGGACCCGTCAACGGATCAATCGCCGAAGTAGTTCAGGCCCAATGCGCCCTTCACTTCGGCCAGCGTCGCGCCGGCGACTTCGCGGGCGCGCATCGTGCCACGGCGCAGCATGGCCATCACTTCGCCACGGTCCGCTTCCAGCTCGCGGCGGCGCGCCGCGATCGGCGCCAGCATGGCTTGCAGGCGTTCGTTGAGCGCGCGTTTGACGACGCTGTCGCCAAGGCCGCCGCGGCGATAGTGCGCCTTCATTTCGTCAACCTTCGCGACGTCGGGTTCGAACGCGTCGAGGAACGAGAACACGACGTTGCCTTCCACCTGCCCCGGATCGCTGACGCGCAGATGGTTCGGGTCCGTGTACATGTTGTTCACGGCCTTGGTGATCTCGTCCGGCGTCGCGCCGAGCTGGATCGAGTTGCCGAGCGACTTGCTCATCTTCGCCTTGCCGTCGATACCCGGCAGACGCGTGACGTTCGACAGCACCGCTTCGCACTCCACCAGCACCTCGCGCTCGACCGTGTTGTTGAAGCGCCGCACGAGTTCGTTGGTCTGCTCGATCATCGGCAGTTGATCGTCGCCGACCGGCACCTGGGTCGCCTTGAACGCGGTGATGTCCGCGGCCTGGCTGACGGGGTACGTGAGGAAGCCGGCGGGAATATCGCGCTCGAAGCCGCGCAGCACGATTTCCTGCTTGATGGTCGGATTGCGTTCAAGACGCGCGACCGTCACGAGGTTCAACAGGTATTGCGTGAGTTCGGCGAGTTCAGGCACTTGCGACTGGATGAAGATGGTCGACTTCGCCGGGTCGATGCCGACCGCGAGATAGTCGAGCGCGACTTCAATGACGTTCTCCGTGACCTTCTGATGACGGCCGACGTTGTCCGTCATGGCCTGCGTGTCGGCCAGCAGCAGGAACTGCTGCGCTTCGTGCTGCAATTGCACGCGCGCGCGCAGCGAGCCGATGTAGTGACCCAGATGCAGCGGGCCGGTGGTGCGGTCGCCGGTCAGGATGACGCGTTGTCGGGGCGTTGCTTGAGCTTGAATGTCTTGGGACATGATCCGGTGTTCCGTGTTGAGCGACACAAACAGTCTTGGGCGCGTAAAAACGAGAATGCCGCCAGCTGGCGGCATCACGTTTTCGATGTACGTTGGGAAACGGGCTACCTTGGCGCCGCCTCGGGGTCGCCTTGTTCAGGTCAGGCGCGCCACCAGCGCTTCGATTGCAGCGGGATCGAGGTCGTTTCCATCGCGCGAGTATACCGTTGGATGCGGTAGCGCGCCACCGGCGTGGGTTTTGCAATGGTCCTTCAATGGTTTGTAGATGGATCGAAAGCAAACCGGTTTTTCCGCGCGGCTTTCTCGCACGGTTTCGCCGCGCAATTTTTTCGCGACATCGGTATCCCATGAAAAAAACTCGTGGGTTATCCGTGCATCTATAACGACTATGGATTTTCTTTCTTATTTAATCCGCATACCGCCGGACAACGGTTCCGGCAATGCGGTCAAGACGTTGCAATTACACCACGCCGCAATCGTCGTGAAAGCTCGTCACCCTAGACTCTCGCCCGGTCGATTATCCAACTAACCAGTTTTAATTAAATCAATCCGGTAGCACGGGGAATAAATGAAAAAGATCGCCAAACACCTTCTTCTGCCGACGCTGGGCATGCTGGCCAGCGCCGCGCATGCGCAAAGCAGCGTGACGCTTTACGGCACGATCGACGAAGGCTTCGAATACATCAGCAATCTCGGCGGTCATTCCGATTACGCGCTGGTGAGCAATACGCAGCAACTGGGTAGCCGCTGGGGCATCAAAGGCAAGGAAGATCTGGGTGGCGGCGTCAGCGCGGTCTTCCAGCTCGAAAACGGTTTTAGCCTGAACAACGGCAGCAACTTGCCGAACAGCGGCGAGATGTTCGGCCGTCAGGCGTACGTGGGCGTCGGTTCGGATAATCTCGGCACCGTGACGCTCGGCCGGCAATACGACTCGGTGGTCGACTATGTCGCGCCGCTGGCGGCTGTCGGCAACTGGGGCGGCACGCTGTTCGCGCATCCGTACGATGCCGACAATCTCGACGACACCTTCCGCATCAACAACTCCGTCAAGTACACCAGCGCCGATTACGCGGGTCTGCAGTTCGGCGGCCTGTACGGCTTCAGCAATCAGGCCGGCGCGTTTGCCGATAACCGTGCGTGGAGCCTCGGTGCGCATTATCAGAACGGCCCGCTGGCAGTCGCCGCGGCGTACATGAATATCGACGGCGGCAACGGCACCGCGGGCGGCGCAGTCATCGGCGCGCCGTATCTCGCCGCGAAACAACGCGTGGCGGCAGCGGGCGCGAACTACACGATCGGACCGGCGCTGCTCGGCGTCGTCTACACCCACACCGATATCGTCGACCGCCTGCAATTCGTCGACAACACGGTCAAGTTCGACAACTTCGAATTCAACGCCAAGGTCAATATCACGCCGGCGTGGTACGTGGCGGCCATGTACGATCACACGCGCGTCGCGGTCACGTATCCGGGCGGACGCAACGACCCGCACAACGATCAGTTCGGCCTGATGGCGGACTATCGCCTGTCGAAGCGGACCGATCTGTACGTGCAGGGTGTCTATCAGAAGGCGTCGGGCAACGGCATCAAAGCGGCGATCGGCAATACCGGCGATTCGTCGGATAGCAATCAGACCATTGCTCGCGTCGGCATCCGCACGTCGTTCTAATTCGCTTCATCCGCAATCAGTCCGCACCTGAACGCGGATCAGCATGCTTCGCGTGCTGATCCGCCAGGTGTCTTCATCGCGTAGGTCCCCGGTGTCGCGCCGAACCGGCGGTGAAACAGCGTGATGAACGACGAGGTGGATTCGTATCCCAGCGACGCCGCCACCGACGCCACCGCCTCACCCGCCTCCAGCAGCGGCAATGCCGCGAGCAAACGTACCGCCTGCCGCCACTCGGTGAAAGACAGACCCGTGTCCGCGCGGAACAGCCTCGATAACGTACGACGCGTCGCACCGACGTAAAGCCCCCACTCGTCCAGACTGCGCGGGTCGCCCGGATGGGCGTGCAGAGCCCGTGCGAGTTTCAGCAGCCGTGGGTCCGCCGGCATGGGCACGACCAGCGGCGCGGGCCGCAAACGGCGGATCCGGTCGGCGAGAACGCACACCAACGCGCCGTCGGGCCCCTGCGGATCGTAATGCACCGGCAACTCGCCGGTCGCGATCACCAGTTCGCGCAGCAGCGGCGTCATGGAGAGCAGCGTACAGGTCCGCGTGGCGTTCGCACCGATCAGGCTATCGTCGAGATACAGGCTATGAAACGCCACGCATTCGCGCGTGCTCACCGTGTGCGGGACGTGCGGCGGAATCAGCATCGCGTAATGCGGCGGCAACAGATGACGCCCTTGCGGCGTACTGACTTCCAGCACGCCGGCCGTCGCGTACATGAACTGCGCCCACGCATGGCTGTGCCCGTCGACCGTACCATTGCCTGGCATCGCGAACGCACGGACGAAGAGCGGTCTGGGCAGCGCCGTCATCGGCGGTACCTGATACTGGTTTTTCGCTTTTCCCGCGAGCAGCATATCGTGTCCTCACAGCGCAACTCCGAACAGGATGCGGATGATAACTTGACGCTCCTTCATCAACACCGGAGAAGTCGATTGAGCACGCACAAGACCGCTACCCGCAAAACCGTCACGGAAATTCGTTCACGCAAGGGTGCGGGCAGCCTGGTTTCCCTCACCGCTTATTCCGCGCCGTTGGCGAAGCTGGTCGACGAACACGCGGACGTGATCATCGTCGGCGATTCGGTGGGGATGGTGCTGTATGGGATGTCGAGCACCTTGGGCGTGACGCTGGACATGATGATCGCGCACGGCAAGGCCGTCATGCGCGGATCGAGTCGCGCGTGCGTGGTGGTCGATCTGCCGTTCGCCACCTACCAGGAATCGCCGGCTCAGGCGTTTCGCAGCGCCGCCCGTCTGCTCGCCGAAACGGACGCACAGGCGGTCAAGCTCGAGGGCGGCGCCGAAATGGCGGAGACGATCCGCTTTCTGAGCGAGCGCGGCGTGCCGGTCATGGCGCACATCGGCCTGATGCCGCAGCAGGCGAATACGATGGGCGGCTTCAAGGCGCAAGGACTCGACGAGCATTCGGCCGCGCGAATTCTCGAAGATGCGTTGGCCGTCGAGCAGGCCGGCGCCTTCTGCGTGGTGGTGGAAGGCACGGCCGAGGCGCTGGCCAAGCGCATCACCGACGTGTTGCGGGTGCCGACCATCGGCATCGGCGCATCGCCCGCGTGCGACGGCCAGGTGCTGGTGACGGAAGACATGCTCGGCGCGTTCAGCGCTTATACGCCGCGCTTCGTCAAGCAATACGCGAACGTCAATACGATCGTCGAACAGGCGATCGGACAGTATGCGAGCGAGGTGCGTGGCGGCGCGTTTCCCGAACCAAAGCATTGCTTTGCGTATGGGAAGGCGATCGCGCAGGCGGAGCGGGTCGTTCAGGCAACAGGCAGTCTGGAGAGTTGAACGCCGGGTGGCGCGGTGTAACGAAACGAGAACTTGTTGATCGATGCAACCGGTTTGGACTATATGATGGCGCCGGTGCAATGATCTTCCATGTTGCCGGAGACACCGATCCAGATACATTCGTTCGACCCATGACCAATAACGAAAACGAAACGAGCGCAGCGAAAAAAAAGCCGTCGGGTCAACGAGGCTGGTTTGGTGTCAATCATTTCAGCATCTGGTTCGTGTGCGTCTTGTTTGTCTATCTGAGCAATCAGCTGGATCGACTCCTCGGGCTCTCGTTTTTTCTCATTCCAGTTCTGGCGATTCCTGCGCTGGTCGCCGGCGGTACAACGCTGGCGGGGCTTGTCGAAAACATATGGACCCGTCGTTGGAAAAAACTGATCTCCGTCGTCGCTGCACCCACGATAACGATCGGGCTATTTGTAGCAGCGGTCCACAATGGGATCGACCCCGACTGGTTCCGCTTTCAATTCACACGCGCTTACTACACCTATCAGGCTCGCCATTTGCCCGGCCCATCGCCGAAGTATCACGAATGGTATTGGGGCGAGACAGGCGGCGTCGGCGTCGCCAACATCTTCTACCGCCTTGTCTACGACGAAACCGACAAGCCGCTCGACACGCCTGCCGAGCAGCATTACGACGGCGCGCAAGCGTTGGTGCGGCCTTATGGGCAGCACTTTTTCCTCGTGACCGAGATCTATCAGTAATGTGGCTTAAAGAGTTGAATCAGTGAGCCGCCGCGATCAGCTTTGCCGAAGAAACGCCTCGATCTCCCCAGCAATCGCTTCCGGCGCGTCCTCCAGACAATAGTGACCGGCCCCCTCCAGCCGGCAAATTTTCGCGCACGGAAACAACTCGCTGAACAACGGCAGAAAGTGTTCTGCGTGCAGCGTGCGATCGGCCATCCCCCAGATCGCCAGCGCGGGTTTCGTTTCGATCGTGCGTCGCGCTTGCGCATCGGGTTGCTCGAAGCGATGCGCGCCGGTCGCGAAGCCTTCGGCCCAACCAATCGCGCCCGCGCAATCGGCCGGTTCGGCAAAGCGCGATCCATAGGCACGCAGCCAGCTATCCGTGATCAGCGCATTGTTCTCGAAGCCGTTGAGCTTCAAGGTACTCAGTATGTTGAAGCCTAATTCGCCGAGTACCTTGGTGAGACGCCCATCCGCGTGCGCTTTCAATATCCATTGAAACCATGGCGACACACGCGCATTCGCGGTGAGCCGGTCGAGTTGCGTCGCCTGTCCAAACGGTGTCGGGCCGGCGGTGGAAACGATCCGTCCTATCCGCTCCGGATGCCGTGCCGCGAGCCCCATGCCGACCGGTCCACCGAAGTCGTGCATGACCAGCGTGATGTCGCGCAGATCGAGCTCCAACACGAAACGTTCGAGGTTGTCGATGTGATCCTGCAGCCAGTAGTCGCGATCCCGCGGCGTGTCGCTGCGGCCGAAACCCATATGATCGGGGGCGATGACCCGGTACGTGCCGCTCAATCGCGTAATCAGATGCCGGAACATATAACTCCAGGTCGGCTCGCCGTGCAGACACAACACGACCTGTCCATCTCGCGGCCCTTCATCGACGTAGTGCATCTGGAAACCGGACGCGTCGCTGAAATGAGGGGTGAAGGGGAAGGTATCGTCAAACGTGTCGTCGAAACTGGCCATGACTGCTCTCTCCAGGGAAACGGATAGGTGTAACGGCTCATGCAGGATCGCAAGAGGTTTAATGTAGTTGCAAATTGCAACCGATTGCGTTGTAGCACGACTGGTTTTATATTGCAACCAGCTGGAATGCCAGCCACGCTCGCTGGCGAGGTTGGTTTCACTCATCACACCCGCAAGCAAACAGGACAAAACGATGGTTAAACGAACGACTCACGCGGATTCGCTATGCGGTGTCGCGAGGCCGCTCGACGCAATCGGCGACTGGTGGTCGCTGCTGATCGTCCGCGATGCGTTCGACGGTTCCCGCCGGTTCGGCGAATTCCAGAAGAACCTCGGCCTGGCGAAAAACATCCTGACCGTGCGTCTACGCAACCTGGTCGCGCACGGCATCATGGACATGGTCCCGGCATCGGATGGCAGCGCCTATCAGGAATACGTGCTCACGGAGAAAGGACGCGGTCTGTTTCCCTTGCTCGTCGCGCTCAGACAATGGGGAGAGGATTTCTTCTTCGACGTGAACGAAGCGCACGTGCAGCTCGTCGATGCGAAACACGGCAAGCCGGTACGCAAGCTGGAGTTGCGGGCGCAGGATGGGCGCGTGTTGAATCCGGAAGACACGGTCGTGCGCATGCCGCCCGAACCGCGGAAGCCATCGAGCCCGCGAAGAGCGAAGCCCGCCTAGGCTCGACGCATCGCGCCTCGGTGCGCGCGCGATCGAACATCGGTTTGATCCATCTGGCATCGCACTGCGTCGGCAACCGGCATGTCACGTTACACAGGCCGGAACAGCGCGCCGTGCGCGCGTGACATTCACCGTATCGAACGCAATCCCATCCTCTCCGGCGTCCCGCCAGGCCACGCCGCGCAATGACGTTCCCTTCATTGCACGGACGACGCGCAAATTGGCACGTTCTCTGCAGACGTACGCCTCGCATTCACCTCAGTGGCACTAACCAACAAAGAGAGGCAGGGCGATGGAAAAGAACTTCGCAGGGACTGCGGTCACCGCAATCGCATTGTGCGCGGCCGCTGCATTCGGCCTGGCTGCGAGCGGGGCCGCGAGGGCGGACACGACGCTGCCGGGTGCGGGTCTGGCGTTGGGTGTCGGCGCGGGCATCACGCCCAGCGCGATCTCATTGGGCATCGCCGGCAGCGGCACGGCGACCGGCAACGGGGTCACGGTGACGGTCGGCGGCTCGGGGACGCTCACGATCAATTACGGCAATCAATCGCTGATGCCGTTGACGGGTTTGCTGGGAACGGTGACGGGCAGCTTGCCGGGGTTGGGTGGAACGGATCCGCTGGCGCCGCTGACGGGGGTGGTGGGCACGGTGACGGGGGCGTTGTCGGGTGCCGGTGGTAGCAATCCGCTTGCGCCTGTGACTGGCGCGATTGGCGCGGTGACAGGGGCGTTGTCGGGTGCCGCTGGTGGCAATCCGCTTGCACCTGTGACTGGCGCGATTGGCGCGGTGACGGGGGCGTTGTCGGGTGCCGCTGGCAGCAATCCTCTTGCACCTGTGACTGGTGCGATTAGCTCGGTCACTGGCGCGCTTTCGGGTGTCGCTGGCAGCGATCCTCTTGCGCCTGTCACTGGCGCGATTGGAACCGTGACCGGTGCGTTGTCCGGCGCCGCTGGCAGCAATCCTCTTGCACCTGTGACTGGTGCGATTAGCTCGGTCACTGGCGCGCTTTCGGGTGTCACAGGAAGCGATCCTCTCGCGCCTGTAACGGGCGCAATCGGTACGGTGACAAGTGCGTTGTCCGGCGCCGCTGGCAGCAATCCGCTTGCACCCGTGACTGGCGCAATTAGCTCGGTCACTGGCGCGCTTTCCGGTGCTGTAGGAAGCGATCCTCTTGCGCCCGTGACCGGTGCAATTGGAACGGTGACAGGTGCGTTGTCCGGCGCCGCTGGCAGCAATCCTCTTGCACCTGTGACTGGCGCGATTAACTCGGTCACTGGCGCGCTTTCCGGTGCTGCAGGAAGCGATCCTCTCGCGCCCGTAACCGGCGCAATTGGAACGGTGACAGGTGCGTTGTCCGGCGCCACTGGCAGCAATCCGCTTGCACCCGTGACTGGCGCAATTAGCTCGGTCACTGGCGCGCTTTCCGGTGCTGCAGGAAGCGATCCTCTTGCGCCCGTGACCGGTGCAATTGGAACGGTGACAGGCGCGTTGTCTGGCGCCGCTGGTAGCAATCCCCTCGCGCCTGTCACTGGCGCAGTCAACTCCGTGACAGGCGCACTCGCCGGCGTGGCAGGTAGCGATCCGCTCGCGCCAGTCACGGGCGTGGTCAACACGGTCACGTCATCGCTTGCGAATGCCACGAGCGGCAATCCGCTTGCACCGGTATCGGGTGCAGTCAGTGCGGCGACGGGTGCGCTCACAGGCGCTGTCGGTTCGACGACGGCCACCGCTTCCAACACCATCAACGCCACTACTGGCGCGCTGACGACAGCCGTCGATTCGACGACAGCCAATCTGGCGAACACCGTGAATGGAACGACGGCTGTTATCTCCAATGCGGTCAACTCGGGGGCGAGCACGGTGTCGACCGCGGTCAATTCGCTGACCGGCATCGTGACGGGAGCGGCAGGGAACAATCCGCTAGCGCCTGTCTCAGGTGTCGTCAACTCCGTGACGAGCACGCTCGCGGGAGCGGCGGGCAGCAATCCGTTGGCTCCGGTTACCGGCGTGGTCAGCTCTGTCACCAGCACGCTCGCAGGCGCTGCCGGTAACGATCCATTGGCTCCGGTCACCGGCGTCGTCAACTCCGTCACCAGCACGCTTGCTGGTGCGGCCGGTAGCAATCCGCTGGCTCCGGTTACCGGCGCCGTCAACTCCGTCACCAGCACGCTCGCAGGCGCAGCCGGTAGCAATCCGTTGGCTCCGGTTACCGGCGTCGTCAATTCCGTCACCAGCACGCTTGCGGGCGCAGCGGGCACAAACCCACTTGCTCCTGTCACTGGCGCCGTCAGCTCCGTGACGAGCGCGCTGAGCGGCGCCGCGGGTAACAACCCGATCGCGCCGGTCACCAACGCCCTGACCTCCGCCGTTGCGCCGATCAGCGGCGCGGTAAGCAGCGTCACGAGCACGCTTGCCAGCGCGAATCCGATCGTGCCGATCACCAGCACGCTCAACACGGTGACAGGCACCGCCGGTTCGTTGACCAGCACCTTGTCGGGTCTGGCGAAGAACAACCCGGTCGTGCCGATCGCGACCACGGTGACGAGCACGCTCGGCAACACGCTCGCGTCGGCCGGTGCGCTCACGGCTCCGGTGACGGGTCTCGTCAATGCGGGCGTCGGCGTATCCAGCGGCGTCGTGAATGCCGGCGCGAACGCCGCGGCAGGCGCGAGCGGTTCAGCGGGCTCGGCGGCATCGGGTCTTCTGGCGCCGGCAACGGGTCTGGTCGCCGGGCTGACGTCGACGGCGTCGCATGCGGGTAGCGGCACGGGCGCATTGGCGCCGGTGACGAACCTGGTGACCGCCGTGACAGGCGCGCTGAAGTAAGCAACCCGCAGTAAGCAAACCGCAACCTCAACGTAAAACCGGCTTCGTTCTCTCTTTCACCAGGAGAACGAAGCCGGCAACAACGCACAATCGAACTGCCTGGCGATAGCGACCCGACCATCATCGGCAAGCGCTAGCTAACTCCCCGCTTCGCCAATCCATCCTTCAAGCAGCGAATGTTTCAGGCGACGGACGTAACGCCCGCGTCGCCCTCATACCCTCACGAATTCGCCTGCCCCGCATTCCGGCAAGCGAACCACCGGCGTGCCGCCTTCGGCTGCGGCGACGCCTCCGCTACCTCCATCGCATGGCGCCACCACCGCTCTCCGCGATGCGGCGCAGCCAGATCGAGCCGCTCGCCCATCCGCGGCGTGGCGAGCGCAATGCCGCGCACGGCCGCGAGCCCGATCACGCGCTCGAACGGCTCGTACCAGCGATGCATCGCCAGATCGAAGGTGCCGTTGTGAATCGGCATCAGCCAGCGGCCGCGCAGATCGACGTGGGCCTGCACGGTGTCGTCGGGTTGCATGTGCACGTACGGCCACATCTTGTCGTACGCGCCGGTTTCGACGAAGGTCACGTCGAACGGACCGAAGCGTTCGCCGATCTCCCTGAAGCCGTCGAAATAGCCGGTATCGCCGCTGAAGAACACGCGCAGATCGCCGTCGACGATCACCCACGACGCCCACAGCGTGCTATTGCCATCGAACAGACTGCGCCCCGAAAAATGCTGCGCGGGCGTCGCGGTAAACGCGAGGCCGTCAATCTCGACGCCCTGCCACCAGTCGAACTGGCGCACCTTGCGCGCCTCGACGCCCCATTCGATCAAGCGGTCGCCAACGCCGAGCGGCGTGAGAAACACCTGCGTACTTGCCGCGAGCGCAAGCACCGTCTCGCGGTCCAGATGGTCGTAGTGATCGTGCGAAAGAATCACGCCCGCGAGCGGCGGCAGATCGGCAAGCGCGATGGGCGGCGCGTGAAAACGCTTCGGCCCGACACGCCGGAACGGCGATGCGCGTTCGGCAAACACCGGATCGGTCAGCCAGAACTGGCCGCGCATTTTCAGCAGCAAGGTCGAATGGCCAAGCCGGTACAGGCTGCGATCGGGCGCCGCATCGAGTTGCGCGCGCGTCAGCGTATCGACCGGCAACGCGCCCGCCGGCACCGTACCCGACGGCTTGTTGGTCAGCATGTTCCACGCGATGCTCAAGGTCTTGCCGAACCCTTCCACGGGCCGCGGCTTGACGTTGCGAAAGCGCTCGCCGTCGTGCTGCGCCGAGCCTTGCGACAGATCGCGTCCGCGTTGGGCCGCGGTCAAACCCAGAACGTTGCGAATGGAACCGATGAGCGAAGTCATGTGAAACGCCTCGATGCGAAAAGTAGACTGCCCAGTGTAGTTTATTTTTGTGGAAAGTAAACTACCCGGTGTAAAATTTCACGATGGACCCCACCGACAACCACCCAGACCAATACGCGGACAATAGCGGCGATGCCCCAGCCGGCGGCACGCTGCGGCTGACCGATCGCAAGCGCGAAGCGATCATCGGCGCGGCGATCGAGGAGTTTCTCGCCGCCGGTTACGACGCGACCAGCATGGACCGCATCGCCGCGCGCGCGAGCGTATCGAAGCGCACGGTCTATAACCATTTCCCCAGCAAGGAAGCGCTGTTCGGCGCGATCCTGCGGCAGTTATGGGACGCCAGCCACGAAGGCGAATCGCCCGCGTATCGCGCGGACCGGCCGTTGCGCGAGCAACTACTCGATCTGCTGTCGCGCAAGCTGAAGCTGCTGAACGACGACGCGTTTCTGTCGCTGGCGCGCGTCGCCATCGGGGCGGGAATTCATTCGCCCGAGCGGGCGCGGGATATGGTCGCGCGTCTGGGCGAGCGCGAGGAAGACCTGACTATCTGGATCCGCGCCGCCGCCGCCGACGGACGGCTCGACGTAAAAGATCCGCTTTTTGCCGCGCATCAGTTGCAGGGTCTGGTGAAGGCGTTCGCGTTCTGGCCGCAGGTGACGATGGGGCAGCCCACGCTCACGCCGAAAGAGCAGAAGCAATTGGCGGAGTCGACGGCGGAGATGTTTCTGGCGCGATACGCAGTGGCAACGGCAAAGACCAAGGCGGACGCAAAGGCCAAAGCAAAGGCAGGCGCCAAGGCATCCACGCCCACCAGGCGGCGTTGAAGCATCACACCGCGCGCAATGACAACGCGCGTGTCACGCCGCCTCGGTCACCTTCAATGCACCCGGCCGAAGCGGAGAAACTGCCTGAACGCCGCACGAAAATACGCCTCCTCTTTCAACGCTGACGATCCGGCGGCCTCCCTATCATTCGCTAACGCGGGCAGCGCGGTCCACGGCAAGGTCGGATACCGGTGATGCAATTGATGCAGGTGGTGATTCATCACCACTCTCTGCCAGAACGCCGCCACGCGAAAATTGCGCGCCCGCTGAGGCGTATCGAGCGAGACGTCGTAATGCGGCAGGTTATCCGCGAGCGAAAGCCAAACGCCGCGCAGGGTCATCGTCACGGCCAGCACCGGCCACCACGCGCCGTAGAAATAAAATGCGCCGCCGTGCAGCGCGACCGACAGCAACCAGTCGCGCCGAATCCGCGCGCGCCGCTCCGGATTGCCGGCAAAACCCACGAACAGACGTTGAACATCCTCTCCCGCCGGTCCTTCACTGCCGATCTGCGCGGCGACCAGGCGGCAGGTCCACCGCACGGGCAAAAACGAGAGCAGCGGCAACGCCACTTCCGCGACATACAAGCCACCCAACAAACGCAGCAGGTACCCGACGCGCGCGTAAACACGGGGCGTCGCGCCGTCATGCACGTCCGGCTTATCGTAAGGCTCGCGCGTGAAGCGGTGATGCATCAGGTGACCAAAACGCACGGCGTCGAACGGCAGCAGGAACAGGATGGCCAGCAGCCGCCCCAACGCCTCGTTGAGCTTTCGTTGCGGCAACAACTGTCCGTGAATGGCTTCGTGAATCAAACCCCAATGCGTCGGCGCCAGCACGACGAGCGGCACCATCAGACATACCGCGGCGGCGCCGCAGCCACGCAACAGGAAAGGCCACGCGACGAGTTGCAGCAGCATCGCCGCGCCGACCAGCGTCAACAAGGTCAGATTGGCACGGCGGTCGATTACGGCATGCCGCCGCGGGCGACGCTCGCGCGCCGTTTCCGGTGCATCCGCATTCGGTCCGGCTGCGGGAAAGGCCTGTGGGTCCATCGTTTCTCCGTCGACACGACAAGTCAGTCGCCGCAGAACTTAGCAATGGGTTGTGACAGTCTGAAGAAAGCGGCCGACCTCCGCCTTACCGTGCGCCCGGCCACACAGCACGGCGGGGCCTGCGGGCACAATCGGGGCGGTTCCCTTGCGCCACGGAGACATCATGGGTTGGAAAAGCTTCGTCATCGAAACGCCGGTCTGGCTGATGAGCCGGTTCCACCCTGCCCGCTTCGATCCGCGACGTGCCACGCCGCGCGAGATTCTCGTGCTGCGTCCCAACGATTTCGGCGAACTGCTCACCACCACGCCGCTTTTCGAGGCGCTGCGCCGGCGTTTTCCCACGACGCGGCTGATCGCCGGCATCGGCAGCTGGGGCCGGCCGATCCTGGAGAACAATCCGTTCGTCGACGAGATCGTCGAAATCGACGCGCCCTGGAATAACAAGCTGGTCGCGGACCGCTCACACGGCAACGTGCTGCGCTTCCTGTGGCGTTCGCCGCAGATCGCGGCGCTGCGCGCGCGAGGCGGCGTCGACGTCGGCATCGACGTGCTCGGCAGCTACATGGGCGCCTTGCTGATGATGCGTGCCGGCGTGCGCTATCGCATCGGCGTGCGCGGCTATCGCGGCGGCTGGAGCGGCTGTCAAGCGCATATCGAATTCGCGGCGCGCCAATGCGGCCGCGCCGCGCTCGCGCAAGCCGAGTTGCTCGGGGCCACCGACCTACCCGAAGCACGCCCGCAACTGTTCCTGACCGGCGACGAACGCGCGGCCGCCGCGCGCATCTGGCGCGTCGCCGGCGAACCGCTGGGGCGCCGCGTGGTGCGGATCGTCGCCGGGGTCGGCGCGGGCGTGCCGACCAAGGCATGGGATGCGCGTCTGGCCGGCGAGGCGCTTGCGCGGATCGCGCATGCACTCGCGAAGAACGGCGAGTTGTGCGAGGTCGTGATCGTCGGCAGCGCGGCCGACCGAACCCGCGCGGGCGAGGCGATCGCCGCGGCCGGTCCGAGCGTCGCCGTGCACTCGGTCGCGGGCGACATGCCGATGCGCACGACCTTCGCGCTCGCCGAACAGGCCGACGTCGTGTTGACCAACTCGACGATGCTGATGCACGTCGCGGCGGCATTTCGCCGGCCCACCGTCGCGGTGCTCGGCGGCAGCATCACGAGGCCCGAACGGCACGATGCGATCTGGGGCTATCCGCCACCGTATCGCAGCGTGGCCCCGGAACAGATCGTGCAGGACGACCCCTCGCGCAACTGGCCGAGTGTCGAGCGCGTGGTGCAGGCAGTGCTCGAATCGGTCGATCAGCGGCAGCCTTTGCAGGCGCATTGACGGCGCCGTCAAACGACGCTGCGATCGGGATCGACCAGAATCACGCTACCTGTCCTGTCGTTCGTGTACGCGTCGAGATCGAACTTGACCGGCGCCTGATCGGACGCGGACCGGTTGACCACGACAATATTCTTCGACCGGCCACCGAGGTCGGTACCTTGATTCAGGTAAGGCAGGCGGAATACGCCGCCTTTGTCCTTGCCGAAGAACTCCGCGTGCATCGAATCCGTCTTCGCCGAATACGTGGCAATGATCGCGCGATCGAAAATCCGCATCGGCGCACCGTTGCTCCCAGGCCAGTCGAACTGCTGCGGCGCGTGGATGATGGCCGTGACCGAATCCGCGCCCGCCTCCTGCGCGGCTTTTTTCAGCGACGGCAACGCCCCCTCGCCGAATGCACGCGCACGTTGATCCAACGCCTGGCCGTAGTACTGCAGCACGGCCTTGCTGCCTATCGCATCGGGCGAAATGTCGCCCATCGGCGCGCCGCCCGGTTTGTTGCCCTGCGACGCCTCGAAGGCCATCACCTCGGGCTGCATACGATGCGTGTAAACCGGTGCGAACAGATTGACGAGCGGTGTCGAATTGAGCGCGGCAAGCTGGTACTCGGCGTGAATCGCATCGGCTTCCACGTCGCGACCTTGCGCGCGTAAATCGGTTTCCTGCCGGCGCAACGAGATCGCCTGGTGAATCTGCGCGAAATCGGGCACCAGCAACGGCACCAGCGCGGCCGGCGGGCAGAACACCGCCGCCGCAGCAGCCCCAATACCCAGACCGAGACGCGCCGCGCTATTGCCGACGTTCCACTTCGCCTGTTCATCGTTCGGATTGGCTTTCAGATCTTTTGCGTCGGAGACCAGTTGCGCAATGTCGAGGCCGGTTCCCACGCCCATGCCGGCGAACGTCATGGCTCTCGATGCCTGGGCAAGCGGGCGGAGATCGTGCAGATTGGCGATGTGCGTCAAGCTGCCGCCGAGAAACAGCGCATTGCTCGCGATCGCGGCCTTACCCATCGGACTCGGGTTCTGCTTTTCGCTTATCACGCTGGATGCGAGTCCCGCCACATCCAACGGCAACCAGCGTCCGTTGGTTTTGACGCTGTTCAATACGCGATTTTGCGGCCGCCCCGATGTCGTTGCATGTTCAACCATCCCGAACGACTCCGGCGCGCTTCGAGTCGTTCGCGCATGCGGCTGCATCAGGTGCGGCTCGCGCTCCGCGCGCGGCGGCACGGCATCGCCTCGATCCGGCAATTCGCCAGAGGCCAAGTGGGCAGTTTCGTCGAACCGGTAGATCGGGGGCGACGACATGCCGTCGTCGCCTTCCCGTCCACGATACGGGCCGAAGAAATCGTTGCGATAAGCCGCCCGGATCAGTGCGTTTTCCTGTGCATACATCTTCATGTCATCGCTCCCCAACGTGCTGGATGAGCGACGATTGAAGCATGCTGATTCGCGGGAAGGTGGTACGTGTGTGGCACGCCGTCATGACGCGGAACGTCCGGTCATCACGTGTCGCCATGGCGGTTCTTTTTGAAGCGCCAATTTGAAGCGTCGATATGAATACGTCCGGCTGGCCCTCTTCTATTCAATACAAATAATCGCGTTCAAAGCCGCTTTAAATAATCATAGGAATCCGTAAATTCATCCTATGATGGGAAAACCACTTTCCGGGGGAGACCAGCAATGTGTACAGACTTTCTTCTAAAAGCCGCCGACGGCAGCGTCGTGAACGGTCGCAGCATGGAGTTCGGCGCGGCGTTGCATTCCCGCATTCTCGTCGTGGGCCGAGGCACGCCGATGCACAGCACCACCCCGACGCTGTCGCCGGGATTGCATTGGACCAGCAAGCACGGCATTGTCGGGATCAACGCGTTCGGCCTGCCCATCGTCACGGACGGCCTCAACGAAGCGGGCCTGTCGGTCGGCGTGCTCTGGCTTCCGGGCATCACGCAATACGCCAGCACCGCAAGCGATCCGTCGCGCGCGCTCTTTGTCGGGCAACTCGCGAACTGGCTGCTCGCCAGCTTCGCCAGCGTTGACGAGGTGAAGGAGATGCTGTCCAGCGTCGACATCTGGGGCGGCGGCCAGGCGGTCGAGCAGCAGCTTCCGGTGCACTTCTCCGTGCACGATAAACACGGCCGGAGCATCGTGATCGAATTCACCGAGAAGTCAGGCAAGCCCACCGTCTACGACAACACCGTGGCGGTACTGACGAATGCGCCCGCGTTTCCGTGGCATCTGTCGAATATCGACAACTTCGTGGGTCTGGATGCGCGCGACGCCGCGCCGCTCGAAGCGGACCACGCCACGTTCAGTCCCGCCGGTCACGGTAGCGGCATGCGAGGGCTTCCGGGCGACTCGACGCCGCCGTCGCGTTTCATTCGCGCGTTCTATCTGAAGCGTTTCGCCACGCAGCCGGAGAATGCGGCCGGTGCGCGCAACCTCGCCTTGCATCTTCTGAATACGGTGGACATTCCGCTCGGCACCAGCCGCTCGTTGCCGACGCACGGCAAGACCGAGGACGATTACACGCAATGGGCGGTCGTCAAAACGCTGAACGCGCCGTCGTTTGGTTTCCGGACCTACGAGAACCCGACGCTGATGGAAATCGATCTCAAGCAGATCGATCTCGGCACGCCGGGAGAGAGAACGTATCCGTTGCCCGCAGAGCCTGTCGCCATCGATATCAGTCCGACGTTGCGGCCTCGGTGAAACGGCGAGCTATATCCGCCCCCACACGTCAAGCGAACAACTCGGCGATATAACCGGCCGCCTTGATCCCTGTGCCGGTCAGCAGCACAACCGTCTTCTCGTTCGCCTTGATCGTGCCGCGGCGGGTCAATTCGTCGAGCGCCGCCGCGGCATGCGCGCACGTCGGCTCGACGAAAACCCCTTGCAGCGCGAGCTTTTTCAACGCGGCCACAATGTCGTCCTCGGCAACCGCAACGGTCGACCCGCCACTGTCGCGCAGTGCCGCGACCATTTCACGTAAACGCAGCGGATGCGCGATCGCCGTGCCCTCGGCGACGGTTTTGCTGACAGGGCGCGCGACCGGCACGTCCTGTCCGGCCTGAAACGACGCATCGAGCGGCGAACAGTTCAGCGGCTGCGATGCAAACAGGCGCGGCAGCTTGTCGATCTGTCCCGCCGCGAGCAGTTCCTTGAAACCGATATCGCATCCCAGCAGATTGCTGCCCGCGCCCACCGGAATGACGATGTTGTCCGGCGCCTGAAAACCGAAGTCTTCCCACAACTCGTACGCGATCGACTTCGTGCCCTGCAGAAAGAACGGCTGCCAGTTGTGGCTCGAATAAAAGATCTCCGCCGACTGCCGGATCGCCTCCGCCTGCGACTCCTCGCGCGGCCCCTCGACGAGCTGGATCTGCGCACCATATGCACGAACCTGTGCCACTTTCGCCGGCGACGTATGAGCCGGCGCGAGAATCTTCACGCCCATGCCGGCTGCCGCGCCGTATGCCGCCACCGACGCGCCGCCGTTGCCCGAACTGTCCTCGAGCACCGCATCGACGCCGATGCCGCGCAGAAACGACAGCATCACGGAAGTGCCGCGGTCCTTGAAACTACAGGTCGGATTGAACCACTCCAGCTTGAAGAACGGCCGCAGGTCGTTCCATTCCTTCTGCACGAGCGGCGTGCACCCTTCACCCATCGACACCGGCGCGGCGATATCCACTGGCAGCGCCGCGCGGTAACGCCACAACGAACGCTGCGTGCGATCGATATCGTCGCGACCGATGCCAGGCTGCGGCGTGATCAGTAGCGGCGTTTGCCGATCGGAACACCAGCGTGGGACGTCGAACGGATAAAGCGTGCCGGTGAGAGGATCGATGTATTGAGCTTGCGGCATGGTGTGTCTCGACGAAAGAAGAAGAATTCAGCGGGGTTTTCAGCGGGGAATGATTACCACGGCCACGCAATACTCGATCCCACGTGCTCTGCAACGGCTCGCCGGTATAACCCGCGCGCAACGGTCAGATCCTGCAGCGCGAGACCTGTCATATCGAAGACCGTGATATCGGAAGGCTGACGCTGGAACGCGTGCTTGCCCGTCAGCAGGTCGCCGAGTTCGATGCAGGGTGTCGACGGCGCCCATTGCGTCTCGCCTATCTGTTTCGCCTGCTCGTGATCGTCGACGACGAGTCGCACGCGCGGCAGTACGCCATCGGGCAATTCCCGTTTGCCTCGCGTGTCGGCGCCCACGCAATTCAGATGCGTGCCCGGCTGCAATGCGTGTGCGTCGAATAACGCACCTGCCCCCGGTGTAGCGGTGATCACGATGTCACTGGTTGCGACCGCATCGTTTCTGTCGGATGCGAGTTGCAGGTCGCAGCGCGAGGAGAACGTCGAGAAAGCGGCCTCGAATTGCGGGTTGCGCGCGCCATCGTGCGTGACATAGCGCGCCTGCGAAAGAGAAGGAAACTGTACCAACGCAAAACGTAGTTGAACGGCGGCCTGCACGCCAGCGCCGAACACGCACACACTCGTGCTGTCGGCACGCGCCAGCATCTTCAGGCCCCACGCGCCTGCTGCTCCGGTGCGCATGGTGGTGATGGCATTACCGTCGATCATGCACAACGGCCGGCCGGTTGCGGGATCCATCAACAGCACGGTGGCCTGATGCGGCTCGCCGCCCTGCTTGCGGTTCTCCGGCCAGAAGCCCGCCGCCTTGAAGCCGAGCAATCCCTGCGACGGCACGTCGCCGGATTTGATCCCGAAGACGCCACCTGTCGCGAGCCGTTCGCGCACCACGGGAAATACACGCCCTTCGCGTTCGCTGTGCAGCACGAACGCTTCCTTCACCGCCGCCATCACGTCGGCCGGTTGCAGCAGACGCTCGACATCGTCCCGGTCGAGCAGCAGGAATCGCGATTGGTCCGGCATCACTTCGTATCGCTATAGACGGTGGCGCGCGACACGCCCAGGTATTGGGCGGTCACTTCCATGGCACGGCGGATTTCCATGATTCCCGATTCCTTCAACTCGCGCAGCAACGCGCGACGGTCTTCGGTCTTGAGTGCGCGCGGCGTGGTGGCCAGCCGGGCGGCGAACTGGTCGATGCGGGCACGGATCAGATCCGCGCCGGCCGGGTCCAGCGATTCCTGCGCCGGTGCACCCGTATCGACGCGCACGAACTGCCCCACCGCGCTTTGCAGGCCCCGGAACAAGGTCAGATCGATGTTCATGCATAGCGCGGCGACGTATTGTCCCGACGAATCCTTGATACCGATCGACGTGCTTTTCGCGGGCCGGCCGTCCGCGAACTGGTTCGCGTAATTGGCGATCACCTGCGGATAATCCGGGTCGGCGATGCGCGCAAGACCGAGTTCGGTGGCGGGGTGACCGGCTTCGCGGCCCGACAGATTGTTGTGGATCGCGAGGACCGCGTGTTTCGGGTCGCGCAGATCGTGCACGACCACCTCGCAGAACGGCGCAAAAGTTTGCGCCAGACCCTCGGCGATCTGGCTGACTTGATCCAGCAGCGCGCGCTGCTCGGCGGTATATTTCTTCATGTGGACACATTATCCACAATTAGATTTTTTGTCAAATAGCAGAAAAACGGTCTGAATGACGCGCGGCCGCAGGTCGGCCTTGCGGCAGTCGACGGTCAGGTCACACGCAATCTGTCCCGGATCGTGCCGTTCAGCGGCTCGGAGAAAAACCGCGCAATGCACGCACTCAACAGCGCGGACAACACGAAGAAGGCGGCCAGCAACAGGAGTTTTTCATTGCCGGCCGTCATAAGGGGCGGCCAGATCGTGCGCAATCCGCCGAGTACGACGAGGTGGAACAGGTAGAGTTCGTAGCTGTGCCGGCCGAACCAGGCGAGGACGCTGCCGCGTCGCTTGCGGTCTCCGTGAGCATGTTCTTGTTGGCCGGAAGTCGCGGCCCCCATCAACAACATGGCGGTCCCCAACGCCATTGCAGTCACGCCGAGAACGTTGGTTTCCGCGATCGGCGCGCAGAGGTAAATGAACGCCATGGCCGCCGCGACGACACCTTGCAACCAGCACGCGGTACGCCCCTGCAACGCGACGCGCTTCGCCAGCACCGCCGCGCAACAGCCGATCGCGATGCCGTCGAAACACGCGAAATACGCGTACAGAAATCCGCCCTCATCGCCCTGATGGGTGAAGCGGTACAACGGTCCGATTGCGGCAATGACCAGCCAGAAAGCGAGCAATCGCGATTCGCGCCGCAGCGTCACGCACAAAAGCGGGAACGACAGATAGAACACCTCTTCCACCGATAACGACCACAGCACGCCCAATGGGTAATTCACCCAACCATACTTGCCGATCAGAACATTCATCCAGAATGTCAACGACGCCAGATTCACTTGCCAGAAAGAGACTGCCGTTCCCATCGGCGCGTGATTCCCGAAGATCGCGATTCCCATTGACGCGCCGGCATTGACGATCGCAAGCAGCAACAGCAGGCAAGGGACGATACGCGCGAGGCGCAAGGTATAGAACACGCGCAAATCGACGCGCTCGAATCCCGGCCAACGCCGCATCGCATTCGACGTGATCAGAAATCCGGAGATGACGAAAAACATCGTCACTCCATAGTTGCCGTTACGCGCTACGGCGCGCACGGCTTGCCAGCCGAACGCGCTAGCCAGCGACGTATCGTTCAACCGGTAAGCGATGTTGAAATGATGAAACAGCACAAGCACGATCGACACGCCGCGAATCAGGTCGATTCGCGCGTCGCGCGGAGCGGCGTTCTTCACGTTATTTCTCATGTACTCGCCCTGGCCCAATCGACGAATACCTTGCCGGCTTCGCGCAATACCGACTCGCGCTGATCCATGCTCGCGCCCGGCGCGTCGTAATACGCGGCGACGAACAGCGGCGCACGGCCGGGCGGCCGGACGATCGCGTAGTCGTTGGTTTCCCGTTCGACGCTCGTGCCGGGACGATCTCCCGCGATCCAATCCGTGGGCAATGCCGCGCGCAGCCGGTTCAACCCCGGTTTGCAGGCGATCATCCAGTCCTCCAGCGTCCGCCGCGACCGTTGGCTCAATACGTCGCCCAATAAAATCCGTGCCGCCGATGTGGCCACGGCTCGCGGCGTGGTCGTGTCGAGCAGGCCGTCGTAGCGATTCGAGTCGGGCTCGTAGCGATCGGAACGCGTGACGCTATCGCCGAGACCACGCATGAATCGCGTCAGGCCCGCTGGACCGCCCGCGCTTCTCATCAGCAGGATCGCCGCGGTGTTGTCGCTGACTTCGACGGCTGCCTGACAGAGCGCGCCGACCGTCATCACGCCCTGCGCGACGTTCGCCTTCGTGACTGGCGATGTGAAGATCAGGTCGCTCTCGGTGTAGCGCACACGGCGATCGAGCGTCTCCTCGCCGGCATCCACCCGCGCAAGAACCTGCGCGACGAGCAGGCCCTTGAATGTGCTGCACATCAGGAATCGCTCATCCGCGCGATGGGATAACGTGCGGCCGGAACCGGTATCGACAGCGAACAGACCGAGACGTCCGCCGCGACGACGCTCGATGTCGGCTATCGGCGATTCGGCTGCGAGAAGCGGCGCGGCGAAACCCATGCCGAACAGAAAAGGAAGGCCGAGCGCAAGCCGCCGGCGGGTGCAGGAAATCGTCAAGACCATAGTCCTTTTGTTATTTCACATCTTGATCAGGATGCTTAACCAAATTGAAAGCATCGGTTTACTTCGGGAATAAATGGGAGCTACAGCGCCGTGGCACTTTCAGCTTTGGTGCAGCGGCAAACCCGTCAGCAGAACACGCCGGATATTCACGGCGTCATGCGTCGACGAAGCCGCGTCATTGGCATCGAGCAGCACCATCGTGACGTTCTTGCCGGCTGTGCGAACGCGCATGATCAGGCAACGCCCCGCTTCCGCCGTGAAGCCGGTTTTCGACAACGCAATGTCTTCCCAACCTTGCGTTCCGACGAACGGATTCGTGTTGCGATACCGTACCGTCCGCCCATCGATACGAACGTCATCGGCCGCATTCGTCGTATAGCGCGCAATGTCCGGGTACTGCGCGGCGGCGTTCGCCAGGACGGCGAGCTCACGCGCCGTCGACCTGTTTTCCGGCGATAGACCCGTCGGCTCGCCAAGTGTCGTGTGGCTTAATCCAAGCGCCGCGATCTTCGCGCGTACGGCGGCATTGAATGCCGGCAGTCCGCCGGGATAGTTTTTCGCCAACGCATAGGCCGCGCCGTTATCGGACGACATCAGCGCGAGCTGCATGACTACCCGAAGCGGCAAACTCGCGCCCGCGGGCAAGCCGGAGCGAATGGGTCGAAGCGTATCGTCGTTTGCGTTGCCGATGCGCACGGCGCCATTCATATCCGGCTTGCCGTCGAGTACCACCATCGCGGTCATCAGTTTCGTCAGCGACGCGATGGGCACCACCGCGTCCGCATTCTTCTGCAGCAGCACCTGGCCGGAATCGTCGTCGAGCACGGCGACGTGATGCGATCTCATTGCGTCCGCAAGCATTGCTTTGTTCGGGGCCTTCACGGTATCGGCGAAAGTCTGGTTTAACGCAGTCAGCGCGGTCGCCAGCGGTTGCCGATCGGCACGCGCGTCCATCTGCGCCAAGCCTGGCGCGCGGATCACCATGCCGATCAATGCTGCGCCAAACGCCGACGCGGCGACCACGCCTCGCCAGTCCAACGGCCGGCGGACCGGACGGACCAGACGTCTGATCCGGTCCAGCAAGCCCGCGCCGACAGCCCACTGGCCAATCGGCGACTCGCTCGTCTCGCTCGTTTCGCAGGGTTGAAGACGACTCAACTGCTCCAGCGCGAGCGCTAAACGTCGCGGCTCGCCGAGTTGCGCGGCCGCGAGATCGTCGGCAATCCGCTCGCGTTCGATGCGAACCTGGCGCGACAACCACCACACGACAGGGTGAAAAAACAGCAACGCCTCGATCACGCTTTGCAGCAGATTGACCAGATAGTCGAAGCGTTTGATGTGGGCGATTTCGTGCGCCAGCAGCGCCTCGATCAGGGCCGGCGGCATTTGCGTCAATAACGCGGCGGGAATGACGATCATCGGGCGCCACCAGCCGACTGTCATTGGACCGTGGAAGCCCGCGGCAATGCGCAGCGAAATCGCGCGACGGATCCCCCAACTTGCCGCCAGCCCGGCTACACGAGTCTGCCAGTGCGAGTCCGCCCAACTCTGCTCGCGCGCACCTCGCCGATGAATCCAGACTAGGCCGGCCGCAATTCTAGACAGCATGGTGGCGACACCGAGGAACCAGCCACCGACCAGCCACGGCATCAGATGCGGCAACGGCAGCGATAGGGGATTGGGCGTGGCGCGCGCCGACGCCACGCCGAACGCGAGTTGGCTATCGAAATCGCTCGCGAGACTCGCAGGTGGCGCGAGCGGTATCGACATCTCGCGCCATACGTGGAGTACGGGCAACAGGAAACACAGCGACATCGCCACGCAATACAACGCGTAGCGATGCTGTGCGCGTGCATTGCGCAGCAGTTGCGAGAGCAACAAAGTCGCGGCACCGATCAATGCCCCTTCCCAGACGAAATGCAGGAGTGCCCAGCCGACGGCCTGAATCAGAACCTGCAACCCGTGGCTCATTTCTCCTCTCCGTGGAGGAATTTTTCGATCTCGCTACGTTCTTCTTTAGTGACGTGTCCACGCAGCGCCGCCAGCACCAGCGCCTTACCGGACCCGGCAAAGGCTTTCTGAATAAGGTCTTTCAGAAGATTGGTCTGATGCGCGTTCTGACTGTGCGCGGGCGCGTAGACATGCGAACGCTCGCTTTCGTCCCGCGTGAGAAGCCCCTTGGCATGCATGAGCTGCATCTGCCGCAATACGTTTGCGTAGGTCACGTCTGGCCGCTCGGCCTGCATCGCCTCATGGGCCTGCTTGACGGTCGCGGCGCCGAGCTGCCAGAGAACACGCAGAAGATTGAGTTCGGCGGCAGTCGGTTTGACCGGTGAACGAGCTTTGCCCATGGCAGTACCTGAACGGAAAATCTGATAGACGTAGAATATATTTTCTAGAAAAAAATGTCTACATCAGATCGTCGAAAAGGCTGCGGTCAGCCAGCCACGGCTCGTTCGATATCGACGCCGCGGGTGCGCGGCGTCTTCTGGCCGCTGTCTTACTGTTTAGGCAAATCGAACACCAGACATGTGGTCGTGGCGTGCGCGTAAAGCGTGCCGTCCGCGCCGACAAGACGCGCTTCGGCGGTGGCCAGTTGGCGGCCGCAATGAATCACCTTGCCTTCGGCGCGCACACGCGACACGCGCGGCGTCACCGCCTTGACGTAATTGACGCTAAGTTCGGCGGTCGTGTAGCTGCGCCCTGCCGGCATCAGCGTATGCACCGAACAGCCGAGCGCCGAGTCGAGCAGCGTCGCCATCCAGCCGCCGTGGACTGTGCCGAGCGGGTTCAGGTGCTGGGCCAGCGGCTTGCCCTGAAATACCGCGTGACCCGGGCGCACTTCGATGAGCGTGAAGTCGAGCGTCTTTGCAATCGCGGCGTACGGCAATTCGCCGGCGATCATTGCCAGGAGTACTTCGAGACCAGTTTTGCCGGCGACCTGTGCGGGCGTCGCGACACCGGGTCCGGGGCCGGCCTCGATGCGGGCCAGAATGTCCTGCTCCTGCGCGAGCCAGTGTTCGAGGGTTTGTTCGTGGGTCAAGATGCGTCTCCAGGATGATCGTTAAACGAACGAGTGTGCTAATTAGATCATCAACGGGACGGGTTTGCAGTGGAGGGGGCATTCGAGGCGTACACGCGCACTTTTCAGCGAACTGGCCGACGCCGTTCCCGAAAGCGACGTAATGCAATGTGCGCAGCAAGCAGAAGTGCACCGATCGCCAGCGTTGCCACGACCCAATATACGAGTAGGGCGACCATTGGCATGTCGTCGGGGTTGGCAAGATCGGTTGCGCGTACAACCGATAGACCGTATCTCAAGAAAGCGCTCTCTGTTGAAGACATGTCATTCGGTACAAGCATTAAACCGCACGCTACGCACCAGCCACCGAGCACGGACAGCGTAAACGAGGCCAGATAGCCCGTACATTTCAACACAGCAACACACCTTATCGTGTAGTCAACGCCCGCATGCTACAAACAACTGGACATGCAAGTCCCTGCGTAACGGCCGAATAACAGCCGGACTTTTCCTATTCCAACTCTACCAGGCACCGAGGTCGCTTACATTCCGAAAATGCCCCTACCGTCGCTCGCATATGCGACAATTTTCGAAGGATCCTCACTGACGTCGGCAGAGCGGATTCGCATGACCTCCTTCTGGAGACGTGGCACTCAACTACAAAAAGTACAGGTCACTTCGAGGCATTCTCAATGACTACAAGAACCGTACACCGGGCGGCAACGGAGCATGTCACTGCCCTCACGCACATCCTGAATCACGCGATCGACTACAAACTCCAGCAAGGCGATTCCGCGTGGGGCCGAAGCGGCTGGACCGAGGCCGGCGTGCAGCAGAGCATCAATCGCGGCGAGATGTATGTGATCGAACAGGACGGTCTATGCGCCGCGACGATGTCGCTCTCGTGGCAGGACGAAAAGTACTGGGGCATTCAGGAGCCGGTCGCCGGCTACGTACACCGGCTCGCCGTGCGCGACGGCTATCATGGTTCCGGCATTGGCCGTTTCGCGATCGACTGGTGTCTGAATCAGGTCATCGCGAGAAACCGGCGCGCTCTTCGGCTAGATTGCGACGTGAAAAATGCAAAGCTCTGCGCGCACTACGAATCGCTGGGATTCGTGCGAGTCGCGACGCGGCCGATTCCGGAACTCGGCAATTACGTCGCGTCGTTGTATGAGAAAGCAGTGCGCTGAACCCAGCGTTGGGTAAACGGAAGCGCGCCGCCAGGTAGACTTTCCGGTTCCCGCTGCAATCCGCACGCAACGGCGATCGATTGAGTCTACTGCGCGGCGCCGACCGGCGACTCCAACCGCTGCCCCGACGCCAGCCCATGCGCGACGACCCGGCGCGCCCGCGCCAACGCGAGTGACATACGCGTCTCGTAGTCGGTTTCCAGCATCGCCAGTTCACCGTCGCCGCTTGCCCGCCGACCATTGATCGTGTCGCGCAGATCCTGTAGTTCGAGCAGTTCACGCAATGCAGCGAATCCATCCGCCGACTCCGGCCCGCCCAGCTCTCCCGCCGAGCGCTCCGCCGCGCCGACCTTGGCCGACTCGGCAACAAGTGCAGGCGCGTCGCTGATCACCACCGCGAGGCGGTCAGCAATCTCGCCCAACACGAGCAGCCGCTGCCATTCGCCGCCGAACGAATACGCGCTATCCGCCTGTTTCCAGATCGCGGTCAATTCACGTATCAGCGCAGGATGCACACCTTGCTCCCAGCTATCGCGCCGCGCGGGCGCATCCGTCTGCGCCCGCGCCACGCCGCGCGTATTCATCGCATCGGCAACACGTTTTTCCAGCGCGCCGTCACTGCACACGCGCCGCTGAGAAACCCGCGAGCCGCCTGATTGTCCAGACCTGCCGGTCAGGCCGCGCGTTTCGCCGGCCTTACCCTTTACCGCACAGCCCAATTTTCCAGCCATGACTGCCCCCCTTGCTAAACCGGCATGCCGGCTATCGGATTACCGTCACCAAACCAGCATGCCCCGTGCCACATATCCCGTCAGGCGTTCTCGCGCAAGGACCGCAACGTCGCGCTCCGGGCGCCCGCCGGCTCCACGGGCCGCTCGCCCGAAATGCGCATCGCAACCGTCGTGGCGACCGTGCTCGCATACACGTTCAACGCCGTGCGGCCCATGTCGAAGAAAGCGTCCAAGCCGAGAATCAGCAGCACGGCTTCCGGCGGCAGACCGACCGCCGAGAGAATCGCCGTGATCGCGACGATCGCGCCCGACGGCACATTGGCTGCACCGTCGATCGTGATGATGGTCAGCACGACGATCGTGAAGACCAGCGGCCAGCTCCATACCAGGTGATAGGCATCCGCGAGATAGCCGACAGCAAGCGCCGTGTACAACACCGCGCCGTCGCGATTGAAGATGTACGAGAGCGGCAGAATGGTCGATGCAACCGACGACGGCACACCCATTTCCGTAAGACGCTTCAGGTGCACAGGAAAAGTGATTTCCGACGACCGCGTGCTGAACGCGAGAATCAGCGGCTCGCTGACGTGTTTGACCACGGCGCGCGGCGACAGACCGGCCAGCTTGACGATCACGGTGAGCACGATCGCGAGGATCGCCATGCCCAGATAGGCGACGCCCAGCAGCTTGAGCAGCGGTGCGATCGACGCAATTCCCTTCGACGACACCAGTGCCGCCAGACCCGCGAACACCGCGAACGGCGACAACGCGATCACCCATTCGATCATCTTGAAGAGCGCCGCGAGCAGCGACTCGAACACGGCGACGAGCGGCGCGGCGCGTTCCTCGACGACCGACAGCGCCGACCCCAGCAGCACGCCGAACACCAGCACCGGCAGCGCGTTGCCTTCAGCCAGCGCCGACACGATATTGGCCGGCACGAGATCGACGACGAACTTGGTCCAGTCGATGCCCGGCGCGAGGTTCTTCGGCATGGTCGCGGTTTGCGCGAGACTCGCGCCAAGGCCCGGACGGAACAGCATGTTCAGACCCAGACCGAGCGAGCTGGCGAGCAGCGTCATCACGATGAAAAACGCGATGCTCAGCAACGCCGTGCGGCCCAGGTGTCCGCGTTGCACGCCGGCGCGATACGCGCCGAGCGTGACCGACAACAGAATCAGCGGCATCACGACCATCTTGATCGCGTGCGCGAAGATCGCGGAAATGAACGATAGCTTGCCGCTCAAGTCCGGTAAATAGATTCCCGCGAGAATGCCTAACGCCAAACCGGCCAGCATCTGCACCGGCATGGAGATACGCTTACTTGTCGATTTCATTCCGAGCCCTTATTAGATTGATTCTTGCATCAGTGCCATCGATGATGTGATTCCACATATGACGTCGCGCCGCCTCGGGATCTTTATCCCGGATCGCGGCGTAGATGTTCAGGTGCTCCAATGTGCCGCGCCGAACGGTTGCCACGTCGTCGCGACGCAGTTCGTTCAGCGCCAGCCCCGTCTGTGCACGGAGTACCTTGTATGTGGTGAATAACCGTTCGTTCCGGGAAGCCGCGAACATCTCCTGATGAAAGACCCAGCCGGTGCGTTGCTCGATCGACAGATCGGTCGATTGTTGTTCGAGCAACTGTTCCAGTTGCGTGGCCGCCTGCGTCAGGCCGTCCGTCGTTCCATTGACCGCGGCCAGATACGCCGCGGTACTTTCCAGCGCGAGACGAACCTCGAAGATCTCGCGAAGATCATCGTTGGTCGGCGCGGAAACGTAGGTGCCTTTCTTTGGAATGACCTCGACCAGCCCTTCGACGACCAGCCGCTGAATCGCCGAACGCACAGGCGTATGCCCGAGCATCAGATCCTCCGCGACATTGCGCGGCGAAAGCGGATGCCCTGGCGCCAGCCGCCCGTCGAGAATTCTCGTGCGTAACTGGACATAAGCAATTTGCGTATCGGATTGAGTCTGCTCTAACATCTGAGATCTCAGTTGGCTCTCTCGAATAAACGGTATTTACATCGTTGGCGATGATTGCTCTAATGCCGGCACCACGCAACTAATATTTTTGATAGGGGCACACTCTATTCATTCCAGATTGAAGATTCACCCGAATCGCATAGTTATCGAATAGCGAGCTGATTTTTATATGCGTATTGGTAAAACCTGGATCAAAGTTTCGGGGCGCTTTGCGCCGTAATATTTGGCCCCTTTCGAGCACCATTCACTTTGCAGGTACCGACTCAATTTATGCCGCGCGACCGCTCGCTTTTTTCCGTACGCTCCGTTCCGGCCGAGCAGCTTCATCCACTTCGCAGCGCCGTTCTGCTGGATGGCGACACGCAACAATGCCGTTTTCGCGGCGACGACGAAGACACCACACTTCATCTCGCGGTCTACGATGACGACACGATCGTCGCCGCGGCGACGGTGTGTCAGGAAGCCTTTCCGGGTTCGCCCGGCGACAATGCATGGAGGCTGCGCGGCATAGCCGTGGAACCGTCGATGCAGCGTTATGGATTTGGGCGGATGCTGATCAAGCTGTGCTTCGATCACGCGCAGAAGCAAGGCGGGCGGATCGTGTGGTGTACCGCGCGGGAGAGTGCGCGGGGGTTTTACGAAACGCTGGGGTTTGCCAGCGCGTCACCGCCGTTCACGTTGCCGACACGGCCCGGCGTGTTGTTTTATGAAATGCACTATGTGTTGCCGGGGAAGCCGGTGGCGGATGTGGAGTAATCGCACTCGGGCTTGCTTGCGTGGTCGGCGAATAAAACTCGCGGTAGTCGCCAGTACTTTTGCTGCTTATCGGCATGCGGGAATTCGGTAGACGACCGCTTTGTACTTCGGCCTCTCGCAGTGCTCCACGACAACGCCGCCCAGCGACTCGGCAATACGCCGGCTGGGCAGGTTCTGTTCGGCAACCGGATAGATGAAGCTTTCTATACCGAGCGTCCTGGTTGCCCGGCAACGCGATGTCATGGACTCTATGGCGGCTTCGTCGACGCTTCAAGTCTCAATGCTTGATCGCGACAATGACCGGCTGATAATAGCCACTGTTCTCCAGCGTCGGAATACCGACGTCGCAAACGAAAGCCATCTCGGCCTCCTCCGACTCACCGCATCCCCACCTTATTCCGGCTCATCGACGACACATCCGCGCGCCGCTCGACCACCGCCGGCGCAGTCTCGCGCATCGACAGCGCACACAGACTGGAAACGACGCCAAGCAACGAGAACATGATGGCCGGCCCCATCCAGCCGACAACGCCATAGAGACCCGTGGCGATAAACGGCAACAACCCCGCCACCACCGACGCGCCGTTATACCCCAGCGAAATCCCCGACGAGCGGACATTCGCCGGGAACTGCTCGGAGAACCAGCTCGACTCGACCGCGAAGATCGGATCGTGACTGAACAATAGCGATAGCGTCACGGCGGTAATCACCATGAGTACTGCGCCGGTATTGATCAACATGAACATCGGCAGACCGAATGCGATCGTGAATAGCGCGCCGAACAGAAACAGCGGACGTCGTCCGAGGCGATCGCTCAATGCGCCATATAAAAGATGACTACCGAGCCCGAGTGCGGAGCCGATCATCGTGCCCCACAACACATTCTCTTTCGCGGACACATGCGCAAGCATCACGTACGACAGCATGAAACTCGTGGTGATGTAATAGCCACCCGTCTCCGCCATCCGCAAGCCGATGATCTTCAGGATCATCCGCCAGTCGTTGCGGATGACCTGCAATGCCGGCTGCCGCACGATCGTATCGCTTGCCTTGATCGCCTCGAATGCCGGCGACTCCTTCACGCTCAACCGAATGAAGATGCCGATGGCTACCATCACGAACGACACCAGAAACGGCGCGCGCCACACCCAGTTGCCTTCGAACAGATTCGACGACAACAGGAACGCGCCATTCGCCAGCAGCAGCCCCAACGGAATGCCCACCTGCGGCACCGCGCCGAAAAAACCGCGCCGTTTAGCCGGCGCATGCTCGCATGCCATCAGCACCGCGCCGCCCCACTCCGCACCGAAGCCGATGCCCTGCACCATGCGCAGCAGGATCAGCAGCACCGGCGCGAGCACGCCGACCTGATCATACGTAGGCAATGCGCCGATCAAAACCGTCGCGGCACCCATCGCGAGCAACGACCAGAACAACACCGTCTTGCGGCCCAGGCGGTCACCGTAATGCCCCGCCAGATAGCCGCCGAATGGCCGCATCAGAAAGCCCACGGCCAGCGTCGCGAAGGCCGCGAGAATGCCGACGATCGGCTCGTTCGTGTGAAAGAATATCTTGCCGAACCAGCCGGCGGCGGCGGTGCCGTAAATGAAGAAATCGTAGCTCTCCACCGCCGAGCCGATCATCGAGGCAAAAGACACCTTGACTGGATTGTCTTTCGCGGGAAGTGTCGCGGATGAAGTACTCATGCTGTTGTCTCCGAATCGTTCTAATCGATGAATATCAACGCCAGGTTTCGATGACCCGGCTGTCGTCGCGCAGTCCGAGTCCGGCATCGGCGGCCTGCTGGTATCGCTCGTGCGCGATCCTCAGTAGCGGCACGTCCGCGCCGCATTGGGAAGCCGCCGCATTCACGAGCCCGCTGTCCTTCACGAAGATGTTGATCGCGCTCGTGACCTCGACGTCGTTGCCGGCCACCATGCGCGGCCCGCGATCCGACAGCATCCACGAGCCGGCCGCGCCGGTTTCGATCAGCTTGAGCACCGCAGCCGGATCGAGCCCGAGCGACGCGGCAAGGTTCAACGCTTCGGCGGCGGCCACGATGTGCACCGAGCACAGATGCTGGTTCACGACCTTGATGCTCTGACCGTCGCCGAGTTGACGGCCCGTCACGCGTACGTTGCCCATCGCATTCAGCACCGGTGATACGCGGTCCACGTCCGCCTGTTCCCCGGCGGCGAAAATCACCAGTTGCCCGGTCTTCGCCCGCGCGACGCCACCCGTTACCGGCGCATCGACCACGTGCGCGCCGGCCGCGCGCAGACGCTCGCCCTGCTCGCGCACGCTTGCGGGGCCGACCGTCGACATGACGATCCATGTCTGTCCCTCGACGATGCCGCCGACAGCTTCGTCGACGAGTGTCGCCAGATGCTCCGGCGTCGCCACCATCACCACGACGATTTCGGCGGCGGGCGCCGCGCCGATCGCGTCGACCGCATCGATGCCGCTCATCTGCGCGTTTTCTCGCGCGCGGCCGAAGACATCCACGCCGGTCACCGCATGCCCCGCCTGCTGGATGCGCAACGCCATCGGCAAACCGATCGCGCCCACGCCTACGAAAGTCACCTTCATCGCGATCTCCTTACGCCAGCCATTGTTTGATGCTGCCCACCAGCGACGACGTCGAAATGCCGTAACGGTCGTGCAGCGTCGGCAAGGCGCCCGCCGCGAGATACGCGTCGGGTAGCGCGATCTGGCGGAACACCGGCTGCACGCGCGCGCGCATCAACGCCGTGGCAACGGCTTCGCCCAATCCGCCGACACAACTGTGATTCTCCGCGACGATCACCAGCCGCCCCGTGCGACGGCATGCTTCGACGATGGTCGCTTCGTCGAGCGGCTTGATGGTCGGCACGTGCAGCACCGCGACGTCGGCGGCGCCGTCGCCGAGCGCCTGCGCGGCTTCGAGCGCGCGCATCGTCATGATCCCGGACGAGATGATCAGTACATCCCGGCCGTCGCGCAGCAACTTTGCCTTGCCGAGTTCGAACCGATAGTCGTACTCGTCGAGCACCAGCGGCACCTTGCCGCGCAGCAGACGCATATACACGGGACCATCGTGCGCGGCGATCGCGGCAACCGCCTGTTCGGTATCGAGCGCATCGCATGGATCGACGATCGTCAGGCCGGGGATGCCGCGCATCAGCGCGATGTCCTCGGTTGCCTGGTGACTCGGCCCGTAGCCCGTCGTCAAACCCGGCAACGCGGCGCAGATCTTCACGTTGAGGTTTTCCTCGGCGATCACCTGGTGAATGAAATCGTACGCGCGGCGCGTGGCGAACACGGCATAGGTGGTGGCGAACGGAATGAAGCCTTCCTTCGCCATGCCGCCGGCCGCGCCCATCAGCAACTGTTCGGCCATGCCCATCTGGAAATGGCGCTCGGGATACTCGTTCGCGAAGATATGCAGGTCGGTGTACTTCGACAGATCCGCCGTCATGCCGACGATGTTCGGCCGCTTCGCCGCTTCCGCGACGAGAGCATGACCGAACGGCGCGGCGGTGGTGCGTTGGCCTTCCGCGGCAATCGACGCGATCATCGCCGAGGTCGTCAGGCGCGGTTTGTTGATGACGGCGCTCATGCGTGGTCTCCTGCGGCCGGTTGTGCGGCGTCGAGTACGGCGATGGCCTGCTGCCATTCTTCCGGATCGACGCGAATGAAGTGGTTTTTCTCGCGTTGTTCGAGGAACGGTACGCCCTTGCCCATCAGCGTATCGAACAGGATCACGCGCGGCACGGGTTCACCGACGACGCGCGCCTGATCGAACGCCGCGACCACGGCCGCGAGATCGTTGCCGTCGACACGCTGCACGTGCCAGCCGAACGCGCGCCATTTATCGGCGAGCGGTTCGAAACCGAGAATGCGTTGCGACGGACCGTCGGCCTGCTGCTGGTTCACGTCCACCAGCACGATCAGATTGCCGAGCCCATGATGCGCCGCCGACATCGCCGCTTCCCATGTCGCGCCTTCGTCGAGTTCGCCGTCCGACATCGAGTTGATCACCCATGCCGGGTTGCGCTTCTGCCGCAGACCGAGTGCCATGCCGACCGCGATGCTGAGCCCCTGGCCGAGCGAGCCGCCCGACATTTCCATGCCGGGGGTGTAGCTCGCCATGCCGGACATCGGCAGGCGGCTGTCGTCGGAGCCGTAGGTTTCCAGTTCCGCCTCGGGAATCACGCCCGCCTCGATCAGTGCCGCGTACAAAGCAATCGCGTAATGGCCGTGCGACAGCAGAAACCGGTCGCGACCTTCCCATTCGGGTTCGTCGGGGCGCAGGTTCATCGCGTGGCAGAACGCGACGGCGAGCACGTCGGCGAGGCCAAGCGCCTGGCCGATATAGCCCTGACCCTGTACTTCGCCCATGCGCAGCGCGAAGCGACGGATACGGTAAGCGTGGTGCGCGAGATCGGCGTGAATGCCGGGGGCCGCGGCAACGTCCTGCCGGCGCGTGTCGGTGATGGTGGTCATGTCTCCGTCCTGAATGTCTTTCCGAAATGCGTTGAGGCTGCATCAGTCTGTCGGCGAGCCGGCCCGAACAGATGTTTTCCATTCATCAGTTTCAAGCCAGTTCGACGCAGAGCCAGCGTATCATTGGCCAAATCCTGCCGACAAAAGAAAAGATTGCACCTATTCATGAATGGATTTCACGCATGAAGCCCACCCGCAAACTTCCGCTACCATTCCTGCGCGTTTTCGAAGCCGCCGGCCGCACTGCGTCGTTCGCGAACGCGGCGCAGGAACTCGATCTGTCGCCGAGCGCCGTCAGTCATTCCATCCGCAAGCTCGAGGAAACCGTCGCGCTGCGTCTGTTCCAGCGCAGCACGCGTGAAGTCAAACTGACGCGCGAAGGCGCGATCCTGCTCGAACACGTGCAGCGCGGCATGGAGGAAATGCGCCGTGGCCTCGCGCTCGTGACGACCGACACGCCCAGTCCGTTGCGCCTGCACACCGCGCCGAGTTTCGCGACGCAATGGCTATTGCCGCGACTCGCGAGTTTCGTCAGGGAAAATCCCAGGATCGATCTGCGTTTCTCGGCGAGCACGGATTACGCCCATTTCGAGGACGACGACTTCGATCTCGACATCGTGTACGGCGAGCCGAAGCCGTCGCCGTACGAAAAGATTCCACTCGCGCTCGAGAAGCTGACGCCGCTTTGCACACCCGAGCTCGCGCGACACATCCGGCGCCCGGAGGATCTTTACGAACACACGCTGATTCAGTGCGACGTTCAGCTGTTTCAGTGGAAGGGCTGGTTCGAAGCCAACAATCTGACGCCGCCGAATCAATACGGCCTGCGTTTCGACCGCAGTTCGATGGCGATCGCAGCCGCCGTGGATGGACTCGGCGTCGTGCTCGAATCGACCTTGCTCGCCGAACGTGAGCTGCAACGCGGCACCTTGATGTGTCCACTAATCGGCAGTACGCGGGAAGTGCCGTACGTGGGCCACTATCTGGTGTATCCGAAGCGGCTTCACCATCATCAGGCCTTCGATACGTTCAAGAGCTGGCTATTGACGGAACTCGGCATCGAGCAATCGAGCGCGGAAAAGAACGACGAAGGCGATGAAAAGTGAGTACCCGATGCACAACGCACATGCATTAAGCATTAGATAAATTGACCGGCGCCTTCTGACAAGGATCGTACTTTTATGAAGCATGCAATCTACTTGCTTTAGATTGCGGACTGCTTTATCGTGAGCCGCATTGCGCGAACAAGAAGCAAAATACCCGGCAATCCGCTTGCACCACGGCAACGTGAAACACTGAATACATTCATCAACGCACGGAACAGTGCGAGGTACGAGGTCGCCTTTTGCATCCTTAAAAATCCTCGCGAACGCTAGTCGTTTTTCATTAATCGAGCTTTTAATCCAGCTCTTTTGAAAGTCATCGACCCATGCAAAGCAGCTACAACCTGGGGCTGGTCGCCTTCTCTCTGGTCGTCGCGACACTCGCGTCCTACACGGCACTCGACCTTGCCGACCGCATCTCCCTACTCGCTTACGCGCGAACGCGGCAGATGTGGCTGGCAGGCGGCGCATTGGCGATGGGCATCGGCATCTGGTCGATGCATTTCATCGGCATGCTGTCGTTCTCGTTGAACATTCCCATTGGCTACGACTTTGCAATTACGGGTTATTCGCTCGTCATTGCCGTACTCGTTTCCTGGTTCGCGCTGCACGTCGTGACGCTCGACCGGCTGAAAATTTCCGGCTTGCTGGCCGGCGGCACGCTGATGGGACTCGGCATTTCCGGCATGCATTACGTCGGCATGGCCGCAATGTTGATGAAGCCCGCCATTCAGTACGACACCACGATCTTCGCGGCGTCGATCGTGATTGCGATTGCCGCTTCCACGGCGGCGCTGTGGCTCGCCAACACGCTTCGTCTTGCCGGCCCCAATCACCTGATGCGCAAGCGGGTCGGCGCGGCCTGCGTCATGGGCGTGGCGATTGCCGGCATGCACTACACCGGCATGGCCGCGGCGGATTTCCCGGTCGGTTCGATTTGCGGCGCGGCGGGCGGAATCAAACCGCAATGGCTCGCCATGGCAGTCATTCCGTTTTCCATCGCGATTCTGGTCGTGACGCTGCTGCTGAGCCGGCTCGACGCGAGAGCGGCGTTTCTATCGAATTCGATTACTCGACTCAACGAGCAGATCGACCGGATTCAAGGGCCCGCGCGGTGAACGCGATGTTCTCTCGCTGCATGAGGAGAGAACTTTAAAGTACATCGCTTCATTCGCTCACGATCGATCGGCGGGCCGCCGTCATGGCTCCAAAAATACCATTCCCGGTGGGTCTACAAATCACGTCCCGTTTTTTCTATCGTGTGAGCCCTTTCGATCACGCAACAGGAAGTGCCGTCATGTCCGTTCCCGAAGCCGCGCCGCCCACCGAGCGCAGCCGCATCCGCCGTCTCGCGCAACGCGGCCACTACGACCGCGCCACGCTGCATGCCATTCTCGACGCAGCCTATGTGTGCCACGTGGCCTTCGCCGACGAGCACGGCGTCCACTGCATTCCCACCGCTTGCTGGCGCGAGGGCGAGCATCTGTACATTCACGGCTCCAACGGCAGTCGCATGCTGAAGCTGGCGGCAAGCGGCGCGCAGGTCTGCGTGACGATCACGCATCTCGACGGCCTGGTGCTCGCGCGCTCGGCATTCAATCATTCGATGAACTACCGCTCCGCTGTGATTTACGGCGTGTTTGAAGTGGTCGCCGCGGAGTTCAAATCAGCGGCGCTCGACGCGCTGATGGAACACATTGCGCCGGGCCGTTCGAGCGAGGCGCGCCCTGGCGACGCGAACGAACTCGCGGCCACGACGATCCTGCGTATTGCGCTGGACGAGGCCGCGTCGAAAGTCAGCGATGGCGGTCCCGAGGACGATGAAGCCGATCTGCCTCTCCCGGTATGGGCCGGCGTGCTGCCGATGGCGCTGCAACCACGCACGCCCATTGTCGCGGCCGCGCCGCGCGGAACACCGGCCTATGTGCAGCGTTGGCAGGACGCCGTGAACGGCGGCACGGCGGTGGAAGCGGTTCACGCTGTGACAGCGGCAACGTAAGCGGCAACGTAAGCGGCAGCGCCCCCATAGCGGCTAACGGCACGGCACGCGGACTTCCGCCCGTGCCGTTTTTTGTCGCCGCCATTTGCACGATTTTTCTTGTTATTGCACGAATATGCACGATATCATGCAAGCCAGCATTGCAACGCTTGTACGATCGATTCATCACCCAAGGAGCGACCTACGCCATGAACCCGCAACTGATTCTCATCGCCGGGCCTTATCGAAGCGGCACGCAAGGCGATCCCGCGCGCATCGCGCGCAATCTCGAACGACTGGAACAAGCAGCGCTACAGGTTTATCAGCGCGGCCACATGCCGCTGATCGGCGAGTGGGTCGCCTTGCCGCTGGCCGCGGTGGCCGGCTCGACAGCGCTCGGCGATGCGATCAGCGAATCGTTTCTGTACCCGGTGGCGAGTCGCCTGATCGATCAATGCGATGCGGTCTTTCGTATCGAGGGTGAATCGAAGGGAGCGGATGAAGACGAGCGCCTCGCGCGTCAGCAACAGAAACCGGTGTACCGGAGTCTCGACGAGTTGCCCGCAATCCAGTTGTCCGCGCAACCGATCTGAATGCGGCGGGAAGAGTGGAATTTGAGCACGTCTTGACGTCGCTTCCATATCAACCCGCATTCAGCAAGTATCGCGTGATCAACCGCAGAAAGATGCGTGTGCTCACGTGAGCTATCCAGGCGGTCATAAAGCCGTATCACCACATCCGCGCTCCACGCCGCGCCAGAACTCATCCGCTTCCTTACTGAGCGACGTCCCGCCGCCACCGACCTTTGCCGTCGCGTTCGCGGCGGTCTGTACCATCACCAGTTTTCGCTCGGGGTCGATGAAGATCATTTGTCCATAAACGCCGAGCATTGCGAAGCGGCGCTTCTCGCCGGGAAAGAGCCAGAACTGATAGCCGTAACCATAATACGGCGACGCGTGATGCGGCTGAAACGCTTCAGGCTGCCGATGCCAGTCGGTTGCATCGAGCAGATAATCGCGCGGCACGATCTGCGTGTGTTGCGGGTCATCCGGGCGCACGCCGTCGTTGGCCAGTACCACGGCGAGCCGCGCATAGTCCGCGAGCGTCGCATTGAAGCCACCGCTCGCGCGTTCCTGGCCGAAGCGGTCGGCGCGCCATAGCGCCGCATCGGCGGCGCCGATGGGTTGCCATAACCGCGATGCCAGGTAATCGCTCAGGTTCATGCCGGTCGCGCCGCGCAGCACGAGTCCGAGCATGTCGGTCTGCGCGCTTGCGTAGTTGAACTGCGCGCCTTGCGGCACGGCGCGTTCGGTGACGGTGCGCGCGGCGGCCTGCAAGCCTTCGCGTGTGGCGACTTTGCCGAAATGCGCAGCGTCGTCGGCACCGTTGTAGATCTCGGTGAATTTTGCGCCGGACGACATATGCAGCAGATTGCGGATCGTGGTTTCGCCGTATAGCGTGCCGGTGAGTTCAGGCGCGTAGACATCGGCCCGATCGTCCAGTGAATGAATCTTGCCTTCACGCAGCGCAATGCCGATCCCCAGCGACGTGATCGACTTGACCATCGAATTGGATAGAAAGCGGTCGGTGGGTTTGCGGTCGTATTGATAGCGCTCGACCTGGATCACGCCGTCCTTCACGATCATCAGACCCATGATGCGGTGACGCGCGAGGTAGTCGTCGACTGTCAGGTTATGTGCATCGACGCTATTCCAGCACACAGGTCGTTCCTTTTCGGCTCTGGGTAATGGCATCGGCTCGCTGCTCGGCGCAAGGCGATGTGAATCGCCGCCAAAGACATGCGGAATCTCGCCTTGATGACTGAACGAGCCGACGCGTACCGATTCGTCGTAGAACCAGTTCTCGGCATTGCCTATTGGATAACCTGACGCCTTGCCGAGTTGGTCTTCGTCGGGGGCGGCGAACGATGGGCTCGTCGTAGTACATAAGACTGAAATAACCGAACCGAGCAGGAGAAGTCTGGTGATGTCCATGAGTGGCAATCGGCCGTTCAGATTTGCGCATTGTAGAGAAGCTCGCGCGCATTTCGCGCGAGATGAAATTGAGCTTTACAACTTCAGTGCGCGATAACTCTTTCTACTCGCCAGCGCATTAGGCCCCGCCTCCTAAACGAGTCATTCCCATATCTATTACGAAGTATTACACTCGCCGTCGGCCAAATGGCAGACCAATAACGGAGAAGAAATGAAAGGGCTAATTACAGCTGCAGCAGCAGCGGCAGTTCTTCTGGCGGGGTGTGGTGGCGGCGGTGGTGGTGACGGGGATGGAAAAGCGAGCGCCAGCACACCGGTGACAACACCGACCGCTGCTGGAGAGTACAACGGAGTTACTTCCGACAATCGGGTAGTGGACACGATCGTCCTCGATACCGGCGCGGTCTATGTTCAGTATGGTGCGGTTGGGCAGCCCAATGTCTATGGAGGCTTTGTCGTCGGGACAACCCAGTCGAGCGCCGGGGCACTGAGCGGCGGTTCCGGGATCGACTACAACCTGCTGGGACAGGGCACGAACGCTGTCACGGTGACAGGCACCTATTCGGCAAAGCAGTCGTTAGATGCCGCTGTCACCTACGGCAACGGTACGAAGATCACGACCCATCAGACCTACCAGACGAACTTCGATCAGACACCGTCGTTGCCGTCGATTGCAGGTACGTATCGCGGAACCATGCTGCTCTCTCAAGGCGGGGACGCCTCCACTTTCACCATCGATTCCGCGGGCAAGGTGACAGGTTCCGCGACAAGCGGTTGCACGTTTACCGGCACGGTTGCTCCGCATGCACAAGGCAACGTCTTCGACATGTCGGTGCAGTTCGGAACGACCGCTTGCGCGTACCCTGGTCAGACCGCCACGGGCATCGTCATGCTCTGGTCGTCCACTGTGGTCCATGCGATGCTGCAGACACCGTCGAAGGTTGGCGTGGCGCTTATCGCGAAGCAATCTTAAAGGCGCGGCGACGGTCGAGGCAGTTGCGGGGTGGTTGACTTAACGGATATCTCTGCATTCGACATGGCGCCGGCCGGGACTCGTCATCGCGGATCGCCAGAACTTCTGTACTTCTCCTGCACCGCTCGTTCATTCGAGCAGCCGCCAGCCGGCCATCCTCCCCACACCCTGTATGATTGCGGGTTCCGCGGCGATAGCCGCGCGCCACGACATCATTCATTCAAACCGGAGGAAGACCGCCATGACGGCCGCCACGCAATTCGACCAAGTTTCCGTTATCAAACGTGCCAATGTGTACTTCGACGGCAAATGCGTCTCGCACACCGTGCTGTTCGCCGACGGTTCGCGCAAGACGCTCGGCGTCATTCTGCCGGGCGCGCTGAACTTCGGCACGGACGCGCCGGAACTCATGGAAGTGCAAGCCGGCCAGTGCCGTATCCGTCTGGAAGGCAGCGACGCATGGCAGACCTACAGCGCCGGCGAGTCGTTCTCGGTGCCAGGCAAGAGCCGTTTCGATATCGATGTGGTCGAAACGCTCGACTACGTGTGCAGCTATCTGTAAGCGTTCCGCCAGATGGGCGCGGCGCGCCCATCCAGACACCCGCATCCAGTAAGCGCGCGGCGGCTAGCCCGCCGCCGCTTCCACCATCAGCCAGTCGCGAAACGCAACCAGCTTCGGCAACGTCTCGCACTCCGGCCGATACACGACGTAGTACGCCAGCGCCGAGTCGAACGTCACCTCGGGAAACAAACGCACCAACCGCCCCGCCGTCAGATCGTCGCGCGCCATCACACTACGCGCCAACGCGACGCCGTGCCCATCGATCGCGGCCTGCAACACCGCGGCCGAGTTATTGATCCGCAACCCCCGTTTCGTCGCCACGCCGCTTACGCCAGCCGCGTCGAGCCACGCATCCCACGTCGCGAACTCCGCGTGCGTTTCCACCGACTGATCGTGAATCAGCGTCTGCCCGGCAAGATCGGCTGGCTTGCGCAGGCGGCGTTTGTTTTGCAGCAGCAACGGCGAGCAGACGGGATACAGTTCTTCCTCCATCAGCCGCTCGGCCATCAGCCCCGGCCACGCACCCGTGCCATAGCGCACGCCGATATCGATGCCCTGCGCGACGAAGTCGAGTAGCTTCAGACTCGTGTCGAGCCGCACATCCGTGTCCGGCCACGCCGCCTGAAAACGGTCGATACGCGGCAATAGCCATTTCGCCGCAAATGCCGGACTCACGGTGACGGTCAGCACGCCGTTCGCCGCGCCCTCCTTCAACCGCGCCAGCCCCAGATTCAGCCGGTCAAAACCCGCGCGAATATCGGGCAACGCGCGTTGCGCCGCTTCGGTGGGCGCGAGCCGTGCACGCCCACTATTGCCGCGATGAAACAACGGCGTGCCAAGCCATTCCTCGAGACTGCGTACCAGTTGGCCGATGGCCGCGGGCGTCACATTGAGTTCCTCCGCCGCCGCGGAAAAACTCTGATGCCGCGCACTTGCCTCGAACGCACGTAGCGCATTCAGGTAGACGGGTGTCTTCATCATTGAAAGATTTTGTTTATCGATAGCGAAGAATATCTCATTTGCCGGTCACGCCGGGTCTACCAATAATAGCTCTGCGATCTGAACGAAATTTCCCGGATATGGCGCCGACGAGCCATGCTCGAAACGCCATCCGGTTTCCTGTCACGGAGAATCATCATGAATAGTTTTTCTTCCAAGGTAGCGATCATCACCGGCGGCGGTTCCGGCATCGGCAAGGAAGTGGCGCGCCGTCTCGTCGAAGCGGGCGCATCGGTCGTGATCGGCGGGCGCGACGCGAACAAGCTCGCCCAGGCGGCCCACGACATCGATCCCAGCGGCGCGCGCGTGCGCACGCTGGCGGGCGACATCGCCCTTCCCGCCACCGCTGACGCGCTGGTCGATCTCGCGACGCAGGCGTTCGGCGGCGTCGACATTCTGATCAACAACGCGGGCGTGTTCCGCCCGAAGCCGTTCGTCGAGGTCGACGAAGCGGAGTACGACTGGTTCCTCGACACCATCCTGAAGGGCAAATTCTTCATGGCGCAGGCAGCCGCGCGTGCGATGAAACTGCGGGGCGGCGGCGCGATCGTGCAGACCGGTTCGTTGTGGGCCCTGCAGGCGATCGGCGCGACGCCGTCTGCTGCCTATTCCGTCGCCAACGCGGGCGTTCATGCGTTGACCCGCAACCTCGCCATCGAACTCGCGCCGGCCAATATCCGCATCAACACCGTGGCGCCCGCCGTCGTCGAAACACCGGTCTACAACACCTTCATGAGCGACGAGCAGGTGAAGGACACGCTGCCGTCGTTCAACGCGTTTCATCCGCTCGGCCGCAACGGTCAGCCCGCGGATGTCGCCGAGGCAATCCTGTTTCTCGCGTCGCCGCAGGCCTCGTGGATCACCGGCACGGTGCTGCCGGTGGACGGCGGCGTGATGGCCGGCCGCCACGCCTGATTACCCATACCGTTCCTACTCGAAGAGGTTTGCCATGATGCAAGACTGGAATGCTTACCGCGACGCCCTGCTGGGCCGCGTCGCCGAATACGCGAAGCTGAGCCCCGACGTGATGCGCGGGCTGCAAACGATGGACGGCGGCGCGGTGAAGACCGGCCAGCTCGAACCGAAGATCCACGAGTTGATCGCCCTCGCGGTGGCCGTGACGACGCGCTGCGATGGCTGCATCGCCGTGCACACGAAGGCTGCGGTTCAGCACGGCGCGACGCGCGAGGAAATCGCGGAAGCGCTGGGCGTCGCGATTTCGCTGAACGCCGGCGCGGCGCTGACGTATTCGGCGCGCGTGCTCGATGCGCACGCGGCGTTGCCGGGCCAGTAACGCTCGACCCGTCAGCCGGGGCCAGCATGTCGCGCGGCCCCGGCTGACAAAGACGCCCGTCTGTGTGGTGCCGGCACGTCGTCGAGTCGTTGCGCCTGCAACAACCCGCCAGCGTCTTTTCGTTCCACCCTCCTTCTGGCGATACCGCCCATACCGTCATGCTCGTCAATCCGGATTTCTCGCTGCGTGCGGTCGTCACGCCGGATCAACATCGCTGGGTCGCGTCGCCGCAATCCGGCGTCGAACGCGTGCTGCTCGACCGGCTCGGCGGCGAACAGGCGCGCGCGACGAGCCTCGTGCGCTATGCCAAGGGCTCCAGCTTTCCCGAACACGTACACGCGCAGGGCGAGGAAATTCTGGTGCTGGACGGCACCTTCTCCGAATGCGGTCACGACTATCCGGCGGGGTGGTATCTGCGCAATCCACCAGGTTCGTCGCATTGCCCGTCGAGCGAAAACGGCGCGACGCTGTTCGTCAAACTGCGCCAGATGTCTCACGAAGAACGTGAGGTCGTTCGCATCGATACGCGCGATCCATCGCGCTGGCTCGCACGCGAGGGGCGCGATGTCTGTGCGCTCTTTCGCGACGAAACCGAAACGGTGTGGCTTGAACGCGTTGCGCCGAACGGACGAATTGACAGATCGCTTGATGACACGTTTTTGGAAGGCGGTGCGGAGGTACTGCTGCTGGAAGGTACGCTGCACGACCGCGACAGCCAACGCCACTGTGACGATGTCTATCTTGAGGGCAGTTGGATACGCACGCCGCCGAGTCACCGGCCCACTTTTATCGCAGGCGACGAAGGCGCCACGGTCTACATCAAAACGGGCCATTTAGGCGCCGTGGCCGCGCAGGAGACACGTCGATGAAGACAGCGCAAATCGTAATTATCGGCGGTGGCCTGAGCGGTCTTTACGCTGCGATGCTGCTTGAACGGCAACGCATCGACTACGTGCTACTCGAAGCACGCGACACGTTCGGCGGACGGATCGTCTCTACGCCGCCCTACGCCGGGACATGCACGGGCAGCGACTTAGATCGCTTCGATCTGGGCGCCACCTGGTTCTGGCTCACGCTTCAACCGCAATTGAGTCGCCTCATCGACGAACTCGGTCTCGACACGTTCGAGCAACCGGAAACCGGTGACATGCTGATCGAACGGTCCGCGCACGAAACGCCGACCCGGGTGCGCGGCTATCCGTCGTCGCCGGCCGCGATGCGGATAGCCGGCGGCATGGGCGCACTCGTCGATGCGGTACAACGGCAACTCGACCCAGCCCGCGTGCTTGCCGGCCGCCGCGTCACGCAACTCACGCAACTCACGAACAGCGGTCCGCACGTCGACGTACACACCCTCGACGAAACTGGCGCCCCAGCCTCGTATCGCGCGTCTCACGTTCTGCTCGCCATGCCGCCGCGCGTCGCCGCATCGACGCTCACGTTTTCACCACCGCTACCGGAAGCGATGACACGCGAATGGACCAGCACCGGCACATGGATGGCCCCACACGCCAAATACGTCGCGATCTACAGCGAGCCGTTCTGGCGCGGCGACGGATTATCCGGCGAGGCACGCAGCGCGGCCGGCCCGCTTGCCGAGATCCACGACGCGTCGGCGCCGCGCGGCCATGCCGCGTTGTTCGGTTTCCTCGGCATTCCGGCTCACGTTCGCGACAGGATTCCCGACAACAGTCTGCGCGCGCATTGCCGCGCGCAACTTGTCCGCCTGTTCGGCGCATCCGCCGCCGAACCGGTGACGGAGCTTCTGAAGGATTGGGCTAAGGACCCTCTCACCGCGACCGCCGCGGACCGAACGGGGGCCGATCACCCCATTGCCCCTCACCCCATGCCCGCCGACGGCGCGTGGGCCGGCCGGCTCATCGCAATCGCCAGCGAATGGTCGCCGCGCTACGCGGGCTATGCAGCGGGCGCGCTGGACGCCGCGAGTCTCGGCGTGACCACGTTGCTGCAACGGCTAGACAAAGCCAGATAAACCAGCAAAACCACGACTACCGTCCCATCGATTCGACAAGGAGCGACACCATGAAACTGTCCGGCAAAACCGCGCTGATTACCGGCGGCACCAGCGGCATCGGTCTGGCGACCGCCGCGTTGTTCGCACGCGAAGGCGCGCGCGTGATCATCACCGGGCGCGACACGGCGGCTCTCGACGCCGCGCGCGTGCAGCTGGACTACGCTGCGCTGGCGTTACGCGCGGACGTGAGATCGAGCGCCGACATGCAGCACGTCCGGCAACGCATCGTCGATGAATTCGGCGGCCTCGATATTTTCTTCGCCAACGCGGGCGTCGCCTTCTCCACGCCGCTCGCGACGACCGACGAGGCTCGCTACGCCGAACTGATGGACATCAACGTGAAGGGCGTGTTCTTCTCGATGCAGGCCGTCGCGCCGATTCTGCGCGACGGCGCGTCGGTGATCCTGAACACGTCGTGGCTTAACGAGGTGGGCACGGCCGGTTTATCGTTACTGTCCGCATCGAAAGCCGCGGTGCGTTCGCTCGCCCGCACGTGGTCGAGCGAACTGCTCGAACGCCGGATTCGCGTGAACGCGGTCAGCCCCGGCGCAATCGATACGCCGATCCACGCACGCGGCGGCGCGGCGGCGGATCAGGTGGACGCGGCCAAACAGCGCATCGCGTCGCGCATTCCCGTGGGTCATCTGGGTAACGCCGACGACATCGCGCAGGCCGCCCTGTTCCTCGCGAGCGATGCATCGCGCTACATGCTCGGCGCGGAACTGGTGGTCGACGGCGGGTTCGGGCAAATCTGACGTGTGCGAGGCGAGCCGGCCGGCGCCCGCTCACGACGCCAACGGTACAACCGGTGCATCATGCCGCCGCAACGTGCGATACAGCATCCACGTGGCGGCGGAACCCATGCCGATCGTCATCGACCACGCGACGCCCGTCACGCCCCAGTAGTGCGTCATGGGCGGCACGATCGCGATCAGCAGCACCATCTGGATCAACGACGCGTGCGTGACCGCCTTCGCATCGCCGACCGCGCGCAGATACGCGACGAACACCGCGATCAACGCGCCGATCGCCATGTTGATCACAAAGATCTTGAACAGCGGCACCGCCGACATCCACGCCGGTCCCAGGATCAGCGAGAACAGCGGCTCGGCGATCAGGCGCAGCACGATCACGAACAGCGTGAGGCCGCCCGCCACGATCATCAGATAAAGCCGCACACGGCGCGCCGCCGCGCGCGCATCGTGACGATGTTGCGCGGAGAAAGTCGGAAACAGGTATTGCCCCATCGCGAACGCGGCGTCGGTCAACAGCATCTGCGCGAGCTTCGACGACATCTGGTACGCGCCCAGTTGCGCCGGCCCGAGCAGCTTGCCGACGATTACCTTGTCGAACTGATTCAGCAGAAGATTGACCACGCTGCCGGCCCAGATCCAGCGGCTGAAATCGATGTAATGGCCAATGCCCGCCCACGCGAGCCGGATCGGCGGACGCGGCTTCATGGTCAGCCACGTGAGGATGGTCTTGAGTGTATCGCCGACGATCATCCCGATCAGCAGCGAATACGCGCCCGCACCGCCGAGCGCGAGCATCAAGCCCGTGCAGCAATCGACAAAGGCGGCTGCCGTCTCGATCCCCGCGATCTGCTGGAAGCCGCGATTGCGCTGCACGACGAAGTAGGCCGGCGATGCGAGCCCGCGAATCAACGGCAACGCCGCCGCCAGCTGCAACAGCATCAGCGCGTTGCCGAGATGGAATTGCCGGTTCATCACCGGCGCCAACGCGATCAGCAATAGCGCGACAATCACGCCGCGCGTGGTCAGCGTGGTCCACACCGCGCCGAGCTCCGGATGCGTGGGCGTCTCGCGTCCCTGGATGACTGCCTGCGCCAGCCCCGTGTCGGACAGCGATTCCGCGATCGCGACCGCGAGCAGCGCGATGCTGACGCTGCCGATCGCCGACGGTCCAAGAATGCGGCCCAGCGCGAGAAACTTCACCGCCACCAGACCGCGCACGATGACCTGCTGCAACAAAACCCAGGTGGGCGCACTCGGCCCGAGGCCTCCTCGCATCGAGAAAGCCGCAACCCTGATCGTTCTCACTATCTCCCCTCCCTGGTCGCTGGTCCCCGGATGGCGTACGGCTAGCGATCAGGGCGGATGCGGCGTCGACCGAATTTGCGTCATCTTTAAGGGTTGCTCTGTGCGGCAGTTAACGTGGAATGACAGAATTGTGTTAACCATGACGCGCCGAAACGCCGGGTGCAAGCGTCAAGGAGGGTGAGAACAGCCCGCCGCCGTGCTGGCATTGGGCCGGGGTTTTACCCTTAGTGAGATTCCCTGGTGATACGAAACGAACTGCTTTCTCGCTACGCCGTTCGCGATCGATCGTGCGTCTGCGGCGAGCGCAGATAGCTGGCGAGTCGCAACAGCATCGCGTCGCAACCGGCGAGTTGGTCGAGCGTCACGTATTCGTCAGGCTTGTGCCCCTGGTCCATGCTGCCCGGCCCGCACACCACGGTCGGCATGCCAGCCTGTTCGAACAGGCCACCCTCCGTACCGAACGCGACCGTGCCGAACGCGCTCGAACCGCTCAACCACGCCAGCAGGCGCGCGGCTTCGCTTTCGGGCGCGGTTGCGAGGCCCGGGTAAGCGCTCAGCGGTTGCAGGCGAACGTCGGTGTCGGTCTGTACCGCGCGCATGGCCGGCAGCAGTTCGGCCTGCGCATATCCGTGCAATTCATCGGCGACCGTTTGCGCGTCGAAGTCCGGCAACGCGCGCACCTCGAAATCGAACTCGCATTCCGCCGGCACGATGTTCAACGCGCGGCCACCCTTGATCACACCGGTCTGCACCGTCGAAAACGGCGGATCGAAACGCGTGTCGTGGCGATCGGCATGCGCCAGTTGCTTGCCGATCTCGCCGAGCTTGCCGATCAGCCGCGCCGCGTACTCGATCGCGTTCACGCCGTAAGGCGCGTACGCCGAGTGACAGGCCGCGCCCTTCACATGACAACGCATCGCGAGTTTGCCTTTGTGGCCGAGCACCGGCTTCAGTCCGGTCGGCTCGCCGATCAGACACAGACGCGGCTTGTGCGGACGTTGCGATAGTTGCGCGAGCATCGGTCGCACGCCGAGACAGCCTACTTCTTCGTCATACGAAAAGGCGAGATGGACCGGTTGCGTCAGCGGTTGCGCGAGAAAATCCGGCACGGCCGCGAGGGCCGACGCGATGAATCCCTTCATGTCGGCGGTGCCGCGACCATACAGACGGCCGTCGCGTTCGGTCAGACGAAACGGGTCGACGCTCCACGCTTGACCCTCGACGGGGACGACATCCGTATGTCCCGACAGCACGATGCCGCCGCGATCGGTCGGGCCCATCGTGGCGAACAGGCTCGCCTTGGTGCGCTCCGCGTTGTAGAACAGCTCGCTCTCCACGCCGAGCGCCGCCAGGTAGTCGCGGATATAAACGATCAGTTCGAGATTCGAATCGCGGCTGACCGTCGCGAAGCCGATCAGCCGTTCGAGCAGCGCGCGGCTCGACAGCTTATTCATCGCCCGGTACTCCGTAGCCTGGCGCGACCGTCGGATTCAACGCACGCGTCAGATAGTCCTGCATCTGCGGACGATATGCCTGCCACAGCTCATCCAACTTGCCGATGGGGCCGTCGTCCGCCCAGTCGATGCGCAGGTCCACGATCGGCCAGCTCACGTCGCCCGCGATCTTGAGCGCCGCCGAATGCACCGGCCCCGCCTCACCGCCTGCCGCGATCGCCGCATGCATCGCGGCCAGCAGACGGTCGGCCAGCATGCCGTCCGCGCGCTCGAATGCCTGCACCATCGCCTCGATCACCTCGCGGCCCGCGAGCATGTTGCCTGCCGCGACACATTGCCGCCCGCTCACCGCGTGATGCACGCCGAGCGATTCCGCGCCGCTGAAAAACGCACTACGTCCATCGTTATCGATCACCGTCACCTGCCGATACGCGCGCCACGCGTCGCTGCCGAGTCCGAGTTCGAGGGCGGCCTGCGGGTCGCCGCGCGCGTCGTCTTCGAGCAGATCGAGAATGCGCGGACCAAGCGCGGGCAACGTGATATTTTGCGTCGCCACCACGCCGACGCCGGCGCGAACCCACGGACACCGTGCGCCGACCGCGATACTCGACGAGCTGATCGCGATCCCGAGCTGGCCGGTTTGCGGGCAACGTCCGACGATCGAGAATGTCATGCGCCTCTCCTTATGCGTTGGCTTGCCAGCCGTCCGGGATCACCGCGATCACGTCGATTTCCATCAGCCATTGCGGCTGACCCAATGCGCTGACGACGAGCCCGGTGGAAATGGGAAATATCCCTTTCAACCACTTGCCGACTTCCTGGTACACCGGCTCGCGGTAGCGCGGATCGATCAGGTACGTGGTCGTCTTCACGATATGCGACAGATCGCTGCCCGCCTCCTCCAGCAACTGCTTGACGTTCTTCATCGCCTGTTCGGCCTGGGCCTGCGGATCGCCGAGACCGATCAGACGGCCCTCGAAATCCGTCCCCACCTGACCGCGTACATACACGGTATTGCCGGCACGCACGGCCTGACAGAGATCGTTGTCGAGCGACTGGTTCGGATACGTGTCTTTCGTGTTGAACATGCGGATGCGCGTATGAGTCGGCATTAATTCACTCCCAATTCGTTGACGTGTTGAACTTGCGATGCGGTGACGGTTTGCGTTCTGGTCGAAGCGTCGTTCCCGCCAGGGGTCTGCGCGGCACTGCGCGGTTCCTGCCTCACCTCACCGTGCGCCTTGCGTTGCGACGCATCGCGATAGGACAGGTACTTGTGCTGCGTGGCGATGTGATCGGCGATATGTTTCGCGTCGTGCCACACACCCCAGATGAATGTCGAACCACGTCGCGACAGCCACGGCAAACCGAGAAAATAGACACCGGGCTCGCTCGATACGCCGCGTTGATGCCGCGGCTTGCCTTTTGCGTCGAACGCATCGACGTGCAGCCAGTCGTAATCGACCGCATACCCGGTGGCCCAGACGATCGACGTCACGCCCGCTGCCGCGAGATCGAGTGCGAGGATCGGCTCGCTCACGCACGCGGGATCGGCGTACTTGCGGCGCGCTTCGGGTTCTTCCGGCAGATCGAGGCCATTGCGGGCGATGTAGGCGTCCGCCGCGTCGAGCAGCGACAGATAGTTTTCATCGCCGCGTGCGAGGTTCTGCGCGAGATCCGCTTCGAAAGTCGCCACGCCGTTCTCGAAGGTTTTCGTCAGACCGACGAGCGTCACGCCTTGATGCGCGAGCGCGCGGAAGTCGACGGTATGGCCGCCGCGCGCGCCGCTGACGGCGATCGTCACGTGCTCCTTGCCCGGTCGTGCCGCTTCCTTGTCCCATTCGCCGAGCACGCCCAGCCACCAGCAGAAGTCGCGCTTGCGGTATGCGCGCGGCGGACGATCGTGTGGGCCGACCGACAGATAGACCGTCTTGCCCGCGCGCTGCAGTTCATCCGCGATCTGCACGCCGGAGGAACCCGCACCGACCACCAGCACGCCGCCCTCGGGCAATTGAGCCGGATTGCGATAGTCGGCGGAATGGATCTGCACCAGCGGACCGCCTTGCGGCGCGATCGGCGGAATCACCGGCCGCTGGAACGGACCGGTCGCGACCACCACGCGATTCGCCTCGATCGCGCCGATCGACGTCTCGATCGCAAAACCCGGGCGGCCCACATGGCGCGACACGCTCGTTACTTCCACGCCGGTGCGGATCGGCGCATTGAACTTCTTCGCGTACGCTTCGAAGTAATCCGCCACGCGGTCTTTCGACGCGAACGCATCCTGATCGAGATCGTCGAATTCGAGGCCGGGAAAACGGTCGTGCCACGCGGGACCGTTCGCGACCAGCGAGTCCCAGCGACCGGTGCGCCAGCGCTCGGCGATCCGGTCGCGCTCCAGCACCAGATGCGGCACACCGAGCCGGCTCAGATGTTCACTCATCGCCACACCGGCCTGACCGGCGCCGACGATCAGCGTATCGATCGAGATGTTTTCAGCTGTCATCGCTGTGTCCTTTTGAAAAGCGGATTGATGGCGACCGTCGGCTTCACCGTCGGCGCTTGACCATGAGGAAAATGTACGTCGGCGCAATGATTTAGAAAAACATATTTAAAAAATCCATAGCATCGTTTTTTTCTATGCAATAAGTGCTTGAGTGGCTCACAATGCAGCCAGCACGAACACCTTGAGGAGACAGACGGATGGAAAGCAATCCGCTGCGTTATTCACTGCGCCAGTTGCGCTACTTCGTCGTGACGGCCGAGGCGCTGTCGTTCACCGCCGCGGCCAAACGGCTGCATATCTCGCAGCCGTCCATCTCGACCGCGCTGGCGGATCTCGAGGAATCGTTCGGCGTGCAGTTGTTCATCCGCCATCACGCGAGCGGTCTGTCGCTCACGCAGGCGGGCCGTGATTTGCTGGGTCATGCGCGCAATCTGCTGAAGAATGCGGAAGATCTGCAATCGGCCGCGAAGGAAATGGATGGCGGCATGACGGGCACGATCGCCCTCGGCTGCCTCGTGTCGCTCGCGCCGCCGTTGATGCCGGGCATCATCAGCCGCTTCGTGCAGGAGCACGCGGGCATTGCGTTCCGCACGGTGGAGGCGCATCAGGACACGCTGCTCAACGGACTGCACGACGGCTCGCTCGATATCGCGCTGACCTATAGCCTCGACATCGCCGAGAACATCACGTTCACGCCGCTGCTCTCGCTGCCGCCGTATGTGATCCTGCCCAGGACGCACAGGCTCGCGCGCGCCCGCAAGGTATCGCTGGAGGAGTTGCTGCCCGAGCCTTATGTGATGCTGGATCTGCCGCACAGCCGCGAGTATTTCTCGGCGCTGTTCGATGCGGTCGGCAGTCGCCCGGTCGCGGCGTTCCGTTCGTCGCAGCCGGAGGTGGTACGCGGCATGGTCGCGAATGGGCTCGGCTACAGCATCCTCAATTTCCCGCTCAAATCGAATCGCACGGTGGACGGCGAGGACTTCGTGATCAAGCGTTTCAAGGACGACGTGAACGCCACCACGCTCGGCATCGCGCAATCCAATGCGATGAAGCCACGTCAAGTCGTTACACGGTTCTCGGCGTTCTGCGAGTCGTATATCCGGCGCTTGCATATCGAGCGGTAAATGCGCGGTGCGGTTCCATGAAGCAGCCGGAACAAAAAAACAGCGGCCGTTAGCGGCCGCTGTTCCTGCGTCGACAGCAATCGGTGCTCAGTGAGCCGACACGCCCGCCTGACTCTGATGCTCGTTCTGACGCCGGCGATATGCGGTATCCCGTGTGGCAAGCCAGTAGTACAACGGCGTCGTCACGACGATGCCGACCAGCCACGACAGATCCGCGCCATCCAGGTGCGACGAAAACGACCCGACGTAGATCGGCGTATTCATGAACGGAATCTGCACGACGATACCGACCGCGTACGCAATCAGCGCCTGCATGTTGAAACGTCCGTAGATGCCACCATCGACGCGGAAGATGGAGTCCACGTCGTACTGCCCCTTGTGGATCACATAGAAATCGATCAGGTTGATCGATGTCCACGGCACCAGCACCACCAGCAGCGCCAGCACCAGATCGACGAAGTGCCCGATGAAATCCTTCGAGGCGCCCACCGCCGCGAAACAGCACGCCGCCATGATGATGAGCGACAGCACGGCGCGCGCCTTGACGGTCGGAATCCACTTGTAAGCGAAGGTCTGCAGCGACGTGATCACCGATAGCACCGCGCCGTAGAGATTCAGCGCGTTGTGGCTGATCACGCTGAGCAGGAACAGCACCAGCATGAACGGTCCGATCGCGCCGGTCGACAGCTTCACCGCATCCATCGTGTCCATGCCCGGCGGCACGGCAAGCGCGGCCACCGCACCGAAGATGAAGGCCAGCGACGAACCCAGCGTGCAGCCCAGATACGTGGCCCAGAACGTCGAGCCCACGCCGACATTGGCCGGCAGATAGCGCGAATAGTCGGACACGTACGGCGCAAACGCAATCTGCCACAGCGCGGACAGCGACACCGTGGCGAGCCAGCCCGCGACGTTGAAGCCGCCGCGCGTCAGGAAGTCGGCAGTCGTCACGTGCGTCGCGATGTAGCCGAAGCCGAGCACGATGCCGATACCGAGCACCCACGTGCCGATCCGGTTAAGGATGTGAATGAACCGGTAGCCGATGATGCCGATCAGCCCCGAGCCCAATGCACCGATCACGATGCCCACCGGAATCGGAATCGACGACTCGATACCGTGCAACGATTTACCCGCGAGCACGATGTTCGACGCAAAGAACCCGACGTACATCACCCCCGCGATCACGGTAACCAGCAACGCGCCCCACGAGCCGAACTGCGCGCGGCTCTGAATCATCTGCGGAATACCCATCTGCGGACCCTGCGCGGAATGCAGCGCCATCAGAATGCCGCCGATCGCCTGTCCGACCAGAATCGCGATCACGCCCCAGAACAGATTCAGGTGATAGATCTGCACGCCGAGCGCGCCCGTCACGATCGGCAACGGGGCGATATTGCCTCCGAACCAGAGCGTAAACAGATCGCGCACCTTGCCGTGACGTTCCTCGTGCGGAACGTAACCGATCGTGTGTTTCTCGATCAATGGAACCGCACCGCGGCTATCGGCCATGTCATCCTCCCTTTGCTTCGATTTTGCGCCGTGGCGCTCGATAAGTTAGCGACCGGGGCGTTGACGTCGCGCGGAAGACCGGCCTGCGCCCCATGTGTCAAACCAGAGTACTGAGACCATATTTCTTTGACCAACACTGTTTACCGATGCCTTGCATAGATTTTTTCGATGCAGGCCGTGGATTCGCGAGCGGCGGCGAAAAATACGTAAGGGGGTGCTGACGATACCGGTATCGCTGCTTGCCTTGTCAGAAAGCAGGCAGGACGAAAGAATGCCAACGCCACATATGAATACGTGCCCATCGCGAAACCATGCACCCATAACCCGAGGAACTGTCGATGCGTATTTCCTTTCTGCACACCGTCCCGAGCAACCAGCGGATCTTCGAAACGGCGGTACAGGACTTCGGTCTGCCGCCCGCCAACTGTCGCCATGAACTGCGCGCCGATCTGCGTGAAGCGGTCGAACGGGCCGGAACGATCACTGCCGGGTTGCAGACGCAGATAGCGGACTGTCTGCACTCACTCGCATCGGACGCCGACGCGGTCGTGCTGACCTGCGCGATGCTGGGACCGGCGGTCGCGAAGCTCGGCGCTTCGCCCGCGCCGGTTCTGCGAGCGGATCTGGCGTTGGCTGCCGCGGCCGTCGAGAACGGCACGCGCATCGTCGTGCTGTGCGCGGCCGAATCGGCGCTGGAATCGAACCGCAAGCTGTTTGGCGAATACGCGAGCCATCGTCATGCGTCGGTCGCGGTCGTGCATCTTCCGCAGGTGTGGGATCTTTTCAAGGCGGGGGATTTCGATGCCTGTCATGCCGCAATCGCGACCGCCGCGCACGATGCCTATCGCGACGGCGCCGATGCCGTCGCGTTCGCGCATCCGTGGATGGCGCCCGCGGTGCAACGCTTCGATGCATCGAAGCGGCCACTCGATAGCGCGCATGCGGTGATTGGTGCGGTGATGAAGTTGCTTGCGGAGACACCGGCGAGCAAATGAAAAACGCCACCCGCGTTGCCGCGAGTGGCGTTCGATGACTGCATCACTGCATATGATTTTCCGCCATCTGAACGATGCGAGAAAACGCACACCGCTTCAACCGCGACCCATCATCCAGCCTCAGTCATCGTACTTATAGATGTTGTAGTAAGAGGTCTGATCGACGCCCCAGCTCAACAGAACGAGACGTTGACTGCCCGCCTGCAATGCGGGGAACGGGCAAGCCGTCGTGCACTGCTGGACGCCGTTCTGCGCCACGCCGGCCGTCACGGTGGCGCTGTACTGACCGCTCGCATTGAAAGCGGCCGGCCCGTTCCACCATCCGTCGACTTCCGTCGAAGGCGTCACGCCCGTTCCCGAAGAGATCTGAAGCTGTGCTTTGGACGCTAGCGGCGCGATGTTCTGGTTGTTGACCAGATTCGACCACGCCAGATTTACCGCGCCCTGCGCGCCGGACTGCGAACCGCCCACACTCAGAAACGCGCTTTGCGTCGCGGACGACAAGGTTTGCCACGGCACGCCCGCTCCCGCCGATGCACCAATCACTGCAGTCGGATTGATCACGCTATCCGTCTGGCCGATCTGCGCGCCCGTCGAGTCGTAGAACTTCACGGTGTAGGTCGCGAACTGCGGCACCGTCGCCGGATTGATCGGCGTGGGGGTGAAATAACCCAGCGCGCCGCTGTTAGGAACGTAGTTTTGCGTTGCGTTGGGCAACGCCTGCCACGACCAGCGGTAAAGCGACGTATTCGACGTCGTGGTGACCGGGCTGGTCGGCACCGATGTCAGCGCGTTGTTGGTCAGACCCAGCACGCTGCTGCCTGTGCTGTTGCGCGGCACCAGGTAAGCCGTGCCGTTGATGCCCGGACCGCTCACCGCGACCGAAGCCAGGTTGGCAGGATTCGGCGTACCGGCGGCGCCCGCCGCGACCGTGATCCCGAGGCCGGATTCATAGCGGTTATACGGTGCATCGGCCGTATCGAGGAAAATCCGGCGATCGAGGAAGGACGTGATGGTGACGTTGAATTGCTGCTGATTGCCGACAATGTCCCACGCACCGGCCGCCGTCTTCTGTGCCACCGTCACGAACGAACCGGACGTACCGTTCGCGATCGAATACGGCCACAGGATCAACGCCTTCTGGACGCCGCCGGTGCCGGTAAAGAACTCCAGCGTACGCGGCGTGCCAAGCGTCAAACCCGGCGACGACAGCACCGGATGCGCGTTGGTCAGCGTCGTGAAACCGTTCTCGCGATAGCTTGCGTCCACAGCCTGCGCGCATGCCGCGGTCGTGCCGCTCACGCACTGCCCCAATGCCGTCGTCACCGCAGCCAGATAGTTTGCGGCAACCGGCGGCGCCGTAAGCGGTGCCGAGATCGTCGTGCCTTGATTCAGCGTAATACCGGTGGACGGACTCGCGGTCGAGATCAACTGGTTGCCGCCGGCGGCCGCGGGAACCAGACGAACCGAATCGATGACGGCGTCGGCGCCGGTCTGGTTCGCACTGAAGGCGGTTCCAATCGGATCGAACGACGAGGCGGTCAAACCATTCGCGGTGAGAATCGGCGCCAGCGCGACATCGAGTTTCGTGACTGCCGCGCCGACCGACGCCGGCGTCACGAGCGCGGACAGGTTGGCGCCCGTCGACAGATCGAGCGGATTGCCGCTGCTCGTCAGCAACGCCGCGACGGCCGTGGTCAGCGTGGTGACGTTGGCCGTGGCGGTCGTGCCGGTCGGCAGACTGGGCAGCACCGAATACAGCGTGGGAGCGAATGCCGACGGATCGGATGCGACGATCAGGAACGGCGCCGTCAAACCCGCAAGCGATGCCGTGTAATTGCCCGAAGCGTCGCTCGTCACGTTGACGCTGACGCCGTTCGCGCCGATCACCGTGACGTTCGCGTTGGCCACCGCGCTACCTACCGCCACGGTGCCTGACATGGATGTCGCCGTGGCATTCGACGTCGTGCCGTTCGACGAACTCGCCCCCCCGCCACCGCATGCGGCGAGTATCGACAGCGACAATGCGCCTGCCGCCGATAATGCCCAGATTTTCTTGCCCCTTTGCCCCGCAGATTTCTTGTAGTTCATATCGCTCTCGTTGTTGGATGTTTTGACCGCAACTTCTGTACTTCTCGTGTCTCTTTCATCTACCGCGGTATTCGCAGGGTGCCGTACAAAATGCTTTCTAATATTTTTCAAAACACCAACCAATTAGATCTTTTTTGCACTTTCCCCTTTTGCACCAACCCGGATATCGGCTAATGCGAGCGCAAGTTTAGAGTAGATCGCCATCTTGAAGAATTTATTAAATATACGGAGCCCGATATAAAGACGCAGAACCGTGGCATTTTCAGCCATATGAAATCTTCCCCAAATCACCCACACGACTATCGAATCGATAAAAGCTTATTGGCTTACCCGCTGCCGGATTCGCATAATCGATAGTTTCAAACGTTTGCGGAGTACTTTCGCATGTCTCTTTCGCTCGACCATATCGTGATTCGCGTCAAGTATCTCGAACAGACCATCGCCGATTTCGAAACGCTGGGCTTTATTGTGCAGCGCGGCGGCACGCACGCGGACGGCGCGACCCACAACGCGCTGATCGGACTCGCCGACGGCAGTTACTTCGAATTGATCGCCTTCCTGAAAGACGCGCCGCAACATCGTTGGTGGGATGCGAACGACCGGACCGGCGATGGCTTTGTCGACTTCGCGCTGTTGCCGCATTCGGTGGCGGCCACGATCGAGGCCGCACAGGAACGTGGCGTACGCTACGAAGGTCCGATCGACGGCGGACGCCTCCGTCCCGACGGCGCACGGCTCGCGTGGCAGATCGGCAAACCGCTCTCGCCCGATCTGCCCTTCCTGTGCGGCGATCTCACGCCGCGCGACCTGCGCGTTGCACCGGGCGACGTGCGCATTCATCGTAACGGCGTATCGGGTGTGTCGAGCTTGAGCGTCGCGGTGCGGGACGTACGGGCGAGCGTGGCACGGTACCGTGCGTTGCTGGGTGAAACGCTAGCCGTTCAGGAAGGGCATCTGGCAGGTTATGACGTGACGTTCGCGACGCTGCCGTTGGGCAATACGACCATCACCCTGCTCGCGCCGGCTCGCGGCGAAGCGTCGGCGGACAATCACGCGAGCAGCTCGCCGGGCAATCTCGCTCACGATCTCCGTGAGCACCTCGCACAACGCGGCGAAGGCGTGTTCGGTGTCACGTTGAGTACGCGCAGCGAGTCGTTCGCGCGCGCTTTGCCACTGGCGTTGACGCACCGCGCGCGTATCGAGATCGTAAGCCGCAAATAATTGTTGCTTTCCGGCTTATGCCCTGTCTCTCCACGTGGCGAGACAAGGCATAAGCCGATCTACCGCTTCACGACGCCGTTTCGGCAGCCAGCGCGCCGCCCAGATACGCGTCACGAATCCGCTGATCGCCGAGCAACGCATGCGCTTCGCCCGACAGCACCACGCGCCCGGTCTGCAATACATAGCCGCGATGCGCGATCTGCAACGCGAGACTCGCATTCTGTTCGACCATGAAGAAGGTCACGCCCTGCTCGTTGAGCGTTCGGATCAGATCAAGCACCTTGTCGACGTAAAGCGGCGACAGACCCATCGTCGGCTCGTCCATGCACACGAGTTTCGGCCGGCTCATCAACGCGCGCGCCATCGCCAGCATCTGCTGTTCGCCGCCCGATAGCGTACCGGCGCGTTGCGTCAGACGTTCCTTCACACGCGGAAACAACTCCAGCATCTTCTCGTAGTCTTGCGCGATGCCATCGCGGTCGCGTCGCGTGAATGCACCCATCAGCAAGTTCTCGCGCACCGTCATATCGCCGAACAAACGTCGTGCTTCGGGTACCGACGCAATGCCGCGCCTGACGATCTGCGGCGTCAACAGACCGTCGATCGATGCACCGTCGAACGTCATCGTGCCAGCGCGCGGCCGGTGCAGACCGAGAATGATCTTCATCGCAGTCGACTTGCCGCTCGCGTTACCGCCCAGCAGGCTAACGATCTCGCCGCGCGGCACTTCGAGGCTCACGCCGAAATGGACCTGGATCTGACCGTAGAACGTATCGATCTGGTCGAGTTTGAGTAGCGGTTCTGTCATGGTGACAAGTTTCGTTGAGGCATTAAAGCGGGTTACGCACCACTCGCCGCGATTTCCAGCGACGAAGCTGAAGTGACATCCGCACCGCCGCTCACATTCTGCGTGCCCACCTGCCGATGCCCGAGATACGCCTCGACCACGGCCGGATCGTTACGCACCTCATCAGGCAGACCGGCGGCAATCTTCCTGCCATCGTCGAGCACGATCACATGGTCGGACAGACGCATCACCAGATCGAGTTTGTGTTCGATCAGCAGAATCGTCAGACCGTCGCGCTTGAGTTCCAGAATCAGTTCGAGCATTTCCGCCGTCTCCGATTCGTTCATGCCGGCCGTCGGTTCGTCGAGCAGCAACATGCGCGGATGCAACGCCAACGCCCGCGCGATTTCGACGCGCCGCCGGTTCGCGTAAGACAGGCTGTGCGCCGGCTGATCGATGCGCGGCGTCAAGCGAGTGCCGAAGCGCGCGATGATCGCCTCGGCGTCGGAACGCAATGCTTCTTCCTCCCGCCGCAGCGCTGCCGGCCGCACGAGCGCTCGCGCCACCTCGGCGAATGCGCCGATCACCGGCCAGCCGGCACGCGAGAGTTGCAGACGCGAATGCGCGCCGATCAGCACGTTATCCAGCACGCTCAGATTGCCGAACACGCGCCCGTGCTGAAACGTGCGCGCCACACCGCGCGCCGCGAGACGTTCTGGCGATGTACCGGTCACGTCCTCGCCGTCGAGGCGCACCTCGCCTTCATCCGGCACGTCCATGCCGGTCAGCAGATTGAAGAGCGTCGATTTGCCTGCGCCATTCGGTCCGATCACGCTCACGCATTCGCCGCGCGCAATGGACAGACTCACACCATCGACCGCGGTCAGTCCGTCGAAACGGCGCGTAACGCGGCGCACATCGAACAGGATCTCGCGATGCTTCGTCGAGCTTGCATTCATGATGGCTTCTTCCTCATGCCGTGCCGAACAGACCCTGCGGCCGGAAACGCACCAGCAACAGCAACACGACGCCGTAGATCAACATGCGGTAGTCGGCGGCGAAGCGGAACAGCTCCGGCAAACTGATCAGCGCGACCGCGCCGACCACCGCGCCCGCCACGCTGCCGAGTCCGCCGAGAATCACCATCGTCAGCGCGAGAATCGAGACCTGCGAATCGAAGGTCTGGTAATTGATGTAGCTGTACAGATGCGCGGCAATCGCCCCGCCCGTGCCCGCCGCGAAACCGCCGCACGCGAATGCGATGGCCTTGTAGCGATTCGGCCGCACGCCATAAGCGCGCGCCGCCACGTCGTCCTCGCGGATCGCGCGCCACGTGCGGCCCAGATGCGAGCGCAGCAGACGAACCTGGAGCAAGGCCAGCGCCACCAGCACGAGCAGCGCGAACCAGTACACCGCGCGCACGCTGGTCAATTGCCAGCCGAACAACGCGAGCGGCGCAATGCCGGTGACGCCGATCGGACCGCGCGTCAGGCTGTCCCAATTCAGTATGACCAGTCCGACGATTTCGCCAATGCCGAGCGTCGCGATCGAAACGTAGTGTCCACGCAAACGGAACGACGGGTAGATCAGCAACGTGCCGAGCAACGCGGCGATCACGCCGGCCAACGGAATCGTCACCGCGGGCGACCAGCCCAGGTTCACGGACAGCAGCGCCGAAGCGTACGCACCGATCAGCAGCAACGCGGCATGTCCCAACGATATCTGCCCAACGGTGCCCGCCACCAGCGTGAGACTCAACGCGAGCAGCCCGTAGATCCAGCCATTGGTCAGCGTTTGCAGCAGATAAGGTGAAGGCGCCAGCAAAGGCAGCGCGAAGGCCAGCACCGTCACCGCGACCAGCACGCCGCGCGGTACACGCAACGCGCGGCCGAACGACAGAAATGTGCCGGTCAGCGGTTCGGGCGGCAGGCGCCGGTTGGAACTGAACAGTCCGTTCGGCCGCCACACGAGGAACAGCAACAGCAGGACGAACGCAAAGAGATCGCGATAGCTGGTGCCGAATAGCGCCACGCCATAACTTTCGACGAGCCCCAGCAGCAGGCTGCCCGCGATCGCGCCGGGCACGTTGCCGAGGCCGCCGATCAGCAACGCGACCACCCCCTTGAGCGTCGCCTGAAAACCCATCGCAGGGTCGATGCTGTTGTAGTACATGCCGACCAGCAGGCCGCTGAGTCCACCGAGTCCGCACGCAATCGCGAACACCGCGCGATTCACCGCGTGCACGTTGACGCCCATCTGCTGCGCGGCGTCGCGGTCCTGCGCGGTAGCACGCACCGCCCAGCCGAGCCGCGTGAAGCGCAGAAACACGTACAGCACGGCGGCCGCGCCGATGCCCGTCGCAGCGATCAACAGATCGAGCGAGCCGAGCGTCGCGCCGCCGATCGAGAACGACCAGTCCGGCAAGTTACTCGGCACCGGACGCGGGTCCGGACCGAACACGATCTGCGCGAGTTGATCGAGCACGAAGCTGATGCCGATCGTCGCGAGCAATGGCGCGATACGCGCCGCGCCTTGCAGCGGCCGCAACCCGATCCGTTCGATCAGCACGCCGAGCAGCGCGCAACCGGCCACCGTCGCGAGCAATGCGACCGGCAGCGGCAAACCGAGCCGCGTCAGACACAGCCAGCCGATGAAGCCGCCGACCATGTACACGGAGCCGTGCGCGAAATTGATCAGATGCGACACGCCGAAAATCAGCGCGAGTCCGACCGCCAGCAACGCATAGATATTGCCGACGATCAATCCGTTGATCGTGTAATCGAACCATGCGCTCATCGTCGTTCCGTCCTTAGCGCGAACACTGACATGGATTGCGGGATCGTCATTGCGCGCGCGTCGCGTGCGCGCCGTCCCACAACGCGAACTTGCCGTCCTTCACGACCAGTTCGAGATTCTTCGCACCCGCCACGCGCCGCGTTTGCGGATCGAAACGGAACTTGCCGAAGATCACGCTCGGCACGTTGTCGATCTTCGCGAAACCGTCGTGCACAGCCGTGCGGTTCGCGCCGTAACGACGGATCACTTCGCTCGCGAGGATCATCGCGTCGTAGGCGCGCGCGGCGAATGTGTCCGGCTCCGCGCCATATTTCGCACGGTAACGCGCGACGAAGCTCTGCACTTCGGGGCGCGGATCGCCAGGGAAGAAGTTCGACTCCGTGTACACGCCGTTCACCGAAGCGCCGCCGAGATCGAGAAATTTCGGCGAATACACCGAGCCCACCGCGGCGATCGGTTCGCGCACGCCCGCGGTGCGTGCCTGACGTACGATCTGCGCGCCGTCCGAGTAGTACGAGATCAGCACGATCGAATCCGGATTCGCGCTACGAATACGCGTGAGCGTCGCGCGGAAATCCTTTTCGTTCGGTTGATAGCCTTCCGCCGCGACGACCTGCGCGCCGTCGGCGGCCGCGGCCTTCGCGAAGATGTCCTTGCTGGTGCGGCCCCAATCGGTGTTCAGATACAGCACGGCGATTTTCTTGAAGCCGAGGCCGGTCGTCACGTAGTGCGCGAGCATCGGCTGTTCTTCCGCCTGGCTGATCGCCGTGCTCCACATGTAGTCGCCGCCCTTCGTGAAGTCGGGATGCGAGTTGGTGAAGCCGAATTGCACGAGACCGCCGCGCTGATAGACCGGCGATGCGGCCATCGACGCGCCGCTCGACAGATCGCCGAGTTCCAGCAGAATGCGTTTGTCGTCGACGAATTTCTGCGCGATCTGCACGGCCTGGCGCGGATCGCTGCGACTGTCTTCGAAATCGTATTGCAGCGGATGACCGTTGATGCCGCCGCTACCGTTGACCTGCTCCAGCGCGAGATCGAAGCCACGTTTCCATTGCTCGCCGTATTGCGCATCCTGCCCACTCAGCGGGCCGGTCACGCCGACCCAATACGGCTCGCCCGCCGGGGCCGCCGTGCTCGTGGTATTCGTGGCGCCCGTTGCGTTCGTCACGCTCCATTGGGCGATCGCGCCGACGGCGGCGATCGCCAACGCGGCGCGTGCGACGCCGCGCCAGTGACGCGTAATGCGACCGACTTGTTGGTTCGTCTGCTGCCCGGACTGCTTCCCCGCTCTCGACATGCTGGTCTCACACCTTGAAATAGAGTCCAACGATGAAACCATGTCGCCAGGAAACGGGCCAACGAAGATAAGCGTGGAAACTTATTCCCGCTTTCGATTAATGCTTATGACGAAAAGAAGAAAGCGTGCCGGGCGACGCCTGAGCGTGTTAGCCGATTGTTCACAAATCCCCTGTTTTCAAGGCGTTTTATCGATATTCACGAGCGAGCCGTTGCGGCATCGCATGGGTGTTGCTCGATCGTCATGCCCGCCCGCGCTGATTTGCATAGCCGAATTTATTATAAGAATTTCGCATTCACCGGCCCCTACAATGCACCGCGAACATGAACGAAACCATGGATCAGCGGATGGAGTTACATCACCTCGAAGCCTTTTCAGCCGTCATGTCGGCGGGCAGCATGACGGCCGCCGGGCGGCTCGTCGGCCGCTCGCAGCCCGGCATTACGCGCATGATTCAGGAACTCGAACAGGAGATCGGCTACGCGTTGTTCGATCGCAAGGGACCGCGTGTCACGCCGACGCGGCGCGCGTTCCTGCTTTACGACGAAGTCGAGCGCTCGCTGGTCGGCCTTGCGGCGATTCGCGCCAGCGCTCAGGCCATCGGTATCGATACGCCCACGCCCTTGCGTGTCGCGGCGACGCCCGCGCTTGCCGCTGCGCTGGTGCCGCGTGCCATCGCCGCGCTCAGGTCGCTCCCGTCACTAGATACGCACGTGCGGCACGACACCCACGACATAAACGATGCGCCATTCGACGTGCAACTGCGCAGCGCGTCCGCGGAACACGTCGTGCAGGCTCTGCTTGCGCGCACTGTCGAACTCGGCATCGCGACGTTGCCGCTCGATCACGCGACGCTCGACATCCACTATCTGATCGAAGCGCCCTGCGTGGCGGTGCTGCACGATGCACATCCGCTCGCCGGTCTCGATCGGCTGACGTTGCGCGAGCTCGCCGCGCATCCGCTGGTGACGGTCGCCAACCGCTACCGCCTGAGAAACCGGATCGACGCGGCGTTCACCGATGCAGGTCTGCGTCCGCGCATCGCGCTCGAAACCAATGCATCGCTGAATGCGGTGATGGCGGCGCAGGCGCAACTCGGTATCGCGCTCGTCGATCCCGCAACCGCGTTTGGCACACGCATCGCCGGCACGGTCGTGCGCGCGATCGACGCGGACATCCCCTTTCTCTACGGCGTCGTCACGCTGCCCGGTCAAGCGCTCAGCGACGGCGCACGAGCGTTGATCGACACGGTGGCGCGCGTGTCGCTGGAATTGCTGCCGAATGCCTTACAACATGCGGCGGCCAAACACGATCTGTTGATGACGCGCGGCGCGCGCCCTCTTCAAACTCAACGCAAAGGAGTGCCGGCATGAGCACGCCCGCTGCAACGCTTGCGGGACACACCGAACCTGACGCAAGCAAGGCGCTCGAAGGTCTGGAAAAACTCGAAGCCCGTTTGCGCGACGATCTTGCGTGGCTCGAACTACCCGCGCCCGCGTGGGTGCCCGCGCGGCACGTCGATACGCAACGCGTGCTGGACGTGGCGATCATCGGCGGCGGGATGGCGGGCCTCACCGCAAGCGCCGAATTGCGTTTGCTCGGCATCGACAACCACCGTGTGTTCGACCAGGCGGCTGAAGGACAGGAAGGTCCGTGGGTCACCTACGCCCGCATGCAAACGCTGCGTTCGCCCAAACAACTGACCGGACCTGCATTGCGTTTACCGGCGCTGACGTTTCGTGCCTGGTTCGAGGCGCAGTTCGGACGCGAGCGCTGGGACGCGCTCTACAAGATTCCGCGTAGCCAATGGATGGATTACCTGCGCTGGTATCGGCGTGTGCTCGCTCTCCCCATTCGCAACGACGCGCGCATCGCCCGGATCGAAACGCGTGATGACGGACTGATCGAACTCGATGTGGTGTCCAGCAACAAGACCTCTTCCGAACGCGTGCTCGCACGCCATGTCGTGCTCGCGACCGGCCGCGAAGGTCTCGGCGGTCCGTACGTTCCAGAACTTGCGCACGCGTTACCGGCAAGCCTGTACGCGCATTCGTCCGATGCCATCGATTTCGCCGCGCTGCGAGGGAGACGCGTCGGCGTGGTCGGCGCGAGCGCGTCCGCATTCGACAATGCGGCCAGCGCGCTCGAAGCCGGTGCCGCGAGTGTCGACCTGTTCATTCGACGCGCGGAACTGCCGCGCATCAACAAGCTGACCGGCATCGGCAGTCCGGGACTGGTGCATGGCTTCCTGCATCTGTCCGACGAGTGGAAGTGGCGTTTTCTGCACTACGCCGCGCAATCGCAAACGCCGCCGCCACGCGACAGCGTGCTACGTGTGTCGCGCTACGAGCATGCGCGTTTTCATCTCGGCAGCCCGCTGAAAAACATCACCGTGCAGGACAACGAGATGCGGGTCGACACGCCAAAGGGCACCTACGATCTCGACTATCTGATTTTCGCCACGGGCTTTCATTCGGAACTCGACACCCGCGCCGAATTCGCGGCGATTGCGCCGCACGTGCGTCGCTGGCGCGATCGTTTTGCGCATCCCGAGGGATTGCCAAACGAAGAACTCGCTTCATCGCCGGATCTCGACCGCAATTTCGCCTTTCAGTCGCGCGAACCGCGCTACAGCGACGCGCTCTCGCGCATTCACTGCTTCAACCACGCGGCGAGCCTGACGCACGGCAAGGTCGCCGGCGACATTCCCGCCATTAGCGACGGCGCCCAGCGTCTGGCTCGCGCCATCGCGGCCATGCTGTTCGACGCCGACCGCGAACGGCACTACGCGGCACTGCTCGCATTCGACACGGCGGAACTCGCTGGCGACGAATGGACCGATGCGGACGCAACCGATCTCGCTGCCAGTGTCACGCCCTGAACTTTCCATTCGATCGATCATGTCCACTGAAACCACGACTCAGCCTTTGCCTCTATCGCCCGATACGGATCTGGTGTCCCGGCTCGCCGGTCTCTCGCCAGGCGGCAATGTGGCCGCGCTGCGCGCCGCGCGCGCCGACGCGACCCGCTATACGCAGGGCAGTCACGACGCGCTGTTCTCCGCCGACATCGTCGATCTAAGCTTGAACGAGCGGCTCTACGCAGCGTGGTACGCGGCATCGCTGACGCAATCCGTGGCGGCCGCAAACGCCTATCGTGAACGTCTACTCGCGACGGATGCCGATTCTGCGGAGAACATCACCGAGCGCCTGAGCGCGATAACGTTGCACGGGCCCGCTGGCATCGCGTCACTTGCCTCCTCCTCCTCCGCCGCCGGGAGTGCACGGCTCGCCGCCATTCTCCATCACACCCGCGCACTGATCACTCAACCCGCCGCAACCGGCAAAAGCGAACTGGCCGCCTTGCTCTCAGCAGGCCTGACCACCCGCGCGATCGTCGCGCTCGCGCAACTCGTGGCCTTCGTGTCGTACCAGGTCCGAGTCGTCGTCGCGCTGAAAGCGTTGGACAACCTGGAGCACACGGCATGAGCGACACGACGACGGGCAAACCGCACGGCTTCACCGCCGACACGCTCGACTGGACCGCATGGCTCGATACGGTCACGCTGAACGACGCGTCGGCAGAACAGACCGCCGTACTCGAAGCGAGCCATCCGAAAGCGAAGACCTCGGATTACTACCTGCTGCTGGTGCACGAGCCGGACATACTGCGGCAGCGTTCCGGCGCGTTCAACAGCATCATGTATGCGCCCGGCGGCCTGTCGAGAGCCGAGCGGGAACTGGCGAGCACGGTCGTGTCGCGTGTGAACGGCTGCGTGTATTGCGCTTCGGTGCACGCGCAACGTTTCGCGCAACTCGCGCGCCGCGACGACGTGATCGAACAGGTTTTCGCGGACCCCGAAACGGCAGGCACCACCGAGCGGGAACGCGCGATCGTACGCTTCGCGATCGATCTGACCTTGCAGCCTGAAGCGATCGGCCGCGAGTCGGTCAGCGCATTGCAGGCCGTCGGTCTCTCACCGGCCGAAATACTCGATCTAAGCCAGGCCATCGCAATTTTCGCGTGGGCAAACCGTTTGATGTTGACGCTCGGCGAACCAGTGTTTCCTGAATAAACGGCACGGGATTGCTGACACACGCGAGGAACGGCGGCACAGATATCCATATGCGAATCCATTCGTTGCCCGCCATACGACGGCGTTGGAGACTTCCGATTCAACCATCCTGAAGGGCCATCGCCATGTCCGCCACCCCGCATTCCCGCCGTCGTGCCGCGCGACGCCGTCTGCTCGGCCTCGCCGCCGCGCTTGCCTTGAGCAGTATCGCCGGTGCCGGCGCCGTTGAAGCCGCCACGCCCGCTCATGGCGAGCCCGTGTATTTCGGCGTAAGCGGTCCGCTCACGGGGCCGAACGCGCAATATGGCGCGCAGTGGAAAGCGGGCTTCGATCTCGCGCTCGACGAGATCAATCGCGACGGCGGCATCGACGGCCGGCCGCTGCAGTATGTATTCGAGGACAGCCAGAGCGATCCGCGCCAGTCCGTCAGCATCGCGCAGAAGTTCGTGTCCGATCCGCGCATCCTGATCGAACTCGGCGACTTCTCCAGTCCCGCGTCGATGGCGGCGTCACCGATCTATCAGCGCGCCGGTCTCGTCCAGCTCGGCTTCACCAACTCGCACCCGGATTTCACCAAGGGCGGCGATTTCATCTGGAGCCCCTCGGTGAGTCAGGCGGACGCACAGCCGCTGCTCGCCGAATTGGCCGCGAAACAGGGCTTCAAACGCGTCGCCGTGCTCTACCAGAACACCGACTGGGGCCGCGCCAGCAACGATGTATTCGTGAAGGCCGCCGCTTCGCGCGGCACGCAGGTCGTCGCGAGCGAAGGCTATCAACCCACCGACAAAGACTTTCGCGCCACGCTGCTGCGGCTACGCGATGCGAATCCGGACGCACTGGTGCTGATTTCGTACTACTCGGACGGCGCGCAGATCGTCCGACAGGCTCGCGGCAGCGGCCTGCACACGCCGATCGTCGCGGCCAGTTCCGTGTATTCGCCGAAGTTCATGGAGCTTGGCGGCGACGCGGTCAACGGCGTGACGACCAACACCAGTTTCTTCCCCGACGACCCGCGTCCCGAAGTCCAGCATTTCGTGCGCGGCTTCGAGGCGAAATACCATCAGCAGCCGGACGCGTTCAATGCGTACGCGTACGACGCCGCGATCATCGCGGCCCAAGCGCTACGCGCGGGCGGTCTCGATCGGCGCGGCGTGCGCGATGCGTTGCCGAAACTGCACGATATTCCGAGCGTCGTATTCGGCAAGGCGAACTTCGATCCGGTCACGCGCCGGGTGATCGGCGTGCGCAGCGTGAACCTGGTGGTGGAAAACGGCCGCTGGGTGCTGCTCGCGAACAAACCGTCGCTCGCGGCGAAGTGATGATTCCGGTGCGCGCGGCCACTACGCCGCACGCACTTCGTGAAGGCTCGCGGTTCAGTCCGCGCCCAGCTTCGTATGTTGCAACTCGCCGACGATCGTCTGCGGCTGCTTCAGCAGATTGAAGATCGGGCACACCGCCTCGACTGCATCGTGCAACGCGCGAATCGCCTCAGGCGATTCCGGCGACGCGATACGCAACGTATAGCGAATGTTGTGCGGAAAGATCGGTACATGCTCGAAACCCGGCTGCTGCGCGAGAGGATGCTGTTCGCCGGTGACTTCGACATCGATCGAGTCGAGACGCAATTCACGCTCGGCCGCCTGAATCAGCGTGATATGCGTCAGACAACTGCCCAGCACGCCGAGCTGCAACTCCGGAGACGCCGGCCCGAGGTTATAACCGGCGAAATCGGCCGGACTATCGCTGATCACCTGAAAGTCGCGGATACGGATTTCCCGCACGCCGCTGCGCCCCAACGCGCGCACGTTCGCCTTCAATAGATTGGGCTTCAGGTTCGGATCGTTGCGAGCCGTTTCGCGTTTGGCGAGCCATGCCGCGCGCTTCTGGACAAGGTATTCGTTGAGAGTGGTCATGATGAAATGGATGGAATGGCCGGGCGGACGTCGAAAATTTTTTGTATAGCCCACTGACGATAGCCCAGCAGCAGTCTCACCAAAACCAAGCATTTCTGCTTTGCTATTGACGCGCAACCACGTTCGGCCGCCGCGTATTCAAAACCTGAGCGATTGCGCAGGTACACGGCTTCCTCACGTGAAAAAGGCGCTTTTATCGCGGCTTTCAGAAGAACTTTGACGGCGCACGGAATGCGAGTGGACGGCTGCCTCCGCCGCGAAAATAATATGTAGTCGACGTTCAGCCGCTGCACGACCGAGGAGATTCATCAATGAGCACGGGCAATCTGCTACATCAGATGTTCCGCTATCAAACGTGGGCCAATACCGACTTTCTCGATTCGATCGAAGGGCTCGACGCCGAACGGCACGCCACCGAGCGTCATATCGCCGTGCGGCTCATGAACCACTGCCTGGTCGTCGGGAAAATTTTCGCCGCTCATCTATCGGGCGCCGTTCATGGTTTCGCAGCGGACAATACGGCCGAGACACCAACTCTGAATGCGTTGCGCGGCGAGCTATCGGCAATCGACAACTGGTATCTCGACTATGTAAGTACCGTCACGCCCGCGCAACTATCGCAAACCATCGAGTTTTCTTTTACCGATGGCGACGACGGCACGATGACGCGCGAGGAAATGCTCACGCATGTCGTCATTCACAGCGGCTATCACCGTGGCGAAGTGGGACGCGTATTGCAGCAGGTGGCCGCGAGCTCATCGCCCGGCCTGAAATTGCCGTGGGATACCTACGCGGTCCACCTGCACAGAACCGAGCCTTCACGGCGCCTGCACAGCCAGAATCAGACGACGGAAACCGTACGAGCCTTTAAATAGGCGTTAAGGTTGCGCCGCGCTTCGCCTGTCCGCTCCCCGCTTCGGATTGGCACCCCGCACGACATTCCCGATCGACGATGCTGGATCGCTTGCCCACGCAACCGATTCGTACGTCTTGACGAGGAACCTGCCATGCGCTTTGCGATGATCGGAATGGATCGATCGATCGCGGTTTACGACGCGTTCGTCGCCGCCGGCTGGACGCCCGTGAAAATCATCACGCCGCCGGTCGACAATGTGTTCGACTTCAACGGGGAGATCCTGAATCGGGCGTCGGCGTTGAAATTGCCCGTCCAGATGTCGCGTCCCACCGACACCGATCTGAAACGTCTCGCGGAGGACGGTTGCGACACACTGGTGGTCTGCTATTGCCCGTGGCGTATCGGCGACTGGTCACGTTATTTGCGCCACGCGATCAACTTCCACCCGTCACCGCTACCCAAAGGACGCGGCTCGCTGCCGACGATTCGCGCGGTCGCGGAAGGGCATCGCGAATGGGGAGTCAGTTGCCACAAGATCTCGCCTCATTTCGACGAAGGCGACGTGCTGGCGCAGCGGCGCTTCGAGTTATCGCCGCAGGAAACTTTCGATTCGATCAACGCGAAAACCGACATGGCGTTTCGCTCGCTGGCCGTTGAGGTCGCAACCCGATTTGACACATTGTGGGAAAACGCGCAAGCCCAACCGGCCGCCGAGTACTGGCCCATGCTCTCGGCCGAGGAGAGCAAGCTCGACTGGCACTGGACAGTCGAACAACTGCTGCGCCGCGCCCGTGCATTCGGCAAGCTGGGCGTGCGCGCGGACTACGGCGGCGTGCCGCTCGTCGTGCGTCAATTGACGGGATGGGTGGAAGCGCACGACCATCGGCCGGGCACGGTGTTCGTCAACGGCAACCCGCGCGGACTGGTGGTCGCGGTCGCCGATGGTTATGCAGCGCTCGTCGAATGGAACGCGGCGCCAGCGGTCAAGCCGGCGCCATAACTTGTGCGATCGTCCAGGTCGCCGGGTTGCTCGATCGCTTATGCGGCGACAGGGAACTCGAACCGCTTATTCCTGAGTACCTTGCGCCGGCTCGATATCGCCGTATTGCGGGCGAGTCGATTTAACGTCACGCGTGTTCTTCTGCACCGCGACCGAACCGAACAACGCGAGAATAAAGGCCATCGCATAGAAGCCTTTTTCGCTCAGCGCCAGTGTCGCATTGAACAGGCCGACACCCAGCAGCAGAATGGAAAGCAACAGCGAAACCCAGCACAGGCCGTAATAGATGCCCGTCACCGCCACGCCTTCCACCCGGTCGCGCACGGTCTTTTGCAAGGAAATAGCTGCGAACAGACCGAATACGAGCACGGTGAAGTAATAACCCTTTTCGTTCAATTGCATGCCGGCATTCCAGAGGCCGAAAAGAAATGCGCAGAATCCGGCGAGCAATGCGGCCCACGACGCGGCGATGAAAGCAAATGACGGTTGTTGACTGGAACGGTCCATACAATCCTCTTCTTATTGATTAATTTGCTCGAAGGGTAACGCGATTTACATGTATCCGCAAAATTATTGTTTTAGCGGCGTCATTTTTTAACTATCGCGTCTCGGTGTCTGGCACGGCGCCTGGGTACGTTGCGTGACTGCTGATTTCCCCGCTCGACATGTTGGCCTCCTCGCCCCGTAGCTGAGGCGCAGTATGCGGGGAGGTCGCGAATAGCGCACCCTGTTTCGCAGGATGCGCTTGAATCGATACTGAGCGTATCGATTTTCAATACCTTGCGTCGCCAGATACTCGACGTCCCGAACCTACATACGTTCGATCATCAGGTTCAGGTTCTGCACGGCCGCGCCCGACGCACCCTTGCCGAGATTGTCGAACACCGCCGCGAGGAGCACGTGCCCGTGCTCCTCGTTGACGAACACCGCCAGACGCATGTCGTCGGTGCCGCTCAACGCCTGCGGATCGAGATGGGTCATGCTGCGCGATGCCTCCAGCGGCACGACCTGCACGTGCGTCGTCTCCGCATCGGACGCCGCATAGTGAGTCGCGAGGCAATCGTGCAGCGTTGCGCCATCCACGCCGCGCGCGAGCAGACGCAGTTCCAGCGGCACGGTCAGCACGATGCCCTGCCTGAACGCGCCATAGGCCGGCACGAAAAACGGACGATGCGCGAGCCCCGTGTGCAATTGAATCTCCGGCGGATGCTTGTGCGCAAGCGCGAGCCCATAGGTCTGGTAAGGCAGCGCCTGTGAAGCGTTCGGGCCTTCATACACGTCGACCGCCGCGCGCCCGCCGCCCGAATAACCGGACACCGCGTGAATACTCAACGGATAGTCGCGCGGCACCAGCCCGGCCTGTACCAGCGGACGCAGCAAGCCGATCGCGCCGGTCGGATAGCAGCCCGGGTTGGTGACGCGGTGCGCGTCGGCGATACGTTGCGCCTGCCCCGTCGCCATCTCCGGAAAACCGTAGGTCCAATCAGGTCGCGTGCGATGCGCGGAACTCGCGTCGATCACCCGAACCTTGGGATTGGCGATCATCGATACCGCCTCGCGCGCGGCGGCGTCCGGCAGGCACAGAATCGCGATATCGCAGGCGTTGAGCGCCTGCTCGCGCTGCCGCGGGTCCTTGCGATCGGCGGCGGCCAGCGTAGATAGTTGCAGATCCGTGCGGCCACGCAGACGCTCGTGGATCTGCAAGCCAGTCGTGCCTTGATCGCCGTCGATGAAGACAACAGGTGCGCTCATAGCGAAGATTCTCCAGTAAGAGGGAAAAGAGTCCGATCGGAATGCGCTATCTTCGCCGCGTCGTTAGAATAGGAAAAGTTGAATTTCACAACGTTGATCTTCAGATTTTCTGAACGAGGAAAAGCGGCATGCGAGAGATCAGTCTGGACCGTCTGCGCACCCTGGTCGCGATTGCCGACCGGGGCTCGTTCGCCGAAGCGGCACGCGCGTTGAACCTCGCGCCGCCCACCGTGAGCCTGCATGTCGTGGAACTGGAAGGTCGCGTCGGCGCGCCACTGCTATCGCGCAGGCGCGGCCAGGTGCGGCCGTCGGCGATCGGCGAGGCGCTGGTGGAAAAAGCGCGCCGCCTGCTGGACGACGCGGAACACGCGCTCGAAGAAGCGCAGCGCCAGGTGCAAGGTCTGGCCGGACGCGTGAGGCTCGGCGCGTCGACGGGCGCGATCGCGCATCTGCTGCCGCAAGCGCTCGAAGTACTGGGCGAGCAGCATCCGGGCGTCGACGTTCAGGTCGCCGTGCTCACCTCGCATGAAACCTTGACGCGGCTGGCGGACGGTTCGCTGGATATCGGACTGGTCGCGTTACCGCAGTCGGCGGTGGCCGGCCTTGTCATCAAACCGTGGCGGCGCGACCCGGTGATGGCCTTCGTGCCGTCGCGGTGGCCGTGTCCGGCGCGCATCACGCCCGCGTGGCTCGCCGCCCAGCCGCTGATTCTCAACGACGCCTCGACGCGGCTTTCGCGCCTGACCACCGAATGGTTCGCGAGCGACGGACATCACCCGGTGCCGCGTATCGAACTCAATTACAACGACGCGATCAAGAGCCTCGTCGCCGCCGGCTACGGCGCGGCGCTGTTGCCGCAGGAAGGCGCCACGCCCCTGCTCGACACGCGCATCGCGATGCGGCCGCTGCGGCCCGCGTTGTGGCGGCGGCTCGGCATCGCGCATCGCGCGGGACAGGTGGAGCGCTCCACGCAACACGTGCTCGACGTGCTGTGGGATTTACGGCTCAAGTAAGGATTAGAAAGACACCTTTCATTTGCATGAATAGACGCGCGCGATTCTCTTTCGCGCCCGCGCCGAACTCGAATATGCTATTTGGGTCTCAAGAATAGAAACCCGGCGCGAAACCGCCGCGACTCAACCCAATTAAACGCAATCCAGCGCCGCCAATCGACGGCGTCAGCCGGATCGGAGACAATCGAGGTCTTTATTACCGAATCCCGTTCGTTGCGTCAGCAACATGTCAGCCTGTAATCATCGGCGGGACAAAATCCGGTTTCAGAATAAGATGCGGGGTTTTATTTCCGCAGTCTGAAACTCTCTCTTTCTGGAGTGGCTATCACGATGTACCCCGGACACGACCGGAAACGGAACCCGGCATGAACGACGTCAGCAACATAGCCGCCGAAGCCGCTGCACCGCTCGATACGGCAGTGTTCGTCGCGCGTCAGCCGATCATGGATCGCGGCGGCCGCGTGGTCGCCTACGAACTGCTTTTCAGGGACGGTCCCACCGGCGTGGGCCGTATCGACGACGATCTGCGCTGCACCACGGCGGTCGTGCAACGCGCGGTCGGCTCGATCGGGCTCGAACGCCTGGTGGGCAGCAAAGCGGCGTTTCTCAACTGCCCGCACGACTTTCTGTTCTCGGACTATCCGAATGTCTTGCCCGCGTCGCGTTTCGTACTGGAGATTCTGGAGTCGGTCGAACTGACGTCCAGTCTCGCGCGCCGTTGCAGCGAATTGCGCGGCACCGGTTTTCAGATTGCACTCGACGAAGTGCGCGGCATGACGGAGGAAATCCGCTGGTTTCTGCCCTCCGTCGATATCGTGAAGATCGACTGGCCCTTTATTGCACGGGATGAATTACCGGAACTGGTTGCCCAGTTCAAACGCGCCGGTAAAGTCGTGCTCGCCGAAAAAGTCGAAACGGTGGAAGACGCGGAACTGGCCAGGCAACTCGGTTGCGATCTGCTGCAAGGCTATTACTTCTCGAAGCCGCAGATCGTTTCCGGCAAACGCGCGATGCCGCCCGTGAAGGCGATTCTTCGCGTGTTCGATCTGGTCGGCAGCGACGCGCCGTTGAGCAGCGTGGCGCGTGAGTTGAAAGAAACGCCGATGCTGGTCGCGCAACTTCTGCGTCTCGCCAACAGTAGCGAACAGCCGAACGGCAAGGCGGAGCGTATTTCCTCGCTCAAGCAGGCACTGTCGATTGCCGGCAGCCGTCGTCTACTGCATTGGTGCGGGTTGCTGCTTTACGCGAATCGCGACGGTTTGCCGATCGGCGACGATCCGCTCGTGCTGCTCGCGCAACGTCGCGCGCATTTCATGGAGAAGGCGCTCGACCTGTTGCCGGACGGATCGCGTCCGCTGCTCGCCACCGCCTACCTGACGGGCATGCTGTCGCTGCTGCATATCGCGTATCACATGGAGCTGCGCCATTTCGTCGATGAACTGCCGGTGTCCGATGCGATCCGCGAGGCGATTCTCGACGGCGGCGGCGTGCTCGGCGAACTGCTGAGCATCGCCGGCCATCTTGAACGCAGCGATGGCGATGCGGCGATCGAAGGGCTGAAACGGCTGCCAGTCGCGGCCGATCAGATCCGCAAGATGATCGAGTGTTATTGAACAGGCGGTGATAGTCGTGGCGGTGGCGGTGGTTGGCGCGGCGACAATCAGCACGCCACCGCTATCATCGCCACGCGCTCACACGCCATTGCGCAGAAATACCACATAGCCGCGAAACCACGGGCTTTGTGCGAGATATCGCGGCGCTTCCCATTCGCCGCCCTGAATCAGTCCGATCCGAAACGGCAATTGCAACCGCCCGACACGCGGCAGATACGCGTCGTAATCCGCGATCGTGCGACGGCCCTGATACGTCTGCACCACCACCTCGTCGACAATCCGCTTGAGTTGATTCACCTGATCGGTATCGATGCGGCTGCTCCAGTCGAGCAGACCGGTAATGCTCAACCGGCAATCGGCGGGCAGACGTTCGCGCAATTCGCGCAGAACGTCGAGATAGTCCTGCAGATGCAGCGTATGCGCGTCGAAGTCGATCTGAACGCCTTCGACCACGCGGCCCGACGCGCGCCAACGCGCGAGCTGGGCCAGCATGATGTGCTCGACACGCGGCGTCCAGTGCAACGTGTGCGCCCGATACGCGAGCCACACGTGCGCGTTCGGCAGCCGCGGCAACGGTGGCAGCGACGCGTCCTGCGCGATGAAGCGGACTTGCGTTTCATCCGCCGGCGATGCCTCGATCTGCCCTTGCAGCACGTAGATCGTGCGCGCATCGTTCAACACCGCTTGCGGCTTCACGCCGGCCCACAACCAGAATGCGTCGTAACGCGCGGCATCGACCGGTCCGGCCAGCGCGAGCCGCGCGCACAGCAGCAGGCCCAGACAGCAGAGCCGCGTCATCCGCCGTTCACCAGTAGTACTTCAGCGACCGTGCCCACTTCGTGCCGGGATAGGACGCCTTCAGCGTATTGAACCATTGCTTGCGTGTCGCTTTGGAAATGTCATTGCCGCCGCATTCGCTGTAACCGGCCGGCGCGAAGCACTGGATCGCGCGGTACAACGCGTAGGCCCGTTCGTCGGCCGATGCTTGCGCATTGCCGATCACGGTCTGGTAGCTGCCGATCCGCTGATAGCCCTTGCCCGCGAATTGCGACGGCGCACTGCCGAGCGTCGGCGGCTGGGCAGCGGCGCCCGATGCCGGTTGCGACGCGGCGCCGTACACCAGCCCCTCTTCGCTCAAACCGTAGGCGGGCGGATAGCGCCGCACGAATTCCGCGAGACAGTTCAGCCCTTTCGGATCGCTGCCGTCCTGCTGCAAGGACGCCGCGACATCGCGCAACGCCGGGCACGCGTAACCGGCATCGCCCGCACCGCCCGTCTGCACGAATGGCTTCAGGTTATCCGACGGACGATCGGACACCAGCGAAACGTCCGCGATGAAATCCTGATAACGCGCGCGCGTCAGTTCCTTGTAGAGCAGCGTGTACGTTGCGATGTCGCGCAGCGCGCCGCCCGTCGCCGGGTTCTTCGCCTGCGCGCGCAGCAGGTCCGCGTTGGCCGCACGCTCCAGTAGCGTCGCGCGGATCGCCGCGTTCTGGATCGGCGAATCGTCGGCAAAGACGCGATCGACGAGGCCGGCCTGTTCGAGATTGATCGCCAGCGACAATTCAAGCGCCTCGCGCTGCATCGCATAACGCGCGAGCGGGATCAGTTGTGCCCACAACTGCCGCGCCTGTTCCGCCTGACCGCTGTCTTCCAGCGCGAACGCGCGCAGCGTCTGCTGGCTCAGCGCGAAATAATCGAGCGACGCGCCGGGCGCTTGCGGCAGCAAGGCCAACGCCTGTTGCGGCTGATGGTCGACGTACACGTGATACGACGCGAGCAGGTAGTCGTGCAGCGCCGGTTGCGCGGCGAAGCGCGGCTTCTGCGCCTGAAGCTGGGCCAGCGTCAACGGCTTCGGTGCGCTCGTATCGCCAGCGGCGACCGCGCGCATTTTCATCAGATCGACGATGGCGAGCACCGACGGCGAACGGATCTGGTTCGGGTCCGCGTTCGTCGTCAACAACAGCTTGCTGTCGAGTTCATTGGCAAGTTGCCCGAGCGGTACGTTCGAGGCGTTCGGCGACCACTGCGCAAATGCCTTGTCGTAGAGATCGGCCTGCTGCGCGGCATTGCTGCCGAGCCACGCGACACGCCGCTGAAGCCCCACCGCGGATGCCGCATAGCGGCCTTGCGGATAGACCTTCAGGTACGCGCGGAACACGGTGTCGGCGGCATTGAGCGAGACCTTGGCGACCTTGCCGGCATCCAGTGCGGAAGTGTCGGCGTCGAATACGTTCGCTTGCGCGGCGTTGAGTTGCGCCCGGCCCGCCATATAGAGGCCGGTTTCCTTCAGCCACGGGTCGGTGCTGCGGGAAACGCTCGCGAAAGCCTTCGTCGCGTTGGCGAAGTCGTGCCGATAGAACGCGTACGCGCCGTCGAGGTAGGTTGCGTATTGCAGGGCGACCGGCGATTTCAGTGCCGAGGGTTTCGTCCACGCGACGCTGCCGCCGTTCGCCGCGCAGGCGTTGGCCATGTCGGCGCGTGCGCTGCGCAGACGCGTGGCTTCGTCGCCGGGCACGCTGTGCGCGGCGGCGAGCGCGTCGTTGAATGCCTGGGTGCCGGACGCGACGCTACGGCAGATGTTGCCTTCGCCGTCCGCATAGCTATCGGATGGCGCGCTGCTTTCGGACGCATTGCCGTTCGCGGCGTCCTGCTGCCGCTGCGCGATTTCGACCCAGCCGGAAAAGTCGTATGTGAATGGGACGACCAGTTGACCCGTCTTGTCGGTGGGCGGCACGACGACTTTCGGATTGGCGAGAACTTTCGCCAGCCTGGCGGGGTCGGTCATCAACAGCATCGCGTTGATGCGCGTGTCGTTGCCGGGACTCAGGATCGGCATGCCGCCGCAGGAATAACCCGGCTGGCGAAGCGTGGCCGTCGCTTCGCAGGACATGTCGGAACTCGCGTAAGCCGCTGAAAGGGGAAGCAGGCTCGCGATTAATGCGGCGCTCAGGTGTCGATACTGCAACGTGCTACTCCTCGTTGTTTTTGTTTGGACCGGTGCATTGAATAGAACGAGATACGGCGCATGAAACGGAATAGTACTTAAGCTCTCCAGCCCGCTTTCGATAGCGCGTATGCGGTTTTCAACCGATTCACAATTTTTAATGCGTTTTGTGTTTATCTGCCCGCCGAAATTCGGAGCGATATTACCCTGGGTTGTTTACGCCAAGGTTGAAACTGGCGAGATAATTTTTCTGATTGACGCGGGCACTGTCTGATTCAGGCTGGCGCGCACAAATACGGACCGCCGAAATAGAGAACTTCCCGCCTCTGTTTCGCTCGCTCCGCTTCCCCGCCCTTGCAGGTGGGCTCGAACTCGCCATCGAAGTACTTGTGGAGATGAACGAGGAGTTGCTTATCGCCGGCCCGGCGACCCAGAAATGCGTGCACGGATTGCCTGGCGCGTGACCGTCCTAAGGACGATCACGCCCGGCAAACCGTCAAGGAATCACCGGCTCAACCAGCTTCGTCAATTGCTCCAAAGACTCCTGCCAGCCGAGATAGCACATCTCCGTGGGAATCACCGCCGGTATGCCTTCCTGCACGGCCGAGAGTTCGCATCCGCACGATACGGGTTTGATGGAAATCGTCGTGATCATCTGGCCGGGCAGGTTCGGATCGTCGAAGCGGCCGGTGTAACGGATCTTCTCATTCGCAACCAGTTCGAGATACTCGCCGCCGAACGAATGGCTGTGGCCGTTGCCGAAATTATGGAAAGACATCTGATACGTGCCGCCCACTTGCACTTCCATATGATGGACGCGGCAGGTGAAGCCGTACGGCGGCAGCCATCTCGCTATCGCATCCGCTTCGAGAAATGCGCGATAAATGCGCTCGGGCGTCGCACGCAAAACTCGATGAAGCTGAACGGTTCCGGTACTCATGGTGTATTCGCCTTTCAGAAAAAAGTTGGACATACCCGTACGACGAGTCGGCGCGCCCAGTATCGACACGAGCCGATGCCAGGGAAAACCCCTGAGAGTCCGGAGTCTAATCCATCGGGGATGTCAGGCAAACACCGTGAAACCGCGAATTACAACCAGCGCCAGATGCCGGCGGCAAATCCGGTCAGCGGACGGTGCGCCCACGTGGCCGCGAGCCACACCACGAATCCGCCGGCCAGTGCGTGCATGCCGAAGCCGCCGAGCCGGGCGCGTCCGGAGACGATCGCGGCAAAAGGTAAATAACTGGTTTTCGCTTCCCACGCGGGCCATTGTTCCGGCTGCAACTGCTCTTTCTTGCGGTCCTGCATCACGGACCCGACCAGCGCGAGCACGACGATCGCCACGTTGACGATCATGTTCTTGGCAATCGGAAACACGGCGATGTGACACAGCCCCCACAATGCGAACGACCACATCATTGGATGACGGGTAATCGCAAATACACCGTGCGCGGCTTCGGGAAACACATTCGCGCGGCCACCCGTGGGCAATGCCGGATTGCGGATCAGCGACCCCATCAGCAGAATCGACGCGAGCAACATGACGAGCGTCGCGATCGCCCAGAGCGCGCCGCCGACCGGCCATAACGGCGAGGTCAGCGGTGCCTTGCCGTACGCCCAGATCAGCCAGCCGAGCGTCACGAACGCGACGAGCGAGTAGATGCCCTGGAATGCGCGTTCACCGATTGCGCGAATCAATACCCCGCGCCCCGGATGAGACAACAGGAAGTGACTGCCCACGAACGCGACCGCGGCCGCTGCAACCATGCTGGTGCTGTCCATCGGACGTGCTCCTCGCGAATGTGATGCACAGACAGGGCTGCAGCGTGCGATGCGGCGGAATGGAAATCAGGCTTTGCGCTGCAGCAAATCCGCCGCAACGGTCTTTGCATGCGCCACCGCCTCCTGCGCGTTGACGAAGACGCCCAACTCGTCCCAATGCTCCTCGACGGCGTACGTGCCTTTGATGCCTAACGCCCGCTGCACGCGCAACTGCGCGGCATAGCCGCCCTCCTGCAAGGGCCGTGCGCTGGCGATGATCTTATGCGGAAGACCGGAACGCTCCGGCTGCATCAACTCGACTTGACCGCCCGGCGCGCCGACGTCGGTCAGCGCATTCCTTGCCTTGCAGTCTGGGCAGTAGAAGCACCACCCGTCCTCCTCGCGAACCGACCGAACCTGCCCGCGCGCGAGTACGGCGCGACATTCAATGTTTTCACAGATGAACGGCATAGCTGTCTCCGGAGTTGTTTGCGGAAATCCTAGCATGACCGCGGAGCGTCATCCATTGGCATTGTTGCCTGATTTTTTCGTTGCGCAAGGGGCTCCGGTCAAACGCGCGTCGGCGTAATCGCGGCACGCGGTCGCAGCATCGCCATGATCAGATACATGCCGCCGCCGATCGCCACACCGAAGAACCATCCGTACGTATTCCACCAGGGCGGCAGCAGTTCGGTGAAGTTGGGCAGGAACGTCGAGAACACGCTGCCGACCGCCGCCGATAACACTGCATTGAGGTTCCAGCCGCCTTCATAACGATATTCGCCATGCTCGTCGTAAAGCGCGGCGACATTGATCTGGCCTTTCGCGACGAGGTAGTAGTCGACGAGAATGATCCCGAGCAACGGCCCCATGGTCGCGCCGATCGCATTGACGAAATGCGCGGCATTGCCTTCCCACGGCGCGAACGGATAAAGCACGAGCGCGATCGTCGCAGCGATGTAGCCGCCCTTCTTGAAGCTGATCCGTTTCGGGAAGACGTTGGAGATATCGAACGCAGCCGAGACGAAATTCGCCACCACGTTGATGCCGAGCGTGGCGACCGCGAACGTGAGCGCCGCGATCAGCGCCAGCACCCAACTGTCGAACTTCGCCGAAATCTGTTCGGGATGCAGCAGCACTTCGCCATACACCTTGAAGGCGGCGATGGTCGTGATGCCGGCGACCAGCGAGAACGCGATCAGGTTGACCGGCAATCCCCACAGGTTGCCCTTTTTCACCGCATCGCGATTCTTTGCGTAGCGGGAGAAGTCGCAGAAGTTGAGATAGAGCGCCGCGAAATAGGTGATCCAGGTTGCGCCGACGGCCATCAGCGCCCAGAACGAACCCGGATCGCCGCTCACGCCCACATCCCTGGTTTTATCGAGCAGCAGGTTGACCGGAATGCCGCTGCTGAAAGAAAAACCACCGGCCTTCACGCACAGTCCTATCGCGAGCAGCAGCATCGCGATCCACACGGCCGGGCCGGCCCAGTCCTGAAAGCGGCGCACCGTCTCCATCCCCTTCTGGATGATCAGCAGTTGCAGCGCCCAGATGATCACGTAGCAGATCACCTGAAGCGCCGAATGGCCCAGCCAGTGCGTGCTTTTGTCGAATTGCAGCAGGCTGTCGTTGCGGATCAGCAGCGCGACCAGCGCCCCCGACGCGGCGGCCGTCTGCGCGCCGTACCAGAAGCACGCGACGATCGCCCGCACGAGCGCCGCGAGATTGGCGCCCCACACCCCGAACGACGCGCGGGCAAGAACCGGATAAGGCACACCGGTCCTCTCGCCCGCGTAGCCGATCAGGTTCATCAGCGCAAAGATCACCAGCGAACTGAGCCCAATTGCCAGGATGAAATTGACGAAGCTGCCGCACAGCAGGAACAGGCTCGCGGCGAGGTAGTAGCCCCACAGGCTATGGACGTCGGAAGTCCACACGTTGAAGATGCTGAAGGCGCCCCAGCGACGGTCCCTGGCCGGCGCGAGATCGTCGTTGTACAGGCCGGGGGAAGGATTGCGGATGTCCATCTGTCATCTCCTTGGGGCTCGTTTGGGGCTCGCTGCGGGCTTATAGGGTCGAGGAAATGCGGGCTCGCTTTTGTGAGGCAAGCTTACTGCCGGAATTCAAGCAATATCGTAGCCTCGACAAAATGCGCTGCGGGGAGTTTGGCAAGGCTTACTGGAAGCTTTCCGGGCGTGTGCCCGCCTCGCGATGCGCGGACAGCGCTCGCGTGCAATCGCCGCGCCGGGAATCAGAGGTAAGTTGCCAACGCAACGACGATCGCTGACGCGATCACCAGGAGACAAAGCGCGCGTATCGACGATCCCACGCGCGGCGGCTGTAGCTGCATAGGCAGCGGTTTGCGGCCGGTCAGCATGGGCCGCAGCAGGTTGTGCCCCTTGGCGAGCGCGTAAAGCACAATGGCCGACAGATGCAGGATCACCGCTACCACCAACGCGTCCCATCCGACGCCATGTAACGTCTCGATCGCATTGGCGATGACCGCCGGCATCCACGCGGAAAGTGGACCGACGTCGGCGACGTCGTTATAGACGTAAAGACCGCTGAGCGTTTCGGTCAGGAGCAAAGCGAGCAGGAGAACCACCATCCAGCCGCCGGCGGGATTATGGCCGACCTGCACGTCGGGTTCGCGCCGGAACAGATCACGCAGATGGTGCAACGCCGCAGCGGGCGATTTCAGAAAGTGCCGGAAGCGCGCCGTCTCGCTGCCGGCACATCCCCAGAACAGGCGAAAAAGTACTAACGCCAGCAGCGTTTCGCCGATGCGGACGTGCCAGTCCATCCAGTTCAGCTTGATGGTGATATACGCGCCGAGCACCAGCAGTACGACCGACCAGTGGAAGAGACGTGTGGGCCAATCCCAGACGAGCACCGGTCGCTCAACGGATTGCGGCGGCGCATCAGATGACGGTCTGGGGTCCATGCATGTGCTCTCGCTCGGCAATGACGCCACTACTTTACCGCCCGCCAAACACATCCCGATAGCTACCGTACAGCGACATCACGATCAGCGCGCTGGCGAGGGGCGTCAGCACGAGCGCCCGCACGATCAAGGGCGTGAACGAAGCGAGCAGCATGACGCTCACCACGACCACGACATACAGGCAGGCCACCTGCCAGTTGCGGGCGACGGCTCGCACGCTCGCCGTCATCGCGTCGAACGCGGACGCCTTGTTCAACACGACCAGCGCCGGCGCAAACCACATCAACGAAACCGGCAACACGCGCAGCAACAGATCGACCAGCGGTTCCAGAGGATTATTGGCATCGGCGTGCGTCGCATAAGCGAACGTCAGCGCATGAACGCCGTTCGGCGCGACGTATGTCGTCATGCTCACATGAAATGCCGCAAGCGATATCACGTGGCCCACGTAGGTGACCGCCACGCAGCACAGTCCGATCGTCAGCAGCGCGTTGCGCTGCGCATGCACCGCACCGATCACGTCACGGACAGACCAGCGCCCGCCCCGGCTCGCTCGTTCCTGCATCAGCAAGGCCACGGCCATGGCGAACGGCGTGACGAGCACGGCCAGTAACGACAACGACCGTGCGTACGCGAGCAAGGTCGCGACGTCAGCGCGTATCAGGATCACGGCGAGCCACAACAGCGGCTTTGCACTCGCGATCTGCAGCCCTTCCGCGAACCAGTTCACGACACTCGAAACGTCGACGAGTCGCGCGCCCGGCAGACGCCATTCCCGTTCGATACGTGCGCCGTCCGCTACTACCGGATCGCTCGAATAGTGCATTTTCATGACCATTTCCTTTGTGCAGGAAGAGTTCGCCGCCATCGATCGCCGCTATCGCCCGAATCAGGCCACGTGCCCGTTTTCCAGACGCGCGGCGATATGTTCGAGTTGCCGCTGAACGTAACGGGCCAGTGCGCGCCACGTCATGCGCGTCAGCCACACGCACAGACACAACCCGATCACGCCGGTCAGCAGGATCACGAAGCCGTAGATCATCACGCCGAGGCGCGACTTATGCGGTCCGAAAATCATCACGTGCTGGCCGCCGTTTCTGATCGCAACACGATCGCCGTCGATGTCGACCGAATCCGAGCCGCTATGTATCGACAGACTTTGCGGCCGCCCGCTTGCGCCTTGCACGAATGAAAAATGATCGCCATGGTTCGACACGTCCCACGCCATGGCCTTCGGATCGGTACCCACGCGAGCGACCGAAACGCGGTCGCCTTCCGCATCCTTCAGATCGAGCGCGACGACGTCGGCGCGCGCGATCGACCATGTGCCATCCGTTTCGGTTCTGAACAATTCGCGGCCACCGCCTACCGCATCGATCTTCAACTTGCCGTCGTGGTTCTTGATCACCACGGGGCCCGCGAGCGTCACCACCGAGATACGCGAACCGGCATCGGGCAACAGATAGAAGCGATCGCCGGTTACCTTGAAGATCTTCATGTCGATTTTCGCCAGACGCGCGTCGTCGTCGGATACGGACGACGCGCCCGAGCTAACGGCTGCGGCCGATGCATCTCCACCAGGATTAGCCGCAACGTTACGATCGGCATCTGCCTCATGGGACGCGAAGCTGAACGGCACCGAATGCGACGGTGGCCACCCGAACAGATGATGACTACCCAGCGCAATCACCGTCACGAGTCCGACGAGCGTCAATACGCTGGATACCACGTAACCTATCGTCAGCATCAACAGATAGAACATGAACGGGATCAGCAGGATCAACTGCAACAGGCCGAGCCCCGCGATCGACACGATGACTCGCGCCAGATTGCCGAACGAACGCCGTGCCTCCCATTGACGCAGCGTGGCCTGCGCCTTGAGCTCGCGCGCCAGCTTGACCGGGTCGCCGAGCGCGGCGACGACCTCCGCTTCGCTGCGGCCGGCGGCGAGCGCGTCGCCGAAGTACTCGTGGTAGTCGGCGACGATTTCGTCGACCGTGTGCTTCGGCAGACTCCGCAGTTCATAACGGAGTGTCTGGATGAATTCTTCCTGCGTCATGCCTGCTCCCCTGTTCCTTAGCGCGTGCCGGATAAATCCAGCACACCGTTGACCTCATCGACAAAACTACGCCACTCGTCCTGCATTTCCGCGAGACTCGCGCGGCCCGCGGCCGTCAGCTTGTAGTACTTGCGCGGCGGACCGGAACTGGATTCGACGAAATACGTGCTGACCCACGACTCCGCCTGGAGCCGGCGCATCAGCGGATAAATGGTGCCTTCGCTGATCTCCATGGTTTCCGATAGCGTTGAAACGATCTCGTACGCATAGCTATCTCCGCCGGCGAGGACCGCGAGCACGCACATGTCGAGCGTGCCTTTCTTGAGCTGAGTTTTCATTCTGAGCCGTTGTGTGACGGGTTTTGCACGGTACCTTGTTATGCACTGGTGCTGGAGAGATTTTGGCCCTCTTACCGCTGCGTTGATGGGTAATCTAGCAGCCGGTATCGTTTAATGCAAGGTATCTTTTTATGTAGAGATGACGGCCGTTTCAGCGGAACGATTCGCGCAGGACCGGCTAATCAGCCGCCGGCCCGTTTGGCGCCATGCCCGAGTTTCTTGAGCGTTTCGACGACGCGCTCGCCGTGATCACCCTGTATTTCGATCACGCCATCCTTGACCGTTCCGCCGGAGCCGCAAGCTTTTCGTAATTGTTTGCCCAGCGATGCAAGCGCAAGCGGATCGAGCGCGAGTCCCTTGACGACGGTCACGCTTTTGCCCCCGCGGCCCTTGGTTTCGCGGGAGACGCGCGCGATGCCGTCGCCCGAGGGCAACACAGCGGCTGCTTTTTTACAGACGCAATTGCCAAGCGGTTGCCGGCATTCGGGGCACATGCGGCCGCCCTCGGTCGAGTAGACGAGACCGCCTTTGGCGTTGCTTTTCATGATTGGATAACCTGGCGCCACAAAGCGCGCGAAGCGGGCAAGTCTAGCAGGCGCGCGACTCACGGCCGTCGTTACCATCGCGTTGACCTCCGGCCTGGCCCATTCTTGCGCGCGACGTCCATTTGGACGATTCCCCGTCACGACGACACGCCTATCTTCGTGGCCACCACGGCTCCGTCCGATCAAGCACGGTGCCTCACCTCAGTTCGGCAACCGCATCACGGGAGGGTTGGATGACGTTGCATCGATTCACAAGCGCTCACACCAGAACGGGCGTGCGCCAAGATGGAAGCAGACGCACTTTCACGTGGATCTCACAAGCGGTCACCGCGCTGACCCTGGCGGCCGCGGTTGCTTCGCCGGCACCGGTATCCGCGCAGCAAGCCACACCCCATCCAACCGACAAGCTGATCGGCGCGGCCTACAACTACGCGTTTCCCCTTTTCAAACTATCGCAGTACCGCTGGACCGCGCTCGATACCCCCGACGCGCGAACCAGCACCACGCTCAACCGCTTTGCGCATGCCCGGCAAATTGCCACGCCCGACGACCGCTGGGCCAATTCTCCCATCGTCGACGCCTTGTATTCGACCGCGTGGATCGATCTCTCCCATGGTCCCGTGACACTCGATACGCCGGACACGGGCTCGCGATACTACGTGCTGACGCTGATCGACTTCTATTCGAACACGTTCTTCTACGCCGGGCATCGCACGACCGGTACCGCGCCGCAACGGTATTACGTCGTCGGTCCGGAGTGGAAAGGTACGCCGCCTGCCGGCGTGCAACTAGTGCGCGCGCCGACCAACGACCTCTACGTCAATCTGCGCGTCCAGGTCGACGGCCCCGCCGATGTCCCGGCGGCCAACGCCATTCAGGACGGTTTCCGGATCACGCCCCTCACGCCCAACCAATCCGTCGCGTCGGGACAGACGATCGACGCACCGCCGCGTATCCGACCATCGGCCGATACACCGCAGGACTTCCTGGCGGTCGTCAATCAGATGCTGACGCTCGATCCGCCGCCGGCGAGAGACCGCGCGCTCGTCGAGCAATATCGCCGCGTCGGCATCTGCGGCGCTCAATGCTCGTGGGACCGCTTGCCCGCCGACATTCAGGCCGCGTGGACAGCGCGTTATCCGCAGCTCGAACAGGCATTCCTGACCACCTACCTTGCCGCCGCCCGCGCGCATGGCTGGATCGACTACAACCCGCCCGGCTCGAAACTCGGCACCGACGAACAACGCGACTACGACTTGCGGGCACTCGCGCTGGCGATGGGCATGGGCATGCTGGGCGTGAGCCGCGAAGAGGCGAACTACTGGATCACCTTCCGGGACGCCGACGCCACACCTTTGCTCGGCAGCCGGCGATATCGGCTCCATCTGCCGCCGGGGGGCATTCCCGCGCGCGCGTTCTGGTCGGTGTCGCTGTACGCGGTCGATAAGGACGGACAGTTCCTCGCCGCCAATCCCATCGATCGCTATCAGATCAGCAGCCGCACGCCCGGGTTGAGGGTGAATGACGACGGCAGCATCGACATCTGGTTGCAGCCGCAACGACCCGCGAATGCACAGGCGGCCAATTGGTTACCGACGCCGGCCGACGGCCGCGCATTCACCCTGTTCGCCCGTGCGTACGAACCGGCGGGCAGCGTGCTGAGCGGGACGTTCAGGATGCCGCCCGTTACCGTGCAGCGATAAGCGATAAAGCTGATCGCCTGCGAACGGTCCTTGTTCGCCGCACGGCAAGGACCGTTTACGATCGCGCGCCATCACGCGCACTGCCCGCCCAAACCACCGGCCGCCGATCCCGCCAGGGCCGCGATCGTTCGAGCTGTCCGGCAAGCCGCAACAACGTGTCCTCTCTCGCGAATCCGGCCGCGAACTGCATCCCGATCGGCAGACCGGTTTCGCGGTGGCACGCCAGCGGCACCGACATCGCGGGGACGCCTGCCACATTGAACGGCGGCGTAAAAGGCGCATGTCGAAAGACGTGTTGCGTCCATTCGAGACCGTTCATCGATTCCGCGCCGCTGCCATAGGCGCCAATAGCAGGCGGCATGTGCGGCAGCGTCGGCGTGAGCAGCACGTCGAGCGACTCGAACCAGTGGCCGATTGCGCGCGTCACCGTGTTGCGCATCGCCAGCGCGGCCGCGAACGCGGACGCCTTTTCCTCCTGACCGTGGCGATAGCACGCCAGCGTGGTGGGCTCCAGTGTCGTCGCGTCAACGGGCCGCCCTGTTGCGGCCGCCAAGCCATCGATCCAGCCGACGAGTGTCGCCGTCCAGATTGTCGCGTTCATCTGAACGAAGGCATCCCACGACACACCGAGCGGCGGTTTGACTTCGTGAATCGTGTGGCCGAGATCTTCGAGGAGCCTTGCCGTGGACACAACCTCCGCTGCAACCGCGGGGGCGGTTCGATCCACACTCCACGGATCGATCATCATGCCGATCTTCAGCTTGCCGGGTTCGCGGCCGACCTCGGACAGAAAGCTACGTTCCGGCGCGGGCGTGAAGTACGGTTCGCCGATCGCGCGCCCGTGGATCGCGTCGAGCAACGCGGCGCTGTCCCGCACGCTCCGGCTCACGCCCAGTTGCACGCCGAAGCCCGCGAAGACTTCATCGAGCGCCGGCCCGTTCGAGCTGCGTCCGCGCGTCGGTTTGAGTCCGAACAAACCATTCGATGCAGCAGGCACACGAATCGAACCGGCCGCATCCGTGGCATGCGCGATCGGAACGATGCCCGCGGCCACGGCCGCGGCCGCGCCGCCGCTCGAGCCGCCGGCGCTCAAGCCTGGTTGCCAGGGGTTGCGCGTCGCGCCTTCGAGGACAGACTCCGTGGTCGTGCTGAAGGCCATTTCCGGCGTCGTGGTCCGGCCAATCGTGACGAGGCCCGCCGCGCGAAATCGCGCCATGAGCCATGAATCTTCGTCGGCCGTGACGCCGCGAGCCAGACGGCTGCCGAACTCCACGCGTTTGCCTTTCATCGTCACCGCGAGATCCTTGATCAGAAACGGCACTCCGGCGAGCGGACGGGTACCGGCGTCCGCATGGCCGCCGCTTTCGCTGGCAGGCCAGTGCTCGATGACTGCGTTGATCTCGGGATTCACTGCTTCGATCGCGGCGCGCGCGAGCTCGGCGAGTTCGGCTGATGTGATTTCGCGCGCGGCCACTCGCGCGGCGAGTCCGATTGCATCGTGACGGGCGTATTCGCTGAGATTCATTTTCACCTCCGTGTTGGAGGCCAAAAGGTAGTGCACCGATGCCGCGCCGATTAGTCCATCAAGGTGGCAAGGATTGAGCCATCCACGGAACAATGGCTGTGCTAGGCTCGTTTCCTCAACAACGTTCAGTCGGATGCACGCGTCAATGGCCAGAGACCTCAACGACACGCTCGTGTTTCTTCGCGTCGTGCAGGCGGGCAGCTTTACCGCCGCGGCACTCGCGTTGCAGATGCCGAAGACGACGGTCAGCCGTCGCGTGCGGGAACTGGAAGCGCATCTCGGCTCGCGTCTGCTGCATCGAACCACGCGCAAGCTGCGGCTCACCGAAGCGGGTACCGCCTATTTCGAACAGTGCCGCGGTATCGCGAAGCAACTCGACGACGCGGAAAGCGCGGTTCAGCGGATTCGCGGCACACCCGGCGGCTGGCTGAGAATCACGCTGCCTTATTCGTTCGGCGCGACGTGGATAGCGCCATTGATCGCGGGGTTCTGCACGCGCTATCCGGACGTGCGCCTCGATATTCTTGCCACGCACGTGCCGCTCGATCTTTTCGACGACGATGTCGACGTCGCGTTACGCCTCGGCACCCTACCCGATTCGAGTCTGGTCGCGCGGCGGCTCGGCAGTTTTTCGACGTCGATCTATGCGAGTCCCGCTTATGTCGAACGGCACGGCGCGCCGGCCAGTCCCGATGAACTCCATCAATTGCCGACGCTCGCGCTTCATCAGGCACGTCGAGACAGCGGCTACACGTGGCCGTTGCGCAGGACCGGACGGAAGCCGGTGCACTATGCGGTGGAGCCGGTGATCGTCGCCAGCGACCCCGTGCTCGTACTCGATGCCGCGCGCGCCGGTCAAGGCTTGCTGCTGGCGATGGATGCCAGCATGGCGCCGGAAGTGGAAGCCGGCCGTCTGGTCGGGGTATTGCCTGGCTGGATTGGGCCGCAGCAGGATCTGAATGCGTTGTTTCCGCAGGAGCGCGTTCCCTCGCCGAAGTTGCAGGCGTTTTTGCAGTACCTCAAGGCGCAATTGCGGTTTGGGGGGACGGTCGAAAAATAACGAGCCATCGACTATAAGTAACTGATTTAAAAAACTTTTACCCCTCCTCACCCTCATTCCCCCACTTCCGGAAACAGCTTGTTGTAAAATTCCAGAAAGACTTTGGAACCGGTTCCATATAACATGCCGGCGATTCCCAAAGACTGCTTGGCAGCGCAATCACGCGCTGCCCTCTGGTGACTAGAACAACATGTCTCAATCCCCTCTCAGCTCGCGGCGCGGTTTTCTGCGCACGGCGATCGCACTGGTTCCGGCCGGCACGCTCGCCGCCTGCGACGACCGGCATCCCACCGCAACGTCGGCGGCCGGTGCCACGCCATCCGCTGCCACGCAAACGTCCTCATCGACCGCCGCGGACTACAAGCCGAAATTTTTCGACGCCAGGGAATGGGCCTTCCTGCAGGCCGCCGTGGATCGGCTGATCCCGTCGGACGCCGAAGGCCCCGGCGCGCTGGAAGCCGGCGTGCCCGAATTCATTGATCGTCAGATGGACACGCCGTACGCACACGGCGCGCTGTGGTACATGCAAGGTCCGTTCGCCCAGGGCGCACCCGAACTCGGCTATCAACTCAAGCTCGTGCCGCGCGATCTCTATCGTCTCGGCATCGCAGCCGTGAACGCTTTCTGCACGAAGACCTACGCACGCAGCTTCGATGCGCTCGACGCGCCGATCCGCGACACCGTCCTCGCCGCGCTCGAAAAAGGCAAGGTCGACCTGGCCGATGTGCCCGCCGCCACCTTCTTCGCCCAGCTCCTGCAGAACACGCGCGAAGGCTATTTCTGCGACCCCATTCACGGCGGCAATCGCGACATGGCCGCCTGGAAGATGATCGGCTTTCCCGGCGCGCGCGCCGATTTCATGGACTTCGTCAATCAGAACGGCGCGGCGTATCCGTACGGCCCCGTGTCGATCGAAGGAAAACGTACCTGATGTCCACGCAAACCAAACCGCACGTCGACGCGGTCATCGTCGGCTTCGGCTGGACCGGTGCGATCCTCGCGAAGGAACTCACCGAGGCCGGCCTGAACGTGGTCGCGCTCGAACGCGGCGAGTATCGCGACACCTATCCGGATGGCGCGTACCCGAACACGATCGACGAACTGACCTACAACGTCCGCAAGAAACTGTTCCTCGACCTGTCGAAGACCACCGTGTCGATCCGTCACAACATCGCCGAAACCGCGCTGCCGTACCGGCAACTCGCGGCGTTTCTGCCGGGCGAAGGCGTCGGTGGCGCGGGTCTGCACTGGTCGGGCGTGCACTTTCGCATCACGCCGGAAGAACTCCGCCTGCGCAGCCATTACGAAGAACGCTACGGCAAGCGCTTCATTCCGGAAGGCATGACGATCCAGGATTACGGCGTCAGCTACGATGAACTGGAACCGCATTTCGACTTCGCCGAAAAGGTATTCGGTACCTCGGGGCAGGCTTACAAGGTCAACGGCAAAGTGGTCGGCGACGGTAACGTATTCGAAGCGCCGCGCAGCGACAACTTCCCGCTCGCCGCGCAGCTGAACACCTATTCCGCCGAACGCTTCGGCAAGGCCGCGCGTGAACTCGGGCTGCATCCGTACCGTTTGCCGTCCGCGAACACCTCGGGCCCGTACACGAATCCGTATGGCGTGCAGATGGGCCCGTGCAATTTCTGCGGCTTCTGCAGCGGCTACGCGTGCTACATGTACTCGAAGGCCTCGCCAAACCTGAACATCCTGCCCGCGCTCAAACCGCTGCCGAACTTCGAACTGCGCTCGCGTTGCCACGTGCTGCGCGTCGATCTCGACGATACGAAAAAGCGCGCGAAAGGCGTGACCTATGTCGACCCGGCAGGCAACGAAGTGTTCCAGCCCGCCGATCTCGTGATCGTCGCGGCGTTCCAGTATCACAACGTGCACCTGCTCCTGCTGTCGGGCATCGGCAAGCCGTACGATCCCGTTTCCGGCGAAGGCGTGGTGGGCCGCAATTTCGCGTATCAGAACCTGTCGACCATCACCGCGTTCTTCGACAAGGACACGTTCACCAATCCGTTCATCGGCGCGGGCGGAAACGGCGTCGCGGTCGACGACTTCAACGCCGACAATTTCGATCACGGTCCGCTGGGTTTCGTCGGCGGTTCGCCATTGTGGGTGAATCAGGCGGGCACCAAGCCGATCAGCGGCATCGCAACGCCCGCGGGTACGCCAAACTGGGGCGCCGACTGGAAGAAGTCCGTCAAGGACCATTACGCGCACACCCTGTCGATGGACGCGCACGGTTCCAACATGTCGTATCGCGACGTGTTCCTCGACCTCGATCCGACCTATCGCGATTCGTACGGGCAGCCGCTGCTGCGCATGACATTCGACTGGAAAGACAACGACATCAAGATGGCCCGCTACGTCACCGGTCAAATGCAGAAGATCGCGCAGCAGATGGGACCGAAATCGATCAACGTCTACACGCGCGAATTCGGCGCGCACTTCGATTCGCGCCGTTATCAAACCACGCATCTTGTCGGCGGCGCGGTGATGGGCACCGATCCGAAGACCAGCGTGTTGAACCGCTATCTGCAGAGCTGGGACGTGCACAACGTGTTCGTGATGGGCGCGTCGGCCTTTCCGCAAGGCATCGGCTACAACCCGACCGGCCTCGTCGCCGCGCTGGCCTACTGGTCCGCGAAGGCGATCCGCACGCAATATCTGAAGAACCCCGGGCCGCTGGTGAGCGCATGAACAAGAAAATCGATTTCCAGCGCGCCGCGCGGGCGGTCAAACGGGCGGGCATGGCGTCGCTTTGCGCGGCGGCTGCGATGAGCGCATCGTTCGCCGCGCAAGCGGCAACGCAAGACAACGCAGTGCGGACGCAGACGCAAACTCAAACGCAGGCGCAAACGCAAACTCAAGCGCAGACACAAATCGCCCACGGCGAATACCTCGCGCGTGCCGGCGATTGCATCGCCTGTCACTCGACGCCCGCCGGCAAGCCCTTCGCGGGCGGCCTCAAATTCGACACGCCGATCGGTGCGATCTACTCCACCAACATCACGCCGGACCGCGACACCGGCATCGGGTCGTGGACCTTCGCGCAGTTCGACCGCGCGGTGCGTGCGGGCGTGAAGCCGAACGGCGACACGCTCTATCCGGCGATGCCGTTCCCGTCGTATGCGCGCCTGAGCGAAGACGACATGCACGCGCTGTACGCGTACTTCGCGCAGGGCGTCGCGCCAGTCACGCAGTCGAACCGTCCCGTCGATATCGTCTGGCCGCTGTCGATGCGCTGGCCACTCGGCATCTGGCGTCATCTGTTCGCGCCTGAACCCGTCGCGTTCGAGGCGCGGCATTACGCCGACCCCGTGATCGCGCGCGGTGCGTATCTCGTGCAAGGCCTCGGCCATTGCGGCGCATGTCATACGCCGCGCGCCGTAACAATGCAGGAGCGTTCGCTGACCGACCTCGACGGCACCGGGTTCCTCTCGGGCGGTGCGCCGATCGACGGCTGGGTACCGTCGAGCTTGCGCGGCAATCCGCGCACCGGCATCGGCGCATGGAGCGAAGCCGACATCGTGCAGTTTCTGAAGACCGGCCGCACGCAGCACAGCGCGGCATTCGGCGGCATGACGGACGTCGTGCAGCACAGCATGCAGCACATGAGCGACGCGGATCTGACCGCGATGGCACGCTACCTGAAGACGCTGCCGTCGAACGACGCCAGGGAAACGCCGTACGCGTACGACGACACCGCCGCCCACGCGTTGCGCGGCGGAGACGCAAGCGCAACCGGCGCGGCCGTCTATCGCGACAACTGCATGGCCTGTCACCGCAGCGACGGGCGCGGCTACAACCGCGTGTTCCCGGCGCTCGGCGGAAACCCCGTCGTGCAGGGCAAGGACGCGACCTCATTGATTCACGTGCTGCTGACAGGCGGCACGCTCGAAGGCACGAAGACCGCGCCGTCTTCGTTCACGATGCCGCCGTTCGGCTGGCGCCTGAACGATCAGGAAGTCGCCGACGTGACGAACTTCGTGCGCACGAGCTGGGGCAATACCGGCTCGACCGTCAGCGCGTCCGATGTGGCCAGGGTCCGCAAGACGGTCACGGTACGCGCCCCGGACTTGCCGCCCGGCGCTTCGCTGGGTCGCTAAGCCTCGATATCCGCTTCCACGTTTCCCCTTCCCCCTTTCCCCGCTTCACGCGATCCGCTCCCGACGTCGTGCAAACGCCGGACGGAGCGGAACCCGCGTGCACGGACAAAAGAGAGTCCGCCATTTAGACGGCTCGATAAAAACGTTCCACCCGAACTATGACTACGATGAAAAAGCACTGGTTTGCCGCTCCCCTGTTGTTGTCCTTCGCCGGCATCGCGTCCGCGCAGAGTTCCGTCACGCTGTACGGCATCGTCGATGCGGGCATCTCATACCGCAGCAGCGAACGCACCGGCACGACCGGCCACTACGGCAGCCATTCGAACCTCGCAGCCACGAGCGGCAATCTGTCCGGTAGCCGTTGGGGCATCAAGGGGCAAGACGACCTTGGCGGCGGCTGGCGCGCGCTGTTCCAGCTGGAAGACGGCTTCGACATCACGAACGGCAAGCCCGGTCAGAACGGCGGACTGTTCGGACGTCAGGCGTTCGTCGGCATCGGCAGCCAGCAGTACGGCACGATCACCCTGGGCCGTCAGTACACGTCGCTGAACGATTTCGTGGCGCCGGTCGCGCCGGTCGCACTGGTCGGCGGCTTCGGCGCGCATCCGGGCGATATCGACGATCTCGATCAGACCGCGCGCGTCAACAATTCGATCAAGTACACGAGCGCGAACCATGCGGGCTTCACGTTCGGCGCGCTGTACGGCTTCGGCGGTCAACCCGGCAGCCTGAAGCAGCAGAACACGTGGAGCGTGGGCGCCGCGTACGGCAATGGCCCGCTGCACGTAGGCGTCGGCTACGAACGCTCGGACAACAGCAAGACCGGTCCGAACGACAGCACCTCCGGCAAATGGAACGGCACCGACGACGGTCTGTTCAATTCGTCGATCAACGAAGGCTACGCGAGCGCGCAATCGCAACAGATCATCGCGACCGGCGCGACTTACGATTTCGGACCGGCGCTCGTCGGTGTGAACTACAGCAATGTGCAATACCGTTCAGGCGCCGACTCGCTGTTCAAGGGTCATGCGACGTTCAACGTCGCGGGCGTGTTCGGTCAATGGACGATCCAGCCGGCCGTGCAATTGTTCGCGGGTTACAGCTACACGCGTGGCGGCGAGGTGAATGGCGTGGATGAGCGCGCGCAATATCACAACGTCACACTTGGCGCGCAGTACAACCTGTCGAAACGATCGACGGTGTATTTGATGGGCGGCTATCAGCACGCGTCCGGCGGCACGCTGGATGCGCTCGGCAATCCGGTCGCGGCCAGCGCGTCGGTCAGCGACAAGGGTAATGGCCATTCGTCGGCGGCGCAGTCGCAGACGATCGTCAGCATCGGGTTGCGGCACAAGTTCTGATCGCTGGCGGGCGGGACGATGGCGAGCGTGCTCGAACTCGCGCCACGCCGACACGCCGACACGCTGCTAACTCGCGCGCTCGCCTAGCATCTCAAGATGCAGTGCTTCCGTTTCGTCGTCCGCCGGGAACATGCATTCGATTCGCAGTTCCTGCGCGGCGATGGTTTGCGGCGTGCCGACGCTCGCGACCATCGAGAAGTACTTCAGCACGCGACCGTTTTTGATGAAGCCGATGGGTATCACCGGCATGGACGTCGACGCCGGATCGGTGTTCGACGCCCTGCCGGATGACAGATCGACCGCAACATCCGGATAAGCCCGCAACGCATCCAGCAACTCGCGCGTCGTGTCGTCGATCACCCGCCCCACCGACTCGCGGTGCACGCGCTGAATCAAACTATCCGCCACCGTTTGCCATTCGGCCACGAACGGCCGCATTCCGTCGGGATCGAAAATCAGATGCAGCATGTTGCGCGGCCCTTTGCGCGCCGCCATGTCGATAAAGCAGTTGAAAAAGCGCGGCGCGGACGCATTGGTCATCAACACGTTCCAGTAGCGATCCATCACGATGGCCGGAAACGGTTCATGCTGGCGCAGCATGCGGTCGAGCGCTTTCGTGACGCTCTGCATTTCCGCGGCATTCCAGGCGGTATCGGCATAGACCGGTGCATAGCCCGCGGCCAGCAGCAGCGTGTTGCGTTCGCGCAGCGGAACGTCCAGCGTCTGCGCGATGTCCAGCACCATCTGCCGGCTCGGCACGCTGCGGCCGCTTTCGATAAAACTGATGTGCCGCTGCGAGACGCCTGCGTTGAACGACAGGTCCAACTGACTGACGCCGCGCATGTCGCGCCAATGACGCAATAGCGCGCCGAGTTCGTTCGACGAGGCTTTGTTGGCTGAATTCATCGTTCTCTTGTCCGTGAGTCGGAACGGAAGTGACGTTGCGATCGGTGCGACGCAGCTGGATATCACACCATGCCGCACCGATCGAGCGAACCTGTCCGGGCAGCATACTATGCGCCGCCGGACGCCCCCTTCCCTGTCTTCATCACGCTCACGCGTGCCACGCATGTACCTGGAACTGTTCTTCCAGCGGCGGCTGCACGATGCTGCCCACGTAGTTCGTGATCGTCGATGCCGCCGTCACCGCGAGCAATTCGAGAACCTGATCGCGTCGAAAGCCGGCTTCGAGAAATGCATCGACATCGTGCCCGTCGAGATGCCCGCGCTTGTCGATCGCGGTCTTGGCCAGAAGGGACAACGCGGCGTGCTGGCGATCCGCCGGCTCGCGGCCCGCGCGGATCGCGTCGACGTCAGCGGGCGCGAGACCTTCGTGCAGCGCCAGTGCGGTGTGAAATGCCACCGCCCACGTACAGGCGTTCGTCACCGCATTGGTCAGCAACAGCGTCTGGATCTGCGCTTCCGTGAAGGTCCCCGAATGGACCTTCCGGAACAGATCGATAAACGCGCCGATCAACACCGGCGAGCCGGCCATGCTGCCGGCAATGTTGGGAATGAAGCCGAAGGTGGCTTCGAGTTGGCGCAATACCGGCTTCGAGAGTTCCGGCGCGGAGTCGATGGTGTGAACCTGAAAGCTCGACATGATGTGTCCTCGGTGAGTGAGCGCGGTCCGGAATGAACCGCGCGACCACCGAAGATTAGGTACGTGCGCGAGACACGCCAATTACCTCGGATGTAATAACGGAGCAGGAACCCGCGCGTGCACGCGCTTCAATTACCACCCGCCAGCCCCGAACCGGAGCGGTAGACCACCTCACCCGCGATCTGCAAGCCTTCCAGCTGATCCGCCGCAATGATCTTGTCGGGGAACTCCGGGTTGTAGGAGTGCAAGCGCAACGCGCCTTCCGGCTCCTTGAAAATCTGCTTCACCAGCGGTTCGTCTTCAAACGTCACCGCGTAGATCAGGCCGTCCCGCACGCGCTTTTTTGCCATGCAGATCATCATCATGTCCCGATGAAACAGATAGGGCTCCATGCTCCGGCCATGGACCTGCGCCAACCTGCAATCCTGAGGACGTACACCAAGCGCCTTGAAAAAACCGATGTCGAAAGGCAGCGCTTTTTTTTGTCTCACTTCCCACTGAATCACGCCATTCCCCGCAGAGTAACGATAGTCGTAACGGTCGATCCAGACTCGATCTTCGTCAGGCTCGAGATCGTCCGGCGTTTCCCAGGTGACTACGTTACCGCTACCTTCCGGCAGCAATTTCTCAAGTACATCCGCTCTTGCGCTCCCGGTCGTTCCATCGCCCGCCGTGCTGGCACGCGCTTTCCGGCGAGGCGCCGCGGCGCCCGTCACGTCGGCACGCGCCGCGAACCAGTCCGCCATGCCGGGAAGCGCTTCGATCTTCCGGATGGTTTTCTCGGTGACGGGTTTCGCACCGGAAAGCATCTGACGCACGAAAGCGCCGTCCTTATATTCCAGGAGGCGCCCAAATAGCGTCTGGTTCCCCTCGGGCTTGTCCGGGGTGCCAGTGACCTTTCTGATTGCCGCGTGCAGCCGGTCAACGCGCAAGCGGGCTAGTTCGATCTCGTTCATGGCGCATAGCGTAGCACAAGCTACGCGGGAACAATCATTTCTTGATTTGGCGTAGCGTTTGATACTATCATCATACGTATCGCTACTACCCACAAACGCCGGCCAACCGAGGGCTCCATCGCGCGCGTAACGCAACGGGCACGACGTTCTTCACGGGTGCAGCGCCAGGTCAATCTGATCAACGAAGAGAAGGAGGTCGCCTTGAATACCCTAGTCAACCGTTTCGCGAGAAATATCGTGGGCCGCGACTTCGCCGTCGGCGATATCCACGGCAAGTTTTCGCGCCTCGCGGCAGCCCTCGATGAGATCGGCTTCGACGAAGATGTCGACCGCTTATTCAGCGTGGGAGATCTTGTGGATCGCGGCCCGGAGTCGCATTGCGCACTCGACTGGATCGGCAAGACGTGGTTTCACGCCGTGCGAGGTAATCACGAAGATATGGCGATCCGCTGGCCCGACGGCGAGATGGGAAAAGGCACCTACGTGGGCAACGGCGGCGGCTGGAACGTCGCCAATACGCCGGACGTGCAGCGCCGAATCAGCGACGCATTCAAGACCCTGCCGATCGCCATCGAGGTTGCAACACTGGATGGCCCGATCGGAATCGTGCACGCCGATTGCCCGCTTCCAGACTGGACTGACTTCGTTAGTGCGCTTCTGGACAGCGACATGCCGGGGCCAACGCGTGCCTCCATCGCGGACGCCGCGATCTGGTCACGCAAGCGCGTCCAGTCGCACGACCGATCGGGAGTGAGCAAGGTCCGCGCCGTGATCGTCGGTCACACACCGCTTGCTTGCGCGACTGTTCTTGGAAACGTCTATCACATCGACACGGCCAGCCGGCTACGCGATGGCTGTTTCACCTTCATCAACCTGGCGACGCTGGAAATGATTCCGGCAACGGAGCAGATACTCCCGTGCCGCTAACGAGACAGGCGACCGAATGTCAGAGCGCATTCACCCGCTTATCCAAACGTACCCACTAACCAGACAAACCTGAAATTTTATCTAACGGGCTTGGAGTAACGAATGGCAGAACATACGGACGACAATCAGACATTGCATCTCTTCTGCACCGAATGGGCCGAATGGCACCGCTCGCGTCGTATTTTCGCGCCGCCGGTTCCACTGAACATTCTTGCGTGCCTGCAGCCGCGCAAGAGCGGCGAGGTACCCGACGCGATTCTCTCTTCCGACAAGAGCATGTTCAATATGTCCGTGCTGATGCAGGAAGAGACGCGTGCGAAAACGATCTTCTATCTCTACTACATCCACCGCGTGCGGAACATCAAGGTGATTGCCGAACGCATGGGCATCAGCACGTCCTTCTGGTATCGCGAGATGCGGGAGTTTCGCGCACAGGCATGGCGTGCGTATCGTAAAGCAGTCGATGTCAGAGCGAACAATACAGTAGAGCTGATCGAATCATAGTAGTGAACCAGTGTCGTTCACATCTTGCCTGTTCACAAACACCCCTGAAAAACGTATCATTTCTGCAAATGTGAACGATTGCATCTGAAGCCCTGCCCCTAACCCGGCGGGGCTTTTTCATTTGACAACGATGCGCGCGACGCGATCGATGTCGATGCAAATCATCCACAAGATTTTCTGAATCGGTACAGCGTGAACCGGTAGCGTTCACATCTTCCCTGTTCACAGTTTCCTTAGAAAACCGTATCATTTCTGGAAATGTGAATGATTGCATTCAAAGCCCCGCTCCTGAAAAAGCGGGGCTTTTCTTTTTGGTACTCGCCCATGGCATCCATTACGTTCCAGTCGCATTCATTCGGTCGCGATCCGATGGAAGTCTATGCGGCGAAGCAGGCCCGCGAACATCGCCACCTGCCGGCGCCACGCCGGCACGATGTGCGAAACAGCGCGCTCCCGGAGTTGCCGCGACGCTGGGAAGACAGCGAATCGCGCCCCGTACGGAGTGCGGCGCGTGAACGCGCAGAGGCGATGTTCGCGGGCAAGGCGGTCGAGACGCCCGCTCAAAGCGTGGCGCGGATCGCCGCCGAAGCCCTGTTCTCGACGTTGTGAAAACGCCCAGTTGCTATCCGACCTGGTCAGTAGAGACAGTCGGTCATTTACGTTATCCGGACCCAACAACATGGTGCAACCACCCATGACGAACGACTCAACCACCCTGACCTATCTCCTGCCGGTCGCGGCCTCATTGCCGCTCCAGGATGCCGCGTTGGACGCGATGCTGCAGAGCTTGATTGCAGGCGTCACGGGTCTTCCGTCCAGCGCGTTTCAGTCGCAATGGCCCGCAACCGTTCCGCCGACGCCGGACCCATCGCAGAATTGGTGTGCGATCGGCGTCACCGCCATCGACAAGGACTTCGCGACGACCGTCATGCATGCCGGAAACGACGACGGTACCGACGAGTTCTATCGCGACGAAATCCTGACGGTACTGGCCAGCTTCTACGGACCCGCGGGAATGCAGTACGCGTCCCAGACGGGCGACGGACTTTTTGTCGCGCAGAACCAGGACATGCTGACGCAGAACAGCATGGGCCTCGTCGATATCGGCAGCATTGTGACGAATGCGCTGCAGTCGCTCACCACCCAGCAGTGGACGGTGCGTTACGACTTGACCTTCCGTCTGCGCCGCCAGGTTCATCGCACGTACAAGGTACTCAACATTCTGTCCGCCCACGGATCGATCGATAACGATCCTGACACACAGCCTTTCGTCGTTCAGCAGTAGTTTCATCCCCGTTGTTTTTCCCCAGCCCGCCGCGTGCGGGCTTTTTCTTTTTTCATGGTGCCTATATGCCGAATCTTTTGCCGATCAGCCGCCTGGTGAATGTGGCGATCACACTCACCCAGAAAGCCGCGCAGGCTCAGAACACGTCGACGTTGCTGATTCTCGGCACGTCTGCCGTCATCGACCTCAACTCACGTTTGCGCTCGTACGCCGATATCGGCGATCTCGCTGCCGACTTCGGTACGAACTCGGAAGAATACAAAGCCGCCGTGCTGTGGTTCGAGCAATCTCCGCAGCCGACGTCCGTCATGGTCGGCCGCTGGGCGAAGACGGCCGCATCGGGTCAATTGATCGGTGCGACGCTGTCGGCCGCTCACGCGGCGCTGACGAACTTCACCGCGGTCACGGCCGGCGGCATGAGCGTGACGATCGACGGTACGCAGAAAACGCTGTCGGCGATCAATCTCAGCGCCGTGACGAATCTGAACGGCGTTGCATCGGCGGTCACGACCGCGCTCGCCGGCGCGGCGACCTGTGTGTGGGACGCGAGCTTCGGCCGCTTCGAATTGTCGAGCGCGACGACCGGCGCAACGTCGTCGGTCGGCTTTGCATCGGCGCCGGGTACGGGCACCGATATCTCCGCATTGCTGGGCCTCACGTCCACGTCGTCCGGCGCGTACGTTGCGGCCGGCGTCGCCGCGGAAACCGCGGTCTCGGCCGTGACGCTCTTCGACCAGAACTTCGGTCAGCAGTGGTACGCGCTGCAAATCCCGAGCGCAGTCGATGCGGACCATCTCAGCGTGGCCACCTATATCGAAGCGGCGTCGACCCGTCACTTCTATGGCGTCACGACGCAGGAGCCGGCCGTGCTGGTTGCCGGCGACACGTCGAACATCGCCTATCAGTTGAAAGGGCTGGGCTACAAAAAGACGGCGGTGCAGTACTCCAGCTCGAACGCCTACGCCGTCGCGTCGCTGCTCTCGCGGATCATGACGACCGACTACACCGCCAACAACACGGTGATCACGCTGAAGTTCAAGCAGGAGCCGGGCATCACCGCGGAGAATCTGAACACGACGCAGGCCAATGCGCTGGAAGCATTCAACTGCAACGTGTTCGTCGCATACGAAAACGACACCGCGATCATCGAACAGGGCGTGTGCTGCTCGGGCGATTTCATCGACTCGATCATCGGCGCGGACAACTTCGCGATCGACGTGCAGAACAGCGTCTTCAATCTGCTTTACACGAGCACGACCAAGATCCCGCAGACCGATGCCGGCAATCACATGATCGCCACGCGTATCGAGAAGATCTGCTCGCAGTACGTGGCGAACGGTTTTCTCGCGCCGGGCACCTGGGAATCGGGCGGCTTCGGCACGCTGAGCGAAGGCGACTACCTGCCCAAGGGCTTTTACGTCTACGCACCGTCGATCGCCAACCAGAGCCCGGCCGATCGCGCAGCACGCAAATCAGTCAGTTTCCAGGTCGCCGCCAAGATGGCCGGCGCAATCCATTCGGTCGACATCGCCGTCACCGTCAATCAATAAGGAGCTTCCATGACTACCTATTCGTTCATGAATTTCAACGCGACGCTGGATGGCCCCGGTGGTGTGATCTCGCTGGGCGCCGGTGCGGGTGTGGCGGAAGAAGGCTTCACCATCGAATTCTCCGAGGATGCCGACACCATGAAGACCGGTGCGGACGGCACACCCGTGCATAGCCTTTCCGCGAGCAAGGCAGGCAAGCTGACGCTGCGCCTGATGAAGACCTCGCCGACCAACGCGTTGCTCTCCGCGATGTACAACTTCCAGCGCACGTCGCCGGCCAACTGGGGGCAAAACGTCTTCACCGCGACCGACACCGTGCGCGGCGACGTGTACACCTGTCAGCTGGTCGCGTTCACGCGATTCCCGAAGAACGACTACGCGAAGGAAGCGGGTCTGATCGAATGGGATTTCAACGCCGGCATCATCGATCCCTCACTCGCGGCAGGGCTCTGAACATGAGCGGAATCGTCGAAATCAACGGCACGTCCTACCGGATCGGGCGCCTGGACGCGAAGAAGCAGTTCCACGTCGCGCGACGGCTCGCGCCGCTGCTCGCAGGGCTCGGCAGCGCGCTGCAGGAAAAGACGACGGCCCTCGTCGATCTGGTCAGCCCGATCGCGGGCGCGCTGTCGACGATGTCGGACGTCGACACGGACTACATCCTCGACACCTGCCTGATGGTCGTGCAACGCCAGCAGGGTGACGGCTGGCAGAGCGTGATGGTGCGCGACGGCGGCTTGCTGTTTCAGGACATCGATCTGCCCGCGATGCTGCGGCTGGCGGTCGCCGTCATTCAACAGAACCTCGGCAGTTTTTTTCCCGACGGGCCGTCGACTCCAGGCGCGGCGGCCTGACAGGAATCGACTTCGTCTCCCTTCCTGATGGTGAAGACTGGCTGCTGCAGCCAGTCATGGAAGGGCTCATCAAGTACGAGTCCCTGCTCGACGGCACGCTCGACATGGCCGATGTGGCGCTCCTGAACGACGCCATATCGGTCAAACACGAAAACGAGGCACGCGTGCAGGCCTATCTGGAGAAGAAGAGACGATGAACGAAGAATTACTTCTGGAGTTCCTGGCCGCCATCGGCGTCAAGGACGACATCAGCCTGGGCAAGTTCACGCTCTCGATGGAGAGTGTGATCTCGACGGTCACGGCCGTGGGTTCCGCGGTCGCTTCCACGCTGACCGCGGTCATTTCCGGTGTGAAAAGCACGGCCGAGGAAATGGAGCGTCTGCACTACGCCGCGCAGAACACGGGCGAAAGCGTCGGCAACATCATGGCGCTCCGCTACGCGGCGGGTCAGATCGGATTGACGGCGGATCAGGCGCAGAAATCGCTCGAAGGGTTCGCGAGCGCGTTGCGAACGGACCCGAAGAAGAAAGGACTGCTCGACCGACTCGGCGTCAAGGGGGACAGTCCGACCGAACAGTTCGAAGGTTTCGTCGGCAAGCTCGAGACCATGCCGCCGGCGAAAGCGGCGAAGTACGCGAAAGAGTTTGGAATCGAGCCCGACACCTTGGAGCCGCTCGAGAAAGGGCTGCCTACACTGCGGGCTTCGCAGGACAAGTACCGCGCGAAGCTCGACACGTTCGGCATCAACCCGGATCAGGCGGCGCAAGCCGGCACGTCGCTCGATAACACGATCCGCGATCTCAGCACCGACATCAATCTGTTCTGGGTGGTGTGCGAGCAGCATCTGGCGCCGGTGCTGCAGAAGGTCGCAGCGGGTTTCGAGCGGTGGGTGTCGGGGCACGCCGATCAGATCGCGGGGAAAATGGCCACGGCGCTTGAAGCCGTCGCCGATTGGGCCAACAAGGTCAATTGGGGCGCGCTTGCCAAAGAAGCCGACGCGTTCCTTAAATCAGCGTGGGAGGTGGTGAAGGTGATCGGCGCGATCTTCGGCGCTTTCTCCTGGGCGGCGAAGTTGCTTGCGCCGGACTCGAAGAAGGGCAAAGACGATGCGCCCGATCCGAGCCAGAACGACAACTCCGTGACAGGGCGAATCAAACGAGGTATCCGCTCAGCCTGGAAGTGGATGAATACCGATCTGACTCAACCGCCCGAATCGGACGACGCGCCTGCGCGCCAATCCGAAAAACCCGTACCCTCGCCCCCCGGAACATCGAAGGATCTGCCTGCGAGCCCAGCCGGTCCGCTCAACCGGCTGGACAGATATCGCGGGCACCTCCAGAGAACGCTCGTCGCCTACCACCTGGGCAGCGGCGATCCCGGCAAGGACATCGCGGCACAAGGTCCAGGATGGGCCAACTTCCTTCCGGACGAAACCGGCAACTACCTCGGCAGGTTCGACTCGACCCGGCTCGGCGCGGACACCACGTCATCGGTCGCGAGGTCCGTGAACCTGTCTCAGCAGACGGACGTACACGTGTACGGGTCGCCGGATCCGCACGGCACCGCGCGCGCCGTCGCGGGAGAACAGGGCCGGGTGAACGCGGACATCTTCCGCAATTTAACGGGAGCATACGTGTGAACATTCTCGGTTTTCTCGATGTCGGCACGCAGCTCGGCGTCCGGTTCCTCGCCAGCAAAACCCAACGTGGTTTCTTCACGTCCGATACGCGGCCGACGGTGCAAATCGTCGATCAGGTGACGCTGCAAGAATCCCACTCCGACGACATGCAGATCACCGATCATCCCGTCGAGTGGGGAGCGAGCATCTCCGATCACGCATACGCTCAACCGGCGCAGGTCACCATCACGGCAGCGTGGTCGAACAGTCCTCACGATACGAGCCTGGTCGGCGCCGTTGCCGGCTATGCAACGGCGCACAGTGCCGCGGCGCGCGCCGTGGTCGGCGCGGTCGAGGCCGGCACAGGCGCACGCGCAGGCGTTATGACTCTATTGAGTTCGGGGGCGCCGGCCGTTATGTCCACGTACCAGAAGGTGCTCGATCTTCAGAAACAAAGACGGCTGTTCGACATCCACACCGGCAAGCGCGCGTACCGGAACATGATGATCAAGTCGCTTGCCGTCACAACGGATCAGACGAGCGAGAACATGCTGATCCTCACTATCGTGTGCCGTGAGGTTCTGATCGCGATGGCGGAAACCGTTTTCATGCCGGATCCGGCCAACTCGGCGAACCCTGCCGGCACCGCGTCTCCCGAAGACGGTGGCTCGGTTTTTCTCGTGCCCACAACCAGCATCAACACGACGGCGCTCCCATGACCGCATATGAAATCCCGCTATCGGCGAAACCCCAGACGTTCAGCATTTCGCTGAGCGGTGTGAGCTACAGGATGACCTTGCGGTGGAACATCCCGGCCGCCGCATGGATGATCGATATCGCCGACGCAAGCAGCAATCCGCTGGTCGGCAGCATTCCCATGGTGACGGGCATCGATCTGCTGGAGCAGTACGCGTATCTGGGATTCAACGGCAAGCTCGTGGCGCAGACCGACCACGATCCCAATGCCGTGCCGACATTCGACAACCTCGGGTCCACCGGACACCTCTACTTCCTGACGTCATGAGCATGCTATTTGGCCGTAAGGCCACACTGATCGTCTCCGACGGCTCGAAGGGTCTCGATCTGTCGCAGTTCCACTTCACCTTCAAGATACGGCACGCGGACACCCAGACGCCGAATCCGTTCAGCGTGACCATCTACAACCTCGCGCCGGCGACGGTACAGAAGATCCAGGGGGAGTTCACGAAGATCGTGCTCGAAGCCGGATACGAGCACGGCGACGTCGGCATCATCTTTCAAGGCACGATCAAGCAGATCAATCGCAGCAGGCAGAAGAACGTCGATTCGGTTCTCGAAATCGAGGCGGCGGATGGCGACGAGCTCTACAACTTCGGATTGGTCAACAAAACGCTGGCGGCAGGCAGCACGCCGTCGCAACAGTTCGATGCCATCACGCTGCCGTCCGCCTATAGCGACGGGCTTCCGCATGCAAGGGACGTCAAGAAGGTGATCGACGCCATTGCGGCGCAGAAACTCCCGCGCGGCAAGGTGATGTTCGGCATGGTGCGCGATCATGCGCGCGATTGGGCCGCGAAGAACAACGTTCGCTGGAGCATTCAGAACGGCGAGGCAGTGCTTGTGCCGGTCACCGGCTATCTGCCCGGGGAGGCTGTCGCACTGTGGCCGGAAGCCGGGCTGATCGGTACGCCGACCGTGAGCGATAAAGGCGTGCAGGCCAGGATCCTGCTCAACCCGCGCGTGCGGATCGGGGGTCTCGTCCAGATCCGTCAGGCCGATATCGACACTACTCCGGCGAAGCCGCAGTCGAATACCGCAGGCGCGTCACCGGCAACCGCAACCGCAAAAGCAACGACAAAGGCAACGGCGAAGTCAACCGCAAAGGCAACGCCAAAGACAACGGCAAAAACGACCGCGGCCGGTTTCTATCGCGTGCTGGTCTGCGAGCACTCCGGCGATAACCGCGGAACCGACTGGTATTCCGACCTGACGTGCGTCGCGGTGGATACGTCCGCCCCGCCCGATAGCTCCGTTCTCGCGGCGGGTTAACGCTCGAACACGGGCAATCCAGGCACCCGCGATCCGCCGGGTTACGCCGGGATACGCCGGGTTACGCCATTGAAATCCGGCAACGGCGGGTGAATGTCCTACCTCGGCGCCGACGACAGCAACCCTCTGTTTTCTCTCCATCCCATGCTCCAAACCGAACGCTCAGCCAGCCTCGAGGACGCGCTCCTCGCGGCGCTCACCGGTCATCAGACCGGCATCTGGACCGCCCTGCCGGCAATCGTGGAAAGCTTCGACGCGAACGCGGTCACCTGCACCGCGCAGCCGGCGATCCAGGCCCAGGTCCGCGCGCGGGACGGCAGTACTTCATGGGTCACGCTGCCGCTGCTGGTCGACGTGCCGATGATTTTTCCACGCGGCGGCGGCTGCACGCTGACCTTTCCCGTGACGAACGGCGACGAGGTACTGATCGTGTTTGCGTCGCGCTGCATCGACGCATGGTGGCAATCCGGCGGCGTGCAGGTACAGGCGGATCTTCGCCTGCACGACCTGTCGGACGGATTCGCCATTCCGGGGCCGTTCTCCCAGGCAACGAAGATCGGCGGCATCAGCATGTCGAGTGTGCAGTTGCGAAGCGACGACGGCGCCACCTGCATCGATCTGAATCCGTCGACGAAGGCGATAAAGATCGTGGCGCCGGGCGGCTTCGAAGTGGACGCACCGACCATCACGCTGAACGGTCAGCTCGCGCAGGGCACGGGCTCGATGAAATACCCGGCCACGCTGCAAGGGCCGATCACCGTCGTCAACGACGTCACCGCCGCGGGCAAGAGCGTGAGTCAGCACACGCATCATGAAAACGGCGCCGGCAACAACACTAATCCTCCGAACTGATCATGCGATATCGAGCACTCGACGCAAACGGCGACTATTCCTGGGGCCAGGGACCGGCGAACTTTCTCGTGGATTCTCCCGAGGCCGTGGCACAACTGGTACTCACGCGACTGAACCTGAAAACCGGAGAGTGGTTTCTCGACACCACGGAGGGCACGCCGTACGACTCGGCGATTCTCGGTGCGGGCACCGCTTCGACGCGCGATCTGGCCATCCAACAACGGATTCTCGACACGCAAGGCGTTACCGGCATTACCGACTACGCGAGCGCCGTCAGTCCAGTCAACCGCGCGTTCGTCGTGGCCGCGACCATCGACACGATCTACGGCGAAACCACTTTTTCAACGGTACTCTAATGGCGACCTATCCTCTTGCAACGCTGGGTCCGACGATCACCGGCGCGGGGATCACCATCCCCTCGTTCAACGACGTCTACCAGAGCCTTATCGCAACATTCCAGAGCATCTACGGCTCCGACGTGGTGGTCACGCCCGACAGCCAGGACGGCCAATGGATCGGCACGATCGCCGCCGCGATCAACGATTGCAATAACGGCGCGGTGGCCTGCTATAACGCGTTTTCGCCGGCCACCGCGCAGGGTGCGAATCTGTCGAGCGTCGTCAAGATCAATGGCATTGCACGCGAGTCGTCGTCGCAGTCGACGGTGGATGTCGATCTCGTCGGCCAGGCGGGCACGATTATCGACAGCGGGATCGTCGAAGACGACAACTCGAATCAATGGAACCTGCCGGCCTCGGTCACCATTCCGCCCGGCGGCGAAATCACCGTGACGGCCACTTGCCAGACACAGGGCGCCGTTGCGCTCGCGTCGGGCACGGCATTGCAGATCTCGACGCCGACGCGTGGGTGGCAATCGGCGACGACGTCCAGCGACGCCGATCCCGGCGCGCCGGTCGAACAGGACGCGGCACTCCGCAAGCGGCAAACGGTATCGACGGCGATTCCGTCGCAGACCGTTTTCGAAGGCATCATCGGCGCCGTCGCGAACGTCGCCGGCGTGACGCGTTACGCCGCGTACGAAAACGACACCAATGCCACCGATGCGAACGGTATCCCGCCGAAGAACATCTGCATGGTGGTGGAAGGCGGCGCGCTGGCGGATATCGCCAACGCGATCGCGTCGAAGAAAACGCCCGGCGGCGGCACGTATGGCAATGCGTCGCTGCAGGTACTCAACCGGTACGGCATTCCTGTCACGATCAACCTCTTCCGGCCGGTGGACCAGGCCGTGTCCGTCGCGATCAATTTCCGTGCGTTGACGGGCTATACGTCGTCGATCGGCGCGGCCGTTCAGACAGCGATTGCGGCTTACATCAATGCCGTCGCGATCGGCGGTGGCGCCGCGCAGTCTGTCGAATGGGACGCATGCATTGCCGTCGCGAAGTCGGTGACGGGCGCCTCGACGTTCAAGATCGAGTCGCTGGTTGTCAGCGGGCCAGCGGGACCGGGTACACCCGACGTCCCGCTCGCCTTCAATCAGGCCGCGACGTGCACCGCAACCAGCGTCACCATGACCCCGGTGTGATATGACAGATGCTTCGAATTACACAGCGCTCATTGCGAGCGAGCATGCCGACAAGCCGAAATTCGTGGCGATGGTCGCGGCGGTTGCACAGTGTTTTGCCGATCAGCAGAACGCGCTGTCTTCCATTCCGCCGTCGTTCGATCTCGACAATGCGGCCGGTGCGCAGCTCGATGCCGTCGGGCTATGGGTCGGTGTCGGGCGTGGCATCAACACGCCGATATCGGGCGTCTATTTTTCATTCGACACGGTGAAACTGGGATTCGATCAGGGCGTATGGCAAGGGCCGTTCGATCCCAGCGTCGGCATTACATCGCTCGACGACGACACGTACCGGCTGCTGATCCGTGCGCGGATCGGCGCGAATCGGTGGGACGGTACGTCCGATTCGTCGATCGAGATCCTTCAGTCGATCTTCGGCTCGCAGACGCAGTTGTTCCTTCAGGACAACGGCGACATGTCGATCGTCATCGGTATTGTCGGTACGTCGCCCAATGCGCTTTTTCTTGCGTTGCTTCAGGGTGGCTATGTACCGCTCAGGCCGTCGACGGTCAGTGTCCAGTACGTGATGACATCAGTACCGGACGCGCCGATCTTCGGCTTCGATGTCGAGAACGCGAATATCTCCGGCTTAGACGTCGGCGCGTTGGCCACGACCCTTTGAACCAGACTTCATTCAAGCACGGCCGCCTTCGGGCGGCTTTTTTTATTCTGGACTATCCATGACCATCGAAAACGACTTTCTGCCTTTTGCCACAGGTGGCGGCGCGAACGTGCTGCCCCAGTCCGCTTACGCGGCACTGCCCGCTGTGTCTACGGGTTATCAATCCGGTGTCGCGCAATCCGCGGCGCTGAACAAGACGTGGCGCCAGTCGTCCATCATGGCGGCTGTCGTCGCGCAATTCATCAATGCGCAGACGGGGCAGCCGGCGATCGACGACGGTACGACCGCGACGTTGCTCGCGAATCTGACGAGCGCGGTGAATGCGGCGTCGAAGAACAAGATCGTGTTGTCGGATACGGGGGCGGTTAATGCGTATGCGGCGGCCAATCCGGTGCCGATGAATGCCCTGCCGACTGTCACGGGCGTCACGCAGACGGTGCAGATCGCGCATGCGAATACGGGAGCGTCGACGTATGCGCCTGATGGGCTGGCGGCGAAACCGGTTTTTGGGCTTGGGGGGAGTGTGCTGCAGGGTGGCGAGTTGCCATTGAATGGACTTGCCACTCTCGTCTCGTATGTCGGGCCGCTGCTTAATGGGGGGAATCTTTGCTGGGTTCTGTATGAGTGTGTTGGTGGGGCGCAGCAGGTGGCGCCTGCGATTGCCGGGCAGCATGCGGTGCAGTTGCAGCAGGCGCAGGCGATGCGGGGGACTTATAACGGCACGTACGCATATAACACTTCACAAACGCTGACCACGGCACAAATCGGGGCAGTTGTCGATTTTTACGGCGCAAGCGCGGGAACGCTCTACATACCGCAGGGCTCGACAGTTCCCCAAGGCGGTAGTTTCTACTTTGTCAACGTCGGTACGGCGATTCTGACGATCGCGCTTTACGCTGGCGACCAGGCGCTGCCTGGTGGCAGTATCTCGACGACCACCATCGCGCTCCAGCCTGGCGATGATCTCGCGATCACGCGCTCGGTTCTAACGACGCAATGGCTCGCCAACGGCTCGTGCGTCCGTCAGTTCAATCCGCTCGTTGTCAACGCCGCGACCAGCGGCACGCACGCAGCGCAAATGCAGCAAATGATCGGTGTAGTCGGGTCAGTACGCAATCTGAAAGCATCCCTCGCCGGAGCGAATACATCCATCACATTTACTGCCGACGAAATCGGCGTAAAGTCAGCGCTTGGCGGCCCGGCACAGATGCTAGCCAACTTCAATCAGACAGTGTCGACGACCACGACGGGTATCGGCGGCGTAGTCGGCGCGGCGCTCACGGCAAACGGTTATGCGGGCATATACGCGGCATACAACGTGTGGACTGGCGCACAAGGAATTTTCGTCGTCAATGCCAACGCGTTTGTCCCCTACGTTGCTGCCTCCCCTCCGGCTGGATGGGTTTCAACCGGTCTCATTAGCGTGTGGCCGCTCAACGGAAGTGCACAATTTAAAACCGGCGTTCAGTTCGATCGCGACCTCGTTTTTCCGATCGTGGTCGCCTATATCACATCAGCCGTTGTCAGCCCGCTTAGCGGCATAAGCGTTGCGACCATAATTCCAGCAAACGCTCGAGCAATTGTCGGAGAAATTTCGGCGTCGTCGACGACCTCGTCGAATTTTGCAGCCGGGGTCACAACTGACGCATACGGGTCGGGACAGCAGAACATTACGCAAACCGGAGTAGCCGGGGCGTGCAACTACAACCTCAAGATTGGTTTGACGCAAGCAATCTATTTCTCGTCATCGAACTCGGCCGGCACGCCGACGTTCACCGTTTATATCACTGGCTATTCCATCTGAGGACAGACACAAATGGCATCAGCAATTTACGTACAATTCAGTGACTCGACCCAGAATACGATTGTCTCGTACTTTGCCGGAGAACAGGCAAAATCGACGCTCGAAAACCTTGGAACAGTCCTTTCAACAGACTCACGATGGATATCGTTTTACAACGCGGCGACCGGCGTAAAAGGCATCCCGACGCCGGGTAGCTAAAGCTCTCCTGACGGCCTGACGGGCAAGTGTTACACGACATCTGCGGCAACACAACACCCGCCAGGCTGGTAACTAACTTTAACCAACAGCCCCCGCAGCCTCGACATTCGATTTTTGACTCGACGACGGCCGAATAAACGGATACTCCACGAATCGATAGGTCAATATCGACACGAGCACCGCTGCAACCGATATAGCACCGCCGAGTAGCCAGTAGGCAGAGGGAGATAGCGTGTCGACATGGAAGTAAGGATCGACAAGCCGGCAGACAACATAGATCAACCAGTTATGAATCACGTAGATGCTATAGCTCAGCAAGCCAAGTAGCCGGGCTGGCCTGCATGTAAGTACGCCAAAAAACGAATTTCCGCTTGCGATAGCGATGAACGGGAAAAGTAACAGCGCAGCGCCTGCCGCGTCATAGACCCAAGGCTTGAATGCGTAGGTCGCACACAGCGAGATGACCGCCAGTGCGGTGCCGGCGGGACTGAGGGCGAAGTTTCTCACGCGCGGAACGCGAATCAAGTTCGAAGCGAGACATCCGGCAAAGAAAAACCATTCGACTTTCAAGGTCGAGAGCGTCCAGATGCATATTCCGGCCAGGACGAGCAGGAGCCACTGCAGTCGGCCCCGGGAAAACACCGCCATCAAGGGCAATAGCAGATAGAACTTCCACTCGAACACCAGTGACCAGAAAACCGTGTTGATCAGGTAGGTCTTGTCGAGTCCATTGATATCCGGAACGCCAGGGATCGTAAACAGCAGCCACTCCACAACCTGCTGGAAAAATACTTTCGACGTGACGTTCTGGTGAAAGTCAGTGAGCACAATCACCGTCAGGACGACCAGCACGACACTGACGACGTACATGGGGATCATCCGGCGAAAGCGGGACACATAGAATTTAATCGCGTCGAAGCGCTCACCCGAATCGACCACTCGACCCCAGAATAACAACGCCGTGATCATGAAGAAGAAAGCCACCGCTCCGCGCCCGGACATCGTACTGAGTCCGGGAGGCGGATTGCCCCACTCACCGGTTTGATAGAACTGGTAGTTAACTGCAAGATGATGGAACAGCACACCGAGCGCCAGGTAGCCCCGCAGTCCGTCTATCGCATGGAATCGATTCGACGCTGCCTCCCGATCGACCAAACCGCGGTAGAACGCAGACTGTCGCAACGTGAACAGCGCCAAAGTCATCAGGACAAGCCCGATCATCCCTACGGCTATGGCGAACTGATTGTCGAAGACGGGCATGGCAAGTGAAATTTTCAAAAGCCCGCATTATACGGGCGTCAGTCCATTGCTTGCGGCATGGGTCCAAAGCGATATGGCCCCCGCTGCAACGCTCCAGGCCTGAGTTCGCGCACGAAGGCGCCCGGCGCCAATAGCGTACCGGTCGCCTGCTCCCGATCACAAGCCGCCTTCGGGCGGCTTTTTCATTTCCGGAATTCGAATGGACTACACAGCCGCTGTCGAGATCGGATGCTTCTTCGCGACCGGCATCGGCGGCATCTTTGCCTATCTCTGGCGACGCTCCCAGGCGCAACTCGACAGCACGATCGATACCCACGGCTCACAGCTGAAATCACTCGACGCCGAACTCGCCGCCTACAAACTGCACGTCGCCGAAACCTACGTGACGAGCAACGAATTGAGCAAGGCCATCGACGCCCTCAACCGCGCGATCGATGCCGTGTTCGGCAAGCTCGATCGCATCGAAGACAAACTCGACAAGAAGGCCGACAAATGAACCTCACACCGGACATCATCGCCGCGGGTTGTGGCGCCACGCCGCTGCGCGCGGCGCAATGGGCGGCGCCGATGCAGGCGGCGTGCGCCAGATACCAGATCGCCGAACCGCTCGACGTCGCCGCATTTCTGGCCACCTACGGCGTCGAGTCGGCCCGACTCACCGCACTGAGCGAAAACCTGAACTACAGCGCGGCGGGCCTGCTCGCGACATTTCCAAAATATTTCAACGCGGCGCAAGCCCAGACGTACGCCAACAAACCCGAGATGATCGCCAATCGCGCCTACGCCAATCGAAATGGCAACGGCGACGAAACAAGCGGCGACGGCTGGACGTTTCGCGGCCGCTCGATGGGCATCACTGGCCGCCGCAACTATCTGCTCTGTGGCGTCGGCATCGATCTCGACCTCGTCGAACAACCCGAGCTTTTGGAGCAGCCGGCAAACGCCGTCATGGCCGCCGCCTGGTACTGGTTCAACCGCGACCTGAGCGAACTGGGCACGGCCGGCAACTTCCTCGGCGTATCGCGTGCGGTGAATCTCGGCAGCGCGACCTCGAAGGCGACACCGAACGGTTACACCGAACGCCTCGCACTCTACGATGCCGCGAAAAAAGCACTCGGCGTCGTTTAACGGCCAGACAAATATCGACCAGAACAACAACCTCACGCCAGGAGAATCGATGAATTCAACCTCAGCAGTCGTCACCGGCGGCGTAGCGATCTCGACCGCTACCCTCATGCCCACGGTCGAGTGGATCCTCGGCCTCGTCGTTCACGTGCCGGTTCCGCCGAGCGTGTCGTCGCTCGTCGCGGGCGTGATCGTCGCGGGCATTCACGCCGCGATCAATGCGTTCGCCGCACGCTCCGCATCAAACACCGCTACGTCCGCGCCGTAACTTCCCTCGCCGCGATCGCGGCAATCACGCCAAGGAACAACTCCATGAAGAAGCTCATGCTGCTCGCGGCAGCTATCGTGCTGCCCGTCGCATTCGCTGGTTGCGCCAGCACGGTCACGACTGCAACCCATTTTCAGGCGCAGGTTTCGGCAGCCTGCTCGGTCGTTCAACCGACGCTTCTGTCCATTCAGGCCATGACGGTTTCGGATCCGTCGCAGCAATTCATTCTCGGCGAAGTCGTAAAAGACAACGCCGTGCTGTGCGCCGCGAATGCATCGATCGATACGACGACGGTCGCGAATCTCGTCAATACGTCGATTCCGGCGGCCGTGCAGGTGATTGGCCTGTTGCCGCTCGACGATGCAGCGAAGGCGAGTGCGCAGGTCGGCTTGATGGCGTTTCAGGTGGCGTTGTCGGCAGCGCTCGCCCAGCTCGGTACGTCGACTGCCGCGCCAGTGCCCGCATCCGGCGCAACTTCATCGTGAGTGCGTTCCTGACCAGGCTTCAGGTCGAGCTCGTGAGCGATGCGACGAATGGCGGGCGCGGCACGTGGCGACTCAGGGCGCCGCTCGTCTATCGATCGGACGTCGCGCAGCGAACCTTCACCGTACCACCTGGCTTCGAAACGGATTTCGCTTCCGTGCCGCGAACGCCGGTGGTGTTTCTGCTAACGGCCGATAGCGCGCACGAAGCGTCGGCGCTTCACGACTGGCTGTACACCGAGCATCCGGTTTCGCGCGACATTGCCGACGCAGTACTGCGGGAAGCTTCGCTCGTAACCGGTGTGCCGGCCTGGCGGGCCTTACTGATGTGGGCCGGCGTACGTGCATTCGGATGGTCGCATTGGGATAGCGGCCGGGCAATCGCCTGAGCGGCGTTGTACAGAACTCATCCAGTCATCGCGTAGAAAACCACACCCTCCTCGCACCTTTGGCGACGCCACTTCGTGACGCGCGCCAATTCCGCCTATGTGCGGCTCTCCCGAATTTTCGTGAGCAGCTTGCATGTGGAATCCGGCATATCGCGCCGCAGGGCGACCTATGCCGGCTGTTTGTCTTGTTTCAATCCCTCAACTCGATCCGGCTTACGGATTATCAAGGACACAAAATGACGACTGCCTACACCGCAATCAATCCCGTTCCGATGGCTAACCTGCCGACCACGAACGGCGTCGTGCAATCATTCAGCGTTAGTCAGACCAACGCCGGTCAGGCGACGTTCGCGCCGGACAACCTCGCGCCTGCCCCGATCTTTGGACCCGGCGGCCAGCAACTGCAGGGCAACGAAATCGTTCAAGGCAGCATCGCGAAGCTCGAGTCGTTTATCGGGCCGCTTCTGAATTCGGGCCAGCTCTGCTGGATTCTCGCCGGCTGCGAAGGCGGCGCACGCCAGGTCGCGCCGGCCAGCGCATCCGAGCATGCGGTCCAGCTGCAACAGGTTGGCCATGGCCAATGCCGCCTGTCGGTCGCCAGTGCGAGTTCGCTCGTCCTCAACCCGTTGAACGGCAACAACCTGATCATCGCAGGCGTTCCGCAGCAGATTCCCAATGGCGGCGTGTCCGCGTCGAACAGCGCTCTCGCGGCATCGACTTTCTATTACGTCTACGCATGGATGAATGCCGGTGTACTGACGCTGGAGTTGTCGGCCACGAACTATCAGTTTGTACAGGGCATCGCCGTCAAGTCGGGCGATGCGACGCGTACGCTCGTCGGCGCGGTGGCCACCGACGCGAATGCAAACTTCGTCGATTCGGCAACGCAGCGTTTCTGCCTGAGCTACTTCAACCGTCGGGACAAGAACCTGCTCGCCACGGTCAGCAACGCGACGTTCACCACCGCGGCGCTGGCCGAGGTGACGCCCAACGCGCGATGCGGCTTCATCTCGTGGGCAGACGAAGCGGTCCAGACCTCGTCGAGCGGCGAGATTAAGGCGAGCCAGATCAGCACGTCGATCACGTATCAGAATGCAATCGACGGCACCGTGCTCGGTGATTACACGGGCACCTGGTTCACCGGCGCCAACGCCGGTACGCCGTTGATCTCACTGAATGCAGCGAACGTGAGCGAAGGCGCCCTGCACTATACGACCCTTCTGGCCCAAGTCTCCGTCGGCTCCGGGACGGTCCTTCAAGGCTACACGCGCGGCGTGATCCGCGGTTAAAGCGGCGGCAGCCCGGACCCAGCGGGTCCGGGCTGTTCATCGTCAACTCATCCTGATTCACGACATTCGCCTTCGACGTAATACTTTCGATGTAATACGATAGCCAGCCATGCACGACATGTCCTAACGACACTATCCGGAGCCCACGCGACATGAACAAACGCCAATTCCTGAGCCGTGCGGCAGCGTTGAGCGCCACGGCGACGGTCACCGTCACCGCCCTGCCCGCGTTCACCGCCGCACGCGCTCATCCCAACGCATGCAACCCACCATCGTCGCCGGTCGTACTGACCGTCACCGGCTCGATCAAGCGTCACAATCGCGGTGCACTCGACCCCGCGTTCGATCAGCTTCTCGCCAAACATCAGGTAAAGTTTTCGGAAGCTTATAGCGTCGACTACGCGCTACTCGCGAGCATGCCGGCCGTCACGATCAAGCCGACCACCGAGTACGACTCGCACCAGCACGCGTTGAAGGGCCCGTTGCTCACCGACCTGCTCGATCACGTCGGCGCCCCGACCGCGGGCGACACGCAGATTCTGATGCACGCGGTAGACGGCTACGCGGTAATGACCACGCTGGACAAAGTCCGCGCATACCGCTTCATCATCGCAACGCACATGGACGGTAAGCCTTTGTCGTTAGGCGGCGTCGGCCCGCTGTGGGCCACTTACGACGCGGACAACATCGCCGAGCTATCGAACAAACCGCTGAAAGATCGCTTCGAGTTATCGCCGTGGGGCTTTTATCACCTGCAAGTGACCGAGGCATAGCACTTCGAGCAGCGGCCACACACTCAGTCCAGAACAAGCAATATCGCTTAAAACAGGTGGTGAATCCCGCTCAGAAAAACCGTCTGCCGCCCACTCGACGACGCACCGATACCAAGCGTATTCGCCACCGCACCGCCGCCCGCGGTCTCGAACATCAAGTCCGCGTAGAGCTGCGTCGTCTTCGACAGCGAGTAGATATTGGCTACCGTGAACTGCGTCCAGCGACGTCCGGCGAGCGTCGCGGTCCACGCGCCCGCGGCGATTTCCTCGGCCGCCGTCAGCCGCAGATTCGCGCCGCCGTCGACGCTGCGAAAGTGCTCGCTGCCGCCGGCCGAATCGATCCGCAAGTCCGTGGCGAGCGCATGCAGGGTCACACGCTCGAACCGGTACGACCCGCCAATGCCCATGTCGCGCACCTGTCTGGCGTTGAACGTCGCGCCCGACGCGATCGTCTGACCTTCGAACGAGGTGAGCCCGAGTCCTGTCGATAAAGGCAGCAAGCGGTCGTGATACTCCGAGTAAACCGCCACGAGTTTCACCGGCCCGTTCGTATAGTTCGCGCCGAAGCTGATGGTCCGTCCATTGGTATTGCTCGCGCTCGCACCCGGAAAACCGTACATCGCGCCGAGCGTCAAACCGCCATAAGCCGCACTCTTCCATTTGACGGTATTCGACAATTGAACCGGCAAGGTACTGCCGAGACCATCCAGATTGCCGGGGTGAAACGCATAGAAGTTGCCGAGCAACTGCCCCGTCGAGACCGACCCGAGCCATTCGAAATTCCAGTCCGTCTGCCGGCCGAGCGTCACGGTGCCCAGCAGCGGATCGGACAGACCGACATACGCCTGGCGATTGAAGAACGACGTGCTGCTCGCGGCGGCGCCGGTCGTCGTGACGAAGCCGCTTTCCAGCCGGAACAGCGCGGTTCGCCCCGCGCCGAGATCCTCGACGCCCTGGAAGCCAAAGCGGTCGGCCTGCATCGTGCCCTGTTCGGCGAGATAGGCCGGCGAACCGTGCAGATTGCTCACATAGCCGAGGCCCGCATCGAGACTGCCGTAAAGCGTCACGCTGCTTTGCGCGTGCGCCGTCGTGGACATGCCGAGCGCGGCCGAGCACGCGAACACCGTCGCGTGAAAAGCGAAGTTCGTTTTCATGAAGTGTGGGGATGAAGCGTTGGAGGAAAACAGCAAGCGAGTCTTCGCCCGCTATCAGGTGAAACGGTGGGTCAGGTGGTTTGAATTTTTTCGGCGGGCAAGAGGCGCCATGCACCGAACACGAGATTGACGACGATCGCGGTCAGCGTGCCCGCCGCCATCCCGTTGCCGAGCACGATCTGCACCGGCCCCGGAAACGACGCGTACACGTTCGGCACCAGGATCGGTATCAGCCCGGCGACCAGCGCCGCCGCGAGCGTGTACTGATTGCCGCGTGCGTGCAGATCCACCTTGCCGAGCAGGTTGATGCCCATCACGCCGATCATCGCGAACACGATCAACGCGGTGCCGCCCACCACGGGCGCGGGAATCGCATACGCGAGCCGGCCGAGCGGCGCGAACAGCGCGACGGCCATCAGCATCACGCCCGCCGTCGCGGTGACGTAGCGCGAACGTACACCGGTGGTCTGCACCACGCCGATGTTCTCCGCGCTGGTGATGATCAGCGACGTGCCGAGCAGCGAACCGGCCAATGAGGCGAGCGCATCGCCGCGAATCGTGCGCGGCACGTCGCGGCGCACGTCGATGGTCCGGCCGGTGATCTCGCCGACGGCCACGGTCTGCGCGGTCGCCTCCGCCATCGAGATGACGCTGAAGATCAGCAGCGGCAGCGCGGCCAGCACGTCGAAACGCGGCACGCCGAACGGCAGCAACGTCGGCAGCGAAAACAGCGGGCCGGCCCACAGACCGTCCATGGGCATCGATCCGGCCGCCCAACCGGCGAGCGTGCCGGCGACCAGTCCCAGCAACACCGCGAGACGTCCGGCCGTGCCTTTGAACAGACGCGCCACCGCCAGCGTCGCGACGATCGTCACCAGCGCGAGCCCGAGCGACTGCGGCCTCGCGAAGCCCGGCGTCCCCGCCTGGCCGACCACGATCCCCGCGTAAATCTTGATGAGACTGACCGATACCAGCACCAGCATCGTGCCAACCACCACGCGCGGAAAAAACCGCAGGCAGCGCGCGAACACCGGCAACACGAGCCAGTAGAACAGGCTGGTGAGAATCGCGGCGCCCGCGGCGGTACGTAGATCGGTCTGCGTGGCGATCACCGCGAACAGCATCGCGGGCGCGCCGCCCGGCACCATGACGAACGGCAGACGCGCACCGATCGAGCGCACGCCGAGCGATTGCAGCAGCGTGCCCGCTCCGCAGACGAAAAACGTCGCGCCGATCAGATGCACGGTCATGTCGCCCGGCAGCGACAGCATCTTCGACACCAGAAAAACCGCGGTGACTGGCGAGGCCGCCATCGACAGAACATGTTGCAGGCCGAACAGCGCGAGTTGCCAGGCGGGCAAACGCGCGTCGACGCTATGTGTGGCTGGATCCGAGTTCACGTTGCCTCCGCGATGCGAATGACAGGCAGGCGCGAGCTCGCGCCCGCCATGCCTGAGCTTTCCTGATGAGTTCACGCACGCAGCCACGGCAACTGCTCGCGGCTATAGCGGAACGTCTGGAACACGCTGTTCAGTTGACCGGGTCCGGTCTTGCGCGCGGCTTCGTCCGGGTATTCGCCGAACCAGGGAATCACGTATTCCCACACCACCTCGCCCGCCGGCGTCACTTCGAACAAGCGTCCCGTCGCCGACTCGGTGATGTGCGTGTTGCCGTTCGCGAGACGCTGCGCATTGCCCATGAACGCGCTGTAGAACATGTTCACCATGTCGTCCGCGTACGACCACACGACCTCGTGCGTCGCCGGATCGATTTCGAGTACGCGCGAAAACACGACGTGCGCGCCGTGGCGGAAATTGCCGTTGTCGAAGGTGAGGATGTTGCCGTTGGCGAGCGCGACCGGCGCGTGCTGATGCGACACCACGCTCGGCGGTATGTGATTCGTCACGCGGCCGCTTGCACGATCCACGGCGATGATCCCCGAGGTGGTCCGCAAGCTCATCAGCACTTCGCCTTTCGCGTTCACGCCGAGCCCGTTGACGAGCGGCCAGTGATACCGGCCGAAACCCGGCGCGATCGGAAAGTCCTTCGGGTTCAGATGCTCGACCGCCTTCCATTCCCACACCAGCTCGCCCTTGCGGTTCACTTCGCGGATCACGTCCGCGTACATCGTTTCGTCGGGAGAATGCGCGGTGCCGCCCGGCACGCGGTCCGCGAAACCGGCCGGCACTTTCTCGCAGGCGGCGTACAGCAGATTGCCGTTCGGCAGCCATTGCGCGTCGTGATGATGCGCGGCATCTTCGTAGTGCCACACCACCTCGCCGCCCGGCGTGACTTCGTAGAATTCGCCGCCATGCCACATCGACCACGGCGCGTAGCGGTCTTCCGAATTCGCGTGATTGCCGTTGTAGCCGAGATTGCCGTTCGGCAGGATCACCGCGTGACGTCCGGCGCGCACCGGCATCTGCCATTCGTGCACGACCTCGCCCGTGATATCGACGAGATACACGCGTCCGCCGGCGGTCTGCGGCGCGATCAACGTATAACCGCCCGCCGACCGATTCGGGTCGTGAGCGATGAGTCCGACGCCGCGGCGCCGCTGGGTGATTTGATCGACAGTAGTGGCCACGATTCGCTCCGTTATGATGATGGAACAAAATTTAGGCCATTCGATCCGTCAAGAAAATCTGATTGTTCTATACGGCCTGTATAGCAAATCCATACGGTATAACCATGCGTCCAATATCGCAGACATTCCGCTGTTTCGACGAGGTAGTCCGGCGCGGATCGATCCGCAAGGCAGCCGAATCCCTGCATCTGACCGCTGCCGCGGTGCACCAGCAGATCCTCAATCTGGAGGAACAGGTCGGCTCACCTTTGTTCGATCGCCTGCCACGCGGCATGCAGTTGACCACGGCCGGCGAAATCATCATTGCGGCAGTGCGGCGCGGCCAGCGCGATTTCGATAACGCGATGACCCAGGTCGAAGATCTGCGCTCGCTGCGGCGTGGCCATATCAATCTGGCGGTGTCGCCGTCGTCGGCGGAGCAACTAGTGCCAGATGCCATTCAAGCTGCGATGAAAAGCTATCCCGGCGTGACGTATAGCGTGCGCTCGGGCAACGGCGAGAGCATCCTGAAGTGGGTGGAGACCGGCGAGGCCGACATCGGCTATGGTTTGCGCCGCCGGCCGCCGCCGGGTGTCGTCGAAGTGCGCGCGTTCACGCAACATCTCGGGCTCGTCACGCCGCCGGGGCATCCGCTGACCCGACTGAAGAGACTGCCGCGGCTGCGCGACTGTCTCGACTATCCGCTGATCCTGATGACGCCCGACACGGAGTTGCGCGCGATGGTGGACCAGATCGACCATCGCGAGAAACGCAAGGCGCGGCCGCTGGTGGAAACGAGTTCGGTATCGATGGTGCGCCGCCTCGTCGCGGACGGCATGGGAGTCGGTTTCCTGATCGCCGAGAACGTCGCGGAAGATGTCGCGCAGGGCAAGCTCGCGTGGTCGCCTCTCGCCGATGCCGGCGCCACCTCGTTCAGTTGCCTGTATCAACGCGCGGATTCGAGCACCACGGTCGCGATGAGCATGTTCCTGCAATTTCTCGGGCAGGCGATCGAAACCAACGAGAGCCGCTTTCATGAGAGCGTGCCGAAGCGTCGCAGACGAACCACGACGACAGCGGCGAAATGAAAGCGGAGGTTCGGCGATTCGATTAACGCGGTACGTCTACGCCAAAACGCGCGACGCACGCCTGCCGCACGCGTTCGATCGGCATCGACCAATCTTCGTTCGGCGCGCGGCGGAATAGACGCACCGTATGCGGGTACCACGGCGAATCGCTGCGCTCGTGCATCCAGCGCCAGTCGAGGTCCTTCTCCGGCAGCATCACCCAAACCGGTTTGCCGAGCGACGCGGCCAGATGCGCGGTGGACGTATCCACGCAGATCACCAGATCGAGCTGTTCGATAATCGCGGCGGTATCGGCGAAATCCGTCACCTGCGAGCCGAGATGCAGCAGCGGTTGACCGGCAGGCGGATGGCGTGCCTCGTCTTCGCCCTGTCCTTTCTGCAGACTCACGAAACTCAAACCGGGCACGCTCCACAACGGCGCCAGCAACGCGAGCGACGGAACCGAGCGGTTCGCGTCGTTGTGGTGCGCCACGTTGCCCTTCCACACCAGCCCGATCCTGCGGCCCGCCGGCAGCGCCTCCAGCACCGGCTGCCAGCGTTCGACCTCACCCGGCTCGGCACGCAAACGCGTGGGGCGCGGAATCGTATCGACCTCCGTGCGCAGAAAGTGCGGCGCGCTCATCAGGCTGGTCCAGCAATCGTAGCCGTCCATGTCCGCGAGCGCGGTATCGTGATCGACCAGCATGTCGATGCCGTCGACCGATGCCATCAGCCGATGCAACGCCGGCATGCACGCAAACACGATCCGTTTCGCGCCCTGCGCCTTCAGCAACGCGAAATAGCGGCTGAACTGGATCATGTCGCCGAGACCGTCTTCCTGCCACACCAGCAACGTTTTGCCGGCCAGCGTGTCGCCGGCCCACTGCGGGCAACCCAGCATCTCGCGTGTCTTGTGATGCACGAAGCCCGGCTGGAAATAGCGGAATTCGTACAGACGCCAGCCCTCTTCGAAACGTCCCATGCTGAGCAGCAATACCGCGAGCCCGAATCTTGCGTCGCCGTAAGCGGGATGCAAGGCGAGCGCGCGACGGTAAGCGCTTTCCGCTTCGGCGAGACGGCCCAGTTGCGCGGCCGCCGCGCCGAGGTTGTAGTGCGCCTCGGCCAGATCGGGATGCAGCGCGAGCGCCCGCGAGAACGACTCGATCGCCTCGGGCAAGCGGTCGAGCAAACGCAGCACGCAGCCCAGGTTGTTATGCGCATGCACGATGTCGGGCCGCAGACGGATCGCCTCGCGATACGCGCGCTCGGCGTCGCCGAAACGCTCCTGTTTCGCGAGCACGATGCCGAGGTTGTAATGCGCCTCCGCGTAATCCGGACGGCACGCGATCGCCTCGCGATACGCGGCTTCCGCTTCGGGCAGTCGCGTGAATTCGTTAAGCACCGCGCCGAGGTTCAGATGCGCTTCCGCGAAATCGGCGCGCAGCGTGAGCGCGAGCCGGCACGCGAGTTCCGCTTCGACGAGGCGGTCGGTCGCCTTCAGCACGCCGGCGAGGTTGTTGAGCGCTTCCGGATACTGCGGGCGCAGGGTCAGCGCCTGCCGGTAAGCGGCGTCGGCGTCGAGCGGTCGCCCGAGTTCCACGAGCACATTGCCGAGGTTGTTGTGCGCCTCGGCATGACCGGGCAGACCCAGCAGCGCCTGACGGTACGCGGCCTCGGCTTCCTGCGGACGGCGCAATTCCTGCAACGCCATCGCGTGGTGATAGTGGGCCTCGGCAAAATCCGGACGCAGTGCCAGCGCCTGACGGTACGACTCGACAGCCTCATCCTTGTAGCCGAGCCCGTAGAGCACGAGCCCGAGGTTGTGGTGCGCATCCGCGCGGTCCGGACGCAGCGCGATCAGTTGCCGGTACATCGTCTTGGCTGCCGACAATCTGCCGGCCGACTTGTGCAGCATGCCGAGACTGTCGAACACCTCGGCGTAGCCGGGTTTGATCTGCACGCATTGGCGCCAGTAGTTTTCCGCGTCCTCCAGCCTGCGCAGCGAAAACGAGCACGCGCCGGCGATATTCAACGCATCGGCGCGCGCGTCGGCGGGGATCGTCGCGTCTTCAAGCACCGGCGCGACGAGTGCCAACGCGTCGGCGAACTGTCCGGTCGAACAGAGCGCGACGGCCTGCTGGTTGAGATCGGTAATCGAAGCGTCGGTCGTCTGCGTGGTGGTCATGAGTCGTGGAGCGAGAAAATCGGCCTGGCGTGGGGCGCCGTCACGCCGCCAGAAAGCCGGCACAAAGCCCCGCCCACAAGGCGCCGCGGCAAACCGCCGCAGCGCGCGCAATGCGGAACGTGTAGCACGCAGATTAAGCTAATCCGCCCGCCGGCAACGGGTGGAAATGAGCGGTGTTCGCCCCTCTAATCCAGCGCTATAGCCAACATCACGAAAGAAAAGATCACGCGTCGATGCTAGAATCGCCCCGCTTTTACTTTCAAACTCATGACCCAACGCGCCCGCAACCACCTGACCGCCTGGCTTGGCCTCGTCGCCATGTGGCTGGTCGTGTTCGCGCCGCTCGTGAGTCAATTGCTGGTGTCGAACCGCGCGCACGAACCCATTGCCGCGCTCTGTTCGACGCTGGTGCCACGCAGCCTCGGCGTGGCGGACCAATCCCTGATCGCCACGCCCAAGCCCGCGCCGGTGCAGTTGAGCCATGACGACGCGTTCGGCGCCTGCGGCTACTGCCATCTGCTCGAACACCACGTCGCCATGCCGACGCTCGCCGCCGTCGCGCCGCAACACGCGCTGACGCTCGCCGGCACCGCACCGCCCACCCTCTCCACCCGCTACACGCCGCTTGGCGCGTTCCCGTCCGGACGCCCGCGCGCCCCACCCGTCGTTTTCTGATCGCTGCCGGTCCTGACCGCGTTGCCGCCGCCCTCGTGCGGGCGCGCGCGGTCGTCTGTTCAATGCATCAAGGAAATGTTCATGTCTCTCTTCGCCTCGCGAAGACTGTCCGCTCGCGCCCGCCGTGCCGCGCGCGGCGTTCTTTGCCTGCCCGCCGCGATTCCGGCCTTCGTCCCCGCGCTGCTGCCCGCGTTCGTGTCGACGGCGGCCCGCGCCGACACCGTCACCGCCGAAGCCTCGCTGCCGACCGTCAACGTCACCGCGAACGCAACCGCCAGCGCGGCCGGCGCGTCGCGCGCGGTCGATCCGAACCTGCCCGCCTCGGTCGAAACCGTGACCCGCGACCAGTTCGACAACTGGAACGTCGTCAATACCGAGGACGTGCTGAAGTACATGCCGAACCTCGCCGTGCGCAAACGCTTCATCGGCGATCTGAATTCGATCATCGCGGTGCGCGGCACCAGCAACTCGCAAAGCGCGCGCGGCCTCGTCTACGCGGATGGTCTGCTGCTCAGCAATCTGCTCGGCAACAGCTATTCGTTTCCGCCGCGCTGGTCGATGGTGTCGCCCGACGAGATCCAGCGCGTGGACGTGATCTACGGACCGTTTTCCGCGCTGTACCCGGGCAATTCGCTCGGCGCGACGGTGCTGATCAGCACGCGTATGCCGAAGCAGTTCGAGGCGAGCGCCGACCTCAAGGCGTTCACCCAGCATTTCAGTCTGTTCGGCGTGAACCAGAATTTCAACGGCAGCGAGGCGAGCGCGTCGCTCGGCAACCGGGTCGGCAAGTTCTCGTTCCGGCTGGATGTGAACCATCTGGACAACACCAGCCAGCCGCTGCAGTTCGCCACGCTCGCGCAATCGTCGACACCTGCGAAAGCCGGCGACATCCCCGTCACTGGCGCGTACGTGTACAACAACCAGACCAATGCGCGCACCGTGGTGCTCGGCGTGAACGGTGAAGGCATCGAACACACGATCCAGGACCAGTTCAAGCTGAAGATGCAGTACGACTTCACGCCGACGCTGCAAGGCGCGTTCACGCTCGGCTACTGGCATCAGAACTACAACAGCCGGTCGTCCACCTTCCTGCGCGATGCGAACGGCAATCCGGTGTATAGCGGCAAGGTCGCGATCGGCGGCTACGAGTACACCATTCCGGCGGCGGCATTGGCGCCGAGTCTCGGCTACAGCGAGAACTGGCTGTATGGCGTGTCGCTGAAAACACGCTATGCGACCGGCTGGAATGCCGAGGCGATCGCCTCGTACTACGACGTCAGCAACAGCATCGCGCGCACCGCCGCGTCCGGCGCGCCGGGCAACGGTCCCGGCAGCGTGACGTTCGGCGACGGCACCGGCTGGAAAACGCTCGATCTGCGCAGCACGTACACGCCCGCGACGAAGCAGGCCGGCCTGCTGAATCACACGCTGAGCTTCGGCTATCACTTCGACAACTACTTCCTCGACAACGAGACCTACAACACGCTGTTCTGGCGCGACGGCGCGGCCACCACCTTCGCCAACGCGTTCCGCGGCAAGACGCAGACCCAGGCGCTGTACGCGCAGGATGCATGGCGTTTTCTGCCGCGCTGGAAACTCGTCTACGGCGTGCGTTACGAAGACTGGCAGGCGTATGGCGGATCGCAGGCGCTGGGCGGCCAGGCGTTGCCCTATGCCGACGTGAGCCAGCAGCACTTCTCGCCGAAGGCGTCGCTGTCGTTCGATGTCACCGACGATCTGACCTTGCGCGCGTCGATCGGCCGCGCGTACCGCTTTCCGACCGTCAGCGAATTGTTCCAGGGGCAAATCAACGGCTCGTCGATCGTCAACAACAATCCGAACCTGAAGCCCGAGGACGATCTCTCGAAAGAACTCACGGCCGAATGGGCGCACTGGAACGGCGTGTTCCGCTTCTCGCTATTTCAGGACGACGTGAAGAACACGATCTTCAGCCAGACCGACACGACCGTGATCCCGAACGTGACGAACTTCCAGAACATCGGCAAGGTACGGTCGCGCGGCGTGGAGACGAGCTATTCGGGCGAGGATGTCTTCGTGCGCGGACTCGATCTGATCGGCAGCGTCGCTTATACGCAGTCGAAGATTCTCGCCAACGCGCAGAACCCGGCCAGCGTCGGCAAGTACTTTTATCGGATTCCGCTGTGGCGCGTGAATCTCGCGGCGACCTATCGCTTCGACGAACGCGCGGCCATGACGCTCGCCGCGCGTTATTCGGGCCGCCAGTACAACACGCTCACCAATACCGATACCAATCCGGACGTGTTCGGCGGCACCAGTTCGTACACCGTGGTGGATGCGAAATTCACGTTCAGGCCGACGAAGCTGAGCGAGATCGGCGTGGGCGTCGACAACCTGTTCGACGAGCGCTACTTCGTCTACCACCCGTATCCGGGCCGTACGTTCTACGTGGAAGCGAAGCTGCGCATGTAAGCGCGGAGTGATCGCACGAGAACGCACGAGAACGATCGACCACCATTGAGCTTCAGGAGGATTTCATGTCCACCACTACCGCGCAACGCAGCACCTCGGCCACGGGCACCGGCACGGTCCATCCCGGCTACCGGACGCTGTGGCGCTGGCACTTCTATGCGGGCCTTTTCGTGATGCCGTTTCTGGTCGTGCTCGCGATCACCGGCACGCTGTATTGCTTCCAGCCGCAGATCGAACCTCTGTTGTATCCGCATCGCTTGATCGTCGCACCGCAGGCGAGCCCGAGACTGACCGAAGACAGGCTGCTCGGCAAAGCGCGCGCGGCGATGCCGAAAGATGCCGTCGCGGTGACCGCCGCGATATCGACCGCGCCGGATCGCAGCACGGAATTCGTGTTCCGTCTCGTCGACGGCGAAAAGCAGAGCGTCTATCTGAATCCGTACACGGGCGAGGTGTTAGGCACGCTCAGCGTCGAGCATCGTTTCATGCAGGTGGACCGCATGCTGCATCGCAAGCTGCTGCTCGGCAAACCCGGCGAGCTGTTGATGGAACTCGCCGCTTGCTGGACGCTCGTGATGATCGGGACCGGCGTCGCGCTGTGGTGGCCGCGTGGGAAAACCACCGCGCGCGACGCGCTGGTGCCGCGTCTCGCACTGAAGGGCCGGCCGTTCTGGAAGAACCTGCATGCGGTGCTCGGCATCTGGCTCGCACTCGGCGCGCTCGCATTCGTGCTGAGCGGCTTGCCGTGGACTGGCTCGTGGGGCAAGCAGTTCAAGGCGCTCGCGACCGCCGCGAATCTCGGCGCACCGCCGGGCGCGTGGGGTGGATCGTCGTTTCGGTCGGTATTGCCCGGCGGTGCGCAAGGTGCACTGGGCGCGCAAGGCGCTCAACACGCGCAGCTGGCGGAAGGCGCGGCGGAAGGCGCGGCGCCTTCCGGACACGGGCACGCCGCGCGCGCCTCCCACATGGCCGCCGATGAACACGCAGCCCACGGCGGCGATATGGATTCGATGCCCGGCATGGTGATGGACGATCTGCCATTGCCGCAGACGCCGTGGGCGGTCGGCAATTCTCGCGTACCTAACTCGGCGCCGGCCTCGGCTTCTGCTCCTGCTTCAGTCGATGGCGTCGATTCGCCAACGCAGGCACAGGCGCAAGCGCAACCATTGCCGCTCGGCCGCATCGTCGCGCAGCTTGCCTCGCTCGGCGTGACGGACGGCTACAACATCGTGCTGCCCACCTCGCCGATCGGCGTCTACACCGTCTCCTACTTCCCCGACGATCCGAAAACCGAACGCACGATGTACATCGATCAGTACAGCGGCAAGGTGCTGAAGGACATCCGTTACGACGACTACGGCGCGGTCTCGAAGGCCGTGTCGTACGGCACGTCGTTGCATATGGGGCGTTACTTCGGCCTCGCCAACCAGTTGCTGTGCGCGGCGATCTCGCTCGGCCTCGCGACGATGGCGGTGACCGGCGCCGTGATGTGGTGGAAGCGCCGTCCGCAACGCGCGCTCGGGGCGCCGTCGCGTGAACGCGCCGCGCCGCCGATGCGCGGCTGGAAAACCGGCCTCGTGCTGCTCGGCATCGTGTTTCCGCTGATGGGCGGCACGCTGCTGGCTGTATGGCTGATCGACCGCGTGGTTGTGGGGCGCGGCGCGCGGCAAACGGCCTGATGTTTTTTTGTCGGGCGAGCCGATCGCGTCGATGGCAACGACGGCGTCGGCCTCATCGAAACCCTGGCTGAACCCCGTCGAACCCTGGCGACACCTCAGCGAAACGTAGCCAACCTTAACGAATCATTTCCGACCACGGAGCACGTCATGAACTCATCGCGTCACCTTCTCCTCGCCACCTTGCTGTGCGGCGCATCGCTTCAGGTCTTCGCCGCGCAATCCGCGACGGCACCGACCGCTTCCGCACCCGCCAGCGTCTCCGATTGCTGGATCCGCGCGCTGCCCGGCGACCTGCCTTCGGGCGGCTACTTCAAGGCCCATAACGCCGGCGGCGAGCCGCTGAACCTCGTCGGCATCAGTTCGGCCGCGTTCGGCATGGCGATGCTGCATCAAACGCAGAGCCAGGGCAGCACCTCGTCGATGCAGATGGTCGAGCAGGTCGCGGTGCCCGCGCACGGCACGCTGGCATTCGCGCCCGGCAACTATCACGCGATGCTCGAACAGCCGAAGCAGCCGCTCAAGGTCGGCGCGACGATTCCGCTGACCTTCTCGTTCAGCAACGGCCAGAAGGTGACGGCCGCCTGCGCGGTGAAAAGCGCGGGTACGATGAGCCAGTAACGGACTGGACAGGCCGCGCCGCGCGCTTAAAATCCGTCTATCGATGCGCGGCATGCCACGCATGGCCACCAGGCCGCGCAATGGCGGCCCTCGTGCCGCTGCCACCCGATCACGGGCTTACACTCGCGCGCCGCCGCCAGGCGCCACTCACCAGGAGAAGCACCATGAACCCGAAACTCGGCCGGCCCGCGTTGCTCGCGGCCGCTCTCGCCGGCCTCGCCGTCGCCCCCCTCACCGCCGCGCACGCGGAAGACAAGGTGCAGTGCTACGGCATCGCCAAGGCCGGTCAGAACGACTGCGCGAGCAAGACCGGCGTGCACGACTGCGCGGGCGAAGCGAAAGTCGACAACGACAAGGGCGACTTCAAGACCGTGCCGAAGGGCACCTGCCAGAAGCTCGGCGGCAAGTTCGACGCCAAGCCGGCTTGATATCCTCGTTCGCCGCACGGGCCAACGCCTTGCGAACCATGCCGCGATGAACCACGCCGCCCTCCTCCCAGGCGCGCCGCGCGGCGCCGGCATCGGCCTGCGGCACGCGCACTACCGCGACTTCCTCGCGGCCACGCCGCCGGTGGACTGGGTCGAGGTGCATAGCGAAAACTATTTCGGCGACGGCGGCTTCGATCTGCACGTGCTGGAAAGCGTGCGCCGCGAGTTGCCCGTCAGTCTGCACGGCGTCGGTCTCGGCCTCGGCTCGGCCTCGCCGCTCGACCGAACGCATGTCGCGAAACTCGACCGTCTGGTCGAACGGATCGAGCCGGCGCTCGTCTCTGAGCATCTATGCTGGGGCGCCACCGTCGACGGTCATCTGAACGACCTGCTGCCGATGCCGCTGACCGACGCCGCGCTCGCGCTGCTGTGCGCCCGCGTCGGCGAGTTGCAGGATGCGCTCGGCCGCACCGTTCTGCTGGAAAACGTCTCCACGTACGTGCGATTCAACGACGACCAGTACGGCGAAACCGCGTTCCTCGCCGAACTCGCCAAACGGTCGGGTTGCGGCATCCTGCTCGACCTCAACAATCTGTATGTGAATCAATGCAACCACGGCGAGGACGCGCGCGCCGCCATGGATGCGTTGAAGCCCGGCACGATCGGCGAGATTCATCTGGCGGGTCACCGGGTGACGGACGTCGCGGTGATCGACGATCACGGCTCGCGCGTCGCCGACCCGGTGTGGGCGCTGTACGACTACGCGCTGCAACGCTTCGGCGCATTGCCGGTCTTGATCGAATGGGATACCCGGCTGCCCGCGCTGGACGTGCTGCTCGACGAAGCGCGTCGCGCGCGCGAACGTCAGGCGACGGCGGTGGGCATGGATGAAACACCGGGTTGCGCCGTACATCGGGAGGCAGATCGTGGCCGCCTCTCCTGAATCGCTGCAACGGCTGTTCGTGCAATCGCTGGAAGGCGAGTCGCAGCCCGTGCTTGCGGAACTGCGAGCGCCCACGCGAGCGACCATTCCCGCGCAAGCGTCGGCGTCCGCGCAAACATCGGCACCGATGCGACGCCCCAGCGCCGGCCAAAACGACAACGATAACGATAACGACAGCAACAACGACAGCGACGCCCTGCAACGCCACCGCCTCGACCTCTACCGCCACAACATCGACGCGAACCGCCGCGCGGCACTCGCCAATGCCTACCCCGTGCTGCTGGCGCTGGTCGGCGAAGGCTACTTCGATGCGCTCTCGCGCGGCTACGCCCGCGAACATCCGTCGCAAAGCGGCGACCTGAACCGTTTCGGCGCGATGCTGCCGGATTTCGTCGACGCTTATGAAACGGACCCGCGTTACCGTTATTTCGCGGACCTCGCGCGTCTCGAATGGGCGCTGCACACGGCCTATTTCGCCGCCGACGCCGCCACGCTGAGCGCTGAACGGTGGGCCGCGCTGAACCCCGGCGATCTGCTCCACACGCCGTTCGCCACGCACCCGGCCTGCACGCCGATCGCCTCGCCTTTCGCGATTGCCGCGATCTGGACGGCCCACCAACCGGACGGCGCATTCCCGCAAGACCTCACGATCGATTCACCGGCCCATGTATTAGTCGTGCGTCCGCAATGGCGCCCGGAAATCCTCATGCAATCGGCGGCGGCCCACGCGGCGTTCGGCGCACTGCAACGCGGCGCGACGCTCGACGTAGCGCTCGACGCGGCCTTCGCGATCGACGCCGGCTTCGACTTCCCCTCGCAGTGGCGCGTCTGGATTGCCGGCGCCGCGATTACCGGCCCCGCGCGGGACGCGGTCCAGCAAACCCGTCTCCGTTAGCCCATACGGTGCGGCCACCACCACGCCCTTTCCCGCGTGGCCCAGCCGACTTTTGAGCAGTTCGACAACCCCGGCGGCCCCGTGTATAAGCCTTAGAGGCAATGTCCGGCTCGCTTCACCATCGGTCAAAATTCGTTCGGGACGCCCGCGCCCAGGAAAACTTCGATGATTTCGCAACTCAAACAGATCTTCGGCGATTCGAACACGCACGTCCGGGCGCGCCTGTCCGGTATCTATGGCGTGCTGATCGCCACCAACGTGATAGCCTGGCTCTGGGCATTCGTCGCGTTCCGTCATCACCCGGTGCTGCTCGGCACCGCGCTGCTCGCGTACGGCTTCGGCCTGCGCCATGCGGTGGACGCGGACCATATCGCCGCGATCGACAACGTCACGCGCAAACTGATGCAGGAGAAGAAGCGCCCGGTCACCGTCGGCTTCTTCTTTTCGCTCGGCCATTCGACGGTGGTGGTGCTCGCGTCGCTCGCGGTCGCGGCCACCACCTCCGCGATGCAGGGCCGCTTCGATCACTACAAGGAAATCGGCGGCGTGGTCGGCACCCTCGTGTCCTCGCTGTTCCTGTTCGCGATCGCGCTGATGAATCTGCTGATCCTCAAATCGATCTACCAGGCGTGGCGCAACGTGAAGCAAGGCGGCCGCTACGTCGACGACGATTTCGATCTGCTGCTCGCGAACCGCGGCTTCTTCTCGCGTCTGTTCAAGCCGCTGTTCCGGATGATCGGCCGTAGCTGGCACATGTACCCGCTCGGCTTTCTGTTCGGCCTCGGCTTCGACACCGCCACCGAGATCGCGCTGCTCGGCATTGCCGCCGCGCAGGCGTCGCAAGGCCTGTCGCCGTGGGCGATCATGGTGTTTCCGGTGCTGTTCAGCGCGGGCATGTCGCTGATCGATACGCTCGACGGCCACCTGATGCTCGGCGCGTACGGCTGGGCGTACATGAAGCCGATCCGCAAGATCTACTACAACATGACGATCACGCTGGTTTCAGTGGTCGTGGCGATCGTGATCGGCAGCATCGAGGCGCTGGGCCTGCTCTCGGACAAGCTGAAACTGCAGGGCCCGGTGTGGGATGCGATCGGCGCGCTGAACGATAATTTCGGCACGCTCGGCTACGTGATCATCGGTATCTTCGTGCTGAGCTGGCTCGTCTCCGTGCTGATCTACCGCGCGCGCAAATTCGACGATCTGGAAATCAGCCGCTAACCGTCGTCGCGTGCCCGCCGCGTTCAGAACACGCCCGGAATCACGCGATAACGCGTTTGCGTCCGGTAACGCCGGTAGCCCGCGTCGGCGGACAGCAGTTGTTCCTCGCGCACGATCCGCACCACCTGCAACGCGAACTGGCAGCTATACACCAGCAGATTCTGCAAGCCGAAATTCACCAGCAGAAAACCCATGTCGGTGATGAAGTAGCCGAGGTACATCGGATGGCGCACGAAGCGGTACGCGCCGCGCGAGACGACGCCGCGATTGGCCGGCAGAATGCCGAACGAGCGCCGCAGCGAAGCCTTGGCGAACAGTTGCCAGAAAATCCCCAGCAGTTGCAGGCCCGCACCGACATCTTCCGGCACGAGGTGCGAACCGGGCGCGAGACGCACCGCCAGAAAATAGTAGGTGCCGCCCATCGAGCAGATGAACGCGAGCGGCCGCCAGTCGCGTTTGACCGGCACGCGCGAGAACAGCGACAGGCCCACCGTCACGAAGGCCGACACGACCAGCAACAGCAGCGTGATCCGCGAAGGCGCCGCGCGCCATTGGGTGATCGCCGCGTACGCGAACAGGCTCAGCATCCCGGCCGCGCCGACTCGCGCGGCGACTTCGATCAACACGTTATGCAAGCCGCCCGCATCGGGTTGGCCGGTCGCCGCTCCGCCCGCTCCCCGCGGCGATGCCGTATCGCGACCGGCCGCCCCATGATCGGCGTGTTCGCCGCAGTCGGCGCAGTCCGCCGCCGCGACGCCGGCCTTACGTTTCGCATCGGCGGAAGCGGAGAGATCTCGCAAAGGTGTCGGTGACGTCATGGCGCGCTCACTTGGAAATACGCAGGATTTGCGAAGCCAGTTGCGTGAAGCACGGCTTCAGATCGGCGGGTGTGGCGGCGTAGCAATACACGCCGACGGGCTGACTCGGGTTATAGCAGCGGGCCAGCGAATCCGGCGTGTTGGCCATGCATTTGAGCACGTCCGAACCGAGTTCGTTGTCCGGTCCTTCCGGCTGGACCAGTTCCGGCCCATAGCCGAGCGTGAACACATACGTGCCTTCGATCCGCGCCTGCGCCGCCATCGCTTCGAGCAGATTGCGCGACGCGCGGTTGACGTTCACGTACGTGATGTTGCCGTTCGGCACCGCGCGCGGCGCGGTCACCGGCCAGATCGGGAAAATCTGTTCGTTGACGTTGTGCGCGTTGTACCACTTCGGCATGGCCGTCACGAGCCGCGTCGCGTTGCTTTGATAGCACGGCGAGCTCATCGTCTGGCTCAGCGCGTCGAGGTTGTACAGGCCCGTCATCGTGCCCGCCGTGTCGGGACTCGCGAGCGTGCCCGGCGTGTTGTTGCAGCTGCTCTGATTGGTCGTGAAATACGACGCGAAACTGTTCGGCGCGCCGTCCGAGAAGAACACGATCACGCGCAGACTCGACGGTTGCGTGATCACCGTATTCAACTGGTTGCGCGCGTTCCAGATCGCTTCCGCCGAATTCGTGCTGCCGCTGAACGTGTACTTGTTGATGTCGGTGGTCATCAGCGTGCGGTTGAAGCCGCGCGTGTTGCCGTTGAACGGCACGTCGACCAGCGTGCCGAACGCGAAGTGCATCAGCGCGACGCGGTCGTTGGTCACATCGAAATTGTTCAGGAAGGCGATCGCGTTCGCGCGCACCGCGGCGGGCACGCCGCTGACGTTCAGCGAACCCGTGGTGTCGATCACGAACGCCATGTCGAGCGTCTTGCGGATCGCCTGCGAGGAGGCGGCGACGTTCAGCACCTTGAAGCCAAGCGTATGCGTGAAGGTAACCGGCACGCTGGCCTGCGCCGTCATGCCGATCGTCACGGTGCCCGCGTTGAATACCACCGAGGGCGTGCCCGCCGTCACGCTCGAACCGAGAAAGCCGGCCGGATAGTTGGCCGAGAAGAACGCCGAGGCCGCCTGCTGCGCGTTGGTGGTCTGCTGGGCCTGGTTGTTGCCGCGCGTGACCGCTTCGCCGGCCGCGATCACGGCGCCGTCGACGGCGGCGTCCAGACGCGCCTTGATCATGTAGCCGAGGCCGGAATCCACCGCGAGTCCGAGAATGCCGATCAGCGCGATCAGCGACACGGCCATCATCACGCTGACCGAACCTCGCTGCCGTCTTTTCGCTTTGACGCCGTGCGCCGTGCTGTTCTTCATCGCTTCCCCCGACCTGCTATTTTTTCGACTGTGCTTGTGTGTTGATGTGTGCGTGTCTTGATGTATCCAGCGTGTTCAGCCCCGTTCAGAACACCGTCATCGCATACAGATTCGGCGACAACGCCGGCGTCGTGATGCCGCCGCCGAGGTTCAGCGAACCGACCACCGGTTTCTGAAAATAGAACGCTTCGACCACGTAAGCGATCTGTCCGTCGGCAAGCTGGCCTTGCAGCAGGTTCACCACCGGTGAGGCATTGCCCGCCGCCGGAATGTTGCTGCAACTGCCGGAGCCGTCGGTGGCCCAGCTCGTGCCGCTGCTGCCGCAATTCCACAACTGGCTCGACGGGTAATAGTTGCCGCCGTTCCAGCGGTACTGCGCGACCACGATGCCGGTACAGCCGTTGCCGTTGCTGTCGCAATTGTTGTTGCCCATGATCTCGGTGATGTAGATCATTCCGTGCGCGGTCATGTTCAGCGGCGGCGTGGTCGCCGTCAGCGACGACATGATGGTCTGCATCGGGTACGTGAGCGACGCGCGCGACGACAGGCTCGCGCCTTCGCGGCTCACGTTGATCAGGATCATCTGCGCCTGGATGTTGCGGGCGATGTCGTACACCGGCAGCGCGAGCGCCACCAGCATCGGCAGCAGCAGCGCCATTTCCACGCTGACGATGCCGCGTTGCGCGCGACGGCCGCGGCGCGGCGCGCGCATGCGATTGGCAGGCCGATTGTCTGGCCGATTCCCTGCCCGATTGCCCGTGTCGCCACCTTCGCGCTGATCCGGGCCGAAGCGATTCCCTGTCCGTGCGGGCATCTCAGAACCCCTCGTTACGCATCGTCGCCGCGACGCTGAAGCTGAGCTTGCCGTTGGCGAAGAACGGCTTGACCAGCGGCGTCAGCATCGGCCAGATGCAGTTGATCTGCAGCACCACGATGTCGCCGGGATTGCCGAACATGCCGGCGCTGTAACTTGCCTGCGTGCTGTAGGTTTGACTCGCTCCGTTGATGGTGATCACGTAGCTCGGCGATACGTAGTTGTACAGGCCCATCGAGCTGTTGCGGATCTCCTGCAGCACCGCGAGATAGCGCTGCTGGTTGGTGGCGTTCGGGTCGAGATTGGTCTGGCCGGTCACCGCGTAGCGCGCGCCTTCCCGCACCGCGTACTGCATGGTCAGGTTGACCCACAGCGCGATGCCGAGATCCATCGCGATGCACAGCAGCAGCAACAGCAGCGGCGCGATCAGCGCGAACTCGATCGTGGCGATGCCGCGTTGCTGGCGCTGCTGGCGCTGCTGGCGTTGTCCGAGGGGCTGGCGGCGGGCGGTTTTCATTTCGGCTCCTGATCGATCGCCACCGGCTTGCCGGCCAAGCGCACGCGGGGCACGTCGGGCGCTTTTGCCGCTTTCGCCGCGGCCGGCGCCTTCGCCACCTTCGGCACGTCAAGCACATCACGCGCTTTACGCCCATCACGCGCGCCAGACGACCGCAGCGGCCAGCTCAACGCGCCGAGCAGCGAATGCGGTTCGGCGCCGTCGTCGAGACCGGTGGCGGGCCATTCGTGTTTGGCCGGCACCCAGCGCGTGCCGAACAGGTGATCCCACAGCGGCAGCAGTTGCGTGAAGTTGTGATCGAAGTGCTCGACGCGGTTCGAATGATGCAGGCGGTGATACTGCGGGTTGTTGACCCACGTGCCGTAGCGGCCGAGATCGACGCGCAGATTCAGATGCGCGAAATAATTGCCGACCATGAACACCAGCGCGGTCGCGCCGACGATCGCCGGGTCGACCTTGAACATCACGCCGACCAGCGGATACAGCAGGCAACCCTTGATCAGCGTTTCGAGCCAGTGATGACGCAGCGTGACGGTCACGTTGAATTCGCTCGCGCTGTGGTGCAGCGAATGCAGCTTCCACAGCGGCGGCCAGGCGTGTTGCAGCCGATGAAACGCATATTCGAGGAAGTCGATGGTCAGCAGCACGATCACGAACGAGGCCAGCGCGCCCCAGCCGCGCGACACCAGCACGACCATGCCGCCGCCGAGCGCGTTGACGATCGCCACGCTGGCGACCGCCGTGAGCGGCTTCACGGCTTCGGCGAGCATCAGATACAGACCCGCGTACATCATGTTGAAGCGCTGCCCGGCGCGCGATTGCAGCAGGTCGGCCGGCCAGCGCCGCTCCAGCGCCGCGCCGGCGATCATGATCGTCAGCACGAGCAGATAGGCTTTCAGCCACAGGCCGGCGTGGTGCAGCAAATCAGGAAACGCGCTCGACGCAAACATGTGAATCCCCGGTGACGACTCGTGCCCCAAAGGCACCCGATGGCACGCTCAACCGCCCGACATCCCGCTCATGACCGGGAACAGCTGCCGGACCAGCTGGATGGCCGACGGCCCGACCAGCACGGCCATCAGTGTCGGAAAGATAAAAAACATCAGAGGAAACAACAGCTTTAGTGCGATCTTCGCAGCCTGTTCCTCGGCGCGCAAGCGCCGTTTGGTGCGCAGGTTGTCGGTGAAAACACGGAGCGAATCGCCCACGCTGGTGCCGAAGCGTTCCGCCTGGATCAGCATCGCGGCAAGCGTGTCGATATCGTCGACGCCGGTACGCAGCGACAGGTTGCGCAGCGCCTTGTCGCGGCCCGAACCGGCGCGCAGTTCGAGCAGCACCAGGTCGAATTCGTCCTTCAGCGCGAGGCTTTTCACGCCGATCTCCTGGGTGACGCGCATCATCGCCGCGTCGAGTCCGAGGCCGGCTTCCACGCAGACGGTCATCAGATCGAGCGCATCGGGCAGGTCTTCGAACAGCTTGCGCTGACGGCGTTCGATCAGTTGCGTCAGCACCAGGTTCGGCAGATAGAAGCCAAGCGCCGACACGGCCAGCACCGTCAGCAGCAGATAGATGCGTTGATCGGCGTCGAACGCGCCGCCCAGCAGGATCAGCGCGATGGCGGGCAACACCAGCGCGCTCAGCGTCTTGGCCGCGAAATACAGCGCCGGCGCGGACGGCGCGCGAATCCCGGCGTTGGCGAAGCGCAGGCGCAGGGCCGACTTGTCCCAGTCTTCCTTCGGCAGGGACAGCCGCGCGACGCGTTCGGACACCTTGGTGACGGTTTCGACCCAGGTCTTCTGGGTGCCGGCATCGGCGTCGTCAGCGCCCCCTTCACCGATGCCACCCAAGCCACCCGCGCCACCCATGGCGCCCGGCTGCGTCAGCCCCTCGATGCGCCGCTGCACCGGATCGGGCCGCAGCAGCGACATCGCCTTCAGCGCGGCGCCGAACACGATCAGGAACATCGCGGCGAGCATGACGATCTGTTCTGTTTTCATGGTCTGCGGGCCGGGCCCGCGCTCCTCGTGTCGAATCAGCGGTTCAGGGTGGGCTAGATGTGAATCCGCACGATCTTGCGCATCCACAGAATGCCGAACAGCATGAGCGTCAGCGACGCGCCCGCGAGTTGCATGCCGGCCGGATCGGTCCAGAACACCCGCACGTAGTCCGGGCTGAGCACCGTCAGCACGGCGATGATCACGAACGGCAACGCGGCGAGCACCCAGGCCGACAGACGCCCTTCCGCCGACAGCACGCGGATCTTGCCGAGCAGCTTCATCCGTTCGCGGATGATGCCGCTGATGCAGCCGAGAATCTCCGCCAGATTGCCGCCTGCCTCGCGCTGGATCAGCACGGCGATCACGAAATAGCGCAGATCTTCGACGGGCACGCGGTTCACCATGTTCAGCAACGCGTCGTTCAACGACACGCCGTAGTTGATCTCGTCGAACACCAGCGCGAATTCGCCGCCGAGCGGTTTCGGCAACTCCTCGCCGACCATGCCGAGCGCGGCGGGAAACGAGTGGCCGGCGCGCAGCGCGCGGGAGATCAGATCGGCGGCGTCGGGCAACTGGCGTTCGAGTTGCAGCACGCGCTTGTTGCGCCGGCGGCGCAGCACGAACGTGGGCAGCAGAGCGCACAGCACGGCCAGCACGACGAGCGCCGGCGCGGGCAGGCCGAACAGCATCGCCGCGACGCCGCCGCCCAGCGCGCACAGCAGCGTGTAAGCGACGAAACGCGCGACCGACCACGTCAGCCCGGATTGCTGCAACTGCCGGTCGAGCACATGAATGCGCGGCACGCGCAGCAGCAGTTGCGTGACGAACGGCGATTCGCTCAACAGGCGCTTCTTCAGGATCGACAGCGGTTCGTTGCTCGCATTGCCGGCCGCCGAGAGCGCGCGCAGACGTTCGTCCATGCGCTTGACGCCCGGACCGTGGCGGCTGTTCCAGAACAGATAGATGCCTTCGATCGACAGCACGACGGCGAGAAACGCCAGCACCGCGAAGGCGATAAACGAGGTGTTCATCGAGGTGTGCATATCAGGTTCCCCTTGCCCGTTTTCTGTCGCTCAGACTTCGTAGCGCCGAGCCGGATCGAAAATCTGATCGGGCAACGCGATGCCGAAGCTCGCCAGCCGTTCGCTGAAGATCGGCCGCACGCCGGTCGCGCCGAAATAGCCCTTGATCATGCCGTTTTCGTCCACGCCGGTCCGTTTGAAGGTGAAGATCTCCTGCATGTTGATGATGTCGCCTTCCATGCCGGTCACTTCCTGGATGCTCATCAGCTTGCGGCGTCCGTCGGTCAGGCGCGAGGCCTGCACCACCACCGTGATCGCCGAGGCGATCTGCTGGCGGATCGCCTTGATCGGCATCGTCAGGCCGGCCATGCCGACCATGTTCTCCAGTCGCGTCAGCGCGTCGCGCGGCGTGTTCGCGTGCAGCGTCGCCATCGAGCCTTCGTGGCCGGTGTTCATCGCGTGCAGCATGTCGAGCGCTTCGGCGCCGCGCACTTCGCCCAGCACGATGCGGTCGGGGCGCATCCGCAGCGCGTTGCGCACCAGCGAGCGCTGCGAAATCTCGCCCTTGCCTTCGATATTCGGCGGCCGCGTTTCAAGCCGCAGCACGTGTTGCTGACGCATCTGCAGTTCGGCGGCATCCTCGATCGTCACCACGCGTTCGTCGCCGGGAATGAAGCCGGACAGCAGATTGAGCAAGGTGGTCTTGCCGCTGCCCGTGCCACCCGAAATCAGCACGTTGAGCTTCGCCTTGATCAGCGCTTCCAGCAGTTGCGCCATCGCGGGCGTGAAGCTCTGGTTGTTCACCATGTCGGCGACCGTGAGCGGATTCACCGCAAAGCGGCGGATCGACACCAGCGGGCCGTCGATCGCCGAGGGCGGAATGATCGCGTTGACGCGCGAGCCGTCGGGCAGACGCGCGTCGACCATCGGCGTCGCTTCGTCGATGCGGCGGCCAACGCGCGACACGATGCGCTCGATGATCTTCATCAGATGCGCGTCGTCGTAGAAGGTCACGTCGGTGTGTTCGAGACGCCCGCGCCGTTCCACGTACACGTGCTGCGACGTGTTGACCAGAATGTCGGAGATGGTCGGATCGTTGAGCAGCGGTTCGAGCGGACCGAGGCCGACCATTTCGTCGTGCACATCCTGCGCGAGCCGGCGGCGTTCGAGTTCGTTCAGCGCGATCTTGTCTTCGTCGACGATCTTCTCGACCAGTTGCGCGAGTTCGCGCTTGATCTGTTCCGGCGACAGGCGTTGCAACTTGTCCAGCTCCACCCGGTCGATGATCGCCTGGTGAATGTTCATCTTCAGTTCCTGATACGCGCGCCGCGCCGCGAGACTTTCGCTGCTGGGCCCAGCAGCGGCGCCGGCCGCCGCCGCGCTGCCGGTGGCGTCGAACGGGATGCCGCCGTGCTGCATCATCAACTGTTCGCGTAGTGACATGGTGCTCTCCGCTTGCCTTGACGAGGCCGGTGCGATCGCGCCGGCGCAGTCGTATTTCGTACTCCGTGTGCCGCTCAGTGTCCGGTCTTCAGGCGCGGTGCCGCGTTCGGCCGCCCTTGCAACAGACGGCCCAGCACGCTCCTGCGCGGCCCGGCCGGCAACGGCGGCCACAGCTGATCCGCCAGTTGCGCGATGCCTTGCGCGAGCGCGCCGCCCTTCGCGGCGGTGACGAGCGGCACGCCGTGGTTGAGCGCCTCGGTGGCCTGTTTATCGTCGCGCGGCAGATGGTGCGCGACCTTCATGCCGAAGCTCTCCTCGAGCGTCGGCAGATCGATGCGCGCACGCTTGTCGTACTGGTTGACGATCAGCTTCAGCTTGCTCGCCGGATAACCCAGCTCGCGGAAAATATCGAGCATGCGGCGCCCGGCGTGCAGATACAGCACGTTCTGACGCACCACCATGCCGATCGCGTCGCTGTGATCGAGCGCGTGAATCGCGAGCGGATTGATGTTCTGGCCGACGTCGATCAACACCGCGTCGTACTGCTCGCGCACCAGCGTGAGAATCCGCTCCAGATGCGCGGCACGCAGTTCGCCCGATTTCACCGGATCGCCGGCGCCGGCCAGCACGTCGAGATTCGCATGCACATGCATCACGCAGGCCTCGAAAAGCGCGGCGTCGAGCCGTTCGATCTTCGCGCACAGATCCGCGAGCGTCGCGGCCGGCGTCTTGTCGGCGACCAGCAGGCTCGCATCGGCGAACTGCTGGTTCAGGTCGATCAGCAGCACGCGTTTGTCGCGCTGCGCGGCGAGCGCATACGCGAGATTCACGGCGATCAGCGTGGTGCCGCTGCCGCCCTTGCAGGACGTGAACGACACCACCCGGCCTTCGCGGCGCTGGTTCGCGTGCTTCTTCGCCGACACGTGGGCGAGCGCATCGGCGAACTCGGCGTCGTCGAGCGGCCAGGACAGCACATGGCGCACGCCGACCCGCATCGCCGCCATCAGCAGCGTGGTGGACGGCGCGGGCGTCACCAGCATGCAGTGCAGATTCGGCGTATGCGATAGCGCTTCCTCGACGCCGCTCAGATCGCGCGGGCTCAGGTCCGCATCGTCGACGATCAGCAGATCGGCGCTGCGGATCGCGGCGGCGTGCACCCGCAACTGTTTCGCGGTGCCATGCAGCGTGCGCAAACGGAACGCCATGCCGTGCGCTTCGAGACGCGCGGCAATACGCGGCGCGCGCTCGGCGCTGGACGAAATCAGAAGGGTGTCGATCATGGTGTATCTCCGCCGTAGTAAAGCCGGGCCGTCTCGCGCTGATGCTTCAGCTGCTGCTATGTCGCCGCTAAGTCGCTGCTCAGTAGCTGCTCGACGAGCCGATGCCGATCGTGAAGCCGTTGACCGGCGGCACCGGCGCCGTGAACGATTTGGCGTAGCTCTTCTGCGCCGCCGTAGCCGCCGTGCCGTCGATGCCCGCCACCGGATCGGTGTTCGCCGAGCCTTGCGGGTTGAGGGTTTGCATCGCCCGGAGTTGCCGGACCGAGTCGCCGAAGGTTTCGTCCCAGTGCGGCGTCGAGCTCAGGCAGCCGGCGAGCGCGCCGCACAAGCCGGCGGCGAGCGCGATGCGGATCAGGGTGTGTAGGGATGTCATGTCGGTCTCCTGTGGATCGCGCATCAATGGACGGCAGGGGCGTCGTGGGTGTCCGGCGAGGGCGGCAGCACCGCGACGTCGGCGGCCGCGGCGCGCGCAGGCGTTGGCGACGGGGTGGGCGTTTGCGCGGGCGCCGTGAGCGGGGCTGCGGGTGCTGCCGGGTCCGCCGGCGTGGCGGGCGTCATCGGTGCGGCCGGGCTCGCGCCGTCCGCTGCCGATGCGCCGCGCTTCGTGCCTTCCATATGGCCGGTCAGGTACACGTTCGCCTCGCCCGCATCGCCGAAGTGATCGGTCGGCAGCGGATAGTGCTGCGGCAGCGGCTTGGCGAGACGCGGCGTCACCACGAACACCAGTTCCGTCTTGTCCTGTTCGTAGTTGGTGCTGCGGAACAGCGCGCCGAGCACCGGCAATTCGCCGACGCCGGGCAAGCCCTTCAACGTGCCGGTCACGTTGCTCTTCATCAGACCGCCGATCGCGAAGCTCTGGCCGTCGTACACCTGCAACGTGGTCGACGCGCGCCGCGTGGTGATCAGCGGCAGGATCGACGTCGTATTCGAATTGCCGGCGCTCACGACCACGCCGGTCGACGACAGCTCCGACACTTCCGGCGCGACCTTCAGGTTGATGCGGCCGCCTTCGAGCACGGTCGGCGTGAAGGTCAGGCCCACGCCGTACTGTTCTTCCTGCAGCACGATTGTCGTGCCGCCCGCGCCGTTGCTTTGCGGCACCGGAATGTAGACCTTGCCGCCCGCGAGGAAACTCGCTTCCTGGCCGCTGATCGCCATCAGGTTCGGTTCGGCGAGAATCTTCACGAGCTGATCGGTTTTCTGCGCATCGACGGACAGGCCGAGCGGCGAGTTGTTCGCCTTCGACGCCGTCAGCGCGCCGAGCCCGCCGGACAGGAAATTCGCCAGCAGACCGAAGCTCCAGCTGCCGATGCCGCCGTTCAGATTGGCCTGCACGCCGAGCTGATCGATCAGCGTCTTCGATACTTCGGCGACCTTCACTTCGAGCATGACCTGCTGCGGCGCGGCCACCTGCATCATGTTGATGATGCGCTCGCCGCTCGCGCCGCCCAGCGACGGCGCGGGGGCCGGCGCCGCGAGCGCGCGCGGCGCGGCGCCCAGCGGCAACGGGCCGCTGCTGCCGAGCGGCGCGCCGCCCTGCAAGGCGCTGGCCGGACGCGCCACGAACGCACGCGCCAGTTCGAGCACGCGTTCGGCCTTCACCGCGTCGGTGACGGTGCCGGTCAGCACCAGCGTGTCGGCGGCGGCTTTCACCTGAATGCCGGTTTCGTCGGGCATCAGCGTGGCGAGCATGTGTTGCAGACCGGCCGGGTCCGCGCCGACGCTCACGTCGATGATCGTGCACGAGCCGCTGCGGCCCTGCACGATCATGTTGGTGGTGCCGACATCGGAGCCGAGCAGATAGAGCGTTTGCGGCGACACCAGCATGGCCTGCACGATCGACGGATTGCCGACGGTGCGCGAGCGCACCGGTTCGCGCACGTCGACCATCGTCGATTTGCCGACCGGCACCGTCACCGACGTGTGTTCGGCGATCGGGCCGCTGCAGTTCGGGCCGCGGCTCGCGGACTGCGCGCCGCCCGCCCCGCCACCGGACATGCCGCCCATGCCGCTCGCGGCGATGGTCAGATGCACGGTGCCGTTCGAGGCCACCGTGACCGGCGTGGCGGGCAGACCGGGCACATCGGCGGAAGCGGTTTGCGCGGCGGCCTGAACCGCCGGCAGCATCGCGAGAGAGAGACCGAGCAGCACGCTGGTGCAGGCTTCGGCGATCCGGGTCCGGCCGCGCGGCGAGCGCGGGCCGAGCGGATCCTGCTGCGCGCAAGCGCGCGGTGTCGTTCTGGCGTTCATGTCCTACCCCCGTATTGGTGCCGCTTTATTGCCGCTTACTGCTGCTTATTCTTCGTGCCGGCTGGTCAGAACCGGTCGCGTTCAGCCGCGTGTTTCGCGTGAGACCGGATACGCCTGGTTGCGCGTCGGGTCGTCTCCACGCTCGCGGCCGCGAGCTACGACTACCCCTCAAAAACATTCCTGTCTCGCGTCGGCGCCGTCGAGCACCCGCACGCAGTTGCCCGGCGCGCGCACCGCCACCTTGCGCACGATGCGCACCGGCTTCGCCTCGGACGCCGGCAGCGCGACCGGCACGACCGGCGTCTTCAGCAGCGAGGATTTGGTCGCGCCGGCGGTGTCGATCGCCTGCGGATCGATCTGGTTGCGCAACACCAGCGAGAGCGTGCCGATGCTGCGCGCAAGGTCGATCTTCTCGGCCTGTTCCGGCGACACTTCGAGCGTCACGGCGTCGACCACCTTCGGCGTGGTTTCATCGCGGCCCACCTGCTGCGCGACCGCGAGGACGAGAATTTTTTCGAGCACGATCTTCGAGATGTTCTGGTCGTGCTGCGTGCCCGGCGCGCTGCCATCCTTCTGCGTATTCACGATGATGTCGACGTAGTTGCCGGGCAACGCGAAACCCGCCACGCCGATCACGTCGTTCACGCGTACCGTGATCGCGCGCTTGCCTTCGCCGATCACGGCCGAGAGGCCGCCGAGCGTCCCGATCGGCGTGAGCTTCGTGTCGAGCACCGGCTCGCCGTGCAGCAGACTTTCCTTCAGCACGCGGCCGTCGAGCTTCTGGATGTCGGTGTACGCGCCGGGCGGCACGCTGTCCGACGGCCAGTCGGCGAGCTTCAGATAGTCCGGGCCGACCCGCTGGCCGAGACTGATGTCGGTGGCGGCCACCACGACCTTGATGGTGGCGTTCGACGACTGCGTGACCATCCAGCGCGACGCGAACACCACGGCGGCGAGGCCGGCCAGCGTCGCGATCAGCAGCATCGTTACAGCGCGCGCGTTTTTCATTTTCAACCCCCGATTGATTGACCCACCCGGCACGCGTCACACGCTGGCGAACAACACGAGCGCGCTGCCTACTGCAATGGCCACGCCGTACGGCATGGTCCCGACCGCGCTGTTGCTCGCGGCGTTGCCGGTGCGCGGCGTAGCGCCGTCTCCGGACGCCGCGCAGTCGGCCAGCAGGGCCGCCATCTGGTTCAGGCCGGCGCGCATCCGACGCCGTTTCAGCAAAATCACGATCGACGCGAGCGCGCCGAGCACACAGGTCGCCAGACCGATTTCGAACGCGCCGTAAGCGCCGCAGAAGGCGCCGATCGCCGCCATCAGCTTGACGTCGCCCGCGCCCATCAGGCGCATGACGTAGCCGGGCAGGAAGATCGCACCGCCCGTCAGCAGGCCGCCGAGCCACATCGTCAACGCGTCGATTCCGCCGTGCGGGGCGTGCGTGTACCACTGCACCGGAATCGCCACGAGTAATCCTGTTGCCACCAGCCAGTTAGGAATCCGGCGGGTTTGCAGATCCCACACTGCCGCCAGCAGCGCCAGCGCGATCACGCAGGGTCCAACTGGAAAAGGAACGCCATTCATCGCCAGCTCCGTCGCAAGGATCGAGTTGCCCTTCTCTGGTGGAGTCGTGTCCGAGTTTCGCGTGTTTCGCGTGAGTCCTGCCGGGCCCGGCGCGGGGCCGTCGCTACCCTGTCACGAAGGACCATCGGGACAGGGTGGGCGATCGGCCGGGCGCCGCGCGCGGTGGCTCGACGCCGAGGCTTGACTTACGCGGCCGGGTTGGCCACGCCGGCGAGCGAGGTCGACACGTAACCGAACACCGTTTTCAGATTGGTGCCGATCAGTTTGGTGGCGGCGATGATCGCCACGGCAATCAAGCCGGCCAGCAGGCCGTATTCGATCGCTGCCACACCGTCTTCGTCGCGCAGAAATTGCTGGATCGTGCTCTTCATGCTAACCCCCGTAAGAGTGAAAGTTGACTGCGGTTGGTGCCCCCGCGGCGGCCTGAAATCAGGCTCGCCGAAGCGGCGTTCAGGTCCGTTCATCGAACGGAAAAAAGTGGCGGGGTCAGCGCTTTACGTCGTCACGATCGCGAGTGGCCGATAACGCGTATCGAACGCTCGCTTCGTTGTTCATTGACATCCGTTGTTCGTTGGCCCCGCCGCACCTCGTAAAACGCGTTGAATTCCCCGAACGCGACTTACGAAGACTTTGCTGCTGCCGGTGGGTCGACTCTCTGTGCCTGTTTGAATCCCGCCGGCCGCAGCGCTGTTCTGCTGTGTGATCGACTTATTGCAACGGCTGTGCCATGTGGGCGCAAAGCCTTGCCGGGTAAGGCCCGGGGATTTTTTGGCGAGGGTGGGAGCAGCGGCGAAACGAGCGATGCCTCGAAAATGAGACATCGTTTGGCGGGGCGGGACGTGCGTTTGAATGATGCGCGGTGCATGGCCGAAGCCAGCAAGAATTAGCGTGCGCATTGACTGGCAATGGTTTGACGAATGTTCCGGTCAAATCTGCGTGCTCTGGACCCGGCAGAGCAGCTTTTACCCGGTGCGGACCGGTTTGTCGCAAAGTTGAGACGACGCGGGATGCGGGGGTTGCCTGAAGGCCGTGACGCAAACGGTTACGCGTTGCGCGGTTGTGTGCGGTGGCCCGCACTGCGCGATTGACGGGGGCTGAATGAATCGGCGTGGGTGCCGGGTGGGTTCGCGAGCGTGGCGCGTGGCGCAAAAAAATTTTTCGCGATGAAGGCGGGACGATTGCGATCGGGGCCGTCGCGCGAATCGCGAGGCAGGCCGCGCGTCTTCGGAGAGTGAGCGCCTATCGCGAACGCATTCGTGATGCGCACATGGCCCGGAGAAAACAGCGATTTCTACGTGAGGCGGGATAGTGAAAACCCGAGCAAGACCGCGGCGTGTCCGGTTTCATTCAATGCTGCACGCGTGAACGCGGCAAGCACGCGCCGCTATACTGCCGACGCACAACCCGGAGACACGATGAGCGTACCCAACACGTTGCAATGCCTGTGCGGCACGGTCGAATTGAGCATGCGCGGCGCGCCCGCCGCGAGAGCGAACTGCCACTGCCGTTCGTGCCGCGATTTCTATGGCACGTCGGTGTGGTCCGCTACCGCGTGGGCAGCCGATCAGGTGACGATCTCGCGCGGCAGCGTATCGGCTTTCAAGCATCCGGCCAAACGGTTGACGCGCCACTTCTGCACCGTCTGCGGCGAAACGATGTTCGGCACGAACCGGCTCGGCATGCGGGTACTTCCGAACAGTCTGGTCGCGCGAGCTTGCGGCGGTGAGTTGCCCGACGCCTTGAAGCCGACCATGCATCTGTTCTATCGGCACCGGCTACTCGACGTGCAGGACGCGTTGCCCAAGTATCTCGATGGATGGGACGGACCCACCGCGGCGCTCTGACTCGCGTTGAACGCGCCCGAGGCTTCACGCATCAAGTCGAAGCGGCGGCCCGACTACTGCTTCGACCCGCCGCCTCAAGTCACTTCGTCAACCTACTGCTCTAGTCCACTGCTTCAACCCGCCATTTCCAGCGTGCCCGGCGCATGCCGGTGGTCCGCCGCCCATCCCGCCGACGACGCGTGCGCCCCGCCGTTGCGCAGCCTGAACACCGAGGTCGCCTGCTTCAGATTGCCCGCCTGTTCTTCCAGCGACTGCGCGGCGGCCGCCGCCTGCTCGACGAGCGCGGCGTTCTGCTGCGTGACTTCGTCCATCTGCGAGACGGCCTGATTGACCTGTTCGATGCCGCGGCTCTGTTCCTCGGACGCCGCCGCGATCTCGTTGACGATATCCGACACGCGCTTGATCGCCTGCTTCACCTGCCCCATCGTCTCGCCGACGCCGGCCGCCTGCCGCGAGCCGCCGTCGATGATCGCCACCGACGACGTGATCAACTCCTTGATCTCCTTCGCCGCCGACGCCGAGCGCTGCGCGAGGCTGCGCACTTCGCTCGCCACCACCGCGAAACCGCGTCCCTGCTCGCCCGCGCGCGCCGCTTCCACCGCCGCGTTCAGCGCGAGGATGTTGGTCTGGAACGCGATCCCCTCGATCACGCCGGTGATCTCCGAAATCTTGCTCGAACTGCCGCTGATCTGTTCGATGGTGCCGACCATCGCGCGCACCGCGTCGTCGCCGGTATCGGCAAGACCGGTCGCGCTGGTCGCGAGGCCGCTCGCCTGACGCGCGTTGTCGGCGTTCTGCCGCACGGTCTCGGTCAGCTCCGTCATGCTCGCGGCGGTTTCCTCCAGCGAGGCGGCCTGCTCCTCGGTACGCGCCGACAGATCCAGATTGCCCGCGGCGATCTCGCGCGACGCCACCGTCACCGATTCCGTCGATGCCTGAATGCCGCGCACCGTCTGCGTGATCTGCCGGTCCATCGTGCCGAGCGCTTGCAGCAGTTGCCCGAACTCGCCCTTCACGTCCAGCACGATGCGGTTGTCCAGATTGCCGGCCGCGATTTCGTTGGCCACGCCGATCGCACGATTCAGCGGGCCGCCGATCGCGCGCAGCAGATAAAGCGAGGTGCCCGCCACTACCGCGACGCCGGCCACCACCAGCGCGATCGCGATCATCAACGCGCTCTTCGCGGTCGACTCGCTATCGGTATTGAACTGCTGCGCCTGGGTGTTGTTGATCTTGATGTCCTCGCCAACCGACGCGAGCAAGGTGTCCGACAGCGCCGCCTGATCGTTGACCGGTTTGACCGCGCCATCGTAATTACCAGCGGACAGCAGACCGACGGCCTGGTCGGTCAGATCCTTCAGTTGCGGCAGGCCACCGTTGATCCTGTCGGCCACCGCGCGCTCGTCGGCGGCGCTGATGCGGGCCGGATAGTAATCGGACCACGCAGCGGTCATCGTTTCCACGTCGGCGCGAATGCCGTCGACCGCTTGCTGCGTGGTCGCGGCGTCACGGAACACCTGGATGCGCCGCAGCTTCAGCCGGATGCGCAACTGGGCGGCCTGGAACTTCGTCAGGTCGAGAATCGGCACCGTCACGCCGTTGTACGAATCGCTCACGTTCGACTTCAGTTGCGAAATCGCGGAAACGCTAAAAATGCTGATCGCGGCCATGAGGACCAGACAGCCCCCCATCGCCAGCAAAATCTTGAACCGGATAGTCTGGAAAAAATCCTGCATGTAAATCCCCTTTGTCCCTTTAGCCGCCGCATCGAACTGCTCATTCACCCGCTATTCATCCGCCTGGTGACCTGCTTAACGGCGTTATACGGCGCATCTTAAGTGGAGGATTTCCATATTTTCCACTTTGCAAGGGATTAAAAAGGGATCGTAGGGGAATCGAAGGAAACGTGCGAAGATGCGCGTTGACTGGTAGAAAGGTCTGTCTACCGGGCTTTAGCGTGCTTTGGGCAAAAAAATGCCGGCTTGGCGCCGGCATGTAATTCTTTCGCAGTCGGGGTACCACGAAAGAGCTTGTTCAAAAAGAACCGGTTTAGAGTGTATCACCAATTTCCATTTTTGCCATATTGCTCAGGTTTGGTGCGTTCTTGTCGATAGCCAGAGAATCGCCTATCGTGGCAAGCACTTAAAATTCATACCAATATGGACGATCCCATCATCACCACCCGCGCGGCCGCCAGGATGCTCGGCGTGTCGATCCGAACCGCGCAGGTGTGGATCGAACAGAACGCGATCGAGTCGTGGAAAACACCCGGCGGCCATCGGCGCGTGCGGCGCAGCGCCGTGACCGAACTGATGGGCCGCCTCAAGCGGCACACCGCGCAGCCGTCCACCTTCGTCGTGATCCATGCGTCCGAACACCGGCTCGGCCACTATTGCGACGTGCTCGCGGCCACGCCGGAATGCGCGGTGGTGGCCGACAGCGACGCCTATGCCGCGCTGTTGTCGATCGGCGTGCTGATGCCGTCGATCGTGATCGTCGAACTCAACCGGATGGACCGCGACCGTCTGACGATGATCCGGCGCATCGGTCAGCATCCGGCGCTCGGTCATACGCGCCTGCTCGTGCTCGGTCAGGCAGGCGCTGGCCGTCTCGCGGAAGAAGCCGGTCTCGGCGAGCGCCTGCATGTGCTGGAGGCGGACGAGTCCGGCACGCAGTTGCAGGAACGCGTGCGGGCGCTGCTCGGCGAGGTGGACGGCGCGGTGGACATCACACCGGCGCAGCCGGGCTCGACTGACGGCACAGCCGGGTTTCCCGCTCCGGCGAACGAAGCGTTGCGCCTGCAGGCGGTAGCGGCGACAGGTCTTGTCGATACGCTCGAAGAAGACGCGTTCGACGAAATCACGAAACTCGCCGCGCAACTCTTCCACACGCCGATCTCCTTGCTCACGCTCCTGACGCCGGAGCGGCAATGGTTCAAATCGCACTTCGGACTGGCGCGCGAAGAGACGCCGCGTTCATGGGCGTTCTGCAATTTCACGATTCTGGATAACGAAGTGTTCGTGGTCGAGGACGCGAGCGCGGACTCGCGCTTCGCGCGCAATCCACTCGTGACCGGCGAGCCGCATATGCGTTTCTATGCGGGCATTCCGGTCCGTGACGTGCAGGGTTATCCGCTTGGCTCGTTGTGCGTGATCGACCGCACGCCGCGACAGTTCGACGCCGCGCAGAAAAGCGCGCTCGCCACGCTCGGCGACCTCGTATCGGACCGGATCAATCTGCGCATCCGGGAGCGGCAGTTGCGCTGGGCGCAGAACAAGGCGCATTGAGGCGGGTTGGCCTGCGCGTCGACTTGCGCGCTGCGCTCGCGCGTCTCGCGGCGGGTTGGTGTGTCCGTTGCGCGCTAACCAACCGGCTGCGTGCGCAAGGTTTCGACCGCTGCTCGAATCTACCGCCGCACGAAGCGCGCGATCACATCGACGACCGGCTCCGCCAACGGTAAATCCGGATTGCCGTACGTCGCGATGTTCTCGTTCCGATCGGCCGTATCGACGGTCTTCAATACGTGATTGACGTTTTCCAGCAGCGCCAGTTGCGCACGTGGATCGGCCTGCTTCAGACGCTCGGCGTCGGCGCGCCCGACCTGAAGGTCGCGCAAACCCTGCACGATCAACACGGGCTTCGCGTAGTTCGCCAGCAACGCAGCCGGATCGAGCGAGAGCTCACTGATCAGAAACCGCTGCACTGGCGGGCCGAACAACGGCAGCAACGCCGGGTCGATCCGCGCGGCCGGCACGGTCTGGCCGGATTCGAGCGTGGCCAGTACCGACATCGCGTTGTCCAGAATCGGCGCGTTGGCAGGGTTCGCCTTCAATTGATCGCGCAGCACCTGCGCGAGCGGACGGCCCGCCGTCGCGACCAGAATCAGCCCGCAGATCGCCGACGTATCGCGCGATGCCGCCGCGAGCGCGACCAGCCCACCCTCGCTATGCCCCAGCACCCACACGCACGACGCACCCGTTGTCTCGCGAATGCGGGCGACCCACGTGTGCACGTCGTTCGCGTAGTCGTCGATGCCGACGTCGTTCGCATCCGGAATCGCCGCTGCGCTGCCGAACATGCCGCGCTTGTCGATCCGCACGCTGGCGATGCCGTGACTCGCCAGCCCCTGTGCAAGCAGTCGATACATCGACGTATGCACGAGTGGACCGTCGCCGTTGCGGTCGGTCGGACCCGAGCCGGGCACGATCAGGACCACGGGCGCCTGGACACCTTGCTCGCCGTGTACGCCTTGCACACTTTGCGCATCTTGCGCGGCGGGTACAAGCAGCGTGCCACGCAATGGGCCATGCGGCCCCGGCGCGTCGATTTCCCTTTGAACGAACGGCGCGGATGCAGCCGTTTGAATGACGGCGGCCAAGGCGACAGCAGCAAGCAAGGCCATGCTTCTCGACTCCCTGAGTTGGACGCGCGCCGGGTCGGTGTGTCGCGCGGACGGCGCATCTCGACACGTTACATGACGGCGCGTCGAGACGCTTTTGGTCGTCACGTCGGCCGCGTGTCAGGCCGACACGCCCGCGAGGTCAATCACGCTCATTCCGCTCTGCGTCCGCCGCTCACCGCCTTCAACACGCTGAAATAGCTGGTGTACAGATTACCCGTCGGCAACAGCCTCTGCGCCGACAACCGCGCATGCACGACACCGAGGTTATAGAACGGCATCCGCACGTAAAGATGATGTTCGATGTGATAGTGAATGCCATGCGGCCCGAACATAAACGTCTGCCACGACGGCCGCACGATGGTTCTCGCGTTCAGGCTCTGATCGGCGCCCGCGGGCAGCCCGGCATGTTCGAGAATCGCGCGGATGCGTCCCATCAGCGGCAGCAGCGTGATCGCCGGCAGCAGCCACAGCCCCACATAGAGCAGCGGATGTCCACCTAGCGCGAGCGCGGCGAACAGCAGTCCATTGCTCGCGAGCATCGAGATCGCTTCCCACGCGATATAGGCGGGCGTTTTTGCGGCCTTCGGCAACATCCCGCGAAACTCGCCGCGCGCGACACGCCATGCGCCGACGAAGTACGACACGCCGCAGACATCCGCGAGCAGGCGCCGCACGAGGCAGGCACGCGACACCGGATAGTCGGCGATACCGAACACGGCCGCGACGGGGTCATCGTCCTCCATCGGCGCGCGATGATGTTTGATGTGACCCGCGCGGTAAGTGGCGAGCGACAGGAACAGCGGGCCGGCCGCCAGCGCCTGGCCGAGCGCGTCGTTCAGGAGCCGGTTGCGCAGCAGCGTGCCGTGCGCGCTTTCGTGCATCATCACCGCGAGCGCCAGTTGAGTGCGCGCGATCACGATCGCGGCAAGCGAATACACCAGCGGATGCGGCCATGTCGCGGCGAGCGCCAGGCACGCGCCGATCAACGCCCAGTCGGCGGCGAGCGGCAGCAGCGCGCGCCAGGGTTTGAGCACGAACAACGCGGCGTCGGGCGCGAAGCGGTTCAATGCGGCGTTGCCGCCGGCACGGGAGGCGTCGCTATCGCTACGCATTGCCACGCACCGCCGGCGCGCCGCGCCACTTCGTCACCACGACGCCGCACATCAGCGACAGCAGCGCGCCGCCGGTCACGTCGACGAGCGTGTGCTGCTTGATCGTCAACGTCGACAGACAGATCAGCGTGCCGACACACGCGGCAATCCATTTGAAGCGCGAGCGCCACAGCATCCAGCAGCCGAGACACGTCAGCGCGACATGCAGACTCGGAAAGCCGTTGGTCGGCAGATCGAGTCCCCACAACCGGCCAATGCGTTGCCGCAGAAACAGGTTGTGGATCAGCGCCGGATCGGGCCGCGGCACGGTCTCGGTGAACAGCGCGAAACACACGAGCGCCGCGACGAACGCCAGCGACGCCGCCGCCTTGAACAAACGGAAATCTTCCGCCGATGCATACGCGGCCGCGACCACCACGAACGGAAAGAACAGCACGTACACGCACCACGACCAGGGGAGGAATGGAATCGCGTCGTCGGCGAAGGTGGCGAAGTGATAACGCGGCGTGACGATCCGTTCGGCCGCGACGAAGAGGACCAGACCCAGCCCCATGCCGAGCAAGGTCAGCAGCGCCTGCCGATAATCCGGCCGGCCGAGCGCCTGATCGAGTCTGTCGAGTCCGTCGAACCCGCGGTCTGGTTTTGTTCCTGTCATGCCGGACCTGTGCGGTTGGTTCGCGCGCCCGTCGCGCAGAGCGCGAGCAGCCGCTCGATCCAGGCGTCGACGCGCGCCTGCGCGCGTTGCCGGCACACGGCGCCGCACGCGTGCGCGGCATCGGCGTGGGCATCGGCATGCGCCAGTTCATACGAAGCGTCGGCGACCTGCCGGCGGAAATCGCCGGCATCGCCGCGCCAGGTCACGACCCGATGCAGCAAGCCCAGATGCCGTGCGCGCTCCGCGTTGCTCGCCTGCTCCGGCTGATCGGTCAGCACCAGCATGATCGGCCGCCGGTACACCTGGGCGATGGCGAGCGCGGCCATCCCCGGCGCCGACACGATCAGCCGTGCCTGCGCGGCGCAACTCGCCCAGTCCGGATCGACGCCCTGCCATCCTGCACGATCGGTATAGCCTTCGCCCACGCAGTGCGACGACAGACCCGCATCGTCGAGACCGGCGCGCAGCGCGTCGGCGAGACTGGCGTCGCGGAAGTGCGGGTTCAGATACACGGCGGCATCGTAGGTGCGCTCGGCGGATGGCGGCGCGGCGAGCGCGACCGGCGTCGGCAGTTGAAAGCGCAACGTGTCCGCCGCGTCGCGGGCCTCATAGGCGAAATCGTGTTCGATGCACGAGCGCGCCGCATCGATCTGCCACGCGACGATGCGCGCGAACGCGCGGCCCAGCACGCGCGGCAACACGCCGTCGAAATTGCCGAGCAGCGCGGTCTTCAGGCTCGCGCCGTACACGTGCAGGATCTTGCGCCGCCAGCCGGGCAGCATGCCCATGAACAGCAGTGCCGGATGAAACGAATCGTTGACCAGCAGATCGGCATTGCGCGCGACGAGTTGCAGACGGCCGATGTCGCGCAGCATCCGCGTGGGCCGGAACACGTAATGCGCGACGTTGCGATTGGTCGCGCCGCGCAGCATGTTCTGCCGCTCGTCGAACTGCACCGCGTAGTGTTGCGACAGGATCGGCGCGTCGATGCCGAAGCTCGCCAGAAAGCGCCGCCCCGCGTCCGACGTGGTCAGCACCTCGACCTGCGCGCCGGCCTTGCGCAGCGCGTGCACGAGAAGTTGCGCGCGCATCAGATGGCCGCGCGCGTCGGCGGTCGCGACGTAAATGATGTGAGGCGTCATGACGTCGCGTGTCCCATCGCGTTGTCGTGCCGACGCGCGACCGGCCGGTACAGACGGCTCGCGAGGTAGATCGCGAGCGCGCCGGTCAGCGCGAAACGGGCTTCGATCGCGCGGATCTCGCGCATCATCGCGGCAAGCGCCGCGGCTTCGCCGGCCGACACCATGCGCCGCAGCGTGGCCTCGCACAGTCGCACGTGACGGCGCTCGTCGGCGAGCACCGAGGCGAACATCGGCTGCAACGGATGACCGCCGCCGAGCACGTCGCAGTGACGCGTCAGCACGCGCGTCGCCATCTGCTCGGCGCACAGACCCGTCGCGTAGACCGGCACCAGCACGCCCTGCGCGAAGCGCGACGCGTAGCGGCGCGCGAGCCGTTCCCACGCGGCGATCTTGTGGCGGCTCAGCCAGTCCGGTGCGAGACGGTTGCCGGCGTCGTCGACGTTATCGCCGGCTTCACGCAGCGCGTCGACGAAGAGCGCCACGTGACGCTGTTCGTCCGCGAGGTGCTGGTGCAACTGACGGCTCAACCATGCCGGCGACTGCGGCAGCAACTCTTCCTGAAGCGCGCGTTCGGTGGCGTCCTCGGCGGCGAGGTACATGCGCAGCACCAGCCGTTCACCGCGCGGGCTCGCATGCAACCGGCGCAACGCCCGGCGTTTGATGCGATCGACCATCCATGCGCGGCACGCGGCGATGCCGCGCGGCGCGGGCGGCGCGAGGCACGCAAACATCCCACCGCGATCGACCGCACTCAAGCCGGCGCTCCTGCGGCGCGCTTGTTCACGCGCGCGGCCGACGCGGTGCGCTCCTCGGCATCGCGCCGCCACGCGAGAATCAACCCGATGAAACTGTCCTGCATGAACGCACGCCCCGACGCGACCGCGCCGTCGAAGGCTTCCTCGCGGCCATTCAGGCGCACGAAGCCCTTGCCGTTCGCGACGCCGAAAGCGAGCGTGTCGTGTTTGTCGAAGCCGCGCCGGCGCACGTCCTGCAACACCGGGCTCGCCTCCAGCCCGAACAGGAACAGCTCGCGCTTGACCGCCCATGCGGGAATCTGGCTGCTCAACGCCTCGACCTCCACGCTCCAGTTGCCGCGATCGAGCACCTGGTTCAGATCGGCGTCGCCGGCTTGATCGGAACTGAAGTGGGCGCGCGCCACCGATTTCGCCACCTGGCCGACGCCGAGCGCGATCGTGATTTCGTTGGTATCAGCATTGGCATGAGCGCCGTTCGCACCGGCCGCACGCACCTCCACCAGTTCGCGCGCCACGCGCGAGACGAGCGACGGATGCGCGAGCAGATCGCGCGCCTGTTCCGGCGTGAACACGACGCGCGTCGCCGCGCCCTCACGCACGACGACGCGGTACGGGTCCATCCTCACATCGGAGAACTTGCCGCGCACGGGCGCGTGCACATAAATGTCCGGGCTCCATCTGTCGCCCGAACGGCGCAGCAGCACCTGCACGCTCACGGGCACGCGCCGGCCGTTCGCCGCCACGCCGCTGCCTTGCAGCAGCACGTCGCCGATCAGCGTCCTGCTCGCGGGCGCGGCGTCGGTGGACAGCAGGATCGTGTGCGCGGCCGGATCGACGACGGCGTGCGCGTCCTGCGCATCGAGCGCAACGCGATTGCAGTCCGCGCTGGCCTGAGCGCCGGCATCGGTGCCGCCCTTACCGCCCGTGAGGTCGAACGGACAGCCGCTCGCCGATGCGAAGTTGAACACGCCACGTCCGTTGAAATCGACAGGTGCGGCATGGACGGTCGTGCTCAACAGCAGAAGCGCAATGCCGGTCGCGCGGAAGCCGAACGCGCGCAGAAAGATATCGTTCATGGTTTCGAAGGAAGAATCCGTGGTGAGCGAAGCAACGAAAAACCGAAGAAGCAAAGCGGCGGCGAGATCGGCGCGAACGCGCGACAGCGGCAGGAGAAACCGATGACGCCGGAACGCGAACGAAAGCCCGAGCCCACGTATCCGGCCAGGCCTGAGAAGCGGGCGCTACCCGCGCATCTCCCGCGCCCGCGATCTCAATGCCGGTGATACGACAGCGCCTGCGTCTCGCGCCTGAGCGCACGCCGCGCACCGAAGCCGAACCCGATGCCGCGCGCCACCGCGCCGAGCGTGTCCACCGACGAGATGCCGACCAGCAACGCGACGGTCACCGCGCGCCGCCAGCCGCGCACCGGCGGCAAGCCCTGATGGTTCAACGCGCGCAGGCTGAAGCCGAGGCGCCCCGCCATCACGCACCACGGCGCGATCGGCCCGCTATGCGCGAACCATTGCAGCGCGCGCGGCAGATACGCACGCACGATGTACGGCGTGAGCGCCACGCTGTCCTCGCCGCGCATCCAGCGCAGCTTCACCGTTTCGCGCCAGGTGTCGGGCAGCCGGTGTTCCGTGTGCGCGTCGTGCGCATACTGCACGACCACGCCCGCGTCCTGCAGCCGCAGGCCCATCACCTGACAATGCGCGCGATACACGCCGTCGAGTTTGCCGTAGCGGTATTGCTCGAACACCTCGCGGCGAAACGCGACGTTGTTCGCGTAGAAGTTGCGCGTCGCGCCCTCTCGCAGCGGACTCGGGAAATACATGAAGTCGATGGTGGTCAGCGCCGCGCCCGTCATGCTCGCGCTGTATGTAGTGCGCCCGGCCACGGCGGCGAGCGGCGGCGCGCCGCTTTCGCCGAACGGCGCGAGCAGGCGCTCCAGCCAGTTCCCGGCCGGCTGGCAGTCGGCATCGCCGAACGCGACGTAATCGCAACGCGATGCATCCACGTGATCGAAGCCAATGTTCTTCGCGTCGTAGTAGCCGGTGTGCGCGCCGATCTCGACGAAGTCGACGGAGCGGCCCGCCAGTTCGACGATCTCCTCGCGCGCGCGGGCGTCGAGCCCGTCATGCGTGACGATCCATTGCGCGAACGCTTGCGGCGCCAACGTTTGCCGCGCCAGTCGCGCGATCAGTCGTTTCAGGCTGGCCAGCGCATGGGTGGCCGAATCGCCGCCGCGCAGATTGTTGGTTTCCAATACCAAAGCGGTTTTAGCGGCGACGCTGCGCGCGTGGCCGATTAATCGTTCACTTTGATGCACTGCAAACGCTCCTGTTATCGTTTTCCGTTTTCGCCGTAGTTCGCGGTGGTTTTGGTCGCGGTTTCGTCGCGGTTTCGTCGCGGTTTCGTCGCGGTTTCGTCCATAAACAGGTATTGAAAATACCAGTCAATGGCGGGTGTCACGACCGTTTCAAGCGCGGGATTTTTTCGGCTGTCGCAGATGATAAGAGGATTGCTCGCGGCTGTGTACGCTTTCTTTTCAGCTTATGCGGCTTTCATAAACCGGGTAATCGGCGGAATCGCTGGAAGCGCCGTCAGGCGGCGGTTCCGGGGGGAAATAAGAAAAGTCGTTGTGTAGAAAAGAAAATAACGCGGCGATTATCGACAATTACGGCGTCGCATTCGTGCCGGAATAAAAAACGGCGCGCCCCGTCTTCCGACGAAGCGCGCCGCTTAATGCCAGACGGCGTATATCAGCTCGCCGCCACCACGTCGATGCGCAGCGGTTCGCCACCCGCGACGATCGCAAGCAGCAGATCCACGTTCGGATGCGCGCCCGGACGGTTACGCGCATCGGCCGTGTGTTCGGCGAACAGCGCGAGGCCGTGTTCGGCGGCCTTCGCGTCGAGCATGCCGAACGTCTGGTGCAGGTAGTTGTACAGCGCGAGCGAGCCCTGCTTGCCCGGTTTGTTTTCGATGCTCGCCAGCACGGCGCCGTTGCCGCCGACCAGATCGATACGCGCGATACCGTCGATAGCCGGCATCTGCGCGAGGTTGTCCTTGAATACGTTGCTCGGTTGAATCACTGACACCACTCCTTGGGTTCGGAAAAATACATCGCGGCCCGCATTTTATCCGACCGGCCGACGCGCGTTCCCGTCCGGACGCCCGCCTCAAGGCGTCAAGGCGTCAAGGCATCAAGGCGTCCAGCGATACACCACCATGCTCGACCCGTTGTAGTTGTCCTTGGTGATCACGTACTCGCCCGCCGCGCGCAGATACGCGCGCAGGCCGTACATGGAATCGACGTCGTTGCCCACATCCACGGTGCCGGGGCTCGAATTGATCAGCGTGGTGTCGAGCTGCCCGGTGGTCAGATTGAACGCGTCGATATTCGGCACGGTGTGCACGTAGCCGACGAACAGATAATTGCCGGCAGCCGTGATCGACTTCGGATTCGCGCTGGTGAGGTTGATCACCGGCGAAGGTTTCGTCGTATTGCCCGCGCTCCAGCCGTGATAGACCTCGATGCGCGATTGCATCGCCGTCCAGTCCCAACTGCCGGCAATGCCCTGCACGAGAATCATCGTGTCGCTCTCGGGCAGATAGACGATGCGCGTGAGCGGCCGGATAGTCTGCGGAATGGAGATCGTGACGGCCGGTCCCCACAGCGGTTTGCCGGTGCCGTCGAAACCCGTCAACGGATAGTGGTAGATGTGATTGGTGCGGTCGAGCCCGGCCCACACATCGCCCCGGCTGTCGATGCAGAAACCGCCCGTCACCGGCCGATCGGTATTGAACAGCGTGCCCGGCAACGCGCCGTCGGGAATCGCGATGTAGCCGCTCGCGGCGTTGAAGTGATAGAAGTAGAAAACGGCCGGGTTCTGCCCGGACGCGACGAGGATCCGGTTGCCGCCCACCGCGACGAGCTGGCCGAAGTGTTCGTCGCGTTGCGTGTCGTTCATGTTCAGCCGCGGGTCGGACGGATACGTGAACGGGTCCACCGTATTCGCGACGAAGCTGCCGCCCGCCGTGCCGGTGTAGACATGCGCGCCGCTGTAGAAGTAAGCGGCGTCCGTGAGCGGGTCCGGCGCGCCGACGGCCTCGAAGTTCAGCGCCTGCAGCTTCCATTGCAGATTGCCGTTGACGTCGTACATATGCAGGTCGGTCGCGCCGTTGCGCCCCATGTCCCAACTGCCGCCCCACGGATTGTTGAGCACGTACAGGTTGCCGCTCGCGTCCTTGCCGATGCCCACCACGCGGGTGAAGCGCTTGTCGCCGACCTGCCCTTTGATGCCGCTGGTGGTGTCGAGATAACCGCCCTGAACGCCGAATGTGCCGACGAGCGCCGGCGCGCCCACGATGCTGTACAGCTTGATGTTCATGTCCGGACCCTGGTCGCCGACCAGCAGTTGGCCCGACGCCGCGTCGAAATACAACGCCGACGGACGCGACGCGGCGGGCATCTGGATCGTGTTCAAGGTTGCGCCGGCCGGACTGAATTCCACGATCGCCGCCGCGTTCTGTTGCGCGACCCACAGGTTGCCCGCGCCGTCGAGCGCGAGCGCGCCGGGACTCGCCACCGCGATGTCGCGTTGCCAGACGCCGTCGGTGGTGTACACGCGAACGCGATTGCCGAGCACGTCGCTCGCATAGAGCAGCGAGCCCGCGGTCGCGAGACCGGTGATCACGTCGGCGTGCTGCACGGCGGTCCACGTGCTGACCGGAATCACCAGATCGCGCGTCTGCGTCGCGCGGTTGTAGCGCCCCACCGAGCCGCTGCCGAACGAGCGGTTGTACTGCAGGGCCGCGAAGATCGAGGTGGCGTTGCCGGTAATCGCGCTGCCCTGGAAATCGGCGTGCGCGCCGATCGAGCCGGCGCTTTTGCCGTTCTGGTAGATCGCGACGCCGCCTTCGTTCTCGTCCCACAGCGACGCCGTGTAGACGACGCCTTCCGGCGCGACCCAGAGCGAGCGCGCGGTGTTGCCGACATGCGTGGCGAGTGTGCCGAAGGTGTTGGCGAGCCAGTCGGTGCTGTACTGCGCGCGACTGTTCTGCGCGAATAGCGCGAACGCGGCGAACGCCGCGAGAAGGAATGCTGTGTGCAAACGACGCTTGATCACGACCAACGCTCTCCGGACATTCCTCTTTGACAATGTACCTCTCCACATATGAAAAGTTGATGATTGGCGAGAAGAAATTGCCATGGTGTATTTCGCATAATTATGCATGGCGACTCGCCGCCAGAGACTCGAAATGATGGAAAAAATTGCAATTCATCTTTTCGAAAATCGGTAAAAAATCGATATCCTCTTTTACGCATTGCTTTTCACATTCAAATATAAATACCAATCCGGTCATTCCCCTATCAGAATACAAATGAAATTATTCTGTAATTAAAATGGAATGATACTGATCAAAATTATTAATTAGAGTTTCACCTCGATTGCCTTCCCGGAGCCGCCTCGCATCGGCCCCGCAAGCCCTATCTCGCCGAAAATCTCAAATAAAACAGGCGCTTCAAGCGAAACCGGCCTTTAAAGACGAATAACGCGCCCGCGCATCACCTATCTATTCGGATAGGTGCCGATCTCATGTAATGAACGGTAATTTTGCGTCGCCCACGATAGTTAAACGGGCACCCCTTAATTACCACCCATAAGCTGCGCCGCGAGACGGCATTTCATCTTTATCCAATTCGACCTGAATTACCCACAAGGTAGATTCGGGCGTCTCCTTGCGCGGTTACCTCAGGAGGTCACTTGAAAGCGTCAATCGTCAATCGAAGGGTTTTCGGTCTGAAACGTCGCGCGGCCGTTGCCTTGCCTCTCGCTCTCGCCTCATGCGCCGCGTTCGCGGCATCCACGTCGTCGACGCTGTGGGCGCCGACCGACACGAAGGCCTTCATCACGCCGTCGCAGGTGCAATCGCGCACGCTCAGCGCCACGCCGTTGCTTGAACTCGCAGCCGGCGAACCCGCGCATATCGTGGTGACGCTCAAGCTGCGCGACGAAGCGAAGCTGAAGGCGTTCGCCCAGGCCGTGAATCAGCCGGGCAACGCGCAATACGGCAAGTTCCTCAAGCGCGGGCAGTTCGTCGCGCAATATGCACCGACCGAAGCACAGGTGCAGGAAGTCGTCGCGCATCTGCGCAAGAACGGCTTCGTCAACATCCGCGTCGCGCCGAACCGTCTGCTGATCTCCGCCGACGGTAGCGCGGGCGCGGTCAAGTCGGCATTCAATACGCCGCTGGTGCGCTACGAACTGAACGGCAAGGCCGGCTACGCGAATACCGCGGCGGCGCAGGTGCCGCAGAACCTCGGCGATATCGTCGGTTCGGTGCTCGGTCTGCAGAACGTCGCGCGCGCGCACACGCTGCTGAAAGTCGGCGACCGCACGGCCGCGAAGACGCTCGCCGCGGGCACGGCCAAGGCCCACTATCCGACCGAGTTCCCGACCATCTATGACGCGACCAGTCTGCCCACCGCGGCGAACACGACGGTCGGCATCATCACGATCGGCGGCGTGTCGCAAACGCTGCAGGATCTGCAGCAGTTCACCAGCGCGAACAACCTCGCGTCGGTGAACACGCAGACGATCCAGACCGGTTCGTCGAGCGGCGACTACAGCGACGACCAGGACGGCCAGGGCGAATGGGATCTGGACAGCCAGTCGATCGTCGGCTCGGCGGGCGGCGCGGTGCAGCAGTTGCTGTTCTACATGGCGGACCAGAGCGCGTCGGGTAACACCGGCCTTACGCAGGCGTTCAACCAGGCCGTATCGGACGACACCGCCAAGGTGATCAACGTGTCGCTCGGCTGGTGCGAAGCCGACGCCAACGCGGACGGCACGCTGCAGGCCGAAGACCGCATCTTCGCGGCCGGCGCCGCGCAAGGTCAGACGTTCTCGGTCTCGTCGGGCGACGAAGGCGTGTACGAGTGCAACAACCGCGGCTATCCGGACGGCAGCACCTATTCGGTGTCGTGGCCGGCATCGTCGCCGAACGTGATCGCGGTGGGCGGCACGACGCTCTACACCGGGTCGGGCGGCGCGTATTCGAGCGAGACCGTGTGGAACGAAGGCCTCGATCAGAACGGCAAGCTGTGGGCGACCGGCGGTGGCTATAGCGTGTACGAAAGCAAGCCGTCGTGGCAGTCGGTGGTGAGCGGCACGCCGAGCCGGCGTCTGTTGCCGGACATCTCGTTCGACGCGGCGCAAAGCACCGGCGCGATGATCTACAACTACGGCCAGTTGCAGCAGATCGGCGGGACCAGTCTCGCATCGCCGATTTTCGTCGGCTTGTGGGCTCGTCTGCAGAGCGCCAATTCGAACAACCTCGGCTTCCCGGCGGCGAGTCTGTACAGCGCGATCAGCTCAACGCCTTCGCTGGTGCACGACGTGAAGTCGGGCAACAACGGTTACGGCGGCTACGGCTACAAGGCCGCGGCCGGCTGGGACTATCCGACGGGATGGGGCAGCGTGGATATCGCGAAGCTGGGCTCGTACATCAAGAGCAAGGGATTCGCGAAATAAGCGCTCGCGTGGATGCGCGAGTTAACCCGTAACGTCACCGATGTGGGTGACGTGGATGCCTGTTGGGCGCCGATGAGCCGGGGTGGTTACCCGATTCATCGGCGCCCGCGCGTTGGCGGCGCGGGCGCTTCACGCGGGTAACAAAACATCGTTGAAGGCTCAAGCGAACCTGCCAGCGCACAGGCTCGCATCGTTCACGGCACCCGGCGCCAGATCGAAATCGGCACATCGCCATTCGGCCTTGCCGTCACGCGATAGCTGAGTTCATCGCCCTTCAACTCGTACTGCCTCACTTGCGTTTGCCCTTCCCAATTCGGGAACGACGCGCGTTCGATGTGGAACGTCAGCGTATGCGCGGCCGCATCGACCTTCAGCGTACCGAAGTGCGTGCTCGATCCCAACGATGCCGCCGCGTACTCCGCCGGCGTGCCGTTCAGCTTGTCGCCGGAAGCAAAGCGCGGCCGCTCGGCCTTGAATATCTGCAGCGTGTAGCGGCCTTGTCGATCGATCTGCAGCATGCCGGCCGGCGCGGCGCCGTAGTCGCGCGCGCGCGTGCCGTCGGGTTTGACGACATCCGCCGCGACCAGCGACCACGTGCCGGCAAGCATGGCCTCCGGCGTGGCATCGTCCGGGGCGCCCGCGGCGCGCGAGTCGATCGGAAAGAAGGCCGCGGACACGGACAGCATGAAAGGGAAAAGCAGCTTCAACATCGTGGAGGGTTTCATGGGCGAGCGGGATTTAACGAACGGGTCAAGGAACTGGAAGTCGACGTGAGCGTTGCGAGGCGAGGAACGCCCAACACGCACATCAACCAGAAGACGGTGATAACGATGCGGCAGGCGCTGGCGGCGGCGCGGGCGTCAACCCGCGCGCGATCCGGCTCGCACGGCTCAGGAGCAGCACGAGCGGAATCAGCAACGCCAGTGCGCTCGCCTGCCCCACGTAAATCTGCCGGTACAGGTGATGTCCGGCGCTCGCCGCGACGATCGCGTACACGATCAGCCCCGCGAGACCGTTCATCGCATTGAAGGTGGCGCTGACGCGTCCCTGGTAGGCGGCGTCGGTCGCGCACTGCGCGGCGCTCAGCGCGACGATGCTCGATTGAAAACAGGCGCCGAGGCCGGCGTATGCCGCGAAAGCGCCCACCTGTCCACGACATTCCGCCAGCGCCAGCAAACACAGGGCCGCCATGCCGAGACCCAGCAACAGCACCGCGCGCCGGCCGAAACGATTCGCGAGCCGCACGACGAAGAAGCCGCCGGCAATCGCGCCCAACGCATAGCCCGCGTCGATCTTGCCGAATGCCGCCGCGCCCAGATGCAGTTCCTCGCGCACGAACGGCGCGAGCATCGCGTTCATGCCGAACACCACGCTCATGTTGGCAACGAAGAGGCCGTAGAAAAATGCGATCTCGGGCCGCTCGGCAATGTGCGACAGTCCCGCGCGCAGATCGCGCCAATAGTGCTTCGCGTGAGTGCCCGCTGGCCGCGCTGACTGTGCAGGAAGATGAGCCGGAAGATGAGCCGGAAGACCGGCCGCGTGCGTCAGACGACGCGCCGTGAGCCAGCCGAACAGCGCTGCCAGCAGATACGTGACGCTCGCGACAGCTACCGTCGCCGCCGCGCCGATCGATGCCAGCACGACGCCCGATGCCGCCGCGCCCAGCATCTGCCCGGTTTGTCCGGTGACGACGGTGGTCGCGTTGAGCCGCAGCACCTGGTCGGCGCCCGCGTGGCGCACCAGCGCCGCACGCCACGAGAGCACCTGAACTTCATTGCCGAGCGCGACGAGAAAGCTGATCGCGTAGGCCAGCGGCGCGCTCGCGTGTCCGCTTGCGTAGATCGCGGCGTAGGCGAGCGGCATCACCCAGCGAAACAGATCGGCGCGATACGCGAGACGCGCCGCATCGCCGCGATCGATCGTCAAGCCGATCGCGGGCGATAGCAGCAAGCCGGGCAGCACCGTCATGATCAGACTGAGCGCCGCACTCGACGCCCGCCCGGTGATGTCGACGATCAACCAGGTGTTGATCAGAAAGAAGAAACCCGTGCCGATTCTGGAACTGGCGACGGTCGCGCCATACAGCCGAACGGTAGGTGGAGTCACGCGATCAAGGTCCCGAAATTGTTCGATTCGGGAACCTTAAACGTCCTAGAATAATAAGAAAATTGAATATTTCTTATTCGACAGTTTCGCAAAACAGAACGGTTAATCGAACCATGAACCGCATCAATCTCGACATGGACGTGCTGCGCACGCTCGTCACCGCGCAGCAGCTCGGTAGCTTCAATCGCGCGGCCGGTCGGCTGGGGCGCTCGCAGTCGGCGGTCAGCCAGCAGTTGCGCAAGATCGAGGAGCTGGTCGGCGAAGCGCTGTTCCAGAAGCAGGGCCGCGGCCTCGCGCTGACCGCCGCCGGCGACGTGATGCTCGCCTACGCGCGGCGCATTCTGGAACTCAACGACGAAGCGGTCGCGGCGGTGCGCGGTTTCGCGATCGACGGTCTGGTGCGGATCGGCTTTCCCGCCGACTTCGCGGAGACGTGGCTGCCCACCGTGCTCGGCCGCTTCAAGCGCGCGCATCCGGCGGTGCGGATCGAAGCAGTGGTCGAAGGTAACCGGCGGCTGCTGGAAAAGCTCGACAAGGGCGAGCTCGATCTGGTGCTGTCGCTCGGTCAGGAAGCGCGTGCCGATGCCGAGCCGGTCGGCACGGTCGATCTGGTGTGGATTGGACCGGCCGAGCCGGAACGATCGTGGCGCAGCGACGGCAACGAGCCGCTGCCGCTGGTGCTGTTCGATACGCCGTGCTTTTTCCGGCAGCGCGCGCTCGAAGCATTGGATAAAGCGGGACGGCCGTGGCGCATCGCGTTCACGAGTCCCAGCCTGCCGGGTTTGTGGGCCGCGGTCGAAGCGGGCCTCGGCGTGACATTGCGTACCGCGACGGGTTTGCCCGAGCGGCTTCAGGTGGTGGGCGACGCGCTCGCGCTGCCCACGGTGCGCGCACCGGTCCTGCAGGTGTCGATGCACGACGGCGCGCGTGGTCTGGAACCGGCGGTGCGGCGGCTGAAGGACATCATCGCCGAAACGATCGCGGCGCATCTGCCGGCGGCGGTCGCCCTCGCGCCGCTCAGTTGACCTGCAACTGCCCGCCGCGTCCCAACCCGCCCTTGACGTCCTGCGCCTTGTAGCTGCGCAACGCCACGACCATCTTGTTGTAGGCGTCGATGAATGCGGCCACGGTCGCCTTGCCTTCCGGCGTCTTCGAAAAACCGCCGAGGCCGCCGCCCACGCCCGGGCCGAGACCGGCCAGCGCGGCACCGTAATTGGTGGCCGTGGAATTGCCCTCGGCCGCCGAAATCTGCACGGCCGAGCGCACGTCGAACAGCGTCAACGTGACGACCGATGCCTTCGACTGCATGCCGCCCGCGAGCTTGCCGAGCGCATTGCCGCCGATCAATCCGCCGATCACGCCGGACACGCCGCCGATCGCCGAATCGTTGATGACGATCTGCGGCTCCATGTAGTAGTCCGCGGCCACCCGCTGGCCTTTCTGCTGTTTCGAACCCGCGCGGTATTCGTCCGAATTGCGTTGCAGCGACGTGATGCGCGACAGCCGCGCGTCGGTCTTCTGATTGCCGATCGACGTGATCACGAAGCAGTTCGACTGCTGGACGGCAAGACGCAACAGCGGCTCGATCGTCGTGACCTGGGTGGCGCTGCCGAACGGGCCGAACCAGTCGGCGTTGCGGCCGTCGTCGACGGCGATCGTGCCGAGCGGCGCCGTGCAGCGTTCGAGCGTTTCATCGGCGCCGGCGCTCACCGCGCCGCCGGCCGCGCCCGAGACGCCCGCGCTTTGTCCGCCGGTGGAAACCATGCCGCCGCAAGCGCTGAGGATGCCGATCAAAACGATCGAGAGTCCGCCCTTGATGCCCCGATATGTGGAATCTGAGTTCATGTGTCGATGTGCTTAGTGAAGTGGATCAAGTGCCGGCTCGCAGCGTCGTGTATCGCCCGTCGGCCGCGGCCTTTTTCGTCGCGCGGATCAATACCCGTACCAGACCTGTTCGCGCCAGTAACCCCGATATGGGTACGTCGAATACCAGTAGCCCGAGTACAGCGCGCGCATGTCGTTCTGCCAGCGGTAATACTCCTCGTCGGATTTTTTGGCGGCGCGCGCCTGTTCGAGCAGCTTCGCCGACTCCTTGTCGCCGCGGCCCGCGGCGATCAGCAGCCACTTCTCCGCTTCGCGCGGGTCCGAGCCCATCTCTTCGAGGCCGAACAGATAGAAGGTGCCGAGCGCTTTCTGCGCGGGCAGATCGCCGCCCTCGGCGGCCTTGCGCATCCAGACGAGCGCCTGGTAGCTGTCCTGGCGCACGCCGTCGCCGCGGAAATAGCGCAGGCCCAAATCGTAGGCGGCGCGCGGGCTGGTCTCCCCGGCTGCTTTCAGGGCGGCGATGCGCCCGTCCGTGTCGGTGTCGCGCGCGCTGCTGGTAGCGTCGGGCGGGATTTGATTTTTCGGGCGGTCGGCGCAACCGTGGTCGTCGCACATGCGCACCACGGAACTTGACGATGGATTGTTGGCGCAAGCGGCCACGGCCAGAACAGCCGACGCTGCAAGCAGTCGGTACTTCATCCCCGATCCCCGGTTCCGGTGATTGCAAATGGGCGTCGAAGGGCGGGCTGCGATCAGGGTCGAGCGCGCATCGACGCGGCTTTCCGTGTTTCCGTGCCGATCGAAACGCGCTTTGCAACGCTCGTCGATCAGGCCGGAAAATCGTAGCAGCGATGCGGCGGGGGAATTTGCCTCAGCGTCTCCGGTTCTGGTCTGGGCGTCTCGGGGTGGTTTTCAGGGCGTGGGTTTAGCGCTTGCCGTTTAGCACTTGCCGTTTCGGGCTGACGCTTGTGGCTGGCGTTTGTGGCCGACGGCTTTACTGTTCGAGTTTACCGAGCACGTCGCGCAGCGACCCGAGGCGGTTCGCTTCGTCGCGCGGCAACGCGGGACGCGCTTCGCGCGCGGCGCCACGATCGCGCGCCTCGCGTGGCGAACAGCCGAATGCCTGGCGGAACACCCGGCTGAAGTGCGAGTCGCTTTTGAAGCCGAACTGGAAGGCAAGCGTCGACAGATGCTGATCGCGGCCCTTGGCGCTTTCGAGTATCTGCCGGATCTTTTCCAGCCGGCGTTGCTGGATATAGAACGCGACGCCCGATTCGCGCGCGAACAATCGGTACAACTGCGCGCGCGAAATGCCGACGTCGCGGCAGATTCGCGCGGGCGTCAGTTCCGCCGACTTCAGATGCGCGTCGATATAGCGGCGTACGCGCTGCAGCACCGCGCGATTGATTTCGCCTTCGGCGTCGGCGAGCGTCGGGGTCGACGGCGCGAGCGCGGCGGACACCATCGCGAGCGTGGCCTGCTCGACGTGCGGCATGTCGGCGGGCGCAAGATGCGGCAACTGGCGCCGCAGCGAAATCAGATGATCGCCGAGCAATGCGCTCAACGGTCCTTGCAGCACCGCGCCATGCAGGTTGGTGGACTTGATGCGCGGCATCAGCAGATCGCGCGCGATCGTCAGGATCACCGTGTCGCCCGCGACGATCTCGGAGTCGAGTTCGCGCGCGAGATCGAGCACGTAGATGGTCGATGCCTGCGCATGGATCGGCTGGCGCGCGGCATAGCCGGCCAGCGAATGCGTGATGCCGAGGCACAGATAGAAATGGTCGAGACCGTCGGAGCGGATACGTTGCGGCGAACGCTTGACCCGGTACGGCACCGGCTCGCGCTGTCCCGCCCATGAACCGCAGCCGGTCAGTATCGAGCCGACGTAGCCGGTCGAGAGGTCGTAGTTGAAACGCGGCGAGACCGACTTGTCGATATCCACGTCGAAGATCGGGTTGATCTCGTCCCGCCATACTTCGAAGCGTTGCTCGTGCGGATAAGCGTCGGTGCAGAAGCGATAGAAATAGGGATTCAATCTCGATCCTCTTGATCGATGAAAGGGCCCCGCAATGCTAGCATTCTGTAAGACAAATCGTCGCGTGGACCGCTGCACCGTGCTGCACCTCGCCGCGTTTCGCCGCCATTCGCTCGGCGGCACGGCGCCGCTATCCCCGCCATCGTCGCGCCGCGCCACTCTCGACGCCGGAAAGCGACATAATGCCGAAGCGGATTCAACCGGTCGCCGCCATGCGGCGACCACTCGCAGCGACCACTTTTCACCGAACCAGGAGATTCATATGAGCAAGGGCTATTGGGTAACTTCGTATCGCGCGACCAAAGACCCGGCGAAACTGGCCGCGTATGCGCAACTCGCGGCGCCGGCCGTCGCGGCGGCGGGCGGCAAGTTCATCGTGCGGGGTGTCGCCGAGGAAGCACGCGAGCAAGGCTTGAACGAACGCACGGTGGTGATCGAGTACCCGAGCTACGAGCAGGCCATCGCCGCTTACGAAAGCGACGCCTACAAGAAGGCGCTCGAAGCGCTGGGCGATGGCGTGGAGCGCGATCTGCGCATCGTGCGCGGCACGGAATAACTGAAGCGAAGTCGATGCAAACGGGGCGGCTCCCGCGGGAGCCGCCCCGTTTTTTATGGTTTAGCTTTTTATCGCGCCGTTTTTTATCGCTCTGCTATGGCACGTAACTCGACAAGCAAGCGTTCGATTTCTTCATCCGTAGTCAGATAACTCAGCGACGCGCGCGTGATCTCCTTCAGGCCGCGCGAGGTCATGTCGAACGGCGTGTAGCTCGCCCCGTTCCCACCGATCACCACGCCCCGCGCCGCCAGCGCGCGCTGCACCGATGTGGCGTCGTGCCCGTCGATATTGAACGCCACCAGGCCCGAGCGTTCGATGCCCAGATCGAGCACCGTCACCTTCGGCAAGTCGGCAAGCCGCGCGCGCAGTCCTCGAGCAAGGCCGTCGATCCGCGCACGGATCGCGTCAATGCCGATATCGAGCGCTTCGTCGAGCGCATTCGCCAGTCCGCAATGCAGCGCGAGTGCCGCCTCCGATGCTTCGAAGCGCGCCGCGTCGTCGCGCAGCACGGGTTCGCCGCGTGCGTTCAGCGGCGCGGATTGCGTATCGGTAAACGGCGGCGTCAGGTTCACGAGGAACGCCTGTCGTACATACAACAGCCCCGTGCCACGTGGACCGCGCAGCGCCTTGCGGCCCGCGCCGCTCAGCACGTCGCAGCCGAGCTCGACGACATCGACCGGGATTTGCCCGACCGCTTGCGCCGCGTCGATGAAATACGGAATGCCATGGCGACGCGCGACGCGTCCGATCGCGGCCGCCGGATTGATCAGGCCGCCGTTCGCCGGCAACCAGGTGAGCGCGATCAGACGCACGCGTTCGTCGAGCATCGCTTCGAGCGCGTCGGGATCCACCGCGCCGTTTGCATCGCACGGAATCACGTCGATCGATGCCCCCGCGCGTTGCGCCGCGACGCCCATCGCGCCCAGATTGCCGCCCCACTCATGACGCCCGACGAGGATTCGATCGCCCGCTTGCCACGCCCCCAACGCGGCGAAGGCCGCGCCCCAGCCGGTCGAATTGCCCGTGGTCAATGCGATCTCGGCCGGCTGCGCATTCAGCAGCCGCGCGGCGAGCGCGCGCGCCCGTTCGCTCTGCTCGCGTCCCGCGACGCCCGCCTCCATCGGCCCCATGTCGGCCTCGCGTATCAGGTGCGCGTGAATCGCGTCCACCGTCGCCGACGAGGGCAGCGACGCGCCCGCATGATTGAAATGCACGATGCGCCGCGTGCCCGGCGTCAGCGCCCGCAATGCCGCCACCGCAGCGTTCGAAAGAGAAGCGGGCATGGTCAGTCTCCAGCGGTCAACGCGACCACCGCTTCGATTTCGATCGCCACGCCGGAAGGCAGCGACGCGACGCCGACCGCGCTGCGCGAATGCCGTCCGGCCTCGCCGAACACCGCGACCATCAGATCCGACGCGCCGTTCGCGATCGTGCTGTGCCGATCGAAATCGGGCGTGCTCGCCACGAAGACGCGCAGCCGCACGATGCGGGCAACGCGGTCCAGCCGGTCCCCGGTCGCGGCGGCAATCTGCGACAGCACGCCGAGCGCGGACGCCCGCGCCGCCTCGGTGCCCAATTCGTCCGAGATGGTGTCGCCCAGACGGCCGAGAAAGGCGGCCTTGCCCGCCTTGCGCGAAACCTGCCCGGAGATATGCAGCAGATGGCCGTCGAGTACGAACGGCACGTAATTCGCGGCGGGCGACGCGGCGGCTTCGAGCGCAAGGCCGAGGCTGGCGACGCGTGCCGAGATCGAGGTGGAGGAAGTAGCAGAAGTAGCAGCAGAGGCGGTCGAAGAAGTCATATCGAAGAGTCCGGACGAAGAGTGAAGGCTCATGCTAGCGGCGCATGCCACGCGCTGACCAATCAATTCTTTGCGACGACGGATGAATGAAACTCATGCGTCGAATCCTGCGTGTCTTCTTTCGCGGTCGCGGCGAGCCAGTCGCGAAACGCCGTGGCGGCCGCGCCGAGTTGCCCCTTCGGCGCGACGAACCACCAGCCGATGCGCGCGTCGTCCAGCGTCGCGCCGGGCAATGCCTCGATCAGCGCACCGCTTTCCAGTTGCCGCGCGATCAGCCGGTGCCGGCCCATCGCGATGCCTTGTCCCGCCAGCGCCGCTTCCACGACGATGTTGTAGTCGTGCAATTGCACCTGCTGAGCCTGCGCGAGGTCGAGACCGAAGCGACGGCTCCACGCATCCCATTCGAACGACTGCCGCGAGTACGAAGTCAGCAGCGGATAGCGCAACAGATCCTGCGGCTTGCGTGCGCGTTTCCTGCCCGCGACGAGCGACGGCGCGCACACCAGCGACAAACGCTCGGACATCAAGCGTTGCGCCTGCACACCGCGCCAGCCGCCGAGGCCGTAGCGAATCGCCACGTCGACTTCGCCACCGGACACGTCGGCGAGCGCGATCTCGGGACGCAGTTGCAGATCGATGCGCGGACACGCGGCGGCAAACGCCTGCAAGCGCGGCGCGAGCCAGCGCGTCGCGAACGAAGCGAGAATGCCGACGCTCAAGCTGCCGCGTTCGTCCGATGGCGCGCGAATCTCGTGCGTGCCGAGCCGCAGCAGGTCGAATGCCTCATGCACGCGCGCGTAGTAGCGGTGGCCCGCAGCGGTCAACTCGACCGCGCGCGTGCGTCGCTCGAACAGCGCGACGCCCAGGTCGGCTTCCAGTTTCTGGATCTGATGGCTGATCGCGCTCTGCGTGACGAACAGTTCATTCGCGGCGTGACTGAAACTGAGCAGACGCGCGGCGGCTTCGAATGCGCGTAGGGATAGGAGCGGCGGTAAGGGGCGGGACACGCGCATCGGGAAAAGGTTGGATCAGATCAAGGCGGTTCGGGTCGAACGCATCAAGGGGCGCGGCTTGTGGTGCTGCCTGGTTGGCGTGCCTTGCGCGATACCAGCGACTCGACCGCGGCGACATCGCCGGCGGACACCGGCGTGAACACCACCATGCTCAAACCCTCCGCGCCCGCCACCGGGAAACCGGTGTATTCGAGCGTCAGCGGTCCGGCCACCGAATGCATCATCTGCTTCGTGCCGCCCCAGTGATTGAGCACTTCGTTCTCGGCCCACAGCAGACGGAAATCCTCGCTGCTCTCCTGCAGTTCGGCGGCCAGCGCCAACGCCTCGACGGAACCGCCCCCGCGCGCGATGTCGAAACGAAACACCGCGACGGCGACTCGCGCGCTCTCCTGCCAATGCGGCTGGCAGGCGCGCATGGCCGGATCGCCGAACAGACGCCGCAGCACGTTGCGCTCGCGTGCCGGCACCGCCGCGTAATCGCCGAGCACGGCAACGGCGGCGGCATTCCACGCGACCACGTCCCATGTCGGTGTCTTGATGATCGCGGGATGGAGCGGCATGCCGTCCAGCACGCGTTGCAATGCCGGCGTCACGCTCGACGTGGCGACCGGACTCAGTGGCGGCGGACGCTGCTGCGCGAGCAGGAACAACATCTCGCGGCCGGCGGCGTCGAGTTCGAGCGCGCGGGCGAGCCGTTCCAGTACTTCGTTCGAGGGCGGACCGCCGCGCCCCTGTTCGAGCCACGTGTACCACGCGACGCTCACGTTGGCGCGCGTGGCGACTTCCTCGCGCCGCAAGCCCGGCGTGCGGCGACGGCCTGGGGCGTCGGGACCGGGTTGCAGACGCGTGCGGCGGTCGCGCAGAAAACGGCCGAGCGACGTATCGACATCGACGGCGACGGCCGGGTCCGGCAAGGTGGTGACTGGCATGACGTGAAGAGCTCCCGGAACAGCGTTCGACGGTAGTGCAGCCGACACTTTAGCGCGGAACGGCTCGGGGAGTGCGGGCGCTACGGGCGCGCTCGGGTTTGCGTTTTTACCTGCCTGTTTATCGCTTGCTCACTGCCTGTTCGCCAGCACTTCGTTCAATACTCGACCAGAATGGTCACGCGCCGGTTCGCGGCGCGCGCCGCCGCGTCGTCGCCGATGATCAGCGGGAAATTGTCCGCGCGGCCGATCGCCGCCATTCTGTGCGGCTCGATGCCTTTGTCCGCGAAGAAACGGACCACGGCGCCCGCGCGCGCCGACGACAACTCCCAGTTCGATTCGAATTTCGCCGTGGCGATCGGCACGTTGTCCGTGTGGCCTTCCACGAGAATGTTGTTCTTCGAACGCTCGCGCAGCACCGTGGCGATCCGGCTCAACACGTCGAACGATTCGGGCAGCAGGCGTGCGTCGCCGGAGTTGAACAGGATGCGCGCGTTGATCGCGATCTCGATCCCCTGCGTCGCGCTGGCGATCGTGATGCGCCGGTCGTTTTGCAGCGGCGCCAGCAGCGACAGGAGTTGTTTCCTGGCGGCATCCGGGGAGCTGGATGCGGGGGCCGGCGCACTCGGCGCATTCGGCACGTTCACCTTATTCGCCGTGCGCTGCGCCAGCGCCTTGATTTCCAGATCCCGGTTCTTCGCCAGTTGCAGCGCGTACAGCGCAAGGAACAGCACCATCAGCGTCGTGATCAGGTCCGAGTAGGAAATCAGCCAGCGGCCGGACTGTCCGTCGCCCTCGTCGTCGGTTTCCTGATAGCCGGTTTTATCCGCCTTGAAGCGGCGGCTTCCCGCGTTGCCGGAGTTGCCCGAGAGTGAGTTCATACGCCCGCTACCCCAGCAATTCCGCCGACCTGGCCCGCACGTCGCCGGCGAGACGCGTCTCGATCGTATGCGGCGACTCCTTGCGCGAGATCGCCAGCAAGCCGTCGAAATAGAGCCGCCTGAAGCGCAACTCGCTATCCACCTGCGAGCGAATCTTGCCGTACAGCGGCAGAAACACCAGATTGGCCAACGCGAGCCCATACAGCGTCGCGATGAATGCGGTGGCGATGCCTTGCCCGAGTTGCGCGGGGTCGAGCAGGTGACCGGTCACCTGAATCAGTCCGAGCACCGCGCCGAGAATGCCGAAGGTCGGCGCGTAACCACCGGCCTGCTGCCAGATGCGCGCGGCGGCCACGTGATTGCGTTCGTACGCATCCAGCTCGCGTTGCAACGCGTCTTCGAGCACGGCGGTGGACACGCCGTTCGCGAGCAATTCGAGGCCGCGCCGCGCGAACGGACTGATCCCGCCGGAGTCGATCGATTCGAACGCGAGCATGCCGTTCAGCTTCGCCTGATCGCCCCATTCGAGCAGCACCGAGAGGCTTTCCCGATCCACCTGCCGCGCCGTCACGAATGCAAGACGCAGTTGCTTGATGCCGTCGAAGAAACGCGCCCACGTGTTCTGGATCATCACCGCGCCGAACGTGCCGCCCAGCACGATGACGAATGCCTCCAGCTGGAACAGCGTCGAAAAATGCCCGCCTTCCAGCGAAAACCCGGCGACGATCGCCGCCACGCCGAACACGGCGCCAAATAGCGTCAACAGATCCATACGTCCTCTCGAAGCGCTGCGCGGGCCTTCGGCTCCGCGGAGAAAATCATCGGCTCAATCGTGCTGACCGCGTCAGACGTTTTCACTGGACAACGGCGCCGCGTTGCCCGCCGGCGCCTTCAGTGCACGGACCGTATCGAGGAAGCGCATTTCGATTTCAGCGATTTCGAGCGGATCGATCTTGATCTCGCGACGCATCACCCACGACACTTCCTTCTTCCTCGCCTCGGTCATCACCGACATCAAGCGCTCGGCCACCGGTTGCCCGGTGATCGCGGAGAGCAGCTTCGCGAGGTCGTAGGTATCGAATGCGCTCACGGCTTCGAACAGCGTGCGTTGATCGACGAACTCCAGGTCGTCGAGCGATTTCAGATCGCCCGCGCCGCGCACCGTGCGACGCGAAAAATAACTGATGCCCTTTTCCTCGACGTAGTTCAGCACCTTGGTCTTGCGGAACGCAAACAGATCGTCCGCGATTTCCGCATGCGAGAGCTTGTTGAGAATCACCTTCTTCTCGACGCCGATCAGCGCTTCCAGATCGTCCAGTTCGATCAGCTCCAGTTCGCTGCTGATCGACAGATCCAGATCGTGATCCGCAACCTGCTGCGCGCGCTCGGTGATCCGGAACGGGTCGAACGTGACGAGCTGGCGGCCGGTGGCGCCGTCGTACGCCGAATAGCGTGCGGGCAGATTGCTCATGCGTTCCGAGCGGCCCGGTTCGAGCGTGACCAGATTGAGCTTTTCCATGCGCTTGAGCATGGCCATCACATGCGGACGCGAATGACCGGCGATCGCGTGACACTTCTTGATCACTTCGGGCAGCGGCACCGAGAACTCGTCGCCGTTCGCGCGGCGCATGCGGCCATCCGCGCGATCGTTGCTTTCGATACCGGCCATCAGCGACAGCACATGCGCGTACGACACGACGCCCGGCAGGAAATCCGCGTGCGTGTTGGTGGCGAGCACGTCGTCCTTCTTCTTCGCGCGGCGGATCATGGTGCGCACGATATGGCGCAGCAACGGCGACACGCGCTCGAGTTCCTCTTCCACGATATTGGCCGCGATCACGGTCAACTGACAGAAGCTGAGCGCCTTGGCGGTATGCGCGCGCGGTTCGGCCGGCAGCAACGCCGCTTCGCCGAAGAACTCGCCCTTGCCTAAGGTCGCGAGAATCACTTTCTTTTCATCGCACTGCGTGGAGATTTCGACTTTGCCATCCGCGATGACGTAGATGACGGCGTCGCCTGCGAAGCCTTCCGAATAGATGACCTCGCCCGGTGCCGCTGTGCGCGACCATGGCGATCGTTGGTGATTCAAGATTCATTCCCCCGAAGAGCTGATTCCTCGGGCTTCCGCGCTCAGGCACGCGCGGAGGCCCGATGGTCCTGACTTATTTGACGGGATAACGACATGCGCAATGCATTTCTTTAGTGCATGGATTCGTCGGAGGGAATCGCGCAAACGTTTGGCGGCCTTACTGGGCAAGGGTTTGCGGGATGTCGTCAACAACTGGTGCATGTGGTTGTCGTGATCGCCACCTGCTTAAGTCGAGGTGGACTGCAAGCCGGGATTGATCGTCAGGATGCCGTATCGTTCTTCGCCTCGTTTCGTGGGCACACTCGCGCGCCTCCCTCTTTCGACCGGGAGAGTTCCCTTCTCCACGCGCCTCGCCTGACACGCTCCTCAACTTTTAGTTTCCAAACTTTATGTAATGTTATAACATTTTAGGCCTAAGACAGCAGTCGACAATCTCGCGTGGGGCGGACCCGCCACGCCGGCCTCGCTCGTCCGCAGAAAACAGCAACACCGTCAACTCGACGAAAACGCTTCCATCCCGTCGCCAACACACTCGCCATAACGATGAAAAACCGCACGCGTGTCTCCCATGCCGTACTCCTGCTCTTCGCGCTCTCCGGCCTCTCCGCCCACGTCCACGCCGCCACGGACGAAAGCGCGCCAACCGGCACCGCCCCCGATACATCGGGCGCAACCGCCACGAAGAACGATACGCTCGACGTCCAGGTGAACGCCAAACGGCTCGACCGCGCGCGCAACGGCTTGCTGCCCGAGACCGGCAGCAGCGTGTACCGCTTCAGCCAGGCCGATATCGACGCGCTGCCCGCGGGGCAGGACACGCCGCTCAACCAGGTGCTGCTGCAGGCGCCCGGCGTGGCCAGCGACTCGTACGGGCAACTGCACGTGCGCGGCGATCACGCGAATCTGCAATACCGGATCAACGGCATCATCATTCCCGAGCCGATCAGCGGTTTCGGGCAGGCACTCGACACGCGCATCATCGACCAGGTGAATCTGCTGACCGGGGCGTTGCCCGCGCAATACGGCTATCGCACGGCCGGCGTGGTAGACATCCGCACCAAGACCGGCGATACGGGCAACGGCGGCTCGATCGACGTGTTCGGCGGCAGCCATCAAACGCTGAAGACCAGCGCGGATGTGTTCGGCAGTCAGGGGCCGTTCAGCTATTACTTCAGCGGCTCGCTTGGCGTGAACAATCTCGGCATCGAGAACCCGACCTCCAGCGCGAGCGCGATTCACGATCACACGCGTCAGGGCGATGCATTCGGTTATATGTCGTACATCATCAATCCGCTCACTCGCGTGAGCCTGATGTTCGGCACCACCAGCAACCAGTTCCAGATTCCCAACACGCCGGGTCTCGCGACCAACTTCACGCTGAACGGCAACAACACCTTCGATTCGAGTCAACTGAACGAAACGCAGTCCGAGCTGAACAACTTCGCGGTGGTCGCGCTGCAGGGCACCAACGGCGGCGCGCTCGACTATCAGGTCGCGTTGTTCACGCGCTACACGCGCACCCAGTTCAACCCGGACCCGGTCGGCGATCTGCTGTTCAACGGCGTGGCATCGAAAGACTTCCACAGCAATTCGGCCAACGGCGCGCAGGTGGATACCACGTGGCGGCTCAACGACAAGCACACGATTCGCGCCGGCGTGTTCTTCCAGCAGGAGCATGCGGTATTCGACGACAGCGTGAACGTCTTCGCCGTCGACGATGCGGGCAACCAACTCTCCGACCAGCCGTTCAACATTCAGGATTCGAGCAGCAAAACCGGCTACCTGTATAGCGCTTACGTGCAGGACGAATGGAAACTGACCAGCAAGCTCACGCTGAACTACGGTCTGCGCTACGACAAAATGGACGAGTACGTCAGCGCGAGCCAGTTGAGCCCGCGCATCGGGCTGGTCTATGCGTTGACGCCGACCACTACGTTTCACGCAGGCTATGCGCGCTATTTCACGCCACCCGCGTTCGAGCTGGTGTCGGGCTCGACCATCAACCGTTTCAACGGCACGACCAATCAGAGTCCGTCGAGCCAGAACGACCAGGTGCAACCGGAACGCAGTCACTATTTCGATCTCGGCGTGACGCAGCGTCTCGGCTCGAACCTGACGGTCGGCCTCGACGCGTACTACAAGAAATCGACCAATCTGCTCGACGAAGGCCAGTTCGGAACCGCGCTCATCTACACGCCGTTCAACTATCAATACGGCCGCGTGTACGGGCTCGAATTCACCGCGAACTACAAACAGGACAACCTGTCCGCGTATCTGAACATCGCGTATAGCCGCGCGCAGGGCAAGGACATCGATTCCGCGCAGTTCAACTTCGATCCGGCGGAACTGGCCTACATCAACAATCACTGGGTGTACCTCGACCACGATCAGCGCATTACCGCGTCGTTCGGCGGCGCCTACGATCTCGGCCGTACCACCTTCACGTTCGATGGTCTCGTCGGCACCGGTTTGCGTAGCGGCTTTGCGAATACCGACCGTCTGCCTGTCTACGCGCAGATCAACCTCGGCGTGATCCAGCATTTCAATCAGCCGTTGATCGGCAAGTTCGATGCGCGCCTGATGGTCATCAACGCGTTCAACCGTGTGTACGAGTTGCGCGACGGCTCCGGCATCGGTGTCGGCGCGCCGCAGTACGGTCCGCATTTCGCCGTTTATGCGGGCATCACCAAGCATTTCTGAATCGGTCAGGTCGTTGCGTAGAGGTAGGTCATGCAAGAGTGGACGAATGTACTGACAGCGGTACGCGTGGGCGGATGGGTCGTTTATCCGCTCGCGATTCTGGCTGTCGCGGCGGTGGCGATCATTCTGGATCGCGGCTATGTGTTCGCGCGGTCCGGGCGTTTGCCCGCGTCGATACGCGACGCTTATCAGATCGCCGTGCCCGCTGCGCGGATGGATTGGTCCGCGCGACTGAGCGCGGTGGGCGAGCAGAACGCGTTCCGGCGGATGAGCGCCCCCTGGGCGCCCGATCCGCACACGCCGTTATGGTTGCGCGAGGCGAATGCGCAAGCCTTGGCCTCGCGTATCGAGCGCGACATGAGCCGCGGCTTCTGGGTGCTTGAAACCATCGTGACGGCCGCGCCGCTGCTGGGTTTGCTCGGGACGATCGTGGGCATGATGCATTCGTTCCAGTTGTTCGGCGGCGCGGGGCTCGTCGATCCGGGCGGCGTGACTGGCGGCGTCGCGCAGTCGCTGGTGGCGACCGCGATCGGCTTGGTGGTCGCGTTGTTCGCGCTATTTGCGTTCAACTATTTTTCGCGGCGGCTTGAACGTTTGATGGACGAGCTCGAAGCGTTCGCGAATGCGCGATTGGGGGAGGCACGGCTCGCGGCGGATGGCATTTCTCCTGAGGCCGTCGTCGAAGCCGGCGCTTCGGCTCATCTCGAAGCGGGAGTGCAGGCGTGAAATTCAAACGCTCGCGCGCGGCCCGGCGCGGTCGCATCGAAATCATTCCGATGATCGATGTGATGTTCTTTCTGCTTGCGACCTTCATGCTCGCTTCGCTCGCGATGCAGCGACTCGACGCGGTCAGGATCACGCTGCCCGCCGGCCGCGCGCAAGCGCTGAATGCGCACGAGCCGCTGACGATTTCCGTGGATAGCCACAACGTGGTGTTCGTCAATCATCTGCGTGTGCAGGCCGATCAGATCGAGCCGGCGGTCAAACGGCTATTGCAGCCGGACGGCAACGTCGTGATCGCCGCCGACGATGCGGCCGGCCATGGCGTCGTCGTCCAGGCGATGCTCGCGGCGCGACGGGCTGGCGCGGAGCGTTTTCTGGTCGCGGTTCATCGTGAATAGGCAACGGATGCGTTTAACCGCTTACGCGGACGATGCCCCGGCTGTTCGAATGACGTTGGCGGTTTTTTTCGCCACCTTGCTCTGCCTTGGCGCGTTGTTCGTGGCGGCCCAATGGTTGGCGGCACCAGCGCGGACAACGTTGCGCGAACAACCACCGGTGGAGATGCGGCTGGTGGAACTGGAACCACCCGTCGAACCGGGCCGGCCGGTTGTGGCACGCGCTTTGTCGACCCAGCCTGCAACTGCGGCGGTGCCCTCGGTTCCAGTGAGGCCATCGAAGCCGGAGGTGGCTCGTCCGGTTCACGCGCCGTCGCCACACATCACGGTCAAATCGCCGGTGCCGGATGATCGGCGTGTCGACCAGAACGCAACGCCTGCGGCAACCGCGTCGACGTCGACGTCGACGGAAAAGCCCATTTCCGCGCCCGAAACGCCGGCGCCGAGTGCGAGCGCAACGAACAACGAAACACAGCGCGCGGCGTCCACCACGACATCGCCTGGCGATACCACCGCGCGCGCGATCGCCCAACCGTTGCCCGAGCTTCCCGACGACCTGCGCGACCAGGCTTATCGAACCGTCGCGACCGCCCGCTTCACGATTCACGCCGACGGATCGATCGACGTGGATCTCGTCAAAGCCACGCCGAACCCGCGCCTGAATCAACTATTGCTGGAAGTATTGCGCAAGTGGCGTTTCTCGCCCGCCATGCAAGCCGGTCATCCGATGGAAAGCAGGCAGGACATTCGCGTGCACTTCAATGTGGATTGAGACCAGTACGCCACGCCAGTAAAGAACCGGGAAGTTCTTGTAATCACCCTGGATTCGCAGCGCCTGCTCCACCGATCGCGAAATCGTGACCGCCCTATTCTGCCGTGACAGCAATCGCTTTCCCGATTACTTCACTCGACAAAGGCTCGGCATGTCCACTTTCGATACCGTTTCCGCTTCCACCGCTTCGATCGTTCTTACTTTTCGACGCCTGCTGAAACCGTCCACGTTGTTCGCGATCGGCTTGATCGCTTCGGGCGCGACGATGAGCGTCGAAGCCTCGGCGGCAAGCTTCAAATGCACCGGCAAGTTGTCCGCATCCGAAAAGATCGTCTGTCATGATCCCGCGCTGTCGGCACTCGACGATCGTCTCGCCGTCTCGTGGCAACGCGCGAAGGACACCACGCTCGACGCTGCCGCGCTCGAAGCGGCGCGCACGCACCAATGGTTGTGGCGTCAACATCATTGCAGCGACGAAGCTTGCGTGAAGGGTTGGTACGAGCGCCGCATTGCCGAACTGGATGCCGATTATGAACAGGCGAAACAGGCGCATCGAGAAGCGTTCGACGCTTCGCTGGCGAAACAGAATCTCGCGCCTTCGGCGGCCGACGCAGTGAGAAAGATGAAGGGTGTAGCGGTTGCGAACGCAACGACCACGAGCGCACAGTAGTGTTCGTTAGTGCGCAGTAGCGCGCGGCGCAATTGATCGATTCAGGCAGTACTTCTGGCGGCGAACCATACGCCCGCCAGCAAATGCACGCGCACTACGCGCGTGCATTTTCTATTGCAGCAAGAAAGTTCTCTCGACGTCTCTGCAATCGGATTCTTCTTTTCTCTCCACCATACTGCGACAGCGCGATGCTCGAAATCGCACACCTGTCACGAATATTTCATACGCGGCTTGTATTTACATCGCGTGAAATTTAGCCATCGTTCACTCGTTTTCTTTTCGAATCGTTAAATCTCAGCGGCGAACACACTTTGTAACAAACCCGCTCGCCAAGCGCCGCTAAACTGAGCGCCTTTTCAAAAGAACCGCATCGCATTTCCATCACGTATCTTTCTCGTGCCACCGCGCACGCATAACGCATGCGGCATTAACGCACGGTGTTATCGATATGCCCGTTTCATGGATTGGCGGAGTTAATTATGAGTTTTGCATCGAATGGCAGCGCTTTCGGCGGCAGTCCTGTGGGCTCGAACGGCGCGGGTAGCTCGCTCGGCAATCTCGGTTCACTCGCGGGCCTCGCCACGCAGGTCGCTTCGCTAACCGGCATGCCGGGCGCGGGACTGATGGCGGGGGCGTCGGGCGCAATGCAACTCGCGCAGAGCGGGCTCTCGCTGATCGGCAAAACACCCGCATCGATCGCGGACGCCATCAATAGCGCCGGCGGCGCACAACCGCGCCTGACGCAGGAAAACCGCTTCGTCAAAATCGATACACCACTCGGTAATGATGTACTGCTGGTGAATGCATTGGTGGCCGATGAACACCTGTGCCAATTGCCGGACATTCATCTCGACCTGCTGTCCCATCGCAGCGACATCGAAATCGAACAGATTGTCGGACAGCGCGTCAAGATCACGCTCGAATCGCAGAGCGCCAATTTCACGCCGACAAAGATCGTCGCGACATCGCCCGGAAATAGCGAACGGTATTTTCATGGTTACGTCGCGTCGTTTGGCCGCGTCGGCAATTCCGGCACTGTCACGCGTTACGAAATGACCGTCGTGCCATGGCTCTGGTTTTTGACGCGCTCCACCGATTGCCGCATTTTCCAGAACCAGTCGGCACAGGACATCCTCACCGGGATCTTTCAGGAACTCGGCTTTTCCGACTTCTCTTTCAGCATTCGCGGCACGCGTCCGAAACTCGAATACGTGGTGATGTACCAGGAGTCTTATTACAACTTCTGCGCGCGGCTGATGGAACAGGAAGGCATGTTCTGGACGTTCCGTCACGAGAAAGACAAACACGTGCTGCTGATCGGTGACCGCAACGATTTCTTCGCGCCGATCGACAACATGAAGACCGTTCCCTACTACGCGGACAGCGCCGCCAGCGAGTTGAACGGCATCGACCGCTGGGATGAAGCATTCAGCTTTCGCGTCGGCAAGGTGACGTTTCGCGACTTCAACTACAACGCGCCGTCGTCGCCGTTGATGCACGTGGAAATGCCCACCGGTTCGTTGAAGAACCCCGGCATCGGCAAGACGGAGCGTTACCAGTATCAGTCGCTATACGACCTCGGCAGCGACGGCGAACGCTACGCGCGCTATGCGATGGAGGCGGAAGAAGCCGAGGCGCGCCAATTCACCGGCAGCGGCTACGCGTGGCGGATGACCACGACAGGCCGGTTCACGCTGGTGAATCATCCGGTGTCGAAATACGACAACCAGCAATTCGCGCTGCTGCATGTGCGTCACGAAGCGGTCAACGACTTCACGCGTCACGACGCGAAGATGCCTTACCGAAACACGTTCACGTGCCTGCCCGTCGACGTGCCGTTTCGCGCGGAGCGTCGCACGCCGAAGCCGTATATGCACGGCACGCAGGCGGCGATCGTCGTCGGCCCGAAAGGCGAGGAGATTTTCACCGACGGCAGCCGCGTGAAGCTGCATTTCATGTGGGACCGCCGCGGCAAGATGGACGGCTCGGATTCGATGTGGATTCGCGTATCGCAACCGTGGGCCGGCAACGGTTGGGGCGGCTCGGCGATTCCGCGTATCGGTCAGGAAGTGATCGTCGCGTACAACGAGGGCGATCCGGATAACCCGGTAATCGTCGGGCGCGTGTTCAACGGCGAGTCGGGCAATCCGTATCACGACACCGGCGGCCAGACGATGGGCATCAAGAGTCAGACGCACAAAGGCGCGGGCTCGAACGAGATGCGCTTCTCCGACGTGAACGGTTCGCAGGAGTTCTTCATGCACGCGCAGAAGGACATGAATACCGTGGTGGAAAACGCGCAGACCACGCAGGTGTTGAAGGGCGACCGGTCGATCGCGGTGGCGAAGGGCGATCACCTGACGACGGTGTCGGTGGGGAATCTGCAGGACACGGTGACGCAGGGAAATACGACGCATAAGACGCCGGCGGGGGTGCATACGATCGAGGCGAAGGAGCTTTGGATCAAGGTGGGGGGAGAGGGGGGAACGTCGATACATATGACAGCGGATGCGATTGAATTGCACAAAGGATCGGCCGTGATTCACCTGGATGCGGACCATATCGTCGTGCAAGCCACCCGCACCGACATCAATCCCGACGATTGAGCCGTTAAGTTTCGACGCCCGATTTCCACGCCAGGCACGCCCCTACCACGACCAACATGACCGACGACACGACCCGCATCCAGTTTCACGAAGGCAGCCTTCTGCTGCCGCCTGGCTTCGAAGACCGGACCACCAATCTGTTCGTTCCGGCCGATACGGCGAAGCAACCGAACCTCAGCGTCGCGCGCGACTGGCTGAATGAAGACGAAACGCTGTCCGCTTATATCGATCGCCAGCTCAGCCAACTCAGGAAGCGCATGCCGGGTCACAAGCTGTTGAACCGCGAGCCCGAACAGCTTGGCGCCGGCGAAGCCGCTCTGACGGGCGAGCGCATCGATGCGAGCTACCGCAACGGCGATCGCACGGTTCATCAACGGCAAGCGGCATTTATCGTGGCGCCGCGACGTGCGCTGATTCTCACCGCGTCGAGTCCGCGCCCGTTCGATGAGGCTTTCGAGACGTTGTGGCGCGATTGGCTCGACGGTTATCAACAGCCGTCCGATAGCACCGACGAATCCGTCCAGCTCTAAGCGGAGCGACCCAGCATGTTCGAAGCCGCACGAGTCACCGATCCGATCGAGCACACCAGCGCGTTGACTGGCTTTCTGGTCGGCGCGGTGCTGGGCGTCGCGCTGATCGCGGCGGTCGCGTTCGCCACCTTCACCTGTGGCTTCGGTGTGGCGTTGCTCGCGGGGTTGGCGGCCGGTATCGGAGCCAGCGCGATCCTTGGCTTAGGGGAAGCCATCGGCAAGATGTTCACCTCGACAAGCGGGTCGATAACGACAGGCTCGTCCAATGTGTTCGTCAACGGTCAAGCCGCCGCTTACACCACGGCGAGCGCGGTGTCGTGCAGCAAACACAGTCCGACGCCACTGGTCGCGCAGGGCTCGGCGGGCGTATTCATCAACGGCAAACCCGCCGCGCGCAAGAAGGACAAGATCACGTGCGGCGCATCGATCAGCGACGGCTCGCACAATACCTTCATGGGCGGCGGCACCGCGACGTATCTTCCCGTCGACGACGAAGTACCGCCGTGGCTGCGCACCGCTGTCGATTGGGCATTCGCACTCGCTGGACTCGTCGGCGGCCTGGCAGGACTCATCAAGGCGGCCGGTGGACTATCGCGTGCCGTCCTGCCGTGTGCCGCGAAATTCATCGGCGGTTATGTGATCGGCGAGGCCGTTGGGCGTTATGTGGCCGCGCCAGTCGTCAGTCGGGTCATGGGTGGCCTGTTCGGACATCCGGTCGATATCACCACCGGCCGCAAAGTACTGCTCGCAGAAGACGAAACGGATTTTGCCGTGCCAGGGCCGCTACCGATCGTCGTGCGACGCTTCTACGCGAGCAACCTCGGCCAGATCGGCACACTCGGCCGCGGTTGGGTTTTGCCGTGGGAACTGCGCCTGCAAGCACGCGACGACCGGCTCTGGTACATCGATGCACAAGGCCGCGAGAGCGGTTTCCCGCTGGTGCAGCCGGGCCATACTGCGTTCAGCGAAAGCGAACAACGCTATCTGACCTGCACGCCCGATGGCCGCTACGTGCTCTACGACCTGAGCGAGACCTACTACGATTTCGGCAGACTGGACACGACGACAGACCGCGTTGCATGGGTGCGCCGCGTGGAAGATCAGGCCGGACAATGGTTGCACTATGAGCGCGACAGCCTCGGACGCGTGCGCGAAATTCTGACCAGTGGTGGCATGCAGGTCGCGCTGGACTACGAGGCAACGAGTGGCCGGCTGGCGACGGTTTCAACGCTCCACGACCGCGAACGTATCGTACAGGTCGCGTACGGTTATGACGACGACGGCCAACTCGTTTCGGTCACCGACGCCAACGGTGCGGTCGTCCGTCGCTTCACGTATGCCGATGGTTTGATGACGAGCCACACCAACGCACTCGGCTTTACTTGCGGCTATGAATGGGCAGACGTCGCCGGTCAATCACGCGTCGTCGCGACGCATACCAGCGAAGGCGAACGCTGGACGCTAGATTACGACGTGGACGCGCGCGAAAGCTGGGTCCGCCACGCGGACGGCCGCACAGCGCGCTGGCGATATGACGCGCAGTTCCAGGTGATCGAATGCACGGATCTGGATGGCGCTCGCTACGCGATCGAATACGGTCAAGCGGGCTTTCCCAGTCTTGTGCATCTACCCGGCGATCGACAAATCGCGTTCGAATACGATGACGCCGGACGCATCATCGCGGAAACCGATCCGCTCGGACGCACCACGCTCACGCGCTACGACGCCAACAGCCTCCGGCCCGCGCAAGTGACGCTGCCCGACGGCAGCATCTGGCGAGCCACTTATGATCGTCAAGGACGGTTGCTCAACACGCGCGATCCGCTGGGACGAACCGATCGATACGAATATCCCGAAGCACTGACCGCCCTGCCCCACGCACATATCGATGCACGCGGCGGACGCAAGACGCTCGAATGGAACCGGCTCGGCGAACTGGTCGAATACACCGACTGCTCCGGCAAGGTCACGCGCTACGAGTATGATGCGCTGGGCCGATTGATTGCGACAGAGAATGCGATTGGCGAACGCGTGCACTACACGCGTCGGCCGACTGGCGAAACGTTGCGCGTACTACTGCCCGACGGCAGCGAAGAAACATTCGACTATGACCCGGCCGGTTTGCCGGTTCGGCATATTGGTACCGGCGGAAAAATCCGGCAATGGTTGCGCAACGCGCGTGGTCAGGTACTCGAAGCCGTCGACCCGTCCGGTCGCAGGTTGCACTATCGGTACGACAGCGAAGGGCAGCTCACGGAACTCGCAAGCGATACCGGCGCACGCTTTATATTCAGCTACGATCGAGGCGCGCGATTGCAATCGGAGACTCGGCCTGATGGGTTGATGCGGCGGTTTGCCTATGACGAAACTGGCGACTTGCGGTCGATCGAAACTACCGGTGTGGCCGATCCATCTTTGGTGGATAACAAGCCTGGCGGCACGCTTGATCGACCTGTGCGAGTCGTTCAGTTCGAACGCGACAGAATGGGCAATCTGATCGCGCAATCCACCGGGACTGAAGTCACACGCTACAGCCGCGATATCGGCGACCGGCTGCTTACCGTCGAACGCGTGCCGACGGACGCGGGCATTGAGCTGGGCATCGAACCGGACACGTTGAAGTTCGAGTACGACAAGGCAGGCCGATTGGTCGCGGAGCATGGCGTCCACGGCGCGGTGCGCTATGCGCTCGACGAACTGGACCATGTCACGACGCTCACGCTCCCGCACGGACAACCGATCGACACGCTGCGCTACGGCTCGGGACATGTGCACCAGATCCGAAGCGGCGATCAGGTCGTGAGCGATTTCGAGCGCGACGATCTTCATCGTGAAGTGACGCGCTCGCAAGGGCACCTTTTGCATCGCACGGGTTACGATCCGCTGGGTCGCCGGCTGTGGGAATCCGCTGATGTCGCGACGAAGGCGATCCAGGCATCGACCGGCAAGTTCTGGCGCAGCTATCGATACGATGCGAATGGAGAACTGGCTGAGCTGGACGACGGTCTGCGCGGCAGCACGCAGTATCGATACGATCCGGCGGGACAGTTGTTGCGACAGTTCCGCGCGTCAGGGAATAGTGTCGAGACATTCGCATGGGACGCAGCGGGCAATCTGCTCGATGACGCGCAACGTGCCAGCCGGGGTTACGTGGAAGGCAACCGGCTGCGGATGTGGCAAGACCTGCGCTTTGAATATGACGCGTGGGGAAATCTCGCGACGAAGCGCAAGGGCGCGAATCGGGTTCAGCATTTCGAGTACGACGCGCAGGATCGGCTGATCGCTGTGCGCACGGAAAACATTCGCGGTGTCGTGGAGGCGCGCTTTCAGTACGATCCGCTTGGTCGACGGACCGCCAAAACGGAGACACGGCGAGATACGTTCGGTTTGCATCACGCGCCTGAACATCGCGGCTTCGTATGGCAAGGTCTGCGCATGGTGCAGGAGATTCGCGAGACTGGTGTGAGCAGCTATGTGTATAGCCCTGAGGCTGCGTATTCGCCGGTCGCGCGGGTGGATGAGGTCATTGCGGAAGCGTTTGCTTCGGTTGTGATCGAGGGAGCGAAGCGCAAGGCGCGTGTCTATCATTTCCACACCGATCTCGTCGGCGCGCCGCTGGAGGTGACGGATGAGGCCGGGGAATTAGCCTGGGCGGGGCATTATTCGGCGTGGGGTAAGGTCGAGCATGGCGAGGATGTGTTGCCGCTTGCGCGGACCGATCAACCGTTGCGGTTTGCCGGGCAATATGCGGATGACAGTACCGGGCTGCATTACAACACGTTCAGGTATTACGATCCGGATGTGGGGCGGTTTGTTAGCCAGGATCCGATTGGGGTGTTGGGTGGGGAGAATCTGTATGGGTATGCGCCGAATCCGAAGGTGTGGATTGATCCACTTGGTTGGGCTGCACGAGTACCGAGCGTCGACTTTTCCGAAAATGGTCTTTTCCCGGCGGGTGAAGGTCAAAAAAGCATTGTAACTATCAAAATGCAAGGTGCGAGAGGCTTAGATGATACGCAGGCGTTTTTGAAATCTGGAATTCCAAGATCAGAGGCGCAGGATTATACCTGGCATCACATGAGCGATTTCAATCCAGAAACCGGCGAAGTCACCATGCAGTTTGTGGACAAAAAAATACATAGCTCAATTTCCCACGATGGCGGGGTCTCTCAATATCAGAAATATAGTGGAACCAAATACGGAAAAACCGAAGCCAGAGCCTTTGCGGAGAAGAAAGGCTGGCGAGATACCAAGAGCAGTGGCTGCTAACAGGAGAAAATCATGTCTAGACTTAAGCTAATTCAATTCGCCGCCCCGCTAAATAATGATGATTTTAGTTATATTGAATCCAGATTCAATATAACCTTCCCCTCAACTTTGAGGGATCATTATCTACGTGGAAACGGCGGAGTGCCAGACGTTTTTAAAATGTACTACGTACCCGAAGACAGCAGTCCGTCGGAGGCCGACGAAATAACTTTTAACGGATTTTATCCGATCAAATATAAGACTCGAGAAAAACAAGAAACATTGGAAGAGGAGTACATTGAATTCGGCGAACATCAAAGACTGTTTGACCCCAAAAAATATCTCCCATTTGGATTTGATGTTAGCGGATTCCCCTTTTTGATGGACCTCGATGACCAAAAAATTCATTTATTAAACAGAGACGTAGTCGACGACAATAACAATGAAGCCATCGAATTTGTAGCAAATTCTCTCAGTGATTTTATTAACGGAATGATAAGTGAAGACGAGTACGAAGACAAAATTTAACGCGTCATTCCTGGTCGCAGGCCGAATACGGGCGAATGGGTGAATTTAATATATTTATCCCAACTTCCAGACCAGCATTTACCTGCATCGATTGAGCTTACTAATAAAACAGTATCGAACGGTTACGCAGCACACCTTGATACCTTCGAAGTGTCGAACCGTTCGAAACCACCTCAGGGCGGCAGTAAATCGTGGCTCGACCGTTCCAATGAGCGCAACTAAGCTCTCGTTTTGGGAAAATATTTGCATGGCGCAGACGCTTGGAATCTTATTGTGATGCAGCCTGAACGCGATTTTTCGAAGCCGAATAAAAATCGGATCGATCGAGTGCAGCATGAAAATGAGTTCGGGTTCCGATAACATTAGATTGCAAAGCACTGACCCACGGCCAGCCGGAACACGATCTTGTTGTTAGAGAATGTCTAATATGAAATATTTTATTTTGCGGCATGAGTACCAAACGGGATTTGTCGACGGCGACGTGGAGTTTGTACCTCGTTTAGCCGGCTACTACCAGATGGGGCTTCCAGTGGACATCCGCGACGTCAAAATCCATGTAAAGATGGACAAAGCCGTTCGAAAATTGAAAGCAGATTTTTTCCTGACAACGTCTGGAGCTTTTTTTGCATCTGAACAATTGGCGTCATTAATCCACGATTTTCAGAATGACACGCAGATCGAAAAATGCGAGACGCACTATCACAATGGAAAGTCAACTGAAAAAACGTATTTTCTCATCCACACAAACAAAAAAATAGATTGCTTTGACTATCGAAATTCAGAATATGCTGGAAAACCCCTCGCCCTAAGTCGACTAGAGCGCGGCGAAAATCCAGACAGCTTTACGATAAAAAATATTAAATCACTCGCAATCGACAAACAGAAAGCTGGTGACGCAACCTTCTTTTTTGTCAAAAACATAATCATGATTGATCCAGTGATCGCATCACCTCTCGCAGAAGCCATACAATCGGCCTCACTATTTGCCAATCTAACTCCGCTAGTTAATATTTAACAACTTCGGGCCCATGGAAAAATTGATCGAGCTTACTGAATCATCCCACGGCCGCACAAAAAATTAACATCGATGGAGACATACCGTACATTGAATCGGCTTCCGAATTGGTTTTTTGGATCACGAAAGCGAAACGAAGCCAAGGCTTACTACGCGTGGAAGTAGCATTACAAAAGTTGCTTCCTCACTAAAAGCATTCCTACCCGCCTACAAAAGGCTCTACCCTCTGGCGAATCATCCGAAACGGTGGAGGTTAATCTATGAAGAGTTGTCATGTGACTCGAACCGTAGACGATGCCGTTGATATGAACGAATCGATCTTCAAGACATATCCGCAAGCCGCAGTCTTCAATAAAATTATCCTGATTGAGAAGCGAGTTCAGAATGCCGACACTTTCCGAATAAAGGAGAAACCTTCCTCGACATTTGTTTCTGAGAAGCTCAAGGAAGCAGCGCAAAACAATAAATCAAGAGAGTTTGATTTTGAAGAACCAGCTCCGCTATCTCGCGGCTCAACTAAATAATATGATGCCGCTCTGACGAAGTTGCGTGAATGTGTCCAACCAAAGCAGATCAGTTACGGCTCATGGACGTGGTCCGTCGAAACGCCACATCTTGAACAAGTCAACGACGAGGCCCGGAAAAGCCGGCGCTCTAATTGCCTGACAGAAAAATCGACCGGAACGCTCGATTCGCAAGCGGCCGCGGAACCCACCCAGCAGCACCCAAAACCACCCAAAACCACCCCCTCCCCCATTCACCCCCCTAATGCCCCAAATAAACACAACGAATTTGACACGTCTACACTCCACCCACCACTATCCCTATCGCCCCGCCCAACGCGCCCACACGAGGAGCCCTCCCCACCATGCTCGCCGCTTCATCATCGACCACCATTGAACAGCAAACCCGCGAAGACCTCGCCGCGCTCTACCGTCTGATCGCGCATTTCCGCATGACGGACATGATCGACACGCACATCACCGCGCGTCTGCCCGGCGACACCCCCACGTTCCTGATCAACCGTTACGGCGTGCTGTTCCACGAAATGCGCGCCTCCGATCTCGTCAAGATCGACCACACCGGCAAGGTCATCGACGATCGCGCCGCCGAAGACCCCGCGCGCTTTCGCGTCAACGCCGCCGGTTTCACGATCCACTCCGCCGTGCACGCCGCGCGCGACGATCTGCATTTCGTGATTCACACCCACACCGCCGCCGGCATCGGCGTCGCGGCACAGGAACAAGGCCTTCTGCCCATCAGCCAGCATGCACTGAAGTTCTACGGCCGGCTCGCCTATCACGACTACGAAGGCATCGCGCTCGACCTCGGCGAACGCGAGCGCCTGGTGCGCGACCTCGGCACGCACAAGGCGATGATCCTGCGCAATCACGGCCTGCTGGCAGGCGGCGCCACCGCCGCCGAAGCCTTCCACGAAATCTATTTCCTCGAACGCGCATGCCAGGCGCAGATCAACGCCCTCGCGGGCGGCAGCGCGCTGCGCCTCCCGTCGCGCGAGGTCTGCGAACTCACGTCGAGCCAGTTCAACCGCGACGACTCCGCCGAGATCGCGCAGCTCGCGTGGCGCGCCGCCCTCAGGTTGATCGAAGACCCGCAGAACGACTATCGCCGCTAACCCTTCCGCTTCGTCCTTCCTCGACAACGACCCGCATGCGCGCCCCGCGCATGCGAACCCTCGCGCCATGACCAAACTCGTTCTGATGAGCCGTGACTACGACATGTCACATCTCATGCCATCGATTCTTCGCGCCGCCCCCGAACTCGACGTCGTGATGCACGGCACGCCCGCCGCCGCCGACGCGCAAATCGCCGTCTGCTGGAACCCGCCCGCCGGGGCGCTCGCCGCGCTGTCCCGCCTGCGCCTCGTCCACAGCATCGCGGCCGGCGTCGATAACATCCTGGCCGATCCCACCTTGCCGTCCGTGCCGGTTTGCCGCGTCGTCGATCCGAGGCACGCAAGCGGAATGAGCGAATTCGTCACGTGGGGCGTGCTGCACTATCACCGTCACTTCGATCGCGTACTGGCCAATCAGCGCGAACAGCGCTGGCTGCGCTACGAACAGCGCGATCCGTCGCAGTGCGCGGTGGGCATCATGGGGCTCGGCGAAATCGGCAGCCGCGTCGCGCTGGATCTGCACCGTCTCGGCTTCGCGGTACGCGGCTGGGCGCGCAATGCGCGCGATCTGCCCGGCGTGCAGACGTTCGCGGGCGCTCAAAGTCTGAACGCGTTTCTCGACGCCACCGACATCCTCGTCTGCCTGCTGCCGCTCACCGCCGAAACGCGCGGCCTGCTCAACGCACAGACCTTCGCGCGACTGCGGCCCGGCTCGAAGCTCATCCACGTCGGTCGCGGCGAACATCTGGTGCCCGGGGATCTGAGCGCGGCGCTCGCCACGGGTCAACTGGGCGGCGCCATCGTCGACGTTTTCCCGACCGAGCCGCTGCCCGCCGATCATCCGTTGTGGCGCGCGCCGAATCTCGTCGTGACGCCGCACATGGCATCCGTCGCGAGTTCGGAAACGATCGGCACGCAGATCGCGCACAACGCGCGGCGTCTCGCGCGCGGCGAACCGTTGCTCAATCTCGTCGACATCGCGCGCGGATACTGATCGCCCATGCTCGCCCCCGCCATCCAGGTCCCACATTAGCGGCGCTAATACCGAAGATCAAAAAGCGCAATTTGGCAAACGAATATTGGCACGCGATAACAACCGCACACGCAGCCGGATCAAGGCGCCACGAGGCTGCGGCCTATTCGTTCCGATCCGTTCCGATCCCCAGCCAAAGGGTCCGCCATGCACCGATCCGCACCTGCTCCACAGCCCGTCCGCGCGGCGTTTGCCGCGTTCATCGGCACGACGGTCGAGTTCTACGATTTCTACACATACGCCACCGCCGCCGCGCTCGTGCTCGGGGAGGTGTTCTTCCCGAGCACCAATCATTTCGTCAGCACGCTCGCATCGTTCGCGACCTTCGCGGTCGGTTTCATCGCGCGGCCGCTGAGCGGCGCGGTATTCGGTCACTGGGGCGACCGGCTCGGCCGCAAGAAAATGCTTTTGCTGACGATGTTCCTGATGGGCGTCGCGACGACGGGCATCGGCCTGCTGCCATCGTATGCATCGATCGGCGTATGGGCGCCGGTTCTGCTGATTCTGTTGCGCATCCTGCAGGGCATCGCGGTGGGCGGCGAATGGGGCGGCGCGGTGCTGATGTCGAGCGAACACGCGCCCGAAGGCCGCAAAACCTTCTTCGCATCGTTCCCGCAGATGGGCAGTCCGGCGGGTCTGATCCTGTCGCTGATCGCATTTCGCCTCGTCACGTCGCTCGATCACGCGAGCTTCGTCGCGTGGGGCTGGCGCTTGCCGTTTCTCGCCGGCTTCGCGCTGCTGACGATCGGTCTCGTGATCCGTGTCGGCGTCAACGAATCGCCGGAGTTCGAACGGATGAAGGCCGCGCGTGAAACCGCGAAATCGCCGGTCAAGGACGTGTTGAAGTCGCACGGCTATCCGATCCTGCTCGCCGCGGCGGCCACCACGATCGGTTCGGCCGGCTTCTTCTTCACCAACACGTTCATGATCTCGTACGTCACAAGTTATCTGTCGATGCCGAAGTCGCTGATCCTCGACTGCCTGTTCATCGTCACCGTGATTCAGTTGCTGTCGCAACCGGTTTCCGCGTGGCTGTCGGAGCGGATCGGCGAAGCCCGCTTCCTGAGCGGCGCGGCCATTCTGTCGATGCTCACGCCGTATCCGATGTTCATCCTCGTCAATACGCAGAATCCGGTCGCGATCGTCGTGGGTATCGCGTTCGCGGTCGTGGTGTTGTCGGCCACGTATGCGGTGGTGGCCGGCTTCATGAGTGCGGCGTTTCCGACTCATCTGCGCTACTCGGGTATTTCGATCGCGTACCAGTTGTGCTGCACGATCGCGGGCGGCACCACGCCGCTGATCGGCACGATGCTCGCGCAGCGCTATCAAGGGCAATGGCTGCCGCTCGCGTTGTTCTTCTCGTTGCTCGCGGCGGTGTCGCTGTTCGGCATCGTGGGCCTCGCGCGCTACAAGAGCCGGCAAGGCGATATCGAAGCAGAGCGGATCGTGCCAGCCGCCGACGCGGCATGAGCTAGCGCGTCATCAACGGGTTCGATGAAGTCGGGCCGCCGCATCAAGCGATCATCCTGGAGAGATGAACGACGATGATGACGGCGTCCCCGATCACGTGCCGATCAACCCTCGGCCAGATCGAACCGATCCAGATTCATCACCTTGCCCCACGCGGCGACGAAGTCACGGACGAACTTCTCCTGCGCATCCGAACTGCCGTACACCTCGGCCACCGCACGCAACTGCGCATTCGAACCGAAGATCAGATCGACGCGCGTGCCGGTCCACTTCAGATCGCCCGTCGCGCGGTCACGTCCTTCGAAGACGTCCTTCGCGTCGGTCACCGGCTTCCACTCCGTGCGCATGTCGAGCAGATTGACGAAGAAGTCGTTGGTCAACGTCTCGCGGCGCTCGGTGAACACGCCGTGCTGGCTCTGTTCGTAATTCGCATCGAGCACCCGCAGGCCGCCGACGAGCACCGTCAACTCCGGCGCGGAAAGTTTCAGCTGCTGCGCCCGGTCGACCAGAAATGCCTCGGCCGTGATCGTGTACTTGCCCTTCAGGTAGTTGCGGAATCCATCCGCGAGCGGTTCGAGCACGGCGAACGAATCCGGATCCGTCTGCGCCTGCGACGCATCCATGCGCCCTGGCGAGAACGGCACCGTCACGTCGTGACCGGCATGCTTGGCGGCCTGCTCGACACCCGCATTGCCGGCCAGCACGATCAGATCGGCGAGCGAAACGCGCTTGCCGCCCGACTGCGCGGCGTTGAACTCGCGCTGAATGCCTTCGAGCGTGTCCAGTACCTTCGCCAGTTGCGCGGGCTGATTGACCTCCCAGTCCTTTTGCGGCGCGAGACGAATACGCGCGCCGTTCGCGCCGCCACGTTTGTCCGACCCGCGGAACGTGGATGCCGACGCCCACGCCGTCGACACCAGTTGCGACACCGGCAGTCCCGACACCAGCACCTTGTCCTTGAGCGCGGCCGCGTCCTGCGCATCGATCAGCGGATGATCGACGGCGGGAATCGGGTCTTGCCAGATCAGTTCCTCGCCTGGCACTTCGGGGCCGAGATAACGTGCAAGCGGCCCCATGTCGCGATGCGTCAGCTTGAACCATGCCCGCGCGAATGCATCCGCGAATTGATCGGGATGCTCGTGGAAGCGCCGGGAAATTTTTTCGTAAGCGGGATCGAAGCGCAGCGAGAGGTCGGTGGTCAGCATCGACGGTGTGCGGCGTTTCGACGGATCGTGCGGATCGGGCACGGTATCGGCGCCCGCTTCCCCCTTCGGTTTCCACTGATGCGCACCGGCCGGACTCTTCGTCAGTTCCCATTCGTAGCCGAACAGGTTGTCGAAGAAACCGTTACCCCATTGCGTCGGCGTGGTGGTCCAGATCACTTCGAGGCCGCTCGAAATCGCATCGTTGCCCTTGCCGGTGCCGAACGTGCTCTTCCAGCCCAGCCCCTGGTCTTCGATGCTGCCCGCTTCCGGCTCGACCCCGACGTGCGATGCGGGACCGGCGCCGTGCGTCTTGCCGAACGTGTGGCCGCCCGCGATCAGCGCGACGGTTTCTTCGTCGTTCATCGCCATGCGGGCGAAGGTCTCGCGAATGTCCACCGCCGCCGCGAGCGGGTCGGGGTTGCCGTTCGGACCTTCGGGGTTCACGTAGATCAGCCCCATCTGCACCGCGCCGAGCGGGTTCTCCAGATCGCGCACGCCGGAGTAGCGCTTGTCGCCGCCGAGCCACGTGGTTTCGGTGCCCCAATACACGTCTTCGTCCGACTCCCACACGTCCTCGCGGCCGCCCGCGAAACCGAAGGTCTTGAAGCCCATCGATTCCAGCGCGACGTTACCCGTCAGGATGATGAGATCGGCCCAGGAGATTTTCCGGCCGTACTTCTGCTTGACCGGCCAGATCAGGCGGCGCGCCTTGTCGAGACTGACGTTGTCGGGCCAGCTATTGAGCGGCGCGAAACGCTGCTGACCGGAGCCCGCGCCGCCGCGGCCGTCGCCGGTGCGATAGGTGCCGGCGCTGTGCCACGCCATGCGGATGAAGAACGGTCCGTAGTGACCGAAGTCCGCGGGCCACCAGTCCTGCGAGTCGGTCATGACGGCCAGCAGGTCTTGCTTCACGGCCGCGAGGTCGAGGCTGTTGAAGGCCTCGGCGTAGTTGAAGTCCTGGCCCATCGGATCGGACAGGGACGAATGCTGATGCAGGATCTTGAGGTTCAGCTGATTGGGCCACCAGTCCCGATTTGACGTACCACTGCCTGCGGTATGGTTAAACGGACACTTCGCTTCAGTCGACATGCGCTTCCTCCTGGGATCGTTCGTGCTACACGCGGCCTGCCCGTGTGGGGTCGGGCAAGGGTCCTGCCCACATCCTAGTGGCTCGCCACCGAAGGCGGAAATAGGTTTACTTGATGGCGGCACGCCAATAAAACCTAATGGTCACGCGTCCGTGGGCCGGGCAGACATAGTAGCGTCGCGGCGTTGCATGTGCTCGCAAGACGCGCAGGATGTCAGCCCGCGCGCGAGGCGCGATAACCGTCGTTGAGCATCCAGTGACTGAAGGTCGCATACTCGCGCGCGTATTCATGCGCGTCGCGTGCCAGTTCAACGGCGTAGGCCAGTTCGTGAACGCGCGTGTAATGCGGGATGCGGTTCGCCTCATACGCGGACAGGGCGGCCGCGAGATCGCCCTGCTTCGTCACGGCGTTCACCAGCACGCGCACGTCTTCCACGCCGAGCGTGCCGCCCGCCGAAATATGCGGCGACAGCGCATGCGCCGCGTCGCCGATCAGCGCGACACGCGCGGCGGTCCAGCGCGGCAACGGCGGCACGAACATGATCGGGTTGTGCAGGATCTGCGCTTCCGGCGTGCGCTCGATCAGCTTCACCAGCGCATCGTTCCAGCCGTTGTCGTTCAGATGCGCGGCGCGGATCAACGCTTCGTCCTTCTTCGTGCCGGCAGGCGTCGCGCTGTCGAACTGATTCACCATCCACACGACCTGATCGCCATAGGTTCGCGTGTAACCGCCGCGTGTGCGCCGGTGGCCGACAGTCAGCACCGAGCCTTCGGCGGGTTCGTCGCCGGCCGCCAGCATGCCGCGCCACACGTGATGGCCAGAATGCTCCCGCGCGGCATGACCCGGCAGCAGCTGCGCCCGCACCGCGGAGTACGCGCCGTCGGCGCCCAGCAGCAGATCCGCGCGTTCGAGCGTGCCGTCGTTCAGCGTCACGTCGATATGATCCGCCTGCTCGTCGAAGCCGACGACCCGGGTATCGACGCGAATGTTGGCACGCCCCACCGCGTCGGCCAGCAGACGGTTCAGTTCGGGACGCGGCACCAGCGTGAACGCATGGTCCGCCAGCGCGAAACCGGGCGCGCGATAACGCGCGCCGGCCGCGTCGTAGAACCACGTTTCGATGGGCATGCCGATCGCGTGGATGGCCTCGCCGACGCCCAGTTCGTCGAACACGTCGAGCGCATTGCGCCACAAGCCGATCGCCGCGCCCGCCGCGCGGATTTCCGGCGCCTGCTCGCAGACCAGCACGTCCCAGCCGATCGTCTTGAATGCGATCCCGGCGCTCAGTCCGACAATCCCGCCGCCTGCAATGATGACTCGCATCGACCTTCGCTCCTCGCGGCCCTGTCCCGTTGCCTGCATCCGGTTGCCGCCGCACCGGAAACGCCGGGTGAATCGCGTCGATTCCTCGTTGATGGGGTGGGTCTAATGTATGAGCAGGCGGCGGCTTCTCCTACTCGCTTTGACCGCGCCGCGCGGCTCGCGGACACAAGGCCGCGTGGCGCGGTCAAGCCGGCGAAAATCGCATCGACGCAATGGGCGGAATCGGGCAAGCTCACATTTCCTCGGCTTGCCACCCGGTCCGCAACGATGCGTGCAGCGAAAAAAACGTCTCAAACCCAGGCCACGACGGCATCGACCGCTCGCACGCGAACCGCGAAAAGTCCGGATCACGACACGGTGAGCCCGCGCAAATTGCCGCGTCAGCAGCGCGCGGCCGCCACGGTCGCGGCGATTCTCGACGCGGCGGCGAGCATTCTGGAGCGCGGCGGTTTCGACGCCTATACGACCAACGCGATCGCCGAACGCGCAGGGGCGAGCATCGGTTCGCTATATCAGTACTTCCCGAACAAGACCGCGTTGACGCAGGCGCTGATCGCACGCGAGGACGCGGCGCTCGCGGTCAGTCTGAAGGCCCTGCTCGACCTGCCCGACGAGGCCGATCTGCTGCGCGCGCTGATTCGCGTCGCCGTCGCGCATCAATTGCGGCGGCCGGTCCTCGCCCGTCTGCTCGATTCCGAGGAAGCGCGCTTGCCCGTCAGCGACGAGGTGCATCAACTCGATACGTTGATGAAAACGATTTTCCGCCGCTGTCTCGGCGATACCTTGATCGCGAATCAGCCGCACGTGCCGCGCGATCTGTTCGCCATCATTCACGGGATGGTGGATGCTGCGGGGCAGCATCAGGAGGACGATAGCGACGCGCTGGTAGCGCGTGTCGAACGAGCGGTGTTCGGTTATCTCGCGGTTTCCGCATGAGCCGTTACGGCTGAGGGCATCGCGCGAACCCCTACACGTCGCTTACGTTCCGACAACGATTCTCATTCTGTGCATCGCCCGTTCAATCCACTAAGCTGGACTAGCGAGGTCCGGGACACGCGCGCGACGCGTCAATCATCAGACCCGTCACCAACAGCGACCGGAAAGAATGCGCGGCGAAACGCCGGCCGCCCCGCTCCGGCATGTCGCCAGTTCCCTCCGTTTCCTCCAGGGAGGTCATATGCAAAGTGATCCCAAGGTTCTCGAATATCTGAACGCGCAACTCAAGAACGAACTGACCGCGATCAACCAGTACTTTCTGCACGCCCGCATGTATAAGCACTGGGGTCTCGACAAGCTCGGCAAGCACGAATACGACGAGTCGATCGGCGAAATGAAGCACGCGGACCTGCTGATCGAACGGATCTTCATGCTCGACGGCCTGCCCAATCTGCAGGACCTGCACAAGCTGCTGATCGGCGAAGAGACGAAAGAGATTCTCGAGTGCGATCTGAAGCTCGAAAAGATTTCGCAGCAGACGTGCAAGGAAGGCATCGCTTATTGCGAATCGGTGCGCGACTATATTTCCCGCGAAATTCTCGTGCACATCCTCGACGAGACCGAGGAACACATCGACTGGCTCGAAACGAATCTGGATCTGATCGACAAGGTCGGCATTCAGAATTACCAGCAGTCGGGTATGGATTCGCCGAGCTGAGCTGATCGGCGTTGCCCGGCGCGGCATCGGCTTGCCGATTGACGTCGGCCAATTACGCGCCCCGCGCGCCCGTCTTACAACGATCGACCTCACCGCGGTCTTTGCTGCCGCGCTGCGCAAGTGTCGCCGTTCCGGTATCGTATCGACCGGCTACTGGCGAACCGCATTCGCCGGCACATAGCACAGTCTGGACACTGCGCCATCCAAGGAGAGATCGACATGACGACACAAACCGAGACCGCCCTGCTCGCCGGCGGCTGCTTCTGGGGCATGCAGGAACTGTTGCGCCGCGAACCTGGCGTGCTGTCCACGCGCGTCGGCTATTCGGGCGGCGACGTGCCCAACGCGACTTATCGCAATCACGGCACGCACGCGGAGGCCGTCGAGATCGTGTTCGATCCGGAGCGGATCAGCTTCCGGCGGATTCTCGAGTTCTTCTTTCAGATCCACGATCCGACCACGAAGAACCGTCAGGGTAACGATGTCGGCACGAGCTACCGCTCCGCCATTTTCTATCTGAGCGACGATCAGAAGCAGATCGCCTTGCAGACCGTGGCCGACGTGGATGCATCCGATCTGTGGCCCGGCAAGGTCGTCACCGAAATCGTGCCGGCCGGCCCGTTCTGGGAAGCGGAACCCGAGCATCAGGACTATCTGGTGCACAACCCCGGCGGCTATACGTGCCACTTCGTGCGGGCAGGCTGGAAGCTGCCGACCACCTCAGCCTAGGATGTCCGTGGCCCGATGGTGTTCGTCGACGCCGTCGAGCAGAATCACCGGGCCGCTCACCTCAATCGCCTCAATCGCCTTCAATCACTCAGCGCATCCCGCCGATCGCCCTGCGCCTTCACCGCCGCGAAATACGTCTGCAACGCCGGCGCGGAGCGATCCCTCAGCGAGCAGATCTGCGCGAGCCAGTCCGCCTGCGCGGGCCACTCGCCGTCCACCACGCGCGGATAGATCTGCCGCACGAACTGATGCAGCGCCTTCGCGCCGATATTGCCGCTGACGCCGAGCAGGATATGCAGCGCGCCATGCGTCGACGGCAGATCGTTCGCCGCGACGCTCGCGGCGAGCCGCGCGACCGTCTCGCTGATCTGCTCGATGCCGTTGAGGAAGGTCTGATCCAGCAGATCCAGCGCGACGAGTTCCTGCAAGTGCCTCTCGTCGAGCAACGGCCCCTCCTTGAGCGGTACGGCCTGGCTTGCCGCCGTCTGCGGCAATGACGTGGACTCCGACGCAGACATAGACGTCAGCGTGGACGTAGCCACTTCCAGCGAATCATCCCGTTCCGCGCGCGCCTCCGGCTCGACATGTCGCGGCGCGAATTGCCGCGCCGCAAGCTGCCTGGACAGCGACGCGTACAGCGAACCAATCTGCACCGGCTTGATCATCACCTCGTTCATGCCCGCGGCGAGACAGCGCTGCACCGCTTCCATATCCGCATTGCTCGTCAACGCGACGATCGGCACCTGCGCATAAGCATCGGCACGCACGCGGATCAGTGCGGTCGTTTCCACGCCGCCCATGCCCGGCATGTTCATGTCCATCACGATCGCATCGACGGCCACGCCTTCGTGCAGACGCGCGAGCACCGCACGCCCATGTTCCGCCTCGATGACGCTCGCGCCGCATCGCTCCAGATAGGCTCGCGTGACGCGCCGGCTGAACGGATCGTCGTCGGCGACCAGAATCGTTCTGCCCGTGAAGCCTTCGAAGCGCTGCGGCGGATGATGCCGGCTGCCGCTTTCGAGCAAGGCCTGCAACGCGCGAATCAGATCGACCGTGCTGCCGGACTTGGCGACCAGTTCGTCCATGCCGGCTCGCCGCGCCAGCACGCGGGCCGCGTTGCCCAACTCCACCGTGTACGCGACGACCAGCACGTTCGCGTTCGGGCTCTCGCTGTCGGCGCGGATCTTCTCGGTGGTGGTGTAGCCGTCGAGCACCGGCATGTTGATGTCCATCAGCACGAGATCGCGCGGCGTCGGCTCCCGCAGCAGATTCAACGCCGCAGCGCCGTCCGCCGCCTCGCTGACGGTCGCGCCCACCCGCTGCAACGCGCGCCGTACCCGGTCGCGCGGCGCGACTTCGTCGTCGACGATCAGAATCTGTTTGCCGGTAAAGAACGGCGTGGCGCGCTCCACCACCCGCTGCTCGTGAGCCGCGATGTCGTCCTCGGACACCGGCGGAAATTCCAGCGTGAACTGCGTAAACTTGCCAAGCTCGGAGCGGCAGCCGATCGTGCCGCCGAACGCGCGCATCGCCCGCTGACAATAAGCGAGACCGAGCCCGGCGCCGGCCGAGTCACCGGTGCTGCGGAACGCCTCGAACAGATGCGGCAGCATCTCGGGTGCGATACCCGGCCCGGTGTCGTGCACCAGCACCGCTTGCCGGTCGACCGTCAAGGTGAGCGTCGCGGCCGGATCGGACGACATGAAATGCAGCGCGTTCTTGATCAGGTGGAACAGCGTGAACAGGTAAACCGTTTCATCGACCTTGAAGGTGAAATCTTCCAGCACCACGAGCCGCACCCTGGCGCGCTCCTTCGGGTCGCCGAAGCCGTATTCGTCGAGCGCCTTGCGCGTGCAGGCCGCGGCGCTCACGTAGGTGAAGCGGTCCGAGTCGATGGGCCGCGCGCTGACTTCGTCGAGCGTCATGGCGATAATGCGCAGGCCGCGATCGATCGACAGTTGCCCATGCGCGAGATGCCGGTACAGCAGCGCCGCCTTGTCGGGCGACAGCACCGGCGACGGGTTCTCATCCGTGGCGGCCGGCAGACTTTCTTCCACGCGATCCAGCACGTGCCGCAACTGGCTGAGCGGGTCGCGCATCTCGTTGGCGACCGAACTGGCCAGCGCCCGCAGCGCGCCATTGCGCGCCTGCGCGACGACACGCTTCACGTTGGTGTAATTGAACGTAATGCCGGCGACGATCCCGAACAGAAAGACCGGCGCATACGTGTAGATAAACAGATGCGCGTCCACATAGACCGCCTGTGGAACCGTTAGCCGCGCCCACAGAATTGCCAGTCCGACGCCCACCACCAGATTGATTGCCAATGCAACGAACGACGGGAAGATGGCGATCAGGAAGAACATCATGCCCAATTCGGCCATCGACCAGAGCATCGAATAATGACTGGTCAACAGGTAGTACGTGAAAAAGAACGGCAGCGTATAGGCGACCGTCGCGAAGTAGTACCACGGCAGGAGACGCGCGAGCGGCGCGGGCCAGAAGCGGCGCAACAGCAGCAGCGCGCAGGCGAGCGTGCCGAGCGCCCGCATCGCCAGGCTTTCATTTGGCTGCGGGTCGACGAAGGTCCACCAGAACCAGTAGAGCGGATGCCCGATCGTCCCGATCACCCCGACCGCCAGCACGCTATGGTCCGACACTTTCGCGGCGTCGGTGACCACCCGGTCGAGATAGCGGAGGCCTCCTGAAATGGCTTTCATGTTGCTCTTTGTCTTGGTCGTTCGTGCTTCAGAACCTGAAGCTGCTCTTGTTGAATGACATGCCGGCACGTCCGCCCCAGCATACCATCCGGCCCCCAGGAGACAAAAGCGCGTGCGGACGAAAAAAAGCCCGCGCGAGGCGGGCTAACTTCTCCATCCATCACCAGAAAATCTTGCCGATGCGCGGGCTGTTCGGGCGCCGCCATTCAGCTTGCTATCCCTTCGTCGCGCCGAACGTGAGTCCCGCCACGAAATGCTTCTGCATCGCGAAGAACATCGCCACCGATGGGAGCGCTGCCAGAATCGATCCCGCCGACACCAGGTTCCACGCGGTGGTCCACTGCCCTTTCAGCGCGGCGACGCCGACGGTGATCGGCGCGGCATCGTCGCCCTGGGTCAGGCAGAGCGCCCAGAAGTAGTCGTTCCATACGAACGTAAACACCAGGATCGCGAGCGCCGCCAGCGCGGGACGAATCAGCGGCAGCACGATCCTGAAGAACACCGTCCACTCGTTCGCCCCCTCGATGCGCGCCGCCTCGACCAGCTCGAACGGCAGCTGCTTGATGAAGTTGCGCAGGAACAGCGCGCAGAAGCCGGTCTGAAACGACACGTGGAACAGAATCAGCGCGCTGACCGTATTGAAGAGACCGAGCTGCAACGACAGATCCCGCACCGGGATCATCAGTACCTGCACCGGCACGAAATTGCCCGCGACGAAGGTGGCGAACAAGGTCGAGTTGCCGCGAAAACGGTAGATGGCCAGCGCGAAACCGGCCATCGCGGCGAGCGCGATCGATCCCACCACGGCCGGCACCGTGATCAGGACGCTGTTCCAGAAGTAATGCAGCATCGGCGAGGTGGTCAGCGCCTCGCGGTAGTTGTCGATCATCGCGAAGTGCTTCGGCCAGCCCCAGTAATTGCCTTCGCTCAACTCCTCGGTGGAGCGCACCGAGGTGACGAGGACCGCGAGCATCGGCAGCAGCCAGATCAGCAGCGCGAGCGGCAACGTGAGTTTGTACACGCGGCGCGTTGCCGGCTTCCATTTGTCGATCGGAATCGGAAACATGAACGGCTCCTTATTGCTCGGCGCGCAGCATCCGCCGCAAGTGATAGACGATGTACACCAGCATGATGCCGAACAGCACCACGGCCACCGCGGCCGAATAACCGATGCGGTAATACTTGATCGCCTGGTCGTACATGTAATAAGCGAGCACGGTCGAGCTTTCGAACGGACCGCCGCCCGTCATCACCGAGATCAGATCGAAACTGCGCAGCGCGCCGATGATGGTGACGACGATCGCCATGAACGTGGTGGGCCGCAATTGCGGCAGGATCACGTGCCACAGCATCGACCAGCCGTGCGCGCCTTCCATGCGCGCAGCCTCGATCTGTTCGGCGTTCAACGACGTCAGCCCGGTCAGATAAAGAATCATGCAGTAGGCCGTTTGCGGCCAGAGCGCCGCGAACACGATCCCGAACGTCGCGTAGCGCGGGTCGCCGAGCACCGGCACGCCGTGACCGAGAATCAGCGCGAGCAGGCCGAAGGTGGGATCGTAAAACCACGAGAAGATCAGACCGACCACCACGCCGGACAGCACGAACGGCGCGAAGAACAGCGACTTGACGATGCGGATGCCCGCCACCGCCTGGTTCAGATACAACGCGACCGCGAGACCCGCCGGCGGCGCGAGCAGAAACAGCAGCAGCCAGATCAGGTTGTTCTTCAGCGCCGTATAGAACGTCGCCGTCTGGAACAGCTCGATGTAATTCGCGAGCCCGACGAACGACGGCTCGGTCATCCCGTCCCAGTTGAAAAAGCTCAGACGGATGGTCGACAGGATCGGCCAGATCACATAGATGGCCACCATCACGCAGGCGGGCGCGAGGAACAGGAATGCGGCCCGCCGCTGGCGGCGCGCGGTCGGCGACGGTCCACGCCGGCGCGCGGCCCGGCGCGGGTGGCCGCCGAGCGCGCCGCCCGCCGCGGGCAAGCCCGGACCCGCGGGTTCGGCGGAACCGCCGACGGTGTGACGGGTGACGGATTGCGACACGATCATTCTCCTGTCGAGTAGCAAAAATGACGAAGCAGCGGCCTCGCGGCCGCCGCCGCTCACTTCTTGTAGATCCGCTTGCGGGTCTGTTCGAGTTGCGCGAGCACGGCGTCGAGTTTCGACGGATCGGAGATGAACTGCTGCATGCCCTTCATCCCTTCGTCGGCCATTTCCTTCGTCATGTCGCGATCGTAGAACTGCGCAATGCCGCCCTTCGTATTCGACAGAATCTGGAAGCCGATCTTCGAGATCGGATCTTCCGGCTCCGGCGATTTGCTGTTCGCCGACAGCGAGCCGAGACCCGTCGCCAGTTTCGCGCCGATCTCAGGCGTTTCGACGAACGCGAGGAAGGTATGCGCGTCCGCCTTGTTCTTCGCCTTCGACGGAATATGCAGCGATTCGACCGGACCATCCTCGGCGGTCGGCACATTCGCGTCGATGATCGGGAACTGGAAGTAGCCCATCTCCTGCTTCACGTTCGGCGGGAACCCGCCGGTGATGAAGGTGCCCATCAGCATCATCGCGGCCTTGCCCTGGAACAGGAACGGCTGCACCGCATCCAGATCGTAGGAGAGCGAGTTGTCGATGAAATAACCCGCGTCGATCAATTGCTTCCACGTCGTGTAGACCTTCTTCACGCGCGGATCGGTGTAGGCGATATCGCCCGCCATCAGCTTCTGATGGAACGCGTTGCCGTTCAGGCGCAGGTCCAGATAGTCGAACCAGCCGGCGAGCGTCCACGAATCGCGGCCCGCCACCGCGATCGGCGCGATGCCGGCGGCTTTCAGCTTCTTGCAGGCGTCGAGAAACTGGTCCCAGGTTTTCGGTTCGGCGGCAATGCCGACCTTCTGGAAGAGATCCTTGCGATAGAACATCCCCCACGAGTAGTACACGGTCGGCGCGGCGTATTGCTTGCCCTTGTACGACGAGGCTTCCTTCGTCGACGCGTACATGTCGTTCCAGCCGTTCTTCGCCCAGTCGCCGCTCAGGTCCTCGAACAGGCCGCGCTGCGCGTAATACGCCATGCGCTCGCCGTCGTGCCAGTTGACGATGTCCGGCGCGACGGTCGAGAGCCAGCCCGGCAGTTGCACCTTGTACGCCTCCTCGTCGATGAACGACACCTTCACGTCGATGCCAGGATGCGCCTTCTTGAAGTCGTCGACGACCGCTTGCCAGACCGCGCGCTGACTCGCGCCCTTGAACGCGATGTTGGCGGTCAGCGTGCCCGCGTGCGCCGCCGTGCCGACGACGGACGTTCCCGCGGCCGCCGCAGCCAGCGCGAGTGTCAACAGCATCTTGCCCGGTTTGAGTTTCATGTTGCCTGTCTCCTTTGTGCCTGGTTTTGCGTCGTTGTGTTTGCTGCGTGGAATGACTGGAAGCCGTGTTCAGGATCGGTAAATCGCGACGCCTTGCGGTTCGACCGCGCGCGACCCGGCCACGAACGCCGCGTCGTCGATATCGGCGAGCGTATGCGTCTGATCGCCGTAGTTGAACACGTAGGTCAGCGCGCCGCGCCGGCTGATGCGGATCGTGTCGCCGGGCTGCGTCGTGTCGAGGCCGGCCTGTGCGGCGATTCGCGCGAAGAGGCGCGTGGTCAGCGTATCGTCGAACAGGCTCGCGAGGTAGTGGAACGTTCCGCTCTGCACGTAAGCGGGATGGCCGTCATCAAAGCTTGCGATCACGTCGAGCGATGTATCGGCGCGGGTGTCCGCTTCGATGAAATCGCGCCAATGCCGCGCGTATCCGTCGACACCTTCCGCTGCCTCGCCTCGGTCCGCGCCATCGACGAAGCGCACCGCCTCCGTCACATTCGGCCGCATCGATTCCACGCGCCACACGCGCAGCGGCAACACCGAGGTCAACGCGCCCGGCGGCAGATTCGCGGGAATCTGCAGATCGGCGGTCTTCGACCCGCTGCGCGGCCCGATCACCACCTGCGCGCCCGAATGCGCGAGCCGCGCGCCCAGATCGTCCGGCACCACCGGCAGCGGCGGCACCACGATCATGCGGTAACCGTCCAGCGGCGCATTGACCGGCACGACATCGACATCGAGACCCAGCGCACGCAGCGCCGAGTAGTACTCGAACGCGAAGCGCGGATAGTGAAAGTCCGCCCCCTGCGGATGAATCTCGAACAGCCACTTCGCTTCGTAGTCGTAGATCAGCGCGACCTTCGCGCGGATCGTCGCGTTCGCATCGGCATCCGCCGCCAGCACCGCGCGAATCTCGTCCGCCACCTGGGCCGCTTCGTTGCCGCCAATGTCGAGCCGGTTGTCCGGCGTATTCAGTCCGGCATGCATCTGCTCCTGCGCGAACGGCGCCTGGCGCCAGCGGAAATACGACACGCAACCCGCGCCGTGCGCGAACGCTTCCCAGCTCCATAGCCGCACCATGCCCGGCAACGGCGCGGGATTCCACAACGCCCAGTTCACCGGCCCCGGCTGCTGCTCCATCACCCAGAACGGCAGCTTCGACATGCCGCGATACACATCGTGATTGAACGACGCAAAGTCCGGATGGCCGCTGCGCAGCCAGCGCGCCTTCACCTCGGGCGCGAACCATTGCTCTTCGAGCGCACCGAGCGGATAGCTGTCCCACGACGCGACGTCGAGATCGGCGGCGACCTTGTAGTGATCGAACTCGGTGAACAACTGCATGAAGTTGTGCGCGACCGGCCGCCCCGGCGAATGCGCGCGAATGATCTCCACCTGCATGCGGTTGTAGCGCGCGACCTCGTCGGACGCGAAGCGCCGATAGTCGAGACGATGCGACGGATGCGCCTCGGTCACGGTCGCGACCGGCGCATCGATCTCGTCGAAGCTGCGGTATTCCATGCTCCAGAACACCGTGCCCCACGCGCGGTTCAACGCATCGACCGTCGTGTAGCGGGCCTTCAGCCACTCGCGAAAACGCCCGACGGCCGCCGGCGAATAGCTGACCACCGTGTGATGGCAGCCGAATTCGTTATCCGTCTGCCAGTAAGCGACGGCTGGATGCTTGCCGTAACGCTCGGCCACCGCCGTGCAGATCTTCTCCGACGCAACGAAATACGACGGCGATGAAAAATCGTAGTGGCGCCGCGAGCCGAACGCGCGGGGACGCCCGTCCGCACCGATCGCGAGAATGTCGGAATGACGGTCGATCAACCATTTAGGCGGCGTCGCCGTCGGCGTGCACATGACGACCTGCAAGCCGGCCGCGCCGAGCACGTCGATCGCGCGGTCCAGCCAGCCCCAGTCGTATTCGCCGGGCGTCGGCTCGATGCGGCTCCACGCGAATTCGGCGATCCGCACCTGCTCGATGCCGAGCGCCTTCATGCGGCGGGCGTCGTCGGCCCACATCGACTCGGGCCAGTGTTCCGGGTAATAACAGACTCCTAGGCGCATCCGAATGTCCTCTATGCGTAGTGTTCGACGGATTCGAGCGGAGCGGCGGCGAAGCCGTCCTCGGTAAACAAATGGCAGGCCGCATGCGGCACGCGCAGATGGGCGTCAGCGCCGGGTTCGAGCCGCGTGTCGCCCGGCGCTTTCGCGATCAGGACCGTGTCGCCGGGCTGATCGAGGTGCACGTAGCTGTGTTCGCCGAGCTGTTCGACCAGCGAGACCGTGCGGGTCAGCACCGCGTCGCCGGTCGCGGCCGAAGCGGCATCGACGAATTCGAGGTGCTCGGGGCGCACGCCGAGCGTGACCGGCTGCGCGACGGCGAGGCCGTCGCCATTCACCGGCACGCGCACGTTTTCAGACGTGTGATCGAGCGTCACGAGCACGCCTTGCCGATCGATCGACGCGACCCGTCCCGGCAGAAAATTCATCCGCGGCGAGCCGATGAAACCCGCGACGAAGCGGCTGCGCGGCCGGTGATACAACTCGAGCGGCGCACCGATCTGCGCAATGCTGCCGTACCGCTCGGTGTCCTTGCCCGCGTGCAGCAGCACGATCTTGTCGGCGAGCGTCATCGCCTCGATCTGGTCGTGCGTCACGTAGACCACGCTGGCTTTGGCGAACTGCTTGTGCAGCCGCGCGATTTCGATCCGCGTCTGGCCGCGCAGCGTGGCGTCGAGATTCGACAGCGGTTCGTCGAACAGAAACACGCCGGGCTCGCGCACGATCGCGCGGCCGATCGCCACGCGTTGCCGCTGGCCGCCGGAGAGCGCCTTCGGCCGGCGCTCGAGCAACGCTTCCAGTTGCAGGATGCGCGCAGCCTCCCGCACCTTGCGGTCGATTTCGTCCCTGGGGGTTTTGGCGAGTTTCAGGCCGAAGGCCATGTTCTCGAACACGGTCATGTGCGGAAACAGCGCGTAGCTCTGGAACACCATCGCCACGCCGCGTTGCGCGGCCGGGATGTCGTTGACGAGGCGCCCGCCGATCGACAGGTCGCCGTCCGTCACGTCTTCGAGCCCGGCGATCATGCGCAGCAAGGTCGACTTGCCGCAGCCGGAGGGCCCGAGAAATACGCAGAACTCGTTCTCGCCGATCTCCAGATCGACGTCGCGAATCACCGGCGCGCCGTCGCCATACGCTTTCTGCACGCCTCTTAAGGAAATGCTCGCCATCGCATCGACTCCGTGATTTAATCGGCTCGAAGTCGGAGATTAAGCGCTTAATCAGCAAACCCGAAAAAAATCGACCGCATGCGATCGCTGGGTGTTGCCTGTCTCCGATATCGTTTGTTTGTGAGATAGATGGTGCCCCGCCTTTGCCGTCGATGCAAATGCCGGGCAGCCGTCCCATATATTGATTGCGCCATGACAACACTCAGCGAAGTTGCCCGCCATGCCGGCGTCACCCCCGCCACGGTTTCCAACGTGTTGCGCAATCGCGGCCGCGTCGGCGAGCAGACCCGCCAGCGGGTGCTCGATGCCGTCGATGCGCTCGGCTACCGTCCGCACCTCGCCGCCCGCGCGCTCGCCGAGGGCCGCGCGCCGACGCTCGCGTTGATGGTGTCGAGCATCGCCAATCCGTTCTATCCGGAGTTCGCGCTGGCCGTCGAACGCGCGGCGCGCGAGAGCGGCCACTTCGTGATCATCTGCAATACGAATGAAGATCCGCAGACCGGCCGCGCGTATCTCGACCAGATTGCCGGCACGCTGTCCGAAGGCGTGCTGGTGACGAACGCGAACCTCGATTTCGCCGACCTGCACACCACGGAAGCGCGCGGCACGCCGGTCGTGCTGTGCATGTGGGAGCGGCCCAGCGAGCCGCCCGGCCTGCCGTGCGTCGCGGTGGATTTCCGCCTCGCGGGGGAGCTGGCGGGCGCGCATCTGCTGACGCTCGGGCATCGGCGGATCGGTGCGATCGTCGGCAGCAAGGCGTCGGGTATTCATGCGGCGCGGTATCAGGGTTTCGTCGATGCCTTGAGCGCAGCGGGCGTGATGGGCGCGGCGGCCGCGCCGGACAGCCGTGTCCAGCACGCGGTGGATACCGTTCAAGGCGGCTATGACGCAGCCCGCGCGCTACTCGAAGCCGACCCCGCACTCACCGCGATTTTCGCGACCAACGACCTGCCGGCGCTCGGCGCGATGCACGCCGCCGCGGACCTCGGTCTGCGCGTGCCGGACGATCTGTCGGTGATCGGCATCACCGACATTCAGCTCGCGCGCGAATCGCGTCCCGCGTTGACGACGGTCGCCGTGCCGACCGTCGAGGTGGCCGGCCTCGCGGTGTCGCTGTTGCGCGAGCTGATCGAGTCGTCGTATGGGCAGGCGGGACGCGGCACGAGCGAGGTGCCGATGCGCATTTCGTCGCCGCCCGAACTGGTGGTGCGCGCATCGACCGGCGCGCCGCGCGCGCGGTGACGCCGTCGTACGGTCCTCAGGATTGTCGCGACCTTCGCACGCAAGCCACGTCCCCTCATCTCCATCACACCCCAAAGGCCCGTAACGCCCGTAACACTCGCGTGCGCGTTACGTAGCAAGCGCTGCATAACGCCGCTCCCCGCGCCGGCCCCGCACTCGCGAACCCTCGCCGCACAAGCGTCGCGCGTACGCCACCGCGTTCGCCCCCACCTCCCATGCAGTTGGCACGGTCTCTGCAGATATCCCCGCAAAGGCCGAGCGCCGGCATGACGTCATGTCGGCCCGCTCCCCAACCGGCCAGGCCAGGGCCACCACACGACCACACGCATGGGTACTCCAATGATCGCCGAACTCCAGCCGGACGCCGCCGTTGCCGAATCGACCCCGGGCCAACGCGCGGACGAACCCTTCGCGCAACGCCATCCGTTGCAGATCGCCGTCTGCCTGCGCCACCTCGTGGCGAATCAGGACTTCGTCACGGTGGAATTCATCGACACGCGCAACAACGCACGGCAGATCGTCACGCAACTGCTCGACGTGGACTCGCGCAACGCGCGCTTCACGTTCGACGCCGGCAATATCGCCGACGACAACCGCGCGCTGCCCACCGCGCGTCAACTGACATTCCGCAGCCTGCCCGGCGGCATCCGCACCGAGTTCACGACGCTCAACGCGACGCTCACCGTATTCGACGGCTTGCCCGCCTTCGAGGTGTCCTTCCCGACCCTGCTCTACTACGTGCAACGCCGCGAGTTCTTCCGCGTGCAGACGCCGGTGCTCGATCCGTACATCGCGAGCGGCGCGTACGAAAACGGCGGCTCGTTCCGGCTGGAATTGCAGGACCTGTCGCTCGGCGGCATCGCGCTGAATACCGCCGACGACCGTTTCGGCTCGCTCGGCACCGGCACCGTGCTGCGCGACGTCACGCTGCAACTCGGCGCGTTCGGCTCGCTGCGCCTCGATCTGGAAATCGTCGCGCCGCGCCGCCTGACCACGCCGAAGGGCGACCGCCGTTATGTGATCGGCTGCAAGTTCGTGCAAATGCCCGGGACCGCCGAGCGGACCCTGCAACGCGTCGTCACGCAACTCGAAACGAAGCGGCAAACCCTCGCGCCGCGACGCCAGTAAGCGCGAATAAACGCTCGCGCCGCCTTCAATCCGCTTTCACCCAGGCCAGGACTTTCCCGAAGTCCCGGCTCGTCATCCCGCAGCGCACCACGCGCCGCGCGCCTTATTCCGTCTGGCTCGCGGCGTTGGCACGTCAGCGCTTGCATCACGCCCCGCTCCGATTCCTTCCTTGACGCGTGTCGTCGCGCCTGCTGTACTAAATCACACAAAGTGATTTAGGCGGCCTGTGCCGTTCGTCGTCCATCACGTCGTTGCCAACAACCGGAGGAGAGCGTCCCATGAATCAGCATTCCCGCAGGCATCCTGTCGCCCGCAAACTCGTGTCGATGTGCGTGGCGGCATCGGCGGTATGGTGTGCAGGCGCGAGCCAGGCGGCCGATCAGCCTGTGGTCGGCCTGATCACGAAGACCGACACCAATCCGTTCTTCGTGAAGATGAAACAGGGCGCCGAGGCCGCCGCCTCGAAAGACGGCGCGAAACTGATCACGGCCGCCGGCAAGTTCGACGGCGACAACGCGAGCCAGGTCACCGCGATCGAAAACATGATGACGGCGGGCGCGAAAGCGATCCTGATCACGCCGAGCGACACCAAGGCGATCGTGCCGAGCATCAAGAAAGCGCGCGCCGCCGGCGTGATGGTGGTCGCGCTCGACACGCCGACCGATCCGCAGGACGCCACCGACGCTCTCTTCGCCACCGACAACTTCAAGGCCGGCGTGCTGATCGGCAAATACGCGAAGGCCGCGTTGAACGGCAAGCCCGCGAAAATCGCCACGCTCGACCTCGCGCCCGGCGTGTCGGTCGGCGTGCTGCGGCATAACGGCTTTCTCGAAGGCTTCGGCGTGAAGGAAGGCGACCCGTCGATCGTCTGCAGCCAGGACACGCGCGGCGATCAGGCGAAGGGCCAGACGGCGATGGAAAACTGCCTGCAGAAGTCGCCCGACATCAACGTGGTCTACACGATCAACGAACCGGCCGCGGCCGGCGCGTACCGCGCGTTGAAGGCCGCGGGCAAGGACAAGGGCGTGATGATCGTCTCGATCGACGGCGGTTGCGAAGGCGTGCGCAACGTGAAGGCCGGCGCCATCGCGGCGACCTCGCAGCAGTATCCGCTGAAGATGGCCGCGCTCGGCGTGACCGCCGGCGTCGACTACGCGAAGACCGGCAAGAAGGTCTCGGGCTATCAGGACACCGGTGTCACGCTGATCACCGACAAGCCGATGTCCGGCATCGACAGCAAGGACACGAAGTTCGGCCTCGACAACTGCTGGGGCAACAAGTAACGCGTCACGACCGGCGGCCCGTCGATGCGGGCCGCCACCGCATCCGCCGCGCGGCCGGCATCGATTCGCCGCGCTCATGCCATCGAGGATCTCCATCATGTCGACTCCTTCCGCGCCTGCCGGCCATTCGCGCAGTTTCACCGACCGTCTGCCGTCGCTCGCCGAGGTCGGTCCGCTGATCGCGCTGGTGCTTGCCTGCGGGTTCTTCATCTCGCAGAGCAGCCGCTTCCTGTCGTTCCAGAACCTCTCGCTGATCCTGCAGCAGACCATGGTGGTCGCGGTGATCGCGATCGGCCAGACGCTGATCGTGCTGACCGGCGGCATCGACCTGTCGTGCGGGATGGTGATGGCGTTCGGCTCGATCATCATGACCAAGTTCGCGGTCACGCTCGGCGTGCCGCCGGTTCTCGCGATCCTGTGCGGCATCGCCGCGAGCACGCTGTTCGGCGCGCTGAACGGCGTGCTGATCACGCGCATCAAGCTGCCCGCGTTCATCGTCACGCTGGGCACGCTGAATATCGCCTTCGCGCTCACGCAGATCTATTCGAACGCGGAGAGCGTGTCGAATCTGCCGGACGCCATCATGTTCTTCGGCAACACCTTCAAGCTCGGTCCCGCCGACGTCACGTACGGCACCGTGCTCACGCTGCTGATGTATCTCGCCACCTGGTTCGTGCTGCGCGACACGGTGCCCGGCCGCCATCTGTACGCGCTCGGCAACAACGCCGAGGCCGCGCGGCTGATGGGCCTGTCGTCGCAGAAGATCCTGCTCACCGTGTATTCGCTGGCGGGCGCGATCTACGGCATCGCCGCGCTGCTGTCGGTGTCGCGCACCGGCGTCGGCGATCCGCAGGCGGGACAGACCGAGAACCTCGACAGCATCACGGCGGTCGTGCTCGGAGGCACCAGTCTGTTCGGCGGGCGCGGCTCGATCGTCGGCACGCTGCTCGGCGCGTTGATCGTCGGCGTGTTCCGCAATGGGCTGACGCTGATCGGCGTGTCCTCGGTCTACCAGGTGTTGATCACCGGCATGCTGGTGATTCTCGCGGTGGCCGCCGACAAACTCTCGCATCGTCGCGGTTGAGCACACAGGAGCATTCGTCATGTCGACCCCTACTTCAGCTTCCGCCGCGCAACCCGTCCTGCAGGCACGCGGCCTGATCAAACGCTACGGCAACGTGACCGCGCTCGACGGCTGCGATTTCGAAGTGCTGCCCGGCGAAATCCTCGCGGTGATCGGCGACAACGGCGCGGGCAAATCGTCGTTGATCAAGGCGCTATCCGGCGCGACCGTGCCGGACGAAGGCGAGATCCTGCTCGACGGCAAGCCGGTCAAGTTCCGCAGTCCGCTGGATGCGCGCGCGCAGGGCATCGAAACGGTCTATCAGGAACTCGCGGTGGCGCCGGCCATGAGCATCGCCGAAAACCTGTTCCTCGCGCGCGAATTGCTGAAGCCGGGCTGGCGCGGCTCGATCTTCAAAATGATCGACAAGCGCCGCATGCTCGACGAAGCGACCGCGCATATGAAAGACCTGCAGATCGGTATCCGTTCGATGCGTCAGGCGGTCGAAACGCTGTCGGGCGGTCAGCGCCAGGGCGTCGCGGTGGCACGCAGCGCGGCCTTCGCGCGGCACGTGGTGATTCTCGACGAGCCCACCGCCGCGCTCGGCGTGAAGGAAGGCAACATGGTGCTCGAACTGATCCGGCGCGTGCGCGAACGCGGCCTGCCGGTGATCCTGATCAGCCACAACATGCCGCACGTGTTCGAGGTGGCGGATCGTATCCATATCCAGCGGCTCGGCCGGCGCGCGGCGCTGGTCAACACGAAAGACGTGCATATGTCCGAGGCGGTCGCGATCATGACCGGCGCCAAGGAAGCCGACGTCAAGGCGATCGCGTGATGCCGGTCTACCTTTGAACGGCAGGCCTCCCATCATGGACACCACCGGCGCCCGCGCGCCGCTCAAACGCACGGTCGGCTCGAACCAGGTCGGCATGCGGCAGTTCAACGAGCGGATCGTGCTGCAGGCGATCCGCTTGCACGGACCGCTGCCGAAGGCCGACGTGGGCCGTCTCACGCGTCTGTCGATGCAGACCGTGTCGATGATCGTCGACCGGCTGATCGACGACGGCCTGCTCGAAAAGCACGCGCGCGTGCGCGGCCGGATCGGCCAGCCGTCCGTGCCGATCGCGCTGCGCCCGGATGGCGCGTACACCATCGGCATCAAGGTCGGCCGCCGCAGCCTCGACGTCCTGGCGCTGGATTTCGCCGGTCACGTGGTCTGCCGCGACGTGGTCGACTACGCGTATCCCGACCCGCGCGCGCTGTTTCCCGCGCTCGAAAGCAAACTGGCGCGCGTGAATCACACGCTCGGCGCAAAGGCCAACAAGGTGGTCGGCGTGGGCGTGGCCGCGCCGTTGTGGCTCGGCGGCTGGCGCGATTTTCTCGGCGCGCCGCCGGACGCGCTCGACGCGTGGCACGAGATCGATCTGCGTGCCCGCGTCGCCGCGATGACGGGACTGCCCGTCGAATTCGCCAAGGACACCACCGCCGCCTGCGCCGCCGAACTGGTGATGGGCCAGGGGCGCGGCATCCATAACTTTCTGTACCTGTTCGTCGGCACGTTCATCGGCGGCGGTCTCGTGATCGACGGACGTCTGCACGGCGGTCCGCACGACAACGCGGGCGCGGTCGGCTCGATTCCGTTGAGCGGCGCAAGCGGCACTGCACGCAAACCGGCGCGGCAACTGCTGCATGCAGCCTCGGGCTTCGTGCTGGAAAAACTGTTGAGCGACGCGGGTCTGCCGGCTGCCGCCGCGCACGATCATCGCGCGTTGTCGCCGGAATTGTGGCGCTATACCGAGCAATGGCTCGACAGCGCATGCCCCGCGATCGCCAATGCGTTGACGAATGCGGCGGCGTTGCTCGATCTCGAAGCCGTGGTGATCGACGGCGAATTCGACCGGCAACTGGTGCGCGAAATCATCCGCCGCACCGAGCGCGTGCTCGACCGATTCGAATGGGAGGGGATGGTGCGGCCGCAACTGCTGGAAGGCGCGATCGGCTCGGATGCGCGGGCGATGGGCGGCGCGATTCTGCCGCTCTACGCGCACTTCGCGCCGGTGCACGAACTGTTTCTCAAACCGGCGGCGGACACGGGTTATTAAGCCGATTGACCCGGCTCCGCGTCCCGCCGGTTCGTCGCATGTCGATACCGCGAGTTACTGCGCCGCCACGCTGGTTGCAGCCGCAACCGTCTTCACCGGCGCTTTGTCCAGCAACGGCTGCAACGCCGGCGCCAGCGACTTCAGCAATTGCACCGACAACGCGCTCGTGAATTCGTAACGTGCCGCGTACGGTTCATGCACGTATGCCGTCAGCGTGCCGTAGAAACGATCGCCCATCACGAACACGAAGGTCGCGCTGCGATTCACCTTGCGCGACTCGATCAGCCGCGCGCCCTTGGCGAACACGTTGAACCGCTGGTCGCCCGTGCCGGTCTTGCCGTAGACCGCGAGGGTCTGGCCATCGGGGAACGTCATGCCTTGCGCGAGACGTTTCGCGGTGCCGCCCAGCACGACGTCGCGCAACAAGACCCGCACCACGCTCGCGATTTCTGGCGAGACCTGCTGCTGCGGCGCCACGGCCGCGCGCTGGAAGTGCGTTTCGTACGGCGTGTCTTTCGCGAAGTCGATACGCGTGAGGCTTTCGGTCGGCAGCTTGTTGCCGTCGGCGGCGATCACGCCGATCAATTGCGCGAGCGCCGCGGGCCGGTCGCCCGATGCGCCGATCGCGGCCGCATACGACGGCGTGAGATTGGCGAACGGATAGCCGAGCGCCTGCCACGACTTGCCGATCGCGTCGTAGGCGCGCAGCTCGACCATGCGCTTGATGCGCCGGTCCTGGGTCGCGTGATAGCGGGTCTTGAAGAGCCACGAATAGGTCGACAACCGCACGTCGCGGCTCGCGCTCTGCATCTGCGCGAGTGTCGCGTCCGGATGTCGCCGCAGATAGTTGAGCGTCCACAGTTCGAGCGGATGCACGCCGGCGATGTAGCCGCGATCGTTTAGGTTGAATCGGTCCTCGGCGTATTTCGCGTAGAGGTTCGCGAGGTCCTCGTCGTCGAGCGCCGAGGCGGCCGGCGTATTCTTCAGCGCCGCGCGCATCTGCGCGTTGAACCACGCGTTCGATTGGTCCGGCGCGACGCTGCGCAGCACCGTCGCCAGTTTCGGCGGCGACTTGCGCACGCCGAGCAACAGCAGCGCGAGCGCCTGATCGGGCGACTTGTCGTGATACTTCGTGTAGAAACGGCCGAGATACACGCGGCTTTCCTGATCGGCGAACTGCGTCAGATACTGCTTGCGGATCGCCGGATCGTCGAGCCATTGCGACGAGGGGCCGGTGGTCCGCACCATTTCATAGTGAACGATGTCGCGCATCAAGCGCACGAACACCAGGTTCACCGAATGCTGGAACGCGCGGTGCACGGTCAGGATGCGGCTGTTGTCGTCGGACTCGAAGTTGTTGAAGGTTTGCGCGCCGCCGCCCGTGTAGAACGTTTCGCCCGGGTTCGCCGAGTATTTGCGTTCCACCGCCGCGTCGAGCATCGCCTGCAGCGAGCGGTCGGACGTGTGCATCAGATAGTCGAGCGCCCAGCGCGTGAGTTGGTCGCTCGGGTCGGGCTTGACCGCCTTCAGCTCCGCCGCCGGGAGCGGCGCGTAACGCGTGTGCAGGTCGGTCACGATCTGCAGATACGTGACCACGGTACGCAGTTTCGCCGTCGATCCGAGATTCAGACGCGCGCCGGAATTGATGTCGAACGGCTGATTCACGCTGTCGGTTTGCACCCGCACGAGATTCGCGCCGCCGCTTCGTTCGAACAGCGTGAAGCTGTACGTGATTCGCGACGGGTCGTCCGTGGGCCGCAGCATTTCGAAGCCGACGAGACCCGCGGCCTTCGCGCCGTCTTTCGTGCCGGCGGCGGCGAGCCGTTCGCTGACCGCCTGCTGCAGCGCGTTATTCAGCGTGCCGGTGGCCTGCACGTCGAGACGGTCGAGTTCGTAGAAACTCGGCACGCCAAGCGCGGCCAACAGATGCGAGCGCATCGACGTGACCGCCTTGCGCGAGACGAACGAATCCGCGTTCGGCGCGCCGTGCGGCATGCGATGCAGTTCGACCTGCGCGGACAGCGCGGCATCGCGCAGCGACGCCGACACCACGCCGCCGCTCGCCAGCAGCCGCAGATAGCTATCGGTCAGACGTTCGAGCTCGCCGTACCCATGCCGCAGAAAATACGACGGCGCGCGCTGCGCGATCATCAGCGACAACACCTGGCGGAACGCCACGCCTTGCGCCGGCAGATTGTCCGGCGTGGACGGCGCTTTCAGAATGCGGTTCACGTCGTCGAAATCGCGGCCGTACCAGGCGGCGAGCCCATCGCCGATTCCGTTGATTTCGCCGATGCCCGGCTGCGCCGCCAGCGGCACCGAGTTCAGGTAATGCACGACGATCTGCCGGCGCGCGGGCAAGGTTTGCGGACCGCCCAGATACGCACGCACCGAAGCCGATGCGATCTGCCGAAGCTTCTCCGGCGGCGTCGCCGTGCGTCCGCCCGCCGAATGCCGGAACTTCTCGATCTGGGTGGCCAGCGTGCTGCCGCCCGGCTGCGATTGATGATGGTTGAACACCCGCACGCCCTGATCGGCGAGCGCGCGGCTGAAGCGCCCCCAGTCGATCGCCGGATTGCGGTTCGGCTGATCCGCATCGAGCAGATAGCGGTCTTCGATGAACAGCAGCGAGTTCACGACCAGCGGCGGGATCGCGTCGAAATTGTCATAAGCGCGGCCGGGGAAACGGGCATCGAAAAGCGGCGCGCCGGTACCGTCGACGAGTTGCAGACCCGCCTGATCTTTCTCGGCGTACGGCAGGAACAACCCGTTATCCGAGAGCCACAGCATGCGTTCGGAATCGCGCGCCTGCGAGCTGATTTCGAATCCGCGTTGCAGCAATCGCTGCTGGATGGCTGGCAGCAACGCGTAGCCGAGCCGGCTGTCGTACGGGCCTTTGTCCGGAGGAGGAAAACGGATGGAGTGACTGGGACCGTCGGCGACCGTGAAGCCGACGTCGCGCGTCAATTCGGAGAGGTAGTGCGCCTGCATTCGGGAGGTCTGGATTTCGAGCTGGCAGAAACGCACCAGCAAGGCCAGCGCGAGCAGGATCGTCGCGACCAGCGCCCATTTGAACCATCTCCGCACAGGCGCCGTGCCTGCCGCGCGAAACGGTAACCGAACCAGAGGCCGATTCATGGTTGCTCTCCCCGAGCCGGCGCCATGCTCTTAATGTCTGGCGCACCTTCAAATCAGTGTAGCGCGGAACCCGAGCGCGCGATCGGTACGGATTTACCCGACAGTGTCGCCGCTACAACAGCCTTCGCGGCAGGTGACGAGCGCCTTCAGGCATGCGATATTGAAGGTCTTTCGCCCCTCACGAAAACCGCCGCTTACCGGCGGTTTTCTGCTTTTGCGGCGTGGGCCGGGTACGCGCGTTGCGTGGGATTGGATGCAGGCAACTGTAAAAAAACCACCTTCAAGCCCGCGGCGAATTGAGTACCATACGTCCGCAAGCCCACCCTCTCCCTTTCCATGACAGCCAATCCTCGAGAACTCACGCCGGAAACCCTTGCCGCGCTGCTCGAACGTGTCGCCAAAGAAGACGCGGCGGCATTACGCGAGCTATATGATCTCGCCGCCCCGAAACTGTTTGGCCTCGCGCTCCGTATATTGAGCAGACACGAGTGGGCCGAAGAGGTTTTGCAGGACAGCTTCGTCAATATCTGGCGCTTCGCCGGCGACTATCGCCGCGCGTTGTCCGCGCCGATGACGTGGATGTCGGCAATCGTCCGCAACCGTGCTCTCGATCATCTGCGGCGAGTCAATCCGCAGGAAACGGAATGGAGCGATGCGTTGGACGACCTCGTGGCAACCGGTGATCCGGATCCCGAAGCACTGACCGCGGTCAGTCTGCAGGCGCGCTTGCTGGCCGGCTGCATGCAGCAGCTGGAACCGGCACAACGCCAGGCGGTGGCGCTCGCTTATCTGCGCGATCAAAGCCATAGCGAGATCGCCGAAGTACTGACCGTCCCGCTCGGCACGATCAAGTCATGGATCAGACGCGGCCTCGCCAAGCTGAAGACCTGCCTGGGAGGCGAATGATGAATCTGCATCGCTATCCTCAGCTCGTCGATCTGCTGGCCGCCGAATACGTGCTCGGCACGTTGCGCGGCGGCGCCCGGCGCCGCTTCCAGTTGTACGCCGAGCACGACGCCACGGTTCGCAAGGCGGTCGACGAATGGCAGCGGCGCATCTCGCCGATGAGCGAACTCGCCGAGCCGCGCATGCCGCCGGCGGCCGTCTGGGAGGCTATCGAGCGGCGGCTCGGTTTGAGCGCCGCGCGTGAAACGACGCGTCCGCGCACCGTGGTCGAAACGCCTGCACGGCCGACCCGCAGTCTGTTCGAGAACCTCGCGTTCTGGCGCGGCTGGGCACTCGGCGTCACCGGCGTCGCGGCGGTGGCCGTGGTGGTCGCGTTGCGGTCGCTGTGGCCGTCCGCAACGACACCCAATGCGCCGGTCGTCGCGCAGCAACCGGAAGCGGCCGTGTCGCACGTCGCCGTGCTGAACGACAAGGACGCGCATCCGGTCATGCTGGTCGCATGGGACGAAGCCCATTCGACGATGACGTTGCATCCGCTCGGCAAGGTCGGTCTGCCGGCCGGCCGCGCGATGGAGTTGTGGGGCATTCCGGCGAGCGGTCATCCGGTCGCGCTCGGCATGCTGCCCGACAGTGCGAGCGGCAAGGTGCCGGCGGGTCAGCAGAAGCCGCAAAGCTACGCGGCGCTGGCCGTGTCGATCGAAGCGCCGGGCGGTTCGCCGAATCCGAATGCGCCGAGCGGGCCGGTGGTGTTCAGCGGGAAGCTGCTGCCGGTGTCGTGACAGCCGGACACCGATCGTCGCGCGTCGAGCGCCGATCGCTGTTCCGGCCTGGGCGTCCAGACCGCTTGACGGCTGGACGCCGGCTGACCGTTGCCGCTACCCTAGCCGCATGCAAAGTTTCTACGAAGCCACCGTCACCCGTTCCTCCACCTACGCGCCGCTCGATGGCCGGCGCAGCCTTGGCGTGTGCATCATCGGCGGGGGGCTGGCGGGATTGTCCACCGCGTTGGGGCTGGCCGGGCGCGGCGTGACGGACATCGCGGTGCTCGAAGCGCGTCAGGTGGGCTTTGGGGCGTCCGGGCGCAACGGTGGCTTCGTGTTCGGCGGCTACAGCCTGGATTGCGCCGATCTGTTGAAGGCGCTCGGCCCGGCACGCGCCCGCGAACTCTACACGCTGACCACCGACGCCGTCGATCTGATGCGCGAGCGCATCCAGCGCCATGCGATCGATTGCGACGTGACCGACGCCGGCGTGATCCTCGCCAACTGGTTCGACGAACCCGCCCGCCTCGACGCGCAACGGCGTCTGATGCGCGATGCATTCGGCGTCGACTGGGAGCCGGTGCCGGCCGCGCAACTCGCCGGGCAATTGAAAACCCACCGCTATCACGGCGGGCTGTTCGAGCGCAACGCCTTCCATTTTCATCCGCTGAAGTACGTGCTCGGCATTGCCGCCGCGGCGGCGCGCGCCGGCGTGCGGATTCACGAGCAGTCGCCGGTGATCCGTCTGCGAAAGGAAGGAGCAGGCTTCGTCGTGCACACGCCGAACGGCACGCTCGACGCGCAGCATGTCGTGATGGCGGGCGGCGGTTATGCGCGCAACGTCTACGCGAAGGTCGAACGCGCGGTGCTGCCGATCGCCACCTACGTGATGGCGACCGAACCGCTCGGTGCGCGCCTCGCCGACGCGATCGACACGCGCGCCGCGATCTACGACACCCGTTTCGCGTTCGACTATTACCGCCCGTTGCCGGACACCCGCATTCTGTGGGGCGGCCGCATTTCCGTGCGCGACCGCGCGCCGGCCGCGATCGCCAGGCTGTTGCGGCGCGATCTGCTGAAGGTCTATCCGCAACTGCGCGACGTGCGGATCGACTACGCGTGGGGCGGCCTGATGAGCTACGCGCGTCACAAGATGCCGCAGATCGGCCGCAGCACGGACGGCGTGTGGTACGCGGTCGGTTTCGGCGGACACGGAATGGCGCCCACCACGGTATCCGGCGAATTGCTGGCGGCCGCCATTTCCGGCGAGCGGCCGGTGCCTGACGCGTTCGCCACATTCGGCCTGACGCCTGCCTATGGCGCGCTCGGTCTCGCGGCGGCTCAACTGACCTACACGGCGATGCAGACCCGCGACGCGCTGGCCGAACGGCGCCGGCCCGCTCGCGCCAGTTCGTGATGCGGTGGCGATGCGGTGGCGATGCGGTGGCGATGCGCCGTTCGCACGCCGCCGACGCGCGGCGACTGCATCGCGCAGTGGTTGAAAAGCGCCCGCCGAACCGTCGCCGACCCGCCCGGAGAGCCGCGCCGGACGCCATTTTCGCCATGCTAGAATGCGCCGTCACTGCCGCTCGAATACACAATGAAAAAGGGAAGCAAGGCCGCCGAGCCTGATACCAACGGCATCGCGCCGGACGCGTCGCGCGCCGACACCCGTCGCAAGTACGACCCTGAAGAGACGAAGCGCAACATCCTGGAAGTCGCGACCCAGGAGTTCTCCGCCATGGGCCTGACCGGCGCCCGCGTCGACGCGATCGCGGAGCGCACCCACACCACCAAGCGCATGCTGTACTACTACTTCGGCAGCAAGGAAGGGTTGTACCAGGCGGTGCTGGAAAAGGTCTACGGCGACATTCGCGCGCTCGAACAGGATCTGCACGTGAGCGAACTCGACCCGGTCGAGGGTATGCGCGCGCTGGTCGAATTCACCTTCGACTATCACGACCGGCAGCGCGATTTCGTGCGTCTGGTGACCATCGAGAACATTCACGGCGCGAAGTACGTCGAGCAGGTGAAGTCCTTCAAAGGGCGCAACGTCACCGTGATTCATACGATCGAGGACCTGCTCGCGCGCGGCATCGCCGCCGGGCAGTTCCGCGGCGACATCGACGCGATCGATCTGCATCTGATGATCAGTTCGCTGTGCTTTCATCGCATCGGCAATCGCCACACGTTCGGCACGGCGTTCGGGCGCGATCCGTCGCATCCGCGCCTGCGCGCGCGGCATCGCGCGATGATCGTCGACGCGGTGCTGCGCTTCGTGCGCAAGGAAGATTGACGCGGCGCGCGTTTTTCGCGCGTCGTCCTAATCCTCCAGCACGATCCGCTTGATATCGCCGACCACAAAGATATACGACAGCGCGCCGACCATCGCGATCCCGCCGATGAACACCAGCGCGCCGACGAACGAGCCGGTCACCGCGACGATAAACCCCACCACCAGCGGCGTGACGATCCCGGCCAGATTGGCCGCGAAGTTGAAGATGCCGCCGGTCACGCCAAGCAGCCCTTCCGGCGCGATATCGGACACCAGCGTCCAGCCGAGCGCGGCCATGCCCTGCGCGAAAAACGCCACGGAAAGAATCGCGATCACCACCACGTTGCTGTCGACATAGTTCGCGAGCACGATCGTCGACGCGAGCAGAAGGCCGGCGATGATCGGCAGCTTGCGCGCGACATTCGGCGACTTGCCGCGCCGCAACAGCCAGTCGGAAAAGATGCCGCCGAACATCACGCCGATCGACGCGGCAATGAACGGCATGATCGCGAAGAAGCCGATCTTCAGCCACGCCATATGACGTTCGGTCGCGAGGTAGGTGGGGAACCACGTGAGGAAGAACACCAGCGTCGAGTTGCCGGCGAACTGGCCAAGGCAGATGCCCGTCAACTGGCGATGTTTGAGCAGACGCCCGATCGTGCGCCATTCGAAGCCGCTCTTCGAGCCCGCCTTTGTAGCCGTATTCGCCGCATTCGCCGCATTCGCCGCCCCGGCATCTTTCTTCCGATGCGTGAGTCCACCGCCCGCTTCGATATAGTCGAGTTCCGCCTGATTCGCCGACGGATGATCGCGCGGCTCGCGATAAAACGTCCACCAGATCAACCCGAACACCAGCCCCACGCCGCCCACCACGAAGAACAGCGAACGCCAGCCGAACGCGCCCATCAGCATGAACAGAAACGGGCTGAAGAACGCCAGGCCGATGTATTCGCCGACCGTATAGGTGCCGGTCGCCATCGCGCGTTCGTTCTGCGGAAACCATGTCGCCACCACGCGGCTGTTGGTCGGAAAGCACGGCGCTTCCGACACGCCGAGCCCGAGGCGAAACACGAACAGCGCGCCGATGCCATGCACAAGGCCTTGCGCGAGCGTAAAGAGCGACCAGAAGGTCATCGACAGAAAATACGTGAGCTTGCTGCCGAAGCGGTCGAGAAACAGGCCGCCGGGAATCTGCGAGGCCACATAGCTCCACGAGAACACCGAGAACAGCAGACCCATCAGCGCCGCGTTGATGCCGAGTTCCTTCGTCAGTTGCGGCGCGGCGATGCCGAGCACCGTGCGATCCAGGTAGTTGATCATCGTGCCGACCGCGAGCAGCCCGAGAATCTGATAGCGGGCTTTCGAGCGGCGCACGGCCTTGGCCGTGACGTCTCCCAAAGGGGCCTCCTGCGCCGCGGCGGGACTATGTGGAGTCGGTTGGGGCATGGTGTGTGTGTCTCCTCGGTCTGATCGTGGGCGGTGCGGGCCTGTTCGTGCGGCGAGGCTGCGCCGCCGGTCAGGCCTCTGGCTGCTGCAGCAGCGATTGGAAATGGCGGTACACGCGCTCGGCGTCCGGCTCGAGTCCGGTGAAAATGCGCATCGCGTCCACCGCCTGATAAACCGCCATGCCGCCGCCGCTCAACGTGCGGCAGCCGAGCGCGTCGGCCGCCTGCAACAGCGCGGTGCGGATCGGGAAGTAGACGATGTCCGCGACCCACAAATCGCGATGCAGCAATTCGACCGGCAACGGCAAGCCGGGCAGTTTCGCCATGCCGGTCGGCGTCGCGTGAATCAGGCCGTTCGCTTCGGCAAGCGCGTGCGCGAGCGAGCTGCCGGCGCTGACGCTGGCGGCCGGGAAGCGCTGCTGCAATTCGCCGGCCAGCGCCGCGGCGCGCGAGGCGTCCACGTCGAACAGCGTGAGCGTCTGTGCACCCATGCTCAGCGCGGCGTGCGCGACCGCCGCGCCGGCGCCGCCCGCACCCAGTTGAACGACGCGCGCGAGCGGCACGTCCGGCAGGCCGCGCTGGAACGCACGGGCGAAGCCGGACCAGTCGGTGTTGTGGCCGATGCGTTTGCCGTCCTTGAACAGCACCGTGTTGACCGCGCCGAGCGCGCGGGCGTCGTCGGAAAGTTCGTCGAGCAGCGGAATCACCGCCTGTTTGCACGGATAGGTGATGTTCAGGCCGTTGTAGCCCATTCGTTCGGCGGCGCTCAGCAGGTCCGGCAGCGCGGCGAGATCGAGCCGCAGCGCTTCGAGGTCGATGCGGCGGTACACGTAGTGCAGACCGAGTTGGCTGCCCTCTTCTTCATGCATCGCCGGGCTCAACGAACCGCCGATTCCCGAGCCGATCAGACCGACCAGATACGAACTGGCGCTGGCCTGCGAATGAGCGAGCGCGTCCACGCGGGGTTGCGCCGGCGCTTCGGCGGGAGACGGCGCGGTCATGCCGGTTGCGATAGTGTCGATTGCGTTCATCGTGCGGTCCTGTTCGCGAGCAGGCTCGCCATCCGTTCGAGCGCAAGCACATAGCCTTGCGTGCCGCAGCCGACGATGATCCCGTCCGCCACCGCCGACACATACGAGTGGTGCCGGAACGCCTCGCGCCGATGCACGTTTGAAATATGCACTTCGATCACCGGCTTTTCGATCGCGCTGAGCGCGTCGGCGATCGCCACCGACGTATGCGTGTACGCCGCCGGATTGATCACGATGCCGTCGACCTTGGTCCGCGCCGCATGCAGCCAGTCGATCAGCTGATGCTCGGCGTTCGACTGACAGAAGTCCACCAACAGATTCAGCCGTTCGCCCGCGTCGCGGCACAGCTTCGCGACGTCGTCGAGCGTTTCCGCGCCGTAGATGGCGGGCTCGCGTGTGCCGAGCAGGTTGAGATTCGGTCCGTTGAGGACCAGGACGGAGGCAAAACTCATGGCAACCACTCCTGCAAAGTAAGACCTGATACAGCCTGAAGCGCGCCGCGCGATCGCGGCGGCTCCACAACGTAAAACGGAGTGTGCGCGCGTCCGCCGGAATCGTCATCTGGGGTTTTCACGAATTTGTACTATCTAGTTAGTTTTTATACACTGTCGACAATTCCGCTCAATGCGCTATTTTTTCCACGCTGTGGTTTTGTGAGCAAGTAACCAACTGGTCCACTTTTCGCATTGCAGCATGGACCGCGGGGCACGCTTTGCCGGCCCACGCGGTGCATCGGGAGGGAACGTTTCCCTGTCGCCATTTGTCCGTTTGCCAGTTTTTGCAGGAGCCGTTCATGCAACGTTCGATTGCCACCGTGTCGATCAGCGGCACGCTTGTCGAGAAGCTGACCGCGATCCAGGCGGCCGGTTTCGAAGGCGTCGAGATCTTCGAGAACGACCTGCTGTGCTTCGACGGCCCGCCCGCCGACGTGCGGCGCATCGCCGCCGATCTCGGGCTGAAGATCATGCTGTTCCAGCCGTTCCGCGATTTCGACGGGGTCGGCCCTGAGCGCCTCGCACGCAATCTCGAACGCGCGAAACGCAAGTTCGACGTGATGCACGAACTCGGCACCGATCGCATCCTGGTTTGCAGCAACGTGTCGCCCGACACCCTCGGCGACGACGCGCTGATGACCGACCAGCTCGGCGCGCTTGCGCTCGCAGCCGGGGCGGCCGGCGTGATCGCCGGTTACGAGGCGCTCGCGTGGGGCAAGCACGTGAAGACTTACCGGCACGCGTGGAAGCTTGTGAACGCGGTGAATCATCCGAATCTGGGGCTGGTGCTCGACAGTTTTCATACGCTGTCGCTGAGCGATACCGTCGACGCGATCGCCGGCATTCCGGGCGAGCGGATCGCCTTCGTGCAGATCGCCGACGCGCCGAAACTCGCGATGGACGTGCTCGAATGGAGCCGGCATTACCGCTGCTTTCCGGGTCAGGGCGATTTCGATCTGGCCGGCTTCACCGCGCAGATCGTCAAGACCGGCTATTCGGGGCCGCTGTCGCTGGAGATTTTCAACGACGGTTTCCGCGCCGCGCCCACGACGATCACGGCGGCGGACGGGCATCGTTCGCTGCTGTTTCTGGAGGAGCAGATGCGCGCGGTGCTGGCGGTTGAAGCGGCTGAGAGGGCCAAGGTGGCTGATCTTGCTCGCGATCACGCTCAGACAGGGCTTGCCAGCGCAGCTGAAACTCAAACTGAAGCCGAACGCCCGGAACCGCCTCGTTTCGTCGACCTCTATCGCTCCCCCGCCGCGCCCGCTCACGTCGGCTACCAGTTCCTCGAATTCGCGGTCGATCACGCCACCCGCGCGCAACTCGTCGACTGGCTCGGCAAGCTGCGCTTTCGCGAGGCGGGCCGGCATCGTTCGAAAGACGTGACGCTGTTCCAGCACGGCGCGGCGTCGATCGTGCTGAACGCCGAGCCGGACTCGTTCGCCAACGCGTTCTTTCAGCAGCATGGTTTGTCGCTGTGCGCGTCGGCGTTGCGCGTCGACGACGCCGCGCAGGCGTTCGAGCGCGCCGCCGGCTTCGGCTACGCGCCGTTCTCCGGCCAGATCGGCCCCAACGAGCGCGTGCTGCCGGCCGTGCAGGCGCCGGACGGCAGCCTGAATTATTTCGTCGACGAATCGCCGGATCAGCCGACGCTATTCGAAGCCGATTTCGTCCTCACGGACATCAACGGTCCGGCCGAAGTGGGTCCGCTCGCACGCATCGATCACGTGTGTCTGTCGGTGCCGGCGGAGTCGCTGGACACGTGGGTGCTGTTTCTGCGCACCGCGCTCGGTTTCCAGGCGGAACCCGGCGTGCTGGTGCCCGATCCGTACGGGCTGGTCCGCAGCCGGGCGCTGCGCAGTGGCGACGGTTCGGTGCGGATCGTGCTGAATGCGTCGGTGGATCGTCATACGGCGGTGGCCGAGGCGCTGCACACGTATCACGGCTCCGGCCTGAATCACGTGGCGTTCAGCACGGTGGATATCGTCGGCGCGATCCGCGAGTTCGTCGCCGATGGTTTGCCGGTGCTGCGCATTCCGCGCAATTACTACGACGACCTCGCCGCCCGTTACGCACTGGCGGACGATGTGCTCGACGCATTGCAAACGCATAACATCCTCTACGACCGCGACGACAAGGGCGGCGAGTTTTTCCACGCTTATACCGAACTGCTGGACCGGCGGTTTTTCCTGGAGATCGTCGAGCGGCGTGGCGGGTATGACGGTTACGGCGCGGGGAACGCGGCCGTGCGGCTGGCCGCGCAGGCGCAGCGACGGAAGTAGGCGGCCGCCGGCGCATCGCCCGGGCATGCTACGTGCGGCACTGCGTCAAGTTGCGGCAGCGCGTCGATATAATGGCGCCTTTGCCCGCGCGCGCACTGCCGCGCCGCCGTGTCCGGCTCGCGGGGCCGCACGTCCCGCCGGATGCCAACGGACGAATCGAACGCCAGGAGAGATATGAAGAAGCTAGCCGTAGTCCTGTCAGTGCCCCTCTTTCTCAGCGCTTGCGCATGGTTCCAGAAGAACCCGGATGCCGGCGAGCCCGTCACCGATACCACCACGCAGCGCTCTGTCAACGACGTGATCGCCTGCCTGACCCAGGTCGCGACCAATCACAACGCATCGTTCAAATCGACGTCGATCCCGCAGGGCCAGATGCTCGACTTCGGCGATTCGAACGTCATCAAGGTTCGCGCCGACAATGGAGCGACCACTTACCGCTTTTATGCGGGTAAGCGGCACGTGAGCAATCTGTGGATCGAGCAGGCCGGCAAAACCTGCGCGCCTTGAGCGCTTGCGCGGGTTTGCGCGACATTCGCGCGTGGTAAGAAAGGGCAAGGAAAAGACAGGAAAAAGTAGTGCGATGGATGCGCTAATTTGATCTTGTGCAATCTTCGTGTCACGGTGTTACAGGACAATGAGTCTTAAGAATCGTTTAAGACTTCGTCCGCATCATGCCCCGCAGACGACAGATTATTCAGCACAGGGGTGTGCACCATGAACCAGCCCAATCAAAACATGAACGAAACACCGGCGCCGGCCAAGCGGCCCACCATGCTGCGCCGTTTGCTCAGCCACCACGAACTCGCGACGCTGCTGCTGTTGCTGCACGCGCCGATCGACGCGTCCGCGAAACCCGAGATTCCGCAGCTTCACGAAGCCGGGCTGATCGAGACGGTCGCCGGCGACGCGGGCGACGCGCATATCCGTCTGACGCCGGAAGGCAATGCCGTGCTGCGCGGGCTCGGTATCAAGTAAGAAGTAAGGAATCGAATTCGAGGCGCCTGGCGTGGCAACGCACGCCACCGGGCGTCGCGGTATGAGCCCATCGGGCATGGCCATGACCGCCCGGGTTGCCTGAGCCCATTCAGCGCTTCAGGCGCAGCATTCAAGTCACTGTCTTAAGCCTGCCACACGCCGTAACCCGCTTCGCGCAGGCCGATCGCCAACTCCACTTCCATGTCCTGCGCGCCGCGATACGGCATCGGATTGAACACTTCGTATAGCTCGGGTACGAGCCGCAGCCCGTAATCGCGCACGTAGCGGTTCGCCTGAATGCCGGCCTTGTGCCGGTCGAAGCGCAGGTCGGGGTCCAGACCCGTCATGCCTACATACACGCAAGGTTTGTCGAACCGGTAATCGGGATTCGCGCGGCGAAAGCGTGCCTCGTTCCAGACCTTGTCGTCGAGCGCGACGACGTACACGTAATAGTGATGCTTGCGACGGACCATAGGCAGCGTGGCTTAGCTCCGCGCGGTTCCATGCAGCAGCATCCGGTACTCGGTCGGCGTAATGCCGACGGTCGCCTTGAACTGCCGCGTGAACGCGCTGTGGTCGGTATAGCCGCAGAGCGCGGCGACGTCGGTGACTTTGTCGTGCGACACCAGCAGCGCGGTGGCCGCATCCAGCCGCGTTTTCAGCAGCACCTGACGCGGCGTCAGATGAAACACCTTATGAAAATAGCGCTCCAGCTGCGCGACCGACATATCCGCCATGGCCGCCAACTGTTTCAGGTTGAGCGGCTGCACGTAATTCTCCTGAATCGACTGGACCACCGCCGCGAGCCGGCTGTACGCGGGATGACTGCTTTCGTCCGCCTTCAGATCGCGCGAAATACCTGCAAGTCCGACCACCTTGCCGGACTCGTCCCGCAGCGGCTGCTTGCAGGTCAGGCACCAGCCGGGTTGACGGCCGGGATACAGATGCAATTCGAGCTGGTCGATCATCTGGTTGCCGACGTCGATGACCGCCTTGTCCTGCGCGGTGTAGATGCGTCCGAAGCGGCGCGGGAAGACGTCCTCGGCGGTGCGGCCGAGTAGCGCGGACTTTTCCTTGAAACCGCAGCGCGATGCCAGCGTGCGGTTGACCAGCGCGTAGCGGGCCTCGGCGTCCTTGACGAAGAAGACGATGTCCGGCATCGCATCGAACACCGGTTCCAGCAGGCGAAAGTGCGACAGCATGCCGGCCAGGGTGGAGTCGTTCGGTTCGAGCGCATCAGCCAGCGTGTTCATCGTGCGGGTCCGGTGGGTTCGTGTTGCGCGGTGCGTGGGAGCGTTCGCCCGTGGCGTCGTGCCGCGCTCGGGTGCGGTCGATTATAGAACCGCGCGGCGGACGACAATATCCGGGGTATGCGCGGGGCGGGGTCAGGGGGATGGGGTGGGTGGCGTTGTGGTGCCGGGCGTTGGGGTGCCGGGCGTTGCGGCACATGGCGACGTTGTACCTGGCGATACGGCGCTTGGCGGTGTGGTAGCCGTTGTACCTGCACTGTCCGGTTCGCATGCGCTGACGACTACGTCCGCCGCCATCAGCGTGGCGATACGCGCGGGACTGAACGGCGGTCGAGGCGCCGCGGCCGCCCAGCCGAAGTACAGGTTCGCGGCAGCGCCGCAGATGCGGCCTTGGCACGCCCCCATTCCGCAGCGGGTCTGCAGTTTCGCGTCGCGCCAACCGTCGAACGCGCGGACCTCGCCGAGGCTGACGTCTTCGCAGCGACACAGCAACGTGGCATCGGCGGGAGGCGTACGGGCGGCGTCCCGCAACGCGAATGCCGTCGCAACGCGTTTACCGAAGCGGCGCCAGCGTGCGCGTTGTGCGCGCAATGCGGTGTCGTTTGCGGTGTCGTTTGCGGTGTCGTTTGCGGTGTCGTTTGCGGTGTCGTTTGCGGTGTCGGTTGCGGTGTCGGTTGCGGTGTCGGTTGCGGTGTCGGTTGCGGTGTCGGTTGCGCTGCGTTTTGCGCTGGCGTTTGCAACGACGGTCGCGCCAAGGCCCATTGCGCTACTCGCCACCTCGTGCGCGTGACGGCGATGGTCCTGCATTCCCGCAACCGCACACAACCCGGCGATTCTTCCCTCCACCACCGCCAGCTCCGCGCCGCCGACGCCCGTGCACTCCCCCGCCGCGAATACACCGTCGACCGACGTACGTTGCCCATCGTCGACGACGATCGCCCCCGCGTCGTCGATCACGCAACCGAGCGCCTGCGCGAGCGTCACGTTAGGCAAAAGCCCATAACCGCAAGCGATGCGATCGCAATCCAGCGTCACCGTATGTTTGCCGCGTCGAACGACGGCCTGTTCGACGCGTCCTTTACCCCGCGCCGCCTGGACCATGCCGCCGGTCCAATAATGCGTGCCATTAAACCCGCGCGTCATGCCGACCGCTTGCCGCAACTTCGACGGCGCCGCCAGCAACGACACGCCGAAACGCGCGACATCCAGCGCCGACGCCTGCTCGACCACCGCGACGACGCGCGCGCCGGCCTCGCGTGCCGTCGCCAGCGCCGCGATCAGCAACGGCCCGCTCCCCGCGATCACGATCCGTTCGCCGCGTACCGGCATGCCACCTTTGATCAGCGCCTGCAATGCGCCCGCGCCGGTGACGCTGGGCAAGGTCCATCCTTCGAACGGCAGGAGGAGTTCGCGTGCGCCGGTTGCCAGAATCAGCCGCTCGTAAGTGAGCGATACGCCGCCGTGTCGCGTCGATTCAAGCAGGAGACCGCGCGGGCTCAGCGGTGCGACCACACGTGTCGAAGGCCAGTAGGTGAAGTTTTCCAGTCCGTTCAAGCGTGCGAGCAAATCGTCGAGCGGCGCTTGCGGCGGATGCGCGGGGCCTTGTCGCCAGATCTGGCCACCGGCGCGGGGGTTGTCGTCGAGCAACGCGACGGCGACGCCCGCGCGCGCCGCCACGCAAGCGGCGTTCAGACCGGCGGGTCCAGCACCGACGATGACGATGTCGAAGTGCCGGTTCATCGCGCAGCCCTCAGGGTGGGTGCAAGCGCAGCAACGGTAGCCGTCGTCGTTGCCATTGTCGTCATTGCATCAGTGCGCGCGACGTTTCGTGAGAGGGCCGGCGACACGCCATGAAAATAAGCTGTGGTCACCGCGCCCCTCCCTCACCGGCACACACCACCTGCCCATCGCTACACAGCGTCTGGCATGCCAGCACATGTGCGCAACCATCGATCGTTACGCGACACTCCTGGCACACGCCCATCCCACACAACGGCGTACGGAGCTCGCCGCCGACCGACACACGCGTCCCATTCACGCCAGCGATGACAAGCGCCGCAGCAACGGTCGTCCCAACGTCCACCTCGACGGCGCAGCCATTAACCGTCAACAGCACACGCGCTGAGCCCGTGTTTGCGCTCGTGTTTGCGCCCGTGTTTGCGCCCGTGTTTGCGCCCGTGTTTGCGCCCGCATCCACGCCCATATCCGCACCGTCCTTCCCACCCATGCCCGCGCTACCCATAACTCACCCGCCGCGCAAAACGCCCCGGCAAATAAGGCTCGAACGAAATCGGCAACGAAGAACCCAAACCCGCCGCATCGCCCGCACCAACAATCTGCGCCGCAAGCAGCTTCGCGGTAGCGAGCGACGTCGTCACGCCCAACCCCTCATGCCCAACCGCCAGCCAGACGCCACGCGCATCGTCGCCCGCCGGTCCGATCAACGGCAGCCCATCCGGCGACGCCGCGCGAAAACCCGTCCACGCGCGAATACCGTTGAGCGTCGGCAGCATCGGCAGATAACGCGCGGCGCGTTGCAGCATGCGCGCGAGAACCGGCATCTCGACGGTGGAGTCGATCGTGTCGAACTGCCGCGACGAGCCGATCAGCAATTGCCCGGTGGGCCGCGGCTGCGCATTGAACGCGACCGACGTGCCCGCGGCGTGATGCGCGCTCTTGATGTAGCCGAGTTCGAGCAACTGATGGCGAATCAGATCCGGATAGCGATCCGTGATCAGCAAGTGGCCCTTCTTCGGCTGCAACGGCAGTGACGGCAACAGATCGCGCGCGCCCAGTCCATTGGCCACCACCACGCAACCCGCGTCGAGCGATTCGCCGCTCGCCAGCGTGACCCCACGCGCATCCACCGACACGACCGGCGTGCCCAGTCGCACCCGAATATTCGCGGCGCCCGGCGATTGCGTCAGCAACCATTCGGCGACGGCCGGCGCATACACGATGCTGTCGTGCTCGATCCGCAAGCCACCGACCAGCGACTCCGACAACGCCGGCTCGCAAGTCCTCAGCGCCGACGTGTCGAGCAACTGCGCGGCGACGCCCTGTGCGTCGAAAGCCGTGTGCATCGCGCGGGCGGCCTGCCATTCCTCGTCGTCGGCGGCGACCCACAGCGTGCCGCAACGCGCGAACGCATCGCGCTTGCGCAGCCGCGGCGCGAGGTCCAGCCACAGATCGCGCGCGTAGCGGCTCAGCGCGAATTCGGCCGGCGAGTCGTTCATCACGACGATGTGGCCCATGCCGGCCGCCGTCGCGCCCACGCCGATGCCGTGCGCGTCCAGCACCTCGACGCGCATGCCGAGCGCGGCCAGTTCCGCCGCGCACGCCGCGCCGACAATCCCGGCCCCGACGATCAGCGCATCCGCTCTCATGCCGTGCGTATGCCCCACGCGAACGGATCGCGCTCGTCGAAGCACAACTGACCCTGCGCCATGATGTGCGCGTGACCGGTGATAGTCGGCACGATCGCGACGCCGTCGTCCGCGCGGCGATAGCTCGCTTCGAACACGCTGCCGATAATGCTCTCCTGGCGCCACACCGCGCCCTCGGCGAGTTTGCCGTCGGCGGCGAGGCAGGCCACCTTGGCGCTGGTGCCGGTGCCGCACGGCGAGCGGTCGTACGCGTTGCCCGGACACAGCACGAAGCTGCGGCTGTCGATGCCATCGCGCGAACCCGGCCCGAACAGTTCGATATGGTCGATCAGCGCGCCGTCCGCGCCGGTGATGCGCTGCGCGATCAACGCGTCGCGAATCGCCGCGCTGAAGGCGGTCAACTCGCCGATGCGCGACGCCTCCAGCGCATGACCGTGATCGGCGACCAGAAAAAACCAGTTGCCGCCCCAGCCAATATCGCCGCGCAACACGCCGTCGTAGCCGGGCACGTCCACCGCCACCGCCTCGCGATAGCGATACGCGGGCACGTTGCGCACACCGACACTGCCGTCGTCGTTCAGCGTCGCCTCGACCACGCCGACCGGCGTCTCGATCCGGTGACGTCCGGGTCCGAGGCGTCCCGTATGCGCGAGCGAAACGACAAGCCCGATGGTGCCGTGGCCGCACATGCCGAGATAGCCGACGTTGTTGAAGAAGATCACGCCGGCCGCGCAGGTCGGGTCGTGCGGCTCGCACAGCAGCGCGCCGACCACCACGTCCGAACCGCGCGGTTCGGTGACGATGCCCACGCGCCAGTCGTCGAACTGCGTGCGGAACACGTCGAGCCGCTGCGCCAGCGTGCCGTTGCCCAGATCGGGGCCCCCCGCGATCACGAGGCGGGTCGGTTCGCCGCCGGTGTGCGAGTCGATGATGTCGATGGTTTTCATGCCGCCCATGGTAGAAATCGCGGGCGTGCAAGTCTTGGTGAGACTAAGCGTGGATTGTGACGATTTCGGCATAACCCGAACGCGTTTAAACGCGACCCTGGCTGTGCCGAAATCGTCATTCACCGCGCGCGATTCACGCAAGACGGCGCGATTTTCCCTGCTTACACTGCGCTGTAACCCATCACATCAGGAGAGCAGTCGTGGCGCATATCTGGGAAGGCGTATGGCCTGCGGTCACCACCAAGTTTCACGCGGATTTCAGCATAGACCGCGCATGGACCGGCAAGAATATCGACGCGCAGATCGACGCGGGCGTGGACGGCATCATCGTGTGCGGATCGCTCGGCGAGGCGTCCACGCTATCGCTGGACGAGAAGCTTCAGGTGCTCGACATCGCCGTCGAGGCCGCTCACGGCCGCGTCCCGGTCCTGCTGACCATCGCCGAAAACAGCACGCTCGACGCCTGCCGCCAGGCCGAAGCCGGCAGCCGCCACGGTGCCGCGGGCTACATGGTGCTGCCGGGCCTGCGCTACCTGTCCGACCGGCGCGAAACGCTGCACCATTTCCGCAGCGTAGCCGCCGCGAGCGCGCTACCGCTGATGATCTACAACAACCCGCTTGCCTACGGCGTGGACATGACGCCCGACATGTTCGCCGAGATCGCGGACGAAGCGAAGATCGTCGCGATCAAGGAATCCTGCGGCGACGTGCGGCGCGTGACCGATCTGATCAACGCGGTCGGCGACCGTTTCGCGATTCTGTGCGGCGTCGACAATCTGGCGATGGAGGCGATATTGATGGGCGCGCACGGCTGGGTCGCCGGGCTGGTCTGCGCGTTTCCGCGCGAGACCGTGGCGATCTACCGCCTGCTGAAGGCGGGACGCCTGGAGGAAGCCCGCGCGATTTACCGCTGGTTCGCACCGCTGCTCGCGCTCGACGTATCAGCCAAGCTCGTGCAGAACATCAAGCTGGCCGAGACGATGGTCGGGCTGGGGACGGAGCCGGTGCGGCCGCCGCGTCTGCCGCTGGCGGGCGACGAACGCGACGCGGTGGAGGCGTTGATTCGCAAGTCGCTGGAAACGCGTCCGGCGCTGCCGCAGGTTTAGGCGGCGGTGGCGGCGGTGGCGGCGCTTGCGGCAGGTTCGAGCGGCGCGGGTTAAGCGAAGCGGCGCGGGTTCACACCGCGCCGTCAGCTTCAGGCATCAACCCATCAGCCGGAACGCGGCCACGCCGGGTTGCTTCCTTGCGCGGATCGGCCACTTCGCCATGCCGCAGATGCAGCAGCCGGTAGCCGCTCTTGTACACCGGCTGCAGACGGAAACCGTTCGGTTCGTCGATCTCCAGCAGCAGCCGCAAACGCGACACATGGCTGTCGATGGTGCGCGTGAACTCGCGAAACTCGCGGCCCCACACCATCGCGAAGATATGGTCGCGCGACATCACGCGGCCAATGTTGGAAAAGAACAGCGACGCCAACCGGTACTGCGTGCCCGACAACTGCACCACCCGGTCGCGCAGCGTGACCACCTGGTGATGCGCGTTGAAACGGTACGGCCCCACGGCGAAATGCTCGCCGCCGAAGCGTTCGGGATATACGCGCCGCAGCAACGCGCCGATCCGCTCGCGGAACTCCGCGGGCCGCAGCGGCAATGCGACGTAGTCGTCCGCCCCGCCGGCGAACGCGCGCACCATGCTCTCCTCCGACGCATCGCGCGACGCGAACACGACCGGCAACCGCTCGCCGCCGACCGCGCGCACCGAGCGCAACACCTCGGCGCCGCCGAGGCGCGTGCCCTGCCAGTCGAGCACCAGCAGATCCACGGTGGAGCGCGCAAGCGACTTCGACATGGTCAGGCCGTCGTCGTAGGACACAAGGGTATGGCCGGCGCCGATCAGAATCTTCTCGATCGATTGACGCATAAGCGGGTCACGCTGAAGGATGGCGATGCGCATGGATGACTCTTCACGGGTTAGCACGGACGCGAATTCTCAGAGCGGCACCCGAGTCCTCCCATAGGAGCAATCCTAATTTACATGTCAATCGACTCTCGCCGACAGACGCTTCGTCGATTCCTACACGCGCCCCACCTGCTTCGTCCCAGGCGCTGCCGCCGACTACTTAAAGATGCCAACCGAGGGAACTTTTTCCAATCGAATTAAGCACTTCCCGAAGTCGGCAGCTTTCGTCCTGTAAAATGCGCGGCTGGCTTCCGTCGTCATCGCGCCGCCCTATCCGGGCCGGTGCGCCCGTGTTCGCGCTCCACCCCCGCGCTTGCCACACTTCTCGCCCGACGACCGCCGTTTTTCCACGCGCTACACGTGGTTTCCAATTCAAAGACAACGACATAGCAATGCAAGCGACAAATCTGGGTGGAGCGCAGGCTGTCACCCCCCGCCCGCTTGGGCGCAGCGACTACAAAACGCTCGGCCTCGCGGCCCTCGGCGGGGCGCTGGAGTTCTACGACTTCATCATCTTCGTGTTTTTCGCCCCGGCGATCGGCCAGCTGTTTTTCCCGCCCGACATGCCGGACTGGCTGCGTCAGGTGCAGACCTTCGGGATCTTCGCCGCCGGTTATCTGGCGCGTCCGCTCGGCGGCATCATCATGGCGCACTTCGGCGACCTGTTCGGCCGCAAGCGCATGTTCACGCTGAGCGTGCTGCTGATGTCGGTGCCGACGCTGCTGATGGGTCTGCTGCCCACCTATGCCGCCATCGGCGTATTCGCGCCGGTGCTGCTGCTGGCGTTCCGCGTGATGCAGGGCGCGGCCGTGGGCGGCGAAGTGCCGGGCGCGTGGGTGTTCGTTTCCGAGCACGTGCCGCAGCGCCACATCGGCTATGCGTGCGGCACGCTGACGGCCGGTCTCACGGCCGGCATCCTGCTCGGCTCGCTGATCGCGTCGGCGGTCAATCGCAGCTTCGCGCCGGCGGAAATCGCCGCGTACGCGTGGCGCATTCCGTTCCTGGTCGGCGGCGTGTTCGGCATGTTCTCGGTCTATCTGCGCCGCTGGCTGCACGAAACGCCGGTGTTCGCCGAGCTCAAGCAGCGCAGGGCGATTGCCGCCGAGGTGCCGCTCAAGGCCGTGCTGCGCGACCACGGCCGCGCGGTGATCGTGTCGATGCTGCTCACGTGGATGCTGTCGGCCGCCATCGTCGTCGTGATCCTGATGACGCCGACGCTGCTGCAAAAGCAATTTCACATTGCGCCGGCCACCGCCCTGCTGGCGAACTGCGTGGCGACGCTGACGCTGACCGTCGGCTGCGTGCTGGCGGGCTCGATTGCCGGGCGCATCGGCGCGGGCCGCACGATTTTCGTCGGCGGTCTGGCGTTGGCCGTGACCTACTACGCGATGTTCCAGCAGCTCGCCGCCGATACCTCCGCACTGGTGCCGCTGTATGGCCTCGCGGGCCTGTTCGTCGGCGTGATCGGCGCGATTCCGTTCGTGATGGTCAAGGCGTTCCCGCCGGTGGTGCGCTTCTCGGGCATTTCGTTTTCGTACAACGTCGCGTATGCGGTGTTCGGCGGCCTCACGCCGATCGCCGTGTCGTTGATGATGAAGTCGAATCCGATGGCCGCGCCGATGTATGTCGGCGCAATCTGCGTGCTCGGCGCGTTGACGACGCTGTTCATCAAGGACGCGCCGCAAAGCCGCTGAATATCGCAACGCTGAATACCGCACTGAAGCATCCGCTGAACGTGCCAAGGTAAAACGGCGCGCCCCAACCAGGGGCGCGCCGTTTTCGTTTTTGCAGCGTTAGATTGTCGATGGCGCGGCGACGTCGAGCCCGCCGCGCTTCATGCGCCTGTGTTACGGCTTGTAGCCGTCGTTCAGCGTGTTCATGAACGCGATGATGTCCTTGATCTCCGCATCCGTCATCGCCGGTTTGTCGCCCAGCTTGCGGTCGAACGGCGCATCGGCGACGTCGATGTTCGCCTGGTACTTCTGCGGCATGTCGTCGTACTTTTGCGGCTTGCCGGCGGCGTCGAGCGGATAGATCTTTTCCGGGCTCGTGTTGCGCAGGTTGTAGAAGTCCATCACGTGCTGCAGGTCGTGATACACGCCGTTGTGGAAGAACACGTGACGCGTCGCGACGTTACGCAGCGTCGGCGTGAGGAACATCCCGCAGTACTGCGTCAGCGAGGCCGCGTCGGTACGGAAGGGGCCGCAGACGCCCATGTCGAAGAACTTCGGGTCCTTGTTGATCGCGAGGTCGCGATTACGCGGCACGCCGAGCGCTTCGTACTGGGTGTCCGTGAAGAGCGGCGGCAGATGGTCGGCGGTCGGCTTGCTCAAATGGCAGCCCGCGCAGTTCGCCTTGTCCGGATCGTTGAACAGACGCAGCCCGTGCAATTCCGCCTGCGACAGACGTGCCTTGCCCTGCAGCCAGTAGTCGTACTTGCTGGTGAAGCGATGGAACGACGGGTCCTCGAATTCGAAGCGCCCCACCGCGAACATGGCCTCGTCGACCAGCAGATCGGGCTGCTTGACGATGCGGTCGCCGAACAGTTGCTTGAACTGGTCGAGGTATTGGGTCGCCATCAGCTTGTGCACGACCTGGTCGGACGTCGTGTTGGCCATTTCGACCGGGTTCATCAACGGTCCGATCGCCTGGTCCTGCAACGTGCTCGCGCGGCCGTCCCAGAACAGGCCGCCCTGCGGCACCAGTGCGGGGGCGGCGGGCGCGACGCCGGCGGTCTTCACCGCGCGCTGCGTGCCGCTCGCGGCGCTCGCGAGCTGGTCGAGCGTGACCGGCGCGGCGTCGGTGTCGTTCGCGTCCGGGCCGATCGAGAACGGTGCCTGGCGATACAGGTACGCGAGCGACGGCGGCGGCCGGTAGCCGGCGTCCGTCATGTGCGGGCCGCCGAGCTGCACCGCGAGATCGTTGGCCGGGCCGTACGCGTGATCGGGGCTATGGCACGACGCGCACGACTGCTTGCCCGACGCCGACAGCGACGGGTCGAAGAAAATTTGCTTGCCGAGCAAGGCAACCGCGCTCAGCGGCTGGGTGGGCGGCACATGCAGCACGACCGGCTGCGGATTCGCGCCCGTCACGTTTTCGACGATGGTGCCGATCGCCAGAGGCATCCGCTCCGGATAAATGGCCGCGTAGGCGATGAAGGCCGCGAGACCGGCCGTGATGACGGCGACGGTCCAGCCGAGCACGCGCAACAGTTGACGTTTGGCGTTGGCGCGGGGCGCACCGGCGGGCAGCGACGGCGGCAAGGCAGAGTTCGGAGAGCTCATGGCGATAGTGACGGAGATAAAACCCACAAAGACGTCGAGCCAGCACGTTGCCGCGCCGGCTCGACCACTACGATTCGGATGGCGTCCCGCCGCCGCGCACGCCGCCCACGGCGTGAGCCGATGCGGCGCGACAGGCGGAACGGGACGCGTAGTTCACTCAGGTATCGAACTGCCTCAGTTGGACGTCGGCGCGGCAGCGAGCTTCGTGCCGGTGTTCGGGTCGAGGAACACGGTCGGGGTGTTGCCCGTGCCGGCCAGGTTCAGCATGCTGCGGATGTCGCCGGCGGTTGCATCGAACGAACCTTGACCCAGACGCTTGCCGCCCAGCCAGTTGTCTTCGATGAACTTGACGACCGACGCCTGCGTGATCTGCGTGTGGTCGACGTAGTTCGCCTTCGCCCACGGCGAGATCACGATGAACGGCGTACGCGTGCCCGGACCGCAGCGGCCGTTGACGGCGCCGCCGTTGATGCCCAGCGGCTGCGTCGCGCCCGTGCCCGTGCACTGGCCTTGAGCGGTCAGCTGGTCAGCACCCGTGAAGGTTGCCGTACCGACCTTCGTGACCAGCGTCGTGTCGAACGACGAGTTCTTGATGGTCGGTTGCACGTGGTCGTACCAGCCGTCCGAGTCGTCGTACGCGACGATCACGAGCGTGTTCTTCCAGTCAGGCTGTTGCTGCAGGAAGTTCGTCACCTTCGTCACGAAAGCCTGTTCGTCGAGCGGGTCCGAGTTGCCCGGGTGGCCGTCGCTGATCGCCGGCGCCTTCAGGAAGCTGACCGACGGGAAGTTGCCCGACTGAACGGCAGCGAAGAAGTCGTCGGTGTCGTACTGGTGGTGAACCGGCGTCGCGGTGTTGTCCAGCGTCGGTTCCGTGGAGCCGATCATCGCCGTCGACGTCGGACGTTGGTGCGTCGGGTTCGCCGTCGTCGGGTAGTACTGGAACCATGCGTGATGCTGCACGTAGTCGGCCGGTGCGGTGCCGAGCACGTCCGACCACGTCGAGCGCAGGCAGCCCGTCGTGCCGTTGGCGTTGACCGTCTGCAGGTTGAAGCCGCCCATGAAGCCGCCCCACGTGATGTTCGACGCATTCAGCAGGTCGCCGATGTTCTTGCCGTTCATCATGCCGGTCGGGCTGGTGTTCGAACCGCTGTTTTCCGCGGCGATCGAGCAGGCGTCGGTGGTCGGGTCGAGGTCGCCGATCATCGTGAAGGCGCCCTGGCCGTCGGGAATCGCGTTGCCGCTGGTGGCCGTGCCGGACTTGATGTTCGGCGTGACCGTCACGCCCTGGTTCTGGCCGGAGACTACTTCGATCGCGCCAGGCGTCGACGGGCCGAACGTGTCGGTCCATGCGTTGTCGCTCATCGCGAAGTTCTGCGCGAGGTTCCACATGCCGGTGACGGTGTTGCCGTCGAAGTAGCCGAGCACCTGAGCCGACGAACCGAACTGACCCGTGCTGCCGGCGATGATGCCGCTAGCCGACGTGAACAGCGGGAAAGCGTCCATCTTCAGGTTGTCGTCGGCGAGCTGTTCCGGCGAGTAGCTGTGGTTCTGGCTCTTCGTGTTCGCCTGCGAGCGGTCGAGGCGGAACGGCTGCGCGGTGGTCGTCGTCAGCGCGCCGCCCAGCGTCGGCGGCGTGGTCGTTTGACCGTTGACGGTCGTCGACACGATGTTCGGCGAGGTCGCTTGCGCGTTCGGGTTGGCCGAGCCAGTCAGGCCGGCTGCAGCCAGCGTCTGGATATCCGTTTGCGTGCCGGCGGCGGCGGAGAACGCCGGTTCGCCTGCAACGTTCTTCGCGCTCGGGTAGGTCGCGAAGTAGTGATCGAAGGACACGTTCTCACCGAAGATGACGACGACGTGCTTGATCGGCGTGGCGGTTTGCAGCGAGTCCTGAGCGGACACGGCGCTGGTCGTCGACGTGCTGCTCGAGGGATTGTTGTGGCTGCTGCCGCATGCGGCGATTGTCAGCAGCGACGCCACTGCGATTGCAGTGGGAAGTATCGCTTTACGGTGAAACATTCGGGGGCTCCAGATTCGCTGTTCAGCGCTCCAAGACCATTACGCGTGGAGTTGCTGGGTTTTTGTAGGTGGTATTGCAAGCTCACTTCAAGCCGGGGGCCAGAAGCAACGGCATTGAAGCATCGCCATATGGCGATATCGGGAAACATTCCTTTCGTGGTTATTACCTTCATATTTATAACGAAAGCTTTCTGATGTAATAAAACGCGCTTGCCAGGCTGAGAGACTTTCGTCCGGACCGTATTCCGCGCTTGCATTCCAAACTTCACGACGGATGGAAATGTCCCGGCCGGCGATGTCCCATAATCGTTCGCATACACAACTTTCCGGTGAACGTCGACGCGTCGTCGCCACGTTACTCATGACCTCATCCCAATCGTCTTCCGCTGCAACCTCCTCTGCTTCTCCCGCTCTCGGGCGGGTGCTCGCCACCGTCAGCGTCGGCTTCGTCGTCACGCAGCTGGACGTGACGATCGTCAACATCGCGCTGCCGAAAATCGGCGCGGACCTGCACGCGAATGTCGCGGGTCTGCAATGGGTCGTCGATGCTTACACGCTGGCTTTCGCGGTGCTGATGCTGTCGGGCGGCGCACTCGGGGACCGGCTCGGCGCGCGACGCATGTACGCGGCGGGCATCGTGCTGTTCGCGCTCGCCTCGCTCGCTTGCGGCCTCGCGCTCGATGCCGCGATGCTGGTCGGCGCGCGAGCGTTGCAGGGCATCGGCGCGGCGGCCATGCTGCCGAATTCGCTCGCGTTGCTGAACCGTTCGTATGGGCACGATCCGAAGCTGCGCGCTCGCGCGGTCGGACTGTGGACCGCCGCGGGCGCGATTTCGATCGCGGCCGGCCCGGTGGTCGGCGGACTGCTGATCGCGGCGTTCGGCTGGCGCAGCATCTTCCTCGTCAATCTGCCGATCTGCGCGGCTGGGCTGCTCGCGACCCTGCTGTGGGTGCCGCGTTCCGGCGAGGCGCGGCGTGATGCGCGGCGTGATGCGCAACGCGATCCGCAACGCGCCGGCGGCGTGGCCGGCGCAACCGGCAGCAACGGCACCGATGCCGTCACGCCGCGCGGTCTCGATCTGAGCGGCCAGTGCCTCGCGATCGTCGCGTTGACCGCGTTCGTCGCCGCGGTGATCGAGTGGCGTCCGTTGGGGCTGAGTCATCCGCTCGTGGCCGGCGGTTTCGTGCTCGCGCTCGCCGCGGCGAGCGCCTTCATCGCGGTGGAATCGCGCGTCGCGTCGCCGATGCTGCCGCTCTCGCTGTTCGGCAAGCGCAGCTTCAGCATCGCGGTGCTGTTCGGCATCTGCGTGAACCTGACGTACTACGGCATGGTGTTCGTGCTGAGCCTTTACCTGCAGCGCGTACGCGGCTATACGCCGTTGCAGGCCGGCCTCGCGTTTCTGCCGTTGACGGGCGGCTTCCTGATCTCGAACGTCGCAAGCGGTTGGGTCGTCGGACACTTCGGCGTGCGCGTGCCGATGATCGCCGGCGCGATCACGGCGGGGCTCGGTTATGGGTTGCTGCACCTGGTCGGCGCCAACACGCCGCTGATCGGTTTGCTGTTGCCGTTCCTGCTGATTCCGTCGGGCATGGGCCTCGCCGTTCCCGCGATGACCACCGCCGTGCTGGCTTCGTCCGAGGCCAAACGCGCGGGGACCGCATCGGCCGTGTTGAACACCGCGCGTCAGGCCGGCGGCGCGGTGGGCGTGGCGGCATTCGGTGCGCTCGCGAGCGGCGCGGCGGCTACGCAGATCGTCGCGGGGATGCAAGCCGCGACGGCGATCTCCGTGGGGCTGCTCGCGCTGGGCGGCGTGCTGAGCTGTTTCGTGGACCCGCAGCCGCACGCGCCGGGCTCGGCGTCGCGCAGTGCCGGTGGCGCGCGGGTTGGGGAATCGCGGCCGCGTTGATGCGTTGCAGCGGCGATGCAAAAAATAACCCCCGCTGATTGCTTGCGCAATGCGGGGGTTTGCGGTTGACACGGCTGACAGCAGCGTGATGCTGCGGCGCCAAGCCTTCGATTTACAGCGACGCCTCCTGAATCGTGCCCGTATCGATCGCACGTTCGATCAGACCTTCATCGCGCGCTTTGGCGATCGCATCCGCGATCAGCTTCTCGGGCTCCTCGATTTCGGCCTTGATCGCACTGAGGAAACCGGACGCATCGAGAACGACCAGCGTCTTGGCCGAATCCGCGAGGCTGATGATCACGCGATGCGGGGTCGGCCCTTCGCCGAGACTCGCGCACAACTGCGTGACCGTGCCGCCAATGGTTTGCTCGAAACTTTGAATCATTTTTTTGCTCCCTTGAATACAGCCAGAATCACAGGCACTCGCTACAGACTACCGCAGCTTTGCGATCAACGACCCAAGCCGCCGCGCGGCGCGCGCGCACCGTCGATACTGATGCGCCCCGCGCCCGTCACGAACAGCAGCAGGAAGCCGCCCGCGATGCCGATGTTCTTCCAGAAATGAATCACCATGTCGCGCTGCAAGGCGGCGTCCGTGACATTCCAGAAGTCGTGGCCCAGCACGGCGGTCGCCACGGTGTACACGGCCATGATGAGCGCCAGCGGACGTATCTTGAAGCCGACGATCAGCAGCAGACCGCCGAGTGCTTCGACCGCGGTGGCGATCGGCGCGGCGATCTGCACGAACGGCACGCCCTTCGAATGCAGGTAGCCGACAAAGCCCGCATAGCCCATCAGTTTCATCACGCCGCCCCACAGAAACAGCACGGCGAGCGCAATACGCGCAATGAGGATAACGCCGGAATCGACGGGACGCGTCATGAGGGGCTCCAGTAAATGAATAAGCAGCAGACCCGCTCGACGGGCCGCAGTTCCCCGTCGTGTCCCGAGAATAGGTGGATCGGCTGCAATTTCCAAGCCTGCGTGTGACGAACAGGCTTCGGATCAGGTTTGAACCAGGGTGGTGTGGGGCTGGTGTGGGGCTGGTGTGGGGCTTGCTGAACGCGAGCCTCGCTCAGGTTCGTGGATAGCTCGCGACTTCGATCAAATTGCCGTCCGGATCGCGGCAATACACCGAGGTCATCTTGCCGCGCGCGCCGTCGCGCTCCACCGGGCCCGCCTCGATCGCGACGCCCTCGGCGAGCCAGTGCGCCTTGACGTCGGCTGGGCTCGCGGTAGTGATGAAACAGAGATCGGCGCTGCCGGGCACCGGTTCGCGCCCGGTGAACCACGCGACGGTGTCCGCCGTGGCCGGACGCAGATTGATCTTCTGCGTGCCGTAGGTCATGGCCACACGCGTGCCGGTGCGCGACTCGAACTCGGTGCGCTGCATGCCGAGCATGCGCGCGTACCACGCGGCGCTCGCCTCGACGTCGGCAACGTTCAGAACGAGATGGTCGAGCGTGTCTATCGAGAAGCTCATGATGGTCGTCCTTGCGAAGTGAAGTGAAGCGAGGTGGCGTTGGCGTTGGCGTTGGCGTTGGCGTTGGCGTTGGCGTTGGCGTTGGCGTTGGCGTTGGCGTTGGCGTTGGCGTTGGCGTTGGCGTTGGCGTTGGCGTTGGCGTTGGCGTTGGATGACGCGCGGCCCGGCTGCGCGTCTGGATGCACCCGGGCCAGGCCAAGCGCCGTCTGCAGCGTTTACGACTGCGGTGCGTCCGGCGCCAGCAGCACGCCCTTGGTGAACACGAAGCAGCCATAGCCGCGTTCTTCACCAGTCGCGATCACGCAATAAGCCTTGCGCGCGCGCTCGTAAAAAGCAAACCGTTCAATCGATACGAACGGCACATCGCGACCTTCCGCCTGATTAATTTCGCTCTGCGCCTCGCGTTGCACGGCCGGAATGGTATCCGGCTCGCCGACCACTTCCATGCGCGACGCGGGATGATCGATGAACGTGTCCAGCGGCATCACCGACAACACCGCGCGAATCGCCCGCGGCGCGTTCACGCCGTCGAGGCGCAGCACTTTACCCAAGACCGATTCGCGTGCGACCGAGTCGCCCGGGAAATTGGCGTCGCAAATCACGAGTTCGTCGCCATGGCCCATCGAGCGTAGTGCGTGCAGTATGTCGGCGTTCAGCAGCGGGTCCAGATTCTTCAGCACGATCTCTCCTTGAAATTCGATTGGCGGTTTAACACCGGGGGTGGACGCGTGGTCCGGGTGACGCAGGGCGGGCATCGCGCGGACGGATCCGCGCTGACGGTTGGGCAGCGTGTTCGCACGTGCTGCGTTACAGCGACGGCTACGTGTACCGCCGACTCGCCCGCCGACTCGCTTTCCAGCGATCGATTGTAGCAAGCAACACGCGGCGTTACCGGGTTGAATGCCGGGTTGAATGCCGGGTTCGATTCGGGGTTTGCTGCGGGGTTTGTTGCCGGGTTGGCTTCTGCATTCTCTGCGGAGTTCGCTAGCGTGTCGAATTGCCAGCGCAGCCAGCCGAGCGCGGCCAGCAACACGAGGCCCATGCCGCCCAGCACCGGTTCGCGCCACGCAAGCAGTGCGGTGAACGCGAACGGTCGCGGACCCGCAAGCAGCGCAAAACCAGCGACCGCGCCGCAAAACGTATCGACGATGCCGGACCAGCGCGCGAACGTGGCGAAGTTGTCGGTAAATCTGACGGCAACGGGCTCGTGCATGATGTTCTCCGTGTGAAAATCGCTGCTGACAATCCATTCCAGGCCGCTTCAGGCACCCGGCGGCACGTAGTCGAGAAACCCCGTCACGGCCCGCAGACGGCCATGCGGATCGACCTCGCCGAAATCGGATCCCTTCACGATCGCTTCCCCCGCCGGGGTGGTCAGTTCCCACGTGAAACGCAGCCGGTTCGCGAAGCCATCCACGTCCGACGTGCGGCGGAACGTGTGATACGGAAAGCGCTCGTGCACCGCGCGGATCATCGCGTCGATGCCGTCGTGGCCCGTGCCGGCCAGCAGCGGGTCGCGATAGTCGGCGTCAGCGCTCCACGTCGCGGCGATCAACTCGCGGCGGCGCGCGCCATCGGTCTCGTTCCATGCATCGAAGTAGCGGTCGATCAGGTCGGTGTTCGCATTCATCTCAGACTCCTGGTTGATATCGATTGAGCGCGACGCACGGCGGACGGGTTGTCTGCGGCGGGCTCGGAGTGAAGATTGACGGTTGCACCGACGCAGGTCGATTACGTGGGAGGTAAGCATCCCGCCTCACTGCTGTGGGAGGCGATCGCTGCAGGTCCTGCGGATCCTTGTCGGAGGGCGCAGTTCAACGAGATACGAACGGCGCCATTAGCCATTCGGCCGAGTCGTCAGGATCACGAATAATCGCTAATCTCGTGTCGCGAATCGGAGCCGCGCGACATCGCCACGCGGCATACGACGAATTGAACGAACCCGCGTGCGAGGCACTTTTTGATATGGAACAAAGTCTTGTAAATTCGTATCTCAGTAGATACAATCCTCAACAGATCGCGTCACCTCCGGTGTACACGGTCAACCGAAGAATTCGACACGTGGCTCACCAGGCTCGCTGACTTGAGGGCGAGAGCGAAGATTCTCGTGAGAATCCGGCGCGCGGAGCGTGGCCATTTCGGCAACGTGAAACTGCTGGGAGACGGTATATCCGAAATGCGCATCGACTGGGGGCCGGGTTATCGGGTCTACCTGGCGCGCGAGGGGAGCATGATGTATCTGCTGCTCTGCGGTGGCGACAAGTCAACGCAGCAGGCCGATATCAAGCATGCCAAAACAATGTGGGAAAAACTCAAAAAGGCACTGTCATGAGCAAAATCAAAACCGCACGATTCGACGCAGCGCACTACCTCGATAGCGAGGCCATGATCGCCGAATACCTCAACGCAGCACTCGAGGAAGACGATTCCGACGCACTCCTCGCCGCAATCGCCGACATTGCCAAGGCGCGTGGCATCGCCAAGGTTGCGGCGGAGGCCGGCCTCGGCCGCGAAAGCCTGTACAAAACCCTCTCGCCCGGCTCCAAGCCGCGCATGGACACGGTGTTACGGCTGCTGCGCGCGCTGGGCGTCAAGCTGACCGCCGTGCCCGCAGGCATGGCGGCGGCCTGAGTCGGGCATGCCGTCGTGTTTGTATCGGAGTTCGGCGGCGAACGCTGGCGCTCAGCCCGGCTGATATTCGCACTTCAACGCTTGCACGCAGTCTGGTCACGGGTATTCGTAGGCGCTTTCCGGGTATTTCATTACCTCCAGGGTAATGGATTGACAACGTGCTTTGGCTATCATCGTCGGCATGAACACACTCTCTTTTGCGCAAACCGTCCCGTCATCTTCGCCTTCCGCTAGCCGCACCGTCGGCGACTTGCTGCGCGAATGGCGCCAACGTCGAAGAATGAGTCAACTGCTGCTCGCCACCGAAGCCGATATCTCGACGCGGCATTTGAGCTTCGTCGAATCGGGTCGCGCGCTGCCGAGCCGGGAAATGGTCATGCATCTTGCCGAGCGACTCGACGTCCCGCTCCGTGCCCGCAACGCCTTGCTGGTCGCGGCGGGTTATGCGCCGTTATTCCGCGAACGACCGCTGTCAGATCCGCAACTGGCCGCCGCGCGTGAGGCCGTCGAACTGGTGCTGAAAGGACACGAACCCTACCCCGCGCTCGCAATCGACCGGCACTGGACCATTGTCGCCACGAACAACGCGCTTGCGCCTCTGTTGGCCGGTGCAAGTCCAGCGTTGCTGGAGCCGCCGGTCAATGCGCTACGGCTGAGTTTGCATCCCGAGGGGATCGCCGCGTCCATCGTTAATTGGCATGCGTGGCGTGAACACATACTTGCGCGTCTGCAGCGGCAGGTCGACGTAAGCGGCGACGAAACGCTAGCCGCGTTGCGAGACGAACTGGCCGCGTATCCGGCGCCGCCAAACGCCGAAGCCGCCGATCACGATTCAGCGGTCAACCAGATCGCGGTGCCGCTGCGGTTGCGCACACCGATCGGCGTGCTGTCGTTTTTCAGCACCACGACCGTATTCGGCACGCCGGTCGATGTCACGCTGTCGGAACTCGCGATCGAAGCGTTCTTTCCCGCCGACCAGCAAACCGCGGCGGCGCTACGCGATTTCGCCGACAGGCAGCGAGAGGAAGCCGCGTCCTAGGCATTGCTCGATACCAAGCAGTCGGGCAAGGTCGAGGATTCAGCTGTGCACAGTTGTACCGTGTGTTCTCACTGCGCATTTGTACTGCGCATTTGTACTGCGCATTTGTACTGCGCATTAGTGCCGTGCATCGGTGCCGTGCATTAGTACCCCACACGCAAACACGGAGGCCACATTGACCGACACCCACCCCGTCCTCATCCGCCAACTGCGCCCCGCGGACCGCGACGCGTATTTCCAGCTTCGCTTGCGCGGGTTGAAGGCACATCCGGAATCGTTCGGCCAGAGCTATGAAGAAGCGCTTGCGCGAGGCCCAGAGCAACACGACGCACGCCTGCAAGGCTTGCTCGCGGCCGAGGGCGAGTTTTTGCTCGGTGCGTTCGCTTCGACGGATACGCCGCTGCTTGGCGTGGTGGGTTTATCGCGCAACCAGCGCGACAAGGAACGGCACAAGGCATCCGTGATCGGCATGTATGTTGCGCCCGAGGCTGCAGGGCGCGGGGTCGGACGTGCGCTGCTTGATGAGTTAATGCGGCGGGCTATGCGGATCGACGGATTGCGGCAAATCCAGCTCGTCGTAGCCAGCCACAATGAAGCGGCCCGCAAACTCTATGAATCGGCGGGATTCAATAAATACGGCTGCGAAGTCGGTGCGCTAAATGTAGGAGGCGTTTTTCACGACGCCGATTTAATGGTGCGCTTTCTGTAACGGGTTTCTGTCGCGGTCATTCATGCTGGATCGCCGATCGCGACTACCTGTCGCAACTTGTAACATCGCGCGTTGCGCCGACGCGAATCCGCTCAGGCCGTGTCGCCGGCGCAACGCCGCAAGACTTCGTGCGCATTTGCTGTAACATACGCGCCGCTTGCCCCTGGCTAACGTTTGCGTCTGGCAGTGCGTCGTCCACCTGCCTCCTGCCAGAAGTTACATACGACGTTACAAATACACCCGAGTTTGTAACTGGGGCCGCACCAACTCGTTACACCTTCGATTCGACCCTTTGGCGGTCAAAAATAGCGGTATATATTACTCAATATTCCGCTCGCTTTCTGTTTCCTTTCTTGCTCCAGCGCAAATTACCGCACTGCGACCACCTTACCCACATTGATCGTACGAATAGCTCGAACCCCCGCTATACAAGGGTTTCCATGGATCAGACGAAAACTCTCGACAGCAAAAAATTCGCTAGGCATTGAGTATTACAGCACCGTGAAAGAGTTACCGAAATTTGATGTATCTTTTTGAGATATTTTTTCGAGAGGGGATTGATTTCTTGTTTTGCTGTTCATACAATTCGTCCCAAGCTGTTACGAAATGTAACGCGATGTATCAAAAGGTCGCCTTCTGTATCAGCTTGGGTGACATGTAGCCGGAGGTCATCGTTTCCGGCGAGGCAGAAAAGACATAACGGCAAAAAATGCCGACATAGTAATTCGGGGCTTCGGAAACAGAGAAAATGGACCGTAGCAGCGAGACGCTGGATTCTATCCGCGAGATTAACTTGTCTTACATCATGCTTGCGCAACGTATGTTGCGTGAGGACAAACCGGTCGGCATGTTCCGTCTCGGCTTGTCGTCGGAACTGGCTGATTTGCTCGCGGGGCTGTCGCTCGCGCAGATCGTCAAGCTGGCCGCTTCCGACCAACTTTTGTGCTTCTTCCGCTTCAACGACCACGCGATGTTGTCGGCGTTGACGCAAACGACGAAGCACGCCGCAGTTGCACCGACTCACGCGGCGATCCTGCTCGCAGGCCAGCCTGCCGAGCAGTTTGCTTAATCGAGGTGACTGCGATGCTCAAGCGTAGCCTGACGGAAGACGCACAAGAAGTATTCCGTGCGATCGCACTGATCGAACTGGGCGCCCGTATGCAGGTGCTCGAAAGCGAGTTGACGCTTTCGCGCGACCGCATGATCCGCCTGTATCGTGAAGTCAAGGGCGTATCGCCGCCCAAGGGCATGCTGCCGTTCTCGGCGGACTGGTATATGACGTGGCTGGCGAACATCCACGCGTCGTTGTTCTACAACACGTACCTGTTCCTCAAGAACGAAGCGCGTTGCTCGCATCTCGACGCGCTGACCAAGGGTTATCGCCTGTATCTGGAACATTGCCAGCACAGCGAAACCGAACCGGTGCTGGATCTGACGCGCGCATGGACGCTGGTGCGTTTCTTCGACGCCGACATTCTGCAACTGACCAAATGCTGCCGCTGCACCGGCAAGTTCGTCGCCCATAAGCACGACCTGCAACACAACGTCGTGTGCGGCGCATGCCAGCCGCCATCGCGCGCCGGCAAGACGAAGAAGGCCGCAGCCGCCCGCCAGGAAGCGCTCGAAGCAGCGCAGGTCGCGCAAGCCGCCTGAGTCCGGAAGTACCCGGGAAGGGCTGGTCCGGCCCGACTCGAACCGAAGCTTATAAAAAGTCCGCCATCGAGCGGACTTTTTTTTACGTCGCCAACACAAGCGTTGCGGCATCCCGCACGTGGCGCGTTTCCGCACCCAACACCGGACGCCGAGTCAGTCGACAAGCCCCACCGTCTGCACCACCAGCCACAAATTCGCCGCGCTGATCACGACGAACAGCGTCCACGCGACGAGTCGCGTCAGCAGCGTGTTGGCGAATTCGCCCATCAACGCCCGGTCGCTGGTCATGCGGATCAGCGGATAGAGCGCAAACGGCAACTGCAGGCTCAGCACGACCTGGCTCGCCACCAGCAATTTGCCGACCGCGCCGTTACCCATCATCTGCACGCCGATCAGCGCCGGAATCAAGGCCAGCGCGCGCGTGATGAAGCGGCGCTGCCAGCATGGAATTTTCAGTTTCAGAAAGCCTTCCATGATGACCTGCCCCGCCACCGTGCCCGTGAAGGTCGAACTCTGTCCGGATGCCAGCAGCGTGATCGCGAACAGCACCGCCGCGAAACCGGTGCCGACGATCGGCGCGAGCAATTTGTAAGCGTCTTCGATTTCGGTGACCTGCTTGTGGCCGGTCGCGTGAAACGCGGCGGCGGCCAGAATCAGGATCGCCATGTTGATCAGCAGCGCAATGGCCAGCGACACGATGGTATCGAGCCGCGACATGCCGATCGCCGAGCGGATGCTGGCCGGATCGCGCTTCACCGCTCGCGTCTGCACGATCGACGAATGCAGATACAGGTTATGCGGCATGACCGTCGCGCCGAGAATGCCGATCGCGAGATACAGCGGCTCGCGCGAACTGAGCGCCTGCCAGGACGGCACCAGCCCTTGCGCGACCGACGGCCAGTGCGGCCCGACCAGCGCCAGTTCAATGATGTAGCCCACGCCGATCGTCGCGATGAGGCCGAGCATGATCGCTTCGAGATCGCGGAAATTCTTGCCTTTCAGACCGAGCACGATCAGCGTGTCGAATGCGGTCAACAGCACGCCGGTGGTCAGCGAACATTTGAAGAGCAGATGGAAGGCGAGCGCGCCGCCGAGCACTTCGGCGAGATCGCACGCCACGATCGACAGTTCGGCGAGCACCCATTGAAAGCGCGCGGCGGCCGGCGAATAGCGCGCGCTGGACAACTGCGCGAGGTCGCGCCCGGTCGCGATGCCCAGACGCATGCTCAAACATTGCAACGCCATGGCCGCGAGGCTCGACAGCAACACCACGAACAACAGGCTGTAGCCGTAGCGCGATCCGGCTTCGATGTCGGTCGCCCAGTTGCCTGGGTCCATGTAGCCGATCGAAATCAGCAGACCTGGCCCCGCGAACTGCAGGATTTTTTTCCAGAACGACGCGCCTTGCGTGACGGCGACCGAGCCCTGTACTTCGGATGGGCAGAACGGCGCCGTTGCGGTAGTGGGTAGTTTGAACGGCAAGACGGGAATCTCTCGAGAACGAAAAAACGCGGCGCCCTCATGCCGGGGCGCCGCGAGCCGTCTCAAGTGTACAAAGAAACGTCCGGCAGCGTGCCGCTCAACGCGTAGCGGCCGACATCGCGAATCCGGTAGTCCAGCGGGTCGTGCAAGGTATGGACGCGCGCATTGCGCCAGAAACGGTCGAGTGCGAGCGGTGCGTGTGTCGCGCGCGCACCACACGCGTCGAAGAGTTTTTCGCTGACATCGAGCGCTGCGCGGTGCGCGACGATTTTCGCTTCCGAGGTCGCCAGCGCGACATGAGCACGCGCTTCGGCCGCGAGCGACGGACCCTGGCGCCACGCATCCTCGAGTGCATACGCGGCGCGCGTGGCCAGCGCTTCGGCGCTGACTGTCTGCACGCGCATCTCGCCGAAACGCTGGATCAGATAAGGATCGTCGGTAGCCCGGTCGACGCCGGAGTTGACCCATGGCCGGCCGTGCTGCGTCGCGTAGGCGCGCGCTTCCTCGAGCGCACCCTGCGCGATGCCGACGAACAGATTGGTCAGCACCTGCTGCGAAATCAGCGTGCGCAGACTCGCATACGGTGTGTCGGCTCGTTGCAACACTTCGTGCGGCTCGACCCTGACACGCGTGAATGAAACGCTGCCGCTGTCCGTCTGCCGTTGACCGATCGGGTCCCAGTCGTCCCGCACGACGATGCCTTCGCGTGCAGTCGGCACCACGGCGAACACAGGTTTGCCGGCGGCGGGATCGTGCGCGGAAATCGTCATCATGTGCGAGCCGCGTGTGCCCGAACAGAAACCTTTCTGTCCGTCCAGCACATAGCCGCCGTCACTGGTTGCGCTTGCAACCAGACGCGTATCGAGCGGATTGACCGCATTGCCCCACCACCAGCGACCCTCGACCGTGCCGCTCAAATAGCGGGCACGTTGTTCAGGATTGCCCCAAACGTCGACGCTCACGATCTGCAGGCAGGTGAAGCCCAGCAAATGCGCGAGCGCGCTATCGACGCGCGCGATCCGCCGGATCGTGTCGTAGATGTCGGGCCAGCGTGCACCAGGACCGCCGAATTCGCGCGGCACCGCGAGCGTGAGCAGGCCGGCGTCGGCGATCCATTGCTTCTCCTGCCCGGCATGGCCGCCGTCGCGGTCGCGCTGCGGCGCGCTCGCGCGCAGCGCGTCGAGCAGACTGGAGAGATCCGTTACGCCGGAAGTGCTTGAAGCAGCGAAAGCGGCCGATACATCGGCCGCACTGGAAACATCACGCACGGAATGCGTTGCCGCATGGCGAGGTTCGTTCATGCAAAGTCCGTAGTCAGGAAAGTCAGATCGCCCGCAATCAGGTGCGCTGCGCGAACCGCCTGACGAAGCGGTCGCCGACAAACTGCACGGCCGTCACGATGGCGATCAGCAGGACGATCACCGTGACCATCACCGTCGTGTCGAAGCGTTGGTAGCCGTAGCGGATCGCGAGATCGCCGAGGCCACCGGCGCCGACCGCGCCCGCCATCGCCGACGAACCGATCATCGCCACCACCGTGATCGTAAAGCCGCCGAGTATGCCAGGCAGTGCCTCGGGCAGCAGCACATGCCAGATGATATGCCGGCGCTGCGCCCCCATCGCCTGCGCGGCTTCGATCAGGCCGCGGTCCACTTCCCGCAAACTGACTTCGGCGACACGCGCAAAGAACGGAATCGCGGCAATGCTCAGCGGCACGATAGCCGCCGACACGCCGATCGTGGTGCCGATCAGCAGACGCGTCAACGGCAGCAGCGCGACCAGCAGAATGATGAACGGCGTCGAACGGAACGCGTTGACGAGTGCGCCGAGCGCGCCGTTCACCGCGCGCTTCTCGAAGATGCCGCCGCGCGTCGTGGTGACCAGCACCAGGGCCAGCGGAATGCCGACCAGCGCCGCGACGAATGCGGACACGCCGACCATCACGATCGTGTCGCGAATGGCATCGGCCAGTTCGGAGAGCCACAGTTCAGACATAGCCCAGTACCTCGACGTGGTTGGCATGGCGGCGCGCGCGTTCGAGCAGTGTCGCAATCTGTTCGGGCACGGTCGTCCGCGCATTCGCCCGTATCTGCGACGAAACCACTAACCGTCCTTGCGCATGTCCTTGAATACGGTCGATGCCGCCGTGCACGAAACTCACACCGCCACCTTCGATGCTCAGCGCCGTCGTCAACGCACCGATATCCGGCTCGTGCGTGTCCTCGCCGGTAAAGCGGACGTCGAGCAGAATGCGCGCGTCGTTACGTCCCGGTTCCAGTTGCAGTTGCAATTCCAGCTCCCGCACAGGCTTGACCCGCTCCGCCAGGTCCGCGGGCAGATCGTGAACCAGCGTGCGCAACAGCGCATGCGTCGCATCGTGCCGCGGATCGCCGAACACGCGCCACACCGGGCCGGTTTCCACCACCGCGCCGCGCTCGATCACCGCAACCGTATCGCAGACCTCGCGGATCACCTGCATTTCGTGCGTGATCAGCACGATGGTTAAACCGAGCCGCCGATTGATATCGCGCAGCAACGCGAGAATGGCCTGCGTCGTTTCCGGATCGAGCGCGGAGGTGGCCTCGTCGCACAGCAGAATGTCGGGATCGGTCACCAGCGCGCGGGCAATGCCGACGCGTTGTTTCTGGCCACCCGACAAGCTTGCCGGATACGCGTCACGCTTCGCGGACAAGCCCACCAGTTCGAGTAACGCATCGACCTTGTCGTTGATCGCCGCCTTCGGCACGCCCGCGATTTTCAGCGGCAACGCAATGTTCTCGCGCACGGTTTTCGCGGAGAGCAGATTGAAGTGCTGAAACACCATGCCGATGCGCCGCCGCAATGCCACGAGTTCGCGCTCGTCGAGTTCGCCGACGCTCACGCCGTTCACTCGCACCGCGCCGGCACTCGCTTTTTCCAGACCATTGACGAGACGCAACAGCGTCGATTTACCCGCGCCGCTGCGACCGATAATGCCGAACACTTCGCCACGCGCCACCTTCAGCGTGACGTTCGCCAACGCCGTGGTCGGCACGCCGCGCGCGTCGACGAACTGCTTGCCTACATCGTCGAAGATGACGACGGTGCGATCCGTGCTCGCCGCCGCATCGCGATGCCGGTCGACGGCAGGCGCGCGCTCGATGAATTGCGGAACGTCGAAAAGATTAGCCATTGCGTTGCTCCAATCAGGTTCGCGCGTCTGCGGCCAATTACCACGCCACCGCGTAGAGGTTGCCGAACGCTTTATCGAGCGCGGCACGCACGGCCGGCGAATGTTGATAGATCGAGATGAACTTGCGAATCCGCGGATCGTTCACGCTTTCCGGACGCACGACCCATTGAATCGCGTAGTTCTTGTTTTCCAGACCGTCGAACAGCAACGCGCTATTCGGGTCCGTCGTGCCCGCGAGCTTGATGAAGCTCGGATAGCCTTGCGCGAGGTCCACGTCGTCGAGCGAGCGGGCCAACTGCGATGCTTCGAGCTGAACGATCTTCAGATGCTTCGGGTTGTCGATGATGTCGAGCGTCGTCGCACGGTAGTCGACGCCCGGCGTCAGCTTGATGAGACCGGCGCGTTGCAGCAGCAACAGGCCGCGTCCGCCGTTGACCGGATCGTTCGCAATCGCGACCGTCGCGCCGTTCTTCAATTCGCCGAAGCTTTTGATCTTCTTCGAGTACAAACCGATCTTCATGATCGTGCCCGGTGCAATCGCCACGAAGTTATAGCCGCCCTGCTTTTTGGCGTTCTCCAGAAACGGAATGTGCTGGAAATAATTGACGTCGATGTCCTTATTGGCGAGCGCGGCATTCGGCGTGTTCCAGTCGGTGAACTCGATGATCTTCACGTCGAGTCCCTGCTCTTTCGCTTCGCGCGCGGCCACTTTGAGCGCTTCGATCTGCGGGCTGGTAGCGGTGCCGATTTTCAGCGTCGCGTTGTCGGCGGCCTGCGCGGACGCGCCCGACAACGCCAGCGCGGCACCGACAGCAAGTGCGCCGATCAGCGCGGAAGGCGACGCGTTGAACAGGCGCCGTACGTTCGAAAAGGAAATGCGCATGATGAGCTCGCTGAGTATGTGGCGTGAGGTTGATTCAGGACGAGCCGATCCCACGGCATGGACTGAGCGACGCTCGGTCATGCCGGACAGTATCGGGCTACGGAAATGGGTGACGTACGGTTTAGCCGTCGCGCGGCGGCGACGGAACGCGCGAATCGATCAGCGCGGACAGCGGAAGGTCGGACAGGTCATCGCCTCTCTTCAGATGAGGTGCGAATCATCATAGAGGGCGGAAAACGCGCGGTCTACGAACGGATTTTTGTAAGGAAAGCGGGAAAAATGATTTGGCGGGGGTGCCGATGAAGACGATAGGCAAGGTGCAACGAACTACAGCAGCGGCATCACATCCGCACTGGATAACCACGCGGCGGTTTGAACCAGACCGGCACGAATCAAGTGATCCAGCATTTCGTTCACCGACCATGGCGGCCGGCGCTTGCGTTCCCGCAATTCCTTGAACGCGGCAAGCGCGCGTTTCTCGTTCAGGTCGATGAGATCGACAATAAAGACATCCGGATGCCTGACGTCGATCGACAGACTGGACGCCAGGTGTTCCGCCGCGAAGTCCTTCATATTGAACGTGACGATTGCATCCGCGCGGGCCGCCACTGCCGTCATCACGACATGGCGATCTTTTTCGTCGACGGGCATCACTTCATGGCTCTCCGGCGGGATCTCCTCGACAAGCGCGTCGGGAAAAGCCCGGTCCATGGCGCGCCGGATGGAGATGATCTTCGGGATCGCGTCGTTCGCCGCGCTTTTGTCAGCAAAGCGCGCGGTGAGGTTGCGGGTCCACTCGTCATGAATGCGCGCCGACCATCGCGGCGAGTAGAACTCGTGATTCGCACAAGAGTCAGCAGCGCGTCGCGCACCACCATGGGAAAAAGTGCACACGCGTCCAGCACGACAGTGAAATGACCGAAAGACAGCATTAAAGATCGTATCCCTCGATCGCTTCGCTGTCGGCCACCATATCGTTCAGCGCGCTCGTTCTCGTCGCGCGCATGCTTTCCTTGTAGCGCACCACGTCGTCCATGCGCATGCGGCGATGACGCCCGATCTTGCGAAACGGCAGATCGCCAGCCTCGAGGCGCGCGATCAGGAACGGACGCGATACGCCGAGCAGATCGGCGGCCTGCCTGGTCGTCAACTCGGTGTCGGCGGGATACAGCAGAAACACCTGCTGACTCGCCATCATGGCGAGCACCCGCGACAACACGCGCAGCGTGGCCGGCGGCACTTCGATACGGGCGATGTCACCGTCCGCGCCTTCCTCCACCAGCGCGACACTGTTTGCGCGCGAATGGTCCAGCGCAGCGCTCATCAGGCGGCTTACGGCGGAAAGCACGGTAGTGTCGTCGTCCGACAGCACGATTCGGTCGGGGGCGGCGGTGGTCATGGTTGGCTCCAGATGAGTCGTCAGTATAGGCAGCCGTCCACGTAAACGCAATAAACGAAACAAACGAATTATTCGAAACGAATATTTCTAGCGGTTAGCAAGGTATCCACGCCAACGAAAACGCCAACGAAAAAGGGGCCGCGTCACCACGGCCCCTCTTCAACTACCCATCACGTCGAACACACCTACTGCTTCGCAACCTGCTGCGTAGCCACAGGCGCGGCACTCGTCACCCCCACCGCTCCCGACGCAGACGCCGGCGCCACTGCCCCCACCGTCGCATCCGGCGCAGCCGCATCGCCCCAACCGCCACCCAGCGCGCGGATCAGATTCACCGTGGCCACCGCCTGCGTACCCTGCAGATGGCTCGCCTGCAGCTGCGAGCTCAGCACCTGCCGTTCACCGTCGATCACATCCAGATAGCTGACCGCGCCCTCCGTGTACTGCGTGCGCGACAGCTTCGCCGCCCGTTGCGACGCTTGCACCGCGTCGTTCTGCTCACGCATCTGATCGTCGAGCAGACGCAGATCGGACAGGTTGTCCTCGACTTCGCGGAACGCCACCAGCACCTGCTGGCGATACTGCGCGACATCCTCGTCGTACTTCGAGCGAGCTTGCGCGAGGTTCGCCTTGCGTCGTCCGCCGTCGAATAACGGCAGCGTCAAGGCGCCACCCGCGAGCGGCCCGAGAACGAACGCGCGGCTCGACCACAGGAACAGATCGCCGAGTGTCGCCGACTCGAAGCCGAACGCGCCGGTGATATCCAGCTTCGGGAAAAACGCCGACTTCGCCAGACCCACGCGCGCATTCGCCGCCGCCATGGCCCGCTCCGCCGCCGAAATATCCGGCCGCCGTTCCAGCAGCGCCGACGGCAAACCCGGCGGCACACGCACCGTCACCGGCGCGAGCGGCGCTTCCGCGAACGAGAAATCCGCCGGCGGCTTGCCCAGCAGAATCGCGAGACTGTGCTCGGCCGTGGCGCGCTGACGCGCGACGCCCACCGCATCGGCACGCGCGCTCGCGAGCTCGTTGCGGGAACGCGAAACGTCCAGCTCGCCGATATCGCCTTCCTTGAAACGCCGCTCGACCAGCTTCAACGTGTCTTCCCGCAACGTCACGGTACGACGGTACAGATCCTGTTCCGAATCGAGCTCACGTAACTGGAAATAGTTCTGCGCGACGTCGGCCTGCAACGACAACTGCACCGAACGGAACAGCGCTTCGCTTTGCTGTTCGTCCGCACGCGACGCGTTCACGTTCGAACCGACCCGTCCGAACAGATCCGTTTCGTACGACGCGCTGGTCTGCGCGCGCCAGATCGTGCCCGTCGTACCGCCCGCGCTGTCCGGCAGAAACTGCGATGCCGCCGATGCACGCTCGCGCGTCGGACCGAAGCCCGCGTCGAGTTTCGGGAACCAGTCCGACTTCGCCGCCTGCGTCAACGCCCGAGACTGCTGCACACGCGCCGCCGCTGCCTTCAGATCCTGATTGGCGGCAGCCGCCTGCTCTTCGAGCGCGTTCAGTTGCGGGTCGCCGAAAATCGTCCACCATTGCCCACGATGCGCGTCGTCGGCAGGCTGCGCCGTCTTCCACGTACCGTTTTCCCGCGGCGACGTTGCGCCGGCTCCCGCCGCGGCGGAAGACGCCGCCGGCGTTTCCTTGAAGGCCGTCGGCGTATCCACGTCCGGCCGCTTGTACGTCGGTTCCACCGAGCAGGCGGCGAGCAGCGCGACCAGCAAGGCGCTGGCAGCCGCGCGGCCCCAACCGCTCAAAGATTCATAGCGTTGCATTATTGTTTTCTCCTCAGGCTTCCGTTGCCGGCGCCCCATAGTGCGGCGCGTCCTTCTGCGCGACGTGAATCGTCCCGCCCGCCAACGTACGCAGCACCACATAGAACACAGGGGTCAGCATCAGACCGAACAGCGTCACGCCGAGCATGCCGAAGAACACCGCGATACCCATCGCGTGACGCATCTCCGAACCGGCTCCGCTCGACAGCACCAGCGGCACCACACCCATGATGAAAGCGATCGACGTCATCAGAATCGGCCGCAGACGCAGGCGGCTCGCCTCGATTGCCGCCGACAGCGGCGAGTGCCCGTCATGCTCCAGTTCGCGAGCGAACTCGACGATCAGAATCGCGTTTTTCGCGGACAGACCCACCAGCACCATCAAACCGATCTGCGTGAAGATGTTGTTGTCGCCACCCGTGAGCCATACGCCGGTCAGCGCGGACAGCACGCTCATCGGCACGATCAGGATCACCGCGAGCGGCAGCGTCAAACTTTCGTACAGCGCGGCGAGCACGAGGAACACGAGCAGCACGCTGATCGGGAACACCCACATGCCTGCATTGCCGGCCAGAATCTGCTGGTACGTCAGGTCGGTCCATTCCAGCTTCACGCCATGCGGCAACACTTCGGCCGCCACGCGTTCGGCCGCGGCCTGCGCCTGACCCGACGAGTAGCCCGGCGCCGGGCCGCCGTTGATGTCGGCGGCGGTGTAGCCGTTGTAGCGCACCACCATTTCCGGACCATAGGTCGGCGTCACCGTCACCAGCGACGACAACGGCACCATGTCGCCCGCCGCGTTACGCGTCTTCAGTTGCAGGATGTCGTCGGCGCGTTGACGGAACGGCGCATCGGCTTGCACCCGCACCTGATACACGCGGCCGAAGCGGTTGAAGTCGTTCACGTACAACGAGCCCAGATAGATCTGCATCGTGTTGAACACGTCGGTCACCGGCACGCCGAGCTGCTTGGCCTTCACGCGATCCAGGTCCACGTTCAACTGCGGCACGTTGATCTGATAGCTCGAGAAGGTCGGGCCGAGTTCCGGCGTTTGCGCCGCTTTCTTCACGAACGCTTCCGCCGCCTTGTTCAATTCCGCGTAACCGAGCGCGCCGTGATCCTCCAGCTGCATCTTGAAGCCGCCAAGCGTGCCGAGACCGAGCACCGGCGGCGGCGGGAACACCGCGACGAACGAGTCCTTGATGGCCCCGTATTGCTGGTTCAACGCACCGGCAATCGCACCGGCCGAGAGCGTCTTGCTGCCGCGCTCCTTGAACGGCTTGAGCGTGACGAACACGATGCCCGCGCTCGAACTATTCGTGAAGCCGTTCACCGACAGACCCGGGAACGCCACCGCGCTTTCCACGCCCGGCTGCTTCAACGCGATCGCGCTCATGTCGCGAATCACTTTTTCCGTGCGGTCGAGCGACGCGCCATTCGGCAACTGCGCGAATGCAATCAGATACTCCTTGTCCTGCGCCGGCACGAAGCCGCCCGGCACCACGCGCGAGATCAGCACGGTCGCGCCCAGCAGGATCGCGTACACCACCAGCATCGCGCCCTTACGACGCAGCACGCCGGTCACGCCGCGGCCATATTCGGTCGAGCCGCGATGGAACACCTTGTTGAAGCGCTTGAAGAAACCGCCGAGCAGACGATTCATCACGCGCGTCAGGAAGTCTTCCTTCGCACCATGGCTGCGCAACAGCATCGCGGACAAGGCCGGCGACAGCGTCAGCGAGTTGAACGCCGAGATCACCGTCGAGATCGCGATGGTCATCGCGAACTGCTTGTAGAACTGACCCGTCAGGCCCGTCATGAACGCGAGCGGCACGAACACGGCGACCAGCGTCAGCGCGATCGCGATGATCGGCCCGCTCACCTCCTGCATCGCCTTGTACGTCGCATCGCGCGCACTCAGCCCGTTCTCGATGTTCCGCTCGACGTTCTCCACCACCACGATCGCATCGTCCACCACGATCCCGATCGCGAGCACCATGCCGAACAGCGACAGCGCATTGATCGAGAAGCCGAACGCGAGCAGCAGCGAAAACGTCCCCACGATCGACACCGGCACCGCGATCAACGGAATGATCGACGCGCGCCACGTCTGCAGGAACACGATCACCACGATCACCACCAGCGCGATCGCTTCGAGCAGCGTATGCACGACCGCCTCGATACTCGAACGCACGAACTGCGTCGGGTCATAGACGATCTTGTATTCGACGCCCGCCGGCATGTCTTCGGAGAGTTCCTTCATCGCCGAGCGCACCTGATCGGAAATCGCCAGCGAGTTCGCGCCCGGTGCCTGGTTGATCGCGAGCGCGACCGCCGGCTTGTTGTCGAGCAACGAACGCAGCCCGTATTCCGAAGCCGCGAGTTCGATCCGCGCGACGTCGCGCAGATAGGTCACGCCACCGTCCGGCGTGGTCTTGACGATGATGTCGCCGAATTCGCCTTCAGTGCGCAAGCGGCCGCGCGCATTCACCGACAGCTGCAACTGCGTGCCCGGCACCGAAGGCGATGCGCCGATCACACCGGCCGCCACCTGGATGTTCTGCTCGCGAATCGCGTTGACCACTTCGGTCGCCGTCAAACCGCGCTGCGCGACTTTCTGCGGATCGAGCCACACGCGCATCGCGTAGTCGCCCGAGCCCCACAGTTGCACTTCACCCACGCCCTGAATCCGCGCGAGACGATCCTTGACGTTCAGCAGCGCGTAGTTGCGCAGATACGTCATGTCGTAACGATTGTTCGGCGAGATCAGGTGGACCACCATGGTCAGCGTCGGCGAGCTCTTGATGGTCGTCACGCCGAGCCGCTGCACGTCTTCCGGCAAACGCGGCAGCGCCTGGTTCACGCGGTTCTGCACCAGTTGCGTCGCGAGGTCCGGATTGGTGCCGAGCTTGAAGGTCACCGTCAGCGTGAGATTGCCGTCGCTGTTCGCTTGCGACTGCATGTACAGCATGTTCTCGACGCCATTGATCTGCTCTTCGAGCGGCGAGGCGACCGCCTCGGCGATCACCTTCGGATTCGCGCCCGGATACTGCGCGTGCACCACCACGGACGGCGGCACGACTTCCGGGTACTCCGAGATCGGCAGCTTGAAGAGCGAAATGATGCCCGCCAGCAGAATCAGTACCGACAACACGCCGGCAAAGATCGGCCGATCGATAAAGAATTTGGATATGTTCATGGAAAGCTCTTAACGTTGGAGGATGCGCCGCCGGGTTCGGCTCGCGGCGCACTCAACTCACGAATTCTTGTCCGACTTGGTGCGCGGCTGCGCTTGTGCCTGCGTCTGCGACTGCGTCTGTGCTGGCTTCGTCGCTTGCGCGGGCGATTGCGCAAGCGGCGCGCTGTTCGGATCCACATCGGCATCCATCGGCACCATGTGGGCGCGGATCTGATCGCCCGGACGCACACGCTGCACGCCATTCACGACGATACGGTCGGTCGCCTGCAAGCCGCCCTTCACCACGCGCAGATTGCCCTGCATGCTGCCCACCGAAATCTCGCGATACGCGACCTTGTTGTTCTGATCGACCACCAGCACGAACTTCTTGTCCTGGTCGGTGCCGACGGCGGCGTCGTCGATCAGCAGCGCCGGATGCGGCGCGCTACCGCCGACCTTCACGCGTGCGTACAAGCCGGGAATCAGCGACCCGTCCTGGTTATCGAAGCGCGCGCGCACACGGATCGTGCCGGACGACGTATCCAGACGGTTGTCCACCGACTCGATCGTGCCGCTGCGCGAATAGCCGGTTTCGTCGGCGAGGCCGAGTTCCACCGGCACCTTGCTGCCGTCTTTCGCGCGGCTCAGGTACTGCAGGTACGTTTGTTCGTCCGCGTCGAACGATGCGTAGATCGGCGACACCGACACCAGCGTGGTCAGCGGCGTCGCGCTCGCGCCCGCGGCCACCACGTTGCCCACCGTGATTTCCGCGCGCGACACGCGACCCGATACCGGCGCGACGATCTTCGTATAGCCGAGGTTGATGCGTGCGGTTTCGAGCGCGGCCTGCGCGGCCTTCAGGTTGGCGCTCGCTTCGCGCGCGGCGTTCTGGCGGTCGTCGTAGTCGCGCTTGGCGATCGCGTTGTCGACGATCAGGCGTTGCGCACGCTCCCAATCGCTTTGCGTGTAACCCGTGCGCGCCTGCGCGGCCGCGAGTTGCGCTTCGGCGCGATCCACTTCCGCTGCGTACGGACGCGGATCGATCACGAACAGCGTGTCGCCTTTCTTCACGAGCGCGCCGTCCTTGAAATTGACGGACACGATGGTGCCCGGCACCTGCGAACGCACATCGACTTTTTCGACGGCTTCGAGACGGCCCGAATAGCTCTGCCAGTCGGTGATCGTCTTCTGCACCACGGTGGCGACGTCGACTTCCGGCACGATGGTCGGTGCGGCCGGCGAGCTCGCATCGACGCGGATCGCGCCGAACGTGCCCAGCCCGGCCACGACGAGAACGGCAAGCGCTGCGATCGCCACACGGCGACGGGAAAGAGGAAGGATGGTCATAAGTAGCTCCCGGTATCGTTGATTGACTGTCTGGTTATTTCTGTTCATCGGTGAGCGCGTGCGTCGAAGCGCCACTGAAAAAATCGCACCGCCTCCTGCAACGCGGGCGGATGATCGGCCAGTGCCGCATGCGACACGCTCGGATAGCGGACCACCTGGGTCAGCACACCCGCGTCGATCAGGCTGCTGGCGTATTTCTCCGCCTCCACGTGCAGCACGTCGTTTTGCGCCGTCGCGATCAGCGTGGCCGGCAGGCCCGCGAGCCGCGACGATTCGAGCGGCGCGGCATACGGATGCATGCGTTGCGACGCTTGCGGCAGATACGCGCGGTAGCACGCCGCGCATTCTTTTGCCGTGATATCCGAGCCGAGCCGCTTTTCATCGCCGAGCCGCGTGAGGCTCGGATCGAGCATCGGCCCGAACAACGCTTGCGCGGCAATCTGCACGTCGCCGCGATCGCGTGCGATAAACGCGAGGCAGTTGGCCAATTGGCCGCCCGCATCGTGGCCGGCCACGCCGACCTTCCTGCTGTTGCCGCCGAATGCGCGGGCCCGTGTCTGCACCCACAGCGCCGCGCGATGCGCGTCCTCCGGCGCCGCCGGAAAAGGAAACTGCGGCGCCAGCGAGTAACCGACCGACACCACCAGCGCAGGTAAGTGTTCGGCGAAATAGCGCGCGGCGTAGTCCGCGCATTCGATCGAGCCCTTCGTGAAGCCGCCGCCGTGGAAATAAAGCAGTACCGGCAGTGCGGTTTTCCGGCCTTGCCGGTACAAACGCAACGTAATGTCCTGGGCGTACCCTTCGATCTGTACGTCAGTGACCTCGAGTGCCGTGCTGTCGGCCTCTGCCACACCGCTACCGGTGGGCACGAAGGAGTACGGCGGTTTAAATGCATCCATGTCGAGCCGCGCAATGCGCATAGAACTTCAATGGTGCGAATTGTGGGTTCGGCAGACTCGTAAATAAATGCCTATAATCCGGCAACACAATTCGGCGCCCTTGAACAATCCACTGCGATTGTCTGCGGATTCGGTTTCCGCTCAGTGCGCCCGCCCCTTCCGGAGGTTTGCAATGGACCGGCTTCAGGCCATGCAAGTGTTCACGCGTGTCGTCGACACCAACAGCTTTACCCGCGCAGCGGAAACGCTCGACCTGCCGCGCGCATCGGTCACTACCATCATCCAGAATCTCGAGGCGTTCCTCGGCACGCGCTTGATGCACCGGACCACGCGGCGTCTGTCGCTCACGCCGGACGGCGCGGCGTATTACGAACGTTGCGTGCGCATCCTCGCGGATGTCGAGGAAACCGAGGCGAGTTTCCAGAGCGGCAATAAAAAGCCGCACGGCAAACTGCGCATCGACATGCCCGGCTCGATCGGGCGTCTGCTGGTGATTCCTTCGCTGTGTGAATTCCACACGCGCTATCCGGATATCGACCTGCAACTGGGTCTGACGGATCGTCCGGTCGACCTGCTGCAGGAAGGCGTGGATTGCGTGGTGCGGGTAGGCGCGCTACAGGATTCCTCGCTGGTGGCGCGACGAATCGGCCTGTTCGAAGGGGTCACCTGCGCGGCGCCGGAATACATCGAGCGGTTTGGCATGCCGTCTTCGCTCGAAGACCTGGACAATCACAAAGCGGTCAATTACTTTTCGAGCCGCACGGGTCGCACGCTCGATTGGGCCTTCATGGTGGATGGCAAAGAAGTCGAAGTGAAAATGAAGAGCATTGTTTCGGTGAACGACGCCGACGCGTACGTGACTTGCGGACTCGAAGGCTTCGGTCTGATTCAGCCAGCGCTCTTCATGGTGTTGCCGCATCTGCGCTCGGGACAGTTGGTGGAGGTGTTGCCGGAACTTAAACCACTGCCGATGCCGATTTCCGCAGTCTATCCGCACAGTCGTCATCTGTCGCCTAAAGTCCGCGTTTTCGTAGACTGGATCGCGGAGGTGTTCGACCGTTGTCCGTTGCTCAGCGGACGCGGCCGTCTCGACGCAACGTGCACGAAGCGCACGTTCGAAGAACGCGAGTCCGCACCTGAACTCGACACGCCCGTCATCACCGAATGGGTTGCATGAGCTCGGAAACGACGACAACCGCCGACGCGAGAAAACCCGCTTAATTTAGGGGTTATTTGTCGAAGTTCTGTTGAAGTACAGGTTTTGAAACAGTGAATTCCAACCGCGGCGCTAATGCCGCGGTTGTCTCTTCTTGATCTCCCTCCTCTCCTGCTGTTCACACGGGCTTCACGACGATTGTTCCGGAATCGCGACAATTCATTTCGTGAAAGCGCGATTTATCCGCACTCTCCCGACGTCTACATTTCACCCTGTCGCGGCGCCCGGTGCGCTGCCAACGAATCGACAGGAGTGAATCATGAAACGCAATCTGTTAGCAGGTCTGGCTCTTTCGCTGCTTGCCGGCGCTCTCGGCGCCCCGGCGTTCGCGCAAGGCGGTGGCGGCATCGGCCACGCGGGCACATACCAAGCCCAGGCTACGGCCACGACGCCCACCACGGGCAAGACGCGCGCCGAAGTGCAGGCTGAACTGGTCGCCGCGTATCGCGACGGTTCGTTGCCTTCGCTGAATCGCACCACGTATCCGAACAAAGGCCTGATCGGTCAGACCCAAGCCGCGCGTATCGCGTTGCAGGAAGGCCATAACGGCGACGTGACGCGCGTGGCCGAAGGGCAATAAGGCGACACGCCAGACTGGACGCAAAGAAGTCAAAGCCGTCGCGATGATTCGGTTTCCAGAAGAAATGATCGACGCGGCGCCAAACATGCACTCTTCAAAAAGGAGCACATCATGACACCTTCAGAACTCGACCATTGGGATTCCGACGCCGCCGTGTGGACGCCGTATCGCGCGCCGCAACGGTAAGTGTGTCGTTGGCAGTGTGCGAGCCTGACCGCGGAGCGATCCTCCGCCGGCAGGCTCGTTTTTCATGCGGCTTCGATCGAAGCTTGATTAACCGTCGATCGGCAATGTAGTCGCAATACGACGGAATTAACGCTTCGGCACGCCGTCGCGCCATTCGCCCCAATGCGTGGAAATATCCTGCACCAGCGGATTACCCGAGCGGAACAGGTTTTCGATCGCGATCGTGAAGCCGCCTTGCGCCGCATAGTTCAGCAGATTGTCGGCACTGGTCTGCCCGTCGTACGGACGGTCGAAGTCGGAACCCGCACGCACCACCGCCACGCGATTCAGATCGACCTTATGCACCGACGCCGCGCGCTTCAGCGCTTCGTAGGTCGCGTTGTCCTCCTGCTGCGTCGTGCAGTAGACGCCCTTGCCGTCCGTCATGATTTTGGTCCAGTCGCGCGCGCGTTGACCAATCAGCGTACCCGACCACCACGTGTCGCCGGCGAGCGTGTCGCATTGAATCACCGCGGGCGGCCGGTTGGCCGGGGCATAGGAATATTTGGCGCGCGCGGCCTGGGCCTGCGCGTTATCCGACAACGCGACGTTGCGCGACAGCGCGAACGCGGTATCGGCAAGCTGCGGATTCAACTGGAAGACTTCGGTGCGATAGTCCAGCGGCGGCTTGACCGTCGGCCCCGTCGTGTTGATGCCGAGGTAGCCGGTATTCCAGCCCGGCGGAATTTCACGTCCGTCGAGTTCCCACTGAATGCCGAAGTCCACCAGGTACTTCGCCCACGCGGCCGAACCCACCGTGCCCTGCTGCGGATCGATACCCGCGATGCCCGCCACCATGAAGTACGTATGCCGCAGATCGAAACGCGGCGAGAACGTCAACGCCATGATCGACGCGGTGGCATTCGCGTGACCCATGCCGGTGGTCATCACGCACACATCCTGCTTGTTGCAATGAACTGTCGGGTAATCGGGCGATAGACCGTCGACGGCAATATCGCGCCACGGTCCGAGGCGGTCGAGCCACACCTGCCCTTCCGGTCCGAACATCGAAATGATCATCACCTTGACGGGGCGGCCGTGCGAACCGTAGTCCGCTTGCGAGAAACCGGCATTGTCGTCCGCGCTGGCGGGGCCTGACGTAAAGGCCGCGCAAGCAGCCAGCGTGACCGCGCAAAGCGCACCGAGTGTACGAGTCAGCATCGATATCTTCCTTTTTGTGCTTGTGATGCAGGTTGAGAGAGTGTGCCGCTTTCAAGCCGAAAGAAGTATAGGTGTGACGAAACCGTTTGCCACTACGCAGCGCATCAATTCCACCGCGCCACGCCACGGTAATTCGTAAAACAATGCGGATCGGCTCAACCTCCCTATTCGATCCTCGGTTCAGCCCGCCTCACTGCGCGTTCTTCGCCGCGTTTCTATAATCGAAGGTCCGCCGCATCACGGAACGCCCTGTCACGCGTCACGCACCGCCTTTGTGCACCTCACTCCCACCTGGAGCACCACGATGGACTATGTGAAACTCGGCCGCACCGGCCTCGATGTATCGCGTCTTTGTCTCGGTTGCATGAGTTACGGCGTGCCCGCACGCGGCACGCATCCCTGGTCGCTCAACGACGAAGCGGCGCGGCCCTTCATCAAGCAGGCGCTCGATCACGGCATCAATTTCTTCGACACCGCGAACGTCTATTCGGACGGCACCAGCGAGGAGATCGTCGGCCGCGCGCTGAAGGATTTTGCGAAGCGCGACGAGATCGTGCTGGCCACCAAGGTCAACAGCCGCATGCATCCGGGTCCGAACGGCGCGGGGCTGTCGCGCAAGGCGATCATGTCGGAGATCGATCACAGTCTGCGGCGGCTCGGTACCGACTACGTCGACCTGTATCAGATCCATCGCTGGGACGACCGCACGCCGATCGAGGAAACCATGGAGGCGCTGCACGATGTCGTGAAGGCGGGCAAGGCTCGCTATATCGGCGCGTCGTCGATGTACGCATGGCAATTCGCCAAGGCATTGCACGTCGCCGAGCGCCATGGCTGGACGCGTTTCGTGACGATGCAGAACTACGTGAACCTGCTGTACCGCGAGGAAGAGCGCGAAATGCTGCCGCTGTGCGAAAGCGAAGGAATCGGTGTGATTCCATGGAGTCCGCTCGCGCGCGGACGTTTGACCCGCGACTGGAACACTGAAAGCGCCCGCTCCGAAACCGACGAATTCGGCCGCACGCTGTATGCGCAGACCGAAGACGCGGATCGGAAAATCGTCGAGCGGGTCGGCAAGATTGCCGACGGGCGCGGCGTGCCGCGTGCGCAGGTCGCGCTAGCGTGGGTATTGCAGAAGAAGCCGATTACCGCGCCGATCGTCGGTGCAACGAAACTGCATCACCTCGACGACGCGGTCGCGGCACTCTCGTTGAATCTGAGCGACGACGAAATCCGTCAACTCGAAGAACTTTACGTGCCGCACGCGGTGGCGGGATTCAAATGAACGGGCGGTAAAGCGAACACGATAACGCGCGATCAAGGTAGTCGAAGCAATAACGACCACCTCAAGCGCGCGGCACGTCCGGTTCGAAAAACACCCAGCGGACTTGCGGGAACGCCGCCTGCAGGTCCGCCTCGATCACGTTGATCGCGTCCACCATCGCGCGGCCGCTCGCGTAATCGATCATTTCCGCCTGCACGGCCACCACCACGTGACGCCCCCATTGCAGCGTGATCATATTGATGATGCTGCGAATCTCGCTGCGCGCGCGCAGATGCGCCTCGATCGCGCGGCGTACTTCCGGACTCGCCGATTCGCCGACGATCATCGACTTCACTTCGCGCGCCACCAGCCACGCGATCGCCATCAGCAGCAACCCCACGCCGATCGAACCCAACGCGTCGTACAGCGGATTGCCGGTAATCATGGTCAGCAACACCGCGGCGAAGGCCATCGCGAGACCCGCCAACGCGGCAATGTCTTCGCCCGCGACCACCAGCAGATCCGACTCGCGCGTTTCGCGAAACCAGCGCCACATGCTTTTATCCGGATGCGTCTTGCGAATTTCCTTGACCGCGCCCCACAGCGACAGCGCCTCCAGCACGACCGACACGCCCAGCACCGTCAGCGCCACATACGCGTATTGCAGCGGCTCGCGCGCGAACAGACGATGTACGCCTTCATAGACCGAGAACGCACCGCCGACGAAAAACAGCAGCAACGCCACCAGCAACGAATAGAAATTGATTTCGCGGCCGCTGCCCATGGGATGCAACGGGCTCGCGGGTTTGCGCGCTTCGCGCAGGCCGAACAGCAACAGCAGTTGATTGCCGCAATCGGCGGTGGAGTGAATCGCCTCGGCGAACATCGAGCCGGAACCGGTGAACGCGGCTGCCGCGAACTTGCAGACGGCAATGCCGAGGTTGGCGGCAAGGGCATAGAAAATGGCTTTCGGCGATTCTTCTTTCATCGGCGTGGACGCGTCCTTGGGTTTTTGGCGCCAATCATACCGCACCGCCTGGACGCGACCGGCCTACATCAGTTCTTGACGGAAGTCGCCGCGGTGGTCGCCGCAGTGGTCGTCGCGGCGCCCGCTTCGTGACCCGCTGCTTGAAGAATGAGGTTGGCGATTTCCTGCGGATGCGACACGAGCGACAGATGCCCCGCATCCAGCTCGATCGTCTTCGCCTTCATGCGCGCGGCGAGAAAGCGTTCGAGATCGGGCGAGATCGTCTGATCGTCACGAGACACGGCGTAGAAGACCGGCTTCACGTGCCAGCCCGCCGACGTGGTCCGCTCGCCGAACAGCGAAGCAGCGGTCGGCCATTGCTCCGCGTACAGCGCCTTCGCCTGATCCGGCGTGACGCCGTTGGCGAAATAGCGGAGGTAGGCCGTTTCGGAAATCGTCGTCAGCCCGTCATGATTTTCGACGCCCGCGCGTACCGGCATGGTCGGAAACTTGCCCGACAGCGCGACGAAATCCTCGTTGGCGTCGGGCGCACGCGCGGCGACGTAGACCAGCGCCGAGACCTTCGGGTCGCCGCCCACATCGCTGACCACCGTGCCGCCCCACGAATGACCGACGAGCACCGTGGGACCATCCTGCAATGCCAGCGCGCGGCGTGTGGCGGCATCCGAATCCGCGAGCGACGTGAGCGGATTCTGCACTGCCGTCACATGCATGCCGGCTGCCTGCAGGCGTTCCACCACGCCGTTCCAGCTGGAACCGTCGGCCCATGCGCCATGCACCAGCACGACGTTATTGGCTCGCACAGGCGCAACTTGCGACGTGGTTTGCGCCGACGCGATGCCGGGAAAAAGCGCCGCGCTCAATGCGGTGAGTGCGGTGAGCGCAGTGAGTGTTGCAACTGCGGCGACATTCGGGAGACGAAGAGTTTTCATGGCGGTTCGAAAAAAGAGAGTTCAAGGTCGGCGAACGCAATCATGCAAACACGCAATCACGCGATAACGTGATGCCGCTAACAGGTCGCGACGCCCGTTCATGTTCATGGACGTGACCTGACCGTAAACCCGCCTCGATCGCCTTTATTCCGGAGATTTTTTACTCTCGATGTCAAA